>JAZSQQ010000054.1:0-28275 GCA_045538055.1 Acutalibacteraceae bacterium
GGAACATTTGCTGATATACCACGGGGTGTATTCATGATATGTGTTCGTTGAACTACTGCTTGTCGACGTACCGTAATTCTGCACCGTACCGTTACCCTTAGTAAGAGTGATTTTTTCGATGTTTGTACAGCCGCTGAATGTATTACTGCTGTTGTATATCTTTGCAGAAACCGGCATTGTGAGTTCAGTAACTGCAGCACAGCTATAAAATGCATAGTTACCTACCGAGGTTACTCCGTCAGTAATAACAACGCTTGTAATAAACGGACGAAGTGTATACCACGGAACAGAAGCGGCATCCGAATAATTAGTCATTACTCCGGTACCGCTGATGATAAGCGTGCCGTTTTCTTCCAACGTCCAAATAAGTGACGTACCGCAAGTACCACCGTTTTTACCGCAAACAGAACATACGTTGCTGTTTTCAGCCAAATTGTGTCCGAGAGCAACAACCGGTCTCGTTTCGGTTGCATCACAACGTGAACAGTACTTTGTATCAATTCCTATTTCGTTACAAGTAGGTGCTGTCGTTACCTTCCAATCACCGAAATCGTGCCCGATGACTGCACACGTACTTCCGCAGGCATCACACTCTCCTTGTGTAAAAGATGGATGAGAACATCCTGTTCCGCAACCGTTTGCACAAATACCGTCATTGTTTGACCAGTCGTGATCTGATATTGCAGGGATTTCTCTTTCGATTCCAACACTCTCTACAATTGCTGTAATTGAATCAAATTTGAATCCATAGTAAACTTGGGAACTATCTGATGTAAGTTTAATCTGGAAGCTACTGCCTTCAACCTCAATTTCAGTATCCGAAAGCTGAGTTCCGCTGTATTTACCTATCTGTGTACCTGCACTGTTATAGATATAAATGTAATCATAATTATTTTCAGTCTGAGTTGAGCTTGAAAACTTAAGTATAAGCTTATTCGCTCCCGCGTAACTGAAGTTCCATGTTTTGCTATAGTTATTAGTATAGTTATGCGGAGATTCGGGATATGTTGAACTGTCGCATACAATTGTTTCGGTTTTTTTAATTCCGCAAATGTTACAGGATCCATATTCCAGACCGGGTGCGCAGGTCGGTTCAACAACGGTTTCCCATGTTATAGATTCTTCCGGATGTTCACACTCGAGTCCGCAGTTATCCCTTGCACAAATTCCGTCGTTATTTGACCAATCGTGCCCAAGAGCATCCGACACTCTTGTTTCTGTAACATCACAGCGAGAGCAGTACTTTGTATCAACTCCTGTTTCCGTACAAGTTGGTGCTGTAGTTACCTGCCAATCACTGAAATCGTGTCCAAGAGTATCCGACACTCTTGTTTCCGTAACATCACAGCGCGAACAACTTCTTGTCTCAACACCTGTTTCGGTACAGGTTGGAACTGTTGTCTCCTGCCAATCACCGAAATCGTGGCCGAGGGCAGAAAACTCTACATCACTTACTATATTCTCATTACATTCCTCACAGTACCAATTACCCATTCCTTCTTGTGTACAGACTAAAGGTGATGTTGAAACCGCTATACAATCGTGAATCTCTGCCGAAGTTCTGGATAAAGCCGAAGAACCCACCGTAAGCTGACTGCTGTCACCTAAATAATGTATAAAATCAAGATTTGTGCAATTATAGAATGTATAAGATCCTATAGCCGTAACGCCTTCTTCAATTACTATTTCAGGACAACCGCTGATATACCATGGGGTGTAACCGTAGTATGTGTTTGTCTCGTTGTAGCTTATTGATGTGCTGTAATTCTGCACTGTGCCGTTACCTTTGGTAAGAGTGATTTTTTCAATATTTGTACATCCGCCGAAAGTATCACTATTGTTATATATCTTTGCAGATATCGGCATTGTAAGTTCTGTGATTCCTATACAGTCGTAGAATGCATCATAATCGATACTGGTGACACTGTCAGGGATTGCGATACGTGTAAGGCTGTAGCAACCAGAGAACGCAGAATCACCGATGCTTGTCACACCGTTACCGAATGTGATGCTTGTAAGACTTTCACAGTAACGAAATGCACCTCTACCGATGCTTGTTACACTGTCAGGGATTGTTACGCTTGTAATATCATTCAGCCCGTTAAAAGCGTTTGCCCCTATTCGTTTTATTCCATCAGGTATTACCAGATCTCCTTCAACCTTTGATCCATTGAGATAAAGCGAATCATAATATAAATCAGTAAAACCATCCAGTTGACACCACTCCTCCAGACTACCGGAGAAATGCATTTCCACCATAGTGGTATCTATTACTTCAAGGAACGATAATGTTTTAACGCCTTTACCTACGTATATGTACGTCCAGCCGCCTCCTATAGAAAACACATTATTACCAATGTGTGTAACACTGTCAGGAATTATTATGCTTGTAATACTCCAGCAATCATAGAACGCACAATCACCGATGCTTGTTACACTGTCTGGGATTGTGATACTTTTAAGGCTTGTACAATAGTCGAAAGCATAAGAACCGATGCTTGTAACACCATCTTCAATCGTTACCTTTTTGATTGATGAGCGGTAGTTATACCAAGGAGCTTCTGACGAATATGAATAATCCGTCATTGCACCCTCACCACTGATAATGAGTTCGCCTGTACCTGTGTCAAGCGACCATGTAAGATTATCACCACAGGTGCCACTATATGAAGCAGCACTCGCTTTCGGGGCAAAGTCAAGCCAATCGAAGCTGAGCCAGTCGAGGTTCAGCTCCAATCCCACAAAACCGCTCAACGGAGCAGCAGTCAACACCATAACCGCTACCATAAGCGATGCTAAAAATCTTCTGAAAGTTTTCATTTTTATTTCCTCCTTAAAGGACAAGTTATATGTATCAGAATCTTATTTGTAAAATTATACACTTTTCCATTATTATGCAGATAATTGTACTACTTTTAAAAAGATAATTCAATTGTATACTGTACCAAAAACCAACACTTATTTTTTACACTTTTTAGCTGTTGCATCGTCGGTCATCAGTCGACGGTGGATAGGTCTATTTAAGGGATAGTTCGGTTTCCTATTTTACAACAGTTCCCCTGTTTTTAAGTGAGTTTTTAAGCAAAAATTGCGCGTTTTTGCCGTCGGCATGACGTCGGCGAAGATGGGTTTTGAACCCCGAATTCGTTGGTTTTGCTGGGTTTCTCGGAGTGTTTTTAATCGTTCAAATCCCGCCACTCCGACCATAAAAACAAAGTCAGGAAACACTATGTGTTCCCTGGCTTTTTTCTTTGTTTTGTATGGATTTTTTATGTTGCGCAAAATTGCCCGAATCGAGAAAGTGACGGTTCACCCTATAACCTTTACGGCGGCGAACCGTCGGCGGAGAGGTCACCAGAAAATAAGTTTATGGTTTCATCTCTCATTGCATCAATTATCGTTCACTTTATATAAAATATGAGTAAATATGAGATAGCTCCCTTATTTACTTAAGTGTAATGATGTGTTTAGGTGCAAATTTATTTTAAATGCACCTGAAATGCACCTAAGAAAAGTGTTGGTTTTCCTTAGTTTCTGTCAAAATTAGGTGCAAAAGTGCAAAAAAATTTGAATTTCAGTTTTAAAAAAAATCAGAATATAGAAAAAACACTTAAAAATTTTTTCGACTTTTGCAGAAAAAATGCACCTTTGCACCTCTGTATTGGTTCACCAATGCATTTTCCCGGTGCAGTACAGGTGCAAATTTTTCAAAATGCACCTCTGTGTTGGTTCATCAATATATTTTCAGGTGCAAATTTTTTAAATTTGCATCTTTTAATCATTTATAAATAAATAGTTATAAAAGAGAGTATGACTTTTGACTGTCATACTCTCTCTAAGTTCTTACTGATTTATTTAAGTGGAACAGGGATATATGCAAAGAGCATTTCAAAGATTGATTTGATAAAGTTAATTATCATTTCAAAAATGCTTGTTTCTGCTTTGATTTCATCCTGTTCGGGTGTTGTGTCAACATCTGTTTCAGTAGTTTCTTCCTGTTCAGCATCGGTGTCTGTGTCAATTTCTGTATCTGTCTCGTCTTCAACCTCAATTTCAGGAGATTGGTCGATGAGGTCGAGATATTCAACATAAGCTGATGATGTTTCGAGAAGAACGGCTGCAGATTCTGACTGATCAACATTTACAAGGAGTGTACCCGCCTCGTTAAGAAGAGCAACATCAAGCGCATCAATCACACCGTCGTGGTTGCAGTCTGCAGCCATATAAACAGCTTCGCCAACGTCCTCACATGTAAGCATTCCGCTTACAAGGCAATCGACAATAATCGCATCCTGACCATCGTACCACGAGTCACCGTTTGTGTCACCGTAAACCAGAATAGTGTATTCACTGATTACGCTTTCACCATATTTCAGTGTGACCTTTGAACCAGTACCCAACTTTCCGTTCTGTGTTTCATAAGACCATTGATAATTATCATCATCTAATGAAACATAATTTTCAAGCGATGATAAGCCTGCATTCAAGCCCGTTACAAATCGGGTTGTAAGGTCAAATGCAACACCACTATCAGTTACAAAATCCGGTGACGGAATTACACTTGTTTCATTTTGTCCACACGAAGTACAACTATGAGCTTTTGAACCATCCTCTGTTTCGGTTGGAACTGTAATCACAGTCCATTCACCATAAACATGATCTATCTTAGGCAGGATTACCAGATCACCAACCATATCGCCGCAAACTTCACAGAGGCATTGCTCCGTGCCGATCTTTGTGCAGGTAGGTTCTTTTCGGATAGTCATAATCGTATGTTCATCCGTTGCAGGGATAGTGTCATCGTAACTGTCATCGCAGACAGAACAGGTGAATCTCTTTGTGCCTTCTGCAACACAGGTCGGTTCAATAATTATTGATTCTTCATAAGTATGAGGAATCATCGGAAGAAATTCCGTTTCTTCAAGCACATCACCACATACTTCACACAAATGTTGCACTGACCCATCCGCTGAACAGGTCGGCTCTGTTCTTATAGTCGTCTCGGTGTGTCCCGTTGCTAGAAGAACTTCGTCATAACTGTCACCGCAGGAAGTACAAGTATAACGTCTAGCACCATCCTCAAGACATGTAGCCTCAGCAATTGTTTCTTCTTCATAACTATGTCCCGTTGCCGGAAGAACTTCCTCATAATTGTCTGCACAATCAGAGCATATGTAGCGCTTCAAGCCATCTTCAAGACATGTAACCTCAGTAACTATTTCACTGATATGGTTGTGTCCTTTTGCCGCGATATCTTCACGCTCAAGCTCGATTTCACATACAGTACATTTCTTGATTTTATAGCCGTCCTCGGTGCATGTTGCTGCTACTATAACTTCCCACTCACCTGGTGTGTGGTCTAAGGGTTCATAAAGAGTCTTGCCGTACTCTACTCCGCAAACAGTACATTTATAACATTCATAGCCAATATCAACACACGAAGTAGAATCAACAGAATAATACTCAATATTATGTCCCGTTGCGACAATTACCTCTGAATATGTATCACCGCAGTGACAGGTGTATACAATCCTACCTGCGGTTGTACAGGTCGGATCTGTTGTTACAGGTGTATGAGTATGTCCTGTTGCCGGAATTTCTTTTGTATCCTCATAGCTACAAATTGAACACACTCTTTTTTCAACACCAGGTTCAACACAACCGGCTTCCACATCAACAAACCAGTCACCATAACCAGCACTTTCTTTCGCAACAATTGAAGTAAATGAATAACCGTAATATACCGTCGAACTGTCTGACGTGAGTTTGATTGTAAATGTATCACCCGGGATCGTTATGGTTGCACCCGCCAGTGACGTTCCCGTATATTTACCTACCTGATTGTTATTGCCATCATAAAGGTAAATATAATCATAATTCGATTCAAGTTTGGTACTCGTACTGAAAGTAAGGATCAATTCAACTGCACCCGGATAAGTAAAGCTTTTACTTTGATTAGTATTGTTACTGTAATTATGACCACTTTCCGGATAATGATATTGAGATTTATCTATCGTTATCGTTTTATCAGCATTATGGTTTAATGCCGGAATAACTTCAGTATACGAGTCTGAGCAAGATGAACATGTATATGTTCTGACACCGTCCTGCGTACAGGTCGCTTCTGTTGTTACCACTCCGATATAGTTGTGTCCTTTTGCTGCAATTACCCCTTGAGAATACAAAATTTCTTGACAAACAGAACACTTAGTACCAGAAGTAAGTCCTGTTTCGGTGCATGTTGCAGAAACGGCAGGAATAGTTTCTCTTGTATGTCCGAGAGCCGGAAGCTCCTTTGTTACTCTCTCGTTACATATAGTGCAGATTTTTGCCTTTAAACCTTTTTCAGTACAAGTCGGTGCATATTCAACAGTCCATTCACCGTATCCTACGGTAGCATTTATGGATGTAAAAGAATATCCGTAATATACATAGCTGCCATCAGATGTTAACTTGACTTTAAAGGTATCACCAGGAATAGTAAGCGTTACTCCTGCAAGTTCGTTTCCTGTGTATTTACCAATCTGATTGTTATCTCCATCATAAACGTAAATATAATCATAACGTTGTTCAACGTATGTACTACTGCTGAATGTTACTTCCAATTCACTCGCACCAGGATAGGAAAAAGTTTTTGTTTCATTTGTATTATTTACATAATTATGCGAACTTTCGGGATAAAGTGAACTATCTATATTTTTTTCGCAACCACCACACTCTGACATGTCCGCATAAATAGAAATAATCCTATACCCATAGTTTTCATTAGATGAATCTGATGTCAAACGAATTTCCACAGTATCTCCGGGAACGGTAATTGTTTTGTTGCGTAACTCATCATACATATAAGAACCGTAGCGTACTCTTGAACCGGCATTATTCAGATAATAAATATAAATATAATCCGAATAATATGTGTACGTCTCACTGCTAAAAGTAATATGTAGCTGAGTTGCGCCGGGTTGCGTAAACGTCTGAGTATCATCCGTATTACTTTCATAATTATGAGCACTCTCGGGATATAATGACGGATCTGTCAACACTGTATCGCCGTGACTTATTTCAAGAACTTCATAAACATCCACATAACTGCAATTGTTACAATGTCTCGACATCTCGCCCTTCTCGGTACAAGTCGGCTCTTTAGTTACAACAGGATAAACACCTGAATAATCGTGCTGCATGTCCCGATATTCATCTAAATATCCTCTGGAAGTTGTAAAGCTAATACCGCACGAACAATCGAACGCGATATATCTCAACTCATAACAAACAGGTGGCTTAAGCGAAACAAGAAAATCGTGATCATGTACATCCGGCAACGGATCAATTACACCCGATCCACTACAATAAGCATTAGTCTCAATCACACCCCATTCAAGCACACCACTACCTGCGCTAACGGTGCCAACATTCGCTGAACAAGCTGATGGACTTTTGCTATAATCACCCACAAACGGACCTACCTTAACACCCGTATAATCATGAGCCGCACTTTTGACACTGGTTGCGTTAACAACCGAATACGTAATTGTTCCTGCGTTATATCCTGCAAAACCGCCGACATATCCCTGCCAATTTGTGAATCCCAGTTCTTGAGCTGCATACCAGTAAACTGAATAAATATCAACTTCGCCGCTAAAGCTACACAAAGTCATTTCTCCCTTGTTGTACCCAACAACTCCACCTGCCATAGAAGATTCAAGGCAGTACAAAGAACCATCAAAACTACATTTTTCTACTCTACCGTAATTTTGAGCAACAATTCCACCAAAAAAACTATTTCCAGCTGAACAAAAAAGGTATCCTTCGACATTACAATTATAGATAACGCCATAGTTTTCAGAAACAATTCCGGTGCATGAAACAAACCTGTTGTTATCTCTAATCTTCAAATTCAGATTCTCAATTAATCCGTAATTTGTTTCAAAAATACCGTTTATCAATTTTGAAGTATAAATATTGCTTATGGTATAACCCTGACCGTCAAAAGAACCACAAAAATCACCTAAATGTGGCATTTCTTCCGACATCTCAATATTATTTGTCAACACATAAAAAGCTTCGTTACAGGTATCTTTTTTTATTTCTGTCATACCACGCAAATCGGCTTCAGTATTAATTAAGTATGGGGACTCAGCTGTACCGTCACCACTTAACTTAGCATAACTGAATTTTCGTGGCAAACTGTAAAGTCCATTCTTATATGCAACAACAGTAATAACTGTATCATCAGTTATACTTATCGGTGCAGAATACAGACTGCTTGCAGTCGTCGGGTTTGTACCGTCAAGTGTATAATAAATCTTTGCTGATGTATCACTGCAAGTAAGGGTAACCGACTCTGTACCGTTAATCAACAAATTCGTTTTAGATGATGTTATGGTTGTTCCCAATGCTCTTGTTAATATCGGATAACCTGAGTTTTTATTACTCGTATCCTGTACCCACTTACTGTCACATTCTACCGGGTTTGAATTGAGCAACTTGACAAAATTTGATGTTTTCATTTCGTTTGTTGTCAAACCATATGTTTGTGCCGTATAAAGATCCTGATTATAGTACGAATTTGTAACAGAACCAAAACTAATTGGAGTATCATTACTGCTTCCGTATTTACTGCCACCAAAAGCTGCAACTTCAGCAGCAACATAGCAGTTAATGACCGTGCCTTGACCCGCTATACCTGTAGCTTTTGATCCATCAGTATCATATACTTTAACAGAACCTAATGCTCCGCAATTTATTACTGTACCGCTATTTTTTCCTGCAATTATTCCTGCACCTTCCCAAGCAACAGCAGCGCCTGCACTAGTACTGATATCACCGCTACCGATACTACCACTTGCAATCACTCCGCTTATCGCTCCTGAATTGTAATTACATAACACTCCTACAGTTCTGCCGTCGGTTTCCGTTATTGCGACAGTATTGGTATAAAAGAAATTCTTGATTATACCGCCATTAGAACTTAAAAAGGTTGTCTTCGCAGTTATCTTATAAAAATTACCGTCAAAATGACCACTGAAGCTACCCGGAACATATGTTTCATCAAGAGTGATATTGTTGTCCAGCTCTATGTAAACATCTTCCGTATTATAGTTTGTAAAAACTGAAATTAATTCCGCACCGGTCGAAACAATAAAAGGATCGGTTTCTGTTCCGCTACCTGTGTACGAAACAGCTGCAAAAGCAGTAACGGATGAAAGAGGTATCATAGAAATTACCATAAGGTAACACAATACGGTTGAAAGTATTGTTTTTAAATAACCTTTCATTTTCTGGCCTCCTTACATGTTTTCAACAATTGAATCCATAAGAGCAGTTCTCGCCTTCATAAATTCAGAAATCTGTTTAACCTGGTCAATATCCGCAAACGGAGTATCGCGATATAATGATATATCCTGTGTATAACACTCAGCAGGAACCGAATGTATAAAATCCGAATAACGCTTTATAAGTTTGTCTGTCGCAAGAATGTCTTTTCTCAGTTCAGAATACCTGGCTTTGAACTCATCTGTGTAATTATTAAGTATTCTGTCCCACAAAAGATTGTCCGTGCCTGATTTTATCTTTCCGTCATTCATAACCTCGGGAACTGAAAAATCGTGCTCATAATATTTTGTGCCATCAAACGCCAGACCACATGCCGTGTCAAGGTCATACATGTTAGGAATCCACTTCTGCGAGTCATATGTAATCAGTATCATATTTTTCGCAAAATTATCCGTTACGCCCAACACATACGCAGTTGCGAGGTAATCGATTGCCGCATCGACATCCAGATATCTTCCTATACCCCTTCTAAAATCCTCGCCGTCATTGTTCATAACAAATCCGATAAGGGTATTTATGCTTTCGTACGGCCATTCGTTATCGTCATTGTACGAATATTCAAGATCAAAAACAGCATCTTTATCCTCCTCGCTAAGCAAAGACCTGAAGTTTGCCGCCTGAGAAAAACAGCTGTTTATAACAAACATTGCTTCGTTTTCTTCATCTGCAATGTTATAGGTAACTTCATCCTTGGGAATATTGAATGTGTACAAGCCCTGGTATTCATTATTGATAAACAAAGCAAACGGATAACCGTCAATTCCGCCCTTGAATTCTGTTTCAGCAATGCTTTTGTCAAGATTTTTTCTCGAGGCTACCACATCGCTCCAGATATTTGAAGAAACAACATTCCTTGCTCCGCTTCGGTCAATATAATTGGCTTTGAGGCAGTATTTGTTAGTTGCTTCCCAACCGTTTAAAGAAAATTTATACTTTTTGTCTTCTGACTCATCTTCATAAAACTTTATTGTAAAATTCTTTTTATCAAATGCCATAGAAGTATGACCCTGATACTTGATAGTAGCATAAGCATCAATCACAATATCCCCATCAGTATAATCAGCCTTGACCATACACGCTCTATCTTTTGCAATAAAATCAGTGTTTCCGTCAAGATACATCTGCGGTAAGCTGACCGTGGCATTGACTCTTTCAACTATTTCTTCGTCACATTTTTTGCAGATCTTTTTTCTTTCGCCAACAGAAAACAACCCAGGCTTTACGGTTTCAGTATACTCACCAAAATTGTGCTTACATTCGTCGTCGGATCTTTTGGGTGATGAGGTGAAAGAAAAGAGTGCAACCGTACCTGAAAGTAAAACTATTACCGTCAGAATAACAACAACAATATTATTCGTTTTTTTATGTATCATTTCTTCACCCACCATTCCAAAGCGATTTGTGCATAAACATACAGATAGATTATATCACCTCAAATGTCAAAAAGCAATATATGTAGCAAACATAATTACTGACTCAATTTGACCTCTCCCTGCGTTTTTCAAAAATATTTCAGCATCATTTTAAAGACACCGAATTATATTACAAATGCCGTTCTCAGGTGCACACCAGATACAATTTTAGTTTTTGGGAAATATATAAAATCTACTCTTCATTATATTAAAAGAGTTATTATTGAGAAGATTATAAACATTTATATCCAATCAAAATTTATTCTTACTTTATTAAGATTTTATCGTTTGAGCCGTCGGTCGACTGTCGACAGATGAGCGATCTACTAAAGAGACAATTAGGGTTCTTGTTTTTCAACACCCCCTGTTTTTCGAGTGGTTTTTATTCAAAATTTGCATGTTTTCGCCGTCGGCGAATCGTCGGCAAAATGGGGTTTTGATACCCGAATTCGTTGATTCTGCTGGGTTTGTTGGAGTGTTTTTAACGCTTCAAATCCCGCCACTCCGACCATAAAAACAAAGTCAGGAAACACTAGGTGTTCCCTGGCTTTTTTCTTTGTTCTGTATGGGTTTGTGGCTTCTCGGAAAATTAACCGAATTTAGAAATTGACGGTTCACCCTATAACCTTTACGGCGGCGAACCGTCGGCAAAACCGACGGCGGGGATTTGTGCGTCGACGACGTAGGAGTTAGAGTGAAATAAATTTGAGATTTTATCGCTCTTTTTCATAATTTAATCATAATAAAAAATTTTAAAGCGTGGGGGTACCTCCGGTAATTTTAATTTTGTTATAATAAATGAAAAGGAGGTGTAATACTATGAAACGGTATTATTTTATCGTTCGAGACAAGATCTCATTAGGAAGACCTGTTACAGATAACGACTTAAGAGCATTGGATTGTTATTATGAAAGCCCTGTGTTTTCTTGGGACGGCTCACTCAAATCACTCCAAGCTATTCTTAAGGATCTTGAGCCCAATTTCAGTAATTTTTTTGACTGGTGTGCTGAACTAGTTGTTGTAAAATAAGATCAAACGTGTTTATAAAAGCTCTCCCCTCTTGCTACGGTAGATGGAGTTCTGTGCATAGGTATTGTGATAATTATTTCATTTGTGCTATAATAAAAAAACGCATCGCGAAAATTACAAAGTCTGTTATGAAAAAATTATAAGGAGATTCAATATGGACAATATAATTAAGTTTGAAAATAATGATTCGCAAGAATTATCCCCTACACCTTATGATGAGGTAAATAATTTAATCAGCATAACAGACGACGTACTTTTAGATGTGAGAGCTGATATATCTCAAAGTAAAAGTTTAAGTATGCCTATAGCTCAGCTTTCTACACTCGGTGCAGGTGTTGCATCTTTATTGCCTGCATTCAGAACCGTTGCACAAACTTCGACTGTTGCTGGTGAAGGACTGTACCTTTGGGTAAATAAAGTAGACGGAGATGTACTCAAAACAGCAAAAGATGGATTTAAATGGGGAGCCTCAAAATCAACTGAAGGAAAATCGAAAATGATTAAGTTGCAAGAAGTGGGCAATGTGTCATCAACTAACACAATAGCAATGCCCATGGACCCTGCTACAATAATGATGGCAGTCGCCTTATTCTCTATTGAACAACAGCTTGGCAACATAGCAGAAATGCAAAAGAAAATTCTCTCATTCCTTCAAATTGAAAAAGAGTCAGAAATCGAAGCCGATATTGAAATCCTTTCAAATATCATCGAAAAATACAAGCACAATTGGGATAATGAACAGTATATTACAAGCAACCACAAAATGGTTATAGATATCCAACGTACTGCAAGAAAGAATATGGTTTCATATCAGAAAAAAGTACGTGATGTGATAAAAGAGAAAAAGTTATTGGTCTTACAGAATAGAGTTAAAACTACTCTTGATGAGCTGATGAAAGACTTTCAGTATTACAGATTATCATTGTTTACTTTCTCAATGTCTTCATTAATTGAAATTATGTTAAGCGGTAATTTCAAGGAAGAGAATATTCTTTCAATCAAAGAAGAAATCCAAAAACTTGCATTTACATACAGAGATGTTTACGGTGAATGTTCTACATATTTAGAGAGCATGGAAAAATCATCTGTTGAGTCCAATTTGTTAAAAGGAGCAAGTGTGACAAGTAAGGCGGTTGGTAAATTTATCGGTAGTATTCCGAAAATCAAAGACGGTCAGATTGATGAACACTTACAGGAAGCAGGAGAATATGTCAGCGATAAAGCAAAAGCAATTGAAACAGACAGTATTGTCGCATTTGCAGAAATGAGCAATCCCGGAACAAACTTGTTTACAGAGAAAATGGATGATTTGATTTTCGTATATAATCAAACAACAGATATTTGCTTTGATAATAACAACATTTATCTTATAGCAAACTAATATGACTAGTATAATTCCATCCGACATTCCAGTAAGAAAAGTTAAAGTATTATTCCGCATATTCAACAAAAAACACAAACCTCCTTGTAAATGGTATTACCAAATACAAGGAGGTCATTTTTTGCTTAATCAAACCAATCTGAAGCTTATCTTCTATGTTCCTTTTCAAACACTGCAAGAAATAAGCTTTGCGAACAAGGCTTATTCTGAAACAACGAAGACAAAAAATATATGTAATGTGCAGGAATTTATTTTTAGATATTTCAAGATAAAAACCGCATCGCTGATTGTTTTTTCAAGTGCTTCTTTTACGTATATATCAACCTGTGCTTTATTCTTTTCTCCGCGGGTAAGGCATCCTACACCACCGATACAACCACCTACACAAGCCATACCTTCAATAAAGTTTGCATCAAGAACATTCTTGCTCGTCTTAAGAAGGGTCATTAACATATATAATGCTACCCTTTTTACCTTCAGTTTTTTCTCCCGAAAATATCTCCATAAAAAATGCTTCAGTATCTTCAGCAAACTGTCCGTTACCTCCATAAAATGATTCTCTGGGTATGTACACGCAGTCCGGAATATTATCAGGGTTATTTTCATAATAACCTTCATATAAATCTAATTCGCCCAAAATATACCATGAAGTAAATGTTGCCGGCACATCATTGAAGCAAAAATATATCCACGGCACGAGACCTGCTACCAGAACCTTCTCACATGAATTACCTTTAATAGTTTCTATGTCAGCCAGAAAATCTTCATAGTTTTCTGCTATACCCTGTTCTACTTTTATCCCTTTGAAAGGACCTGTCAAGATAGTTGCTTTTGGTGATGAACTTATCTCTCTTCCCATTGCTTGTGCTGTCGAATCATCTGACAGTTTTATGGCCGTTCCGACAAAAACATTGGAAACGCAAACTGAACACAAAAATAAACACAAGATAACTTTTGCTGCTTTTTTACCGTTATTTTTTTCCTTTGTTGTAACTTCTTCGTTTTTGACTTCCCTATATAACTGCACAAATGAAGGTATTAAAACACTGTTTGAAATAACCAATCCGATAACGCCAACATAGTCCAATGCTTGTGAAATCATTCCGAGGAAAATTACATATACAATTCCTGAACAGAAAATCATTAATAAGTTCTTATCTTTTTTACTGACCAACATCAAGCAGATAAACGCTGCAACAAAAAGAATAAACGGGATAAAAAGTATTCCGATCAATGTTACTTTCAGTTGCACAAAAAACTCAACTAAAAGAACAATAATTAACGCTAATCCCAAAGGGAGCCACAAATTTCTTCTTTGCACTCTGTATTTGTCTATTAACAACAAAGCACAAAAAATCAGCGATATTATAAAACCTTTAGGAAAGAGTTCATTCAATCTTGCAAAAATCTCGCCGTAAGAAAACATATCACTTTCCCCCGTTTGTTCTACGAAGGGCAGCGTATGGTCATGACCGCCGAATATGTTAAAGGAATTTGCAATAAATTCTGAGATTGTAACTCTGGAAAAAACAAAAATCAAAGAAACTATTGCGACACATATGCCTCCGACAGTTATAAAAATCCACATTTTGGCGTTGAGATATTTTTCCGAAAAGTCTGATACCTTTCGTTTTTTCTTCACAAACAAAAATACCAGTACAGCTATGCTGTATATAAAATAAACAAAAACGTTGAACGGCTGAGCTAAAACAACACAACCAAAAACTATACCAACAAAAAATGACTTCAGTTTTCCTATATTATCCGAACAAAATAAAGTCAGAGCAATAACCTGGAAGCCCATCAGACTCATCGTGTAGTAGTCAAGCATATTGACCGTTTCCGGCACATAAAGCAAATAAAAAACTGCTGAACCCAATGCCGCAAAAACATTATACTTTTTCAGCTTACAGAAAGTGTATACAGAAACTAACGTCTGACAAATAACAAACAGGAAACGGAAGAACAGAATCATTCCGTCCGTGCTTTTGGTTATCGCCAGAAAAACTTTCATCGGCAAATAAAGAAGAAGCGCTGAAAATTGCGAGGCGTGCCACTCATCCACAATCAATGAGTCACCGTTAATCAAGCGATAGGGAATTGTAAGATAAAAACTCTCATCCGGTGTTGCTATTCCGTAAAAGGCACTTCGTAAAAGCAAAAGTGAAAATCCACCAATAACAAAAAGAGCAAAAACCACCTGTATACGCTCTGTAAACAAGAACGATAAACTTTTTGGTCTTTTAATTTCTTTCAAGCACCTGCATCTCCTCTCTGTACATAATTCTGCCGCCCTTTCTTCCGTACCACACAGTTTCACGTGCGTAATCTTTATAATTATCTTTATAATGATCATCCGAAATTCTGACGTTCAGATCACGTTTTTTCAATTGTTCTTTTTCACCGTTGTTAATCTTATAAAAATACTCCGGAAAATCATAAGAAATATCAAAAGAGTATTCTTTAACATCAGGTCTCTTTATAATGTTTTTTTGATACGTAAGAAGACTTTCAAAAATCGATTTATCGATATTGAATTTATCAAGAAACGGTACAACTTCTTCAAAAAACAAATCAAATTCTCTGACAACCTGTAAAAAGAACCATTCTTCAACCGGCCAGTTTACATTTCCGAAATCTTCAAGAAAAGTTTCGCAGCTTCCCTTTCCATTCACAACATCAGCCAACCTGTTTTTCAGATCGGAAATTATTTTTCCGGCAACTGATGACTGGTTCTGAGAAAAATAATCTATAAAGGATAAATAAAAATCTGCATATGCTACATTCATTTCATTATAAAGATAAATAGCAAAAAGCTGCAGTATCGCAAGATTATGAAAGGCTCCTGTCACCGCAACAAAAACATTCGCATCTATCCATTTATTTTCATCCATATCCTTGGTGGAAACAACGACCATATTGTTTTCTTCTATTTCCTGACCAAGCTCACTGTGGTGACGGTTCAAAGAACACTTTGCTATTTTTATTTTATGATTCTTTTTAAACTCTTCTTCATTCAAGCGTGCATTAATCAGCATCTCACAGTTAAATATATTTACATTTGAATGCTGACCTGCTTCAAACAACTTACCTATTCCGTTCGCAAAACTTTCAAAAGTTTCTCCCGGTAAGCCAAGAATCATATCTGTGTATGTTAAAATACCTGCCTGATTATACCTCCTCACCAGCGAAGTATAATCCTCGAAAGTCATATTTGTTCGTCCTATGTCTTTCAGAGAATCCTCTGAAAGGGTCTGAAGCGATATTGTAGCACCTTTGCTCAGGCCAACTTCGTTCATGGCTTTGTTTATCTGATAAACCCTTTCATCACTGTTTTTGGTAAAACAAAACTGTATTTTTGAAGGGTATCCCGTTTTTCTTTTTGATTCGATAAACCATTCAGAAATCGTAACATCTCTGTCCAAAATCCCGAAATTTGCATCGGCACAAATACAGTAACCTATTTTGTGCTCTGCGAGCCACTCTATATCTTTTTTCACCTTTTCCAACGGGAATACACGAACGTTCTTCGACTGCCTTCCCCAGTCACAATAAACGCAGTTGTATGGACAACCTCTGTTTGTTTCAATGATTCCGTAAAAGACGTCGTTACTGCTATTGAAAATATCATCAAAAATACCTTCTGTATAAGGAGAAGGAAAATCTTTTATTTCAAAGCACTTATTTTCATTTTTCAGAATCAAACCATTCTTTCTGTATGAAAGATTCGGTACCCTGCTAAAATCATTTTCACCTGACAAGGACACAAGCAATTCAGCAAAAGGCACTTCGCCTTCCTCGTGAATAAGGAAATCAATAAAATCACATTCTTCCAATAATTCCGAAGAATTGTTGCTTACATTATGACCTCCAAACAGAATGTAACAATCCGGATATTGTTGCTTTATCCTCTTTGCCAGAATTTTATTATACTCAAAGTTCCAGACATAACAGGAAAAAGCTACAAGAAACGGATCGGTAAAATCCTCTATACAGTCTTCAACCTCTGTTTTTCTGTAAGCGATACCTGCCTGACGATAGTTACGTTTAACTTCATCAATGCTCCATGCATATGCAGCAATCGCACCAACAGCATACGGCAGACATATTTCGTTGCCGTAATATGAACTGGGTTGGATAAAATATATATTTTTCAAATCAAGCGTTTCTTTACCGTCAGATTTGATTGAGGTCATATTCTACCATCCTTCTTACAAGTTCATCAAAAGAAACTTCCCGTTTCCACCCTAATTCTTGTTCAGCTTTTTGAGGACAACCCAGCAAGGTATCCACTTCAGCCGGTCTGAAATACTCCGGTGACACTTCCACAAGTGTTTTGCCGTTTTCTTTACATATACCTTTTTCGTCAAGACCTTTTCCGATCCACTCAAGCGGCATACCTGCTTTTTCAAAGGCAACAGAAACAAAGTCCCTGACAGAATGCTTTTCTCCGGAAGCTATTACAAAAGTATCCGGCTTATCCTGTTGAAGCATAAGCCACATAGCTTTCACATAGTCTGCAGCATATCCCCAGTCCCGTTCAGCATCAAGGTTACCAAGGAAAAGCTTTTCTTGCTTTCCTTTTAATATCGCTGCGACTGCTGCGGTAATCTTTCTAGTTACAAACTCTTTCTTCCTGCGCTCAGATTCGTGATTAAACAAAATTCCCTCGCTACAAAACATGCTGTAGCTTTCTTTATAATTCACAGTTATCCAATGACCGTAAAGCTTTGATATTCCGTATGGACTTCTTGGATAAAAAGGTGTTGTTTCTCTCTGCGGAGTTTCCTGCACAAGGCCAAACATTTCGCTCGTTGATGCCTGATAAAACCTCGCTTCGGGCTTGATTTCCTTGAGTGCCTCAAGAATATTCAATACACCGACAGCATTAACCTCGGTTGTAAAAACAGGCTGTGACCAACTTAGCTTGACAAAAGACTGTGCAGCCAGATTATATACCTCATCCGGCGAGCTTTGTTTCACTGCATTTCTGAGTGAAGTGGAATCTGTCATATCTCCGTAGATTATTTCTACATCTTTTTCAATATGCTTTATATTACCTAAATCATTCGTGCTATTTCTTCTGACAATACCGCTTACGTGGTATCCCTTATCCAAAAGAAGCTCTGCCAAAAACGATCCATCCTGCCCGGTAATACCTGTTATCAATGCTTTTTTCAAATTGATCACCTCACCAACATAAAACTATTCTTTATCGTATAATGCACATATTCCCGAAATTTCGTGTATAGAGTCTTTTGACGATACAACAACAGTATCCCTTGATTTCACTATCAACAAATCCTGAGTTCCTACAGTGATAACCGAACCATGTTCACTTACCACAGTGCAATTACGGGAGTGCTTCGCCTCACAATTGCCAACTGTTACATTTCCGTCTTTATCCACAGGACAGATTCTTTCAAGAGCCGCCCATGTTCCTATATCATCCCACCCGAAATGTCCTTTGACCATCAGAACGTCTTTTGATTTTTCAAGCAAACCGTAATCCACAGAAATTGCGGGCATCGATTTATAATGATCCTCTTCTTCTCTGATATTTTCAGATAAGCAAGCCTTCTCGGCACACTTCACAACTTCCGGTAAGTACATTCTGAACTGTTCCACAAGAATTGAGTTCTTGGATATAAGAAAGCCTATATTCCAATAATAATCTTTATCACCAAGAAACTCCATCGCTTTAATTTGCGATGGTTTTTCCGTGAATTGACTTACCTCATACACATCGGGGAAATTTTCTTCAAAACACTTAATATAACCGTAGTTGGTATCAGGTCGTGTCGGAGTTATCCCTAATGTTACCAATTTATCAGTTTTATCCGCTGCTTTAATTGCGTTTTGTACATCACGGTAAAAAACTTCGTCATCCGAAATATAGCTATCCGAAGGAAGTACAACTGTAAGAACATTTTCAAATCTGTTTTGAATTTTTAATGCAGCCGTCGCAATTGCAGGTGCAGTATTTTTAGCATCATACTCTAAAAAAACATTATCTTCAGATATATGAGGCAATTGTAACAAAACCAAATTTTTATATTCTCTTCTCGTTAAAACAAATATGTGTGAAGCATCAGTAATTTTCAGCGCTCTGCGATATGTTTGTTGAAAAAAAGACGGACCGCCTGTTTCCAGTGAAAGAAACTGTTTTGGCTTCTCTTTGCTGCTGAACGGCCATAGTCTGTTTCCGACTCCGCCCGCAAGAATGAGTACAACCGTATCCATAGCGATCCTCTCCTTTCTACAAACTCAGATATAAAATCCTCACTATCAACTTAAGGTAACTTACAATAAACTTGAATAATCTTCGCTTTGAAACGCCTTCAGTCCTCGGCTTATAATCGATAGGTATTTCCGAAATCCTTAATTCCGGATTGTTCAGCTTTAATAAAAAAAGTGTTTCTTCTATAACGTCAAAATTTTCACACGTAGTCTCAATGTTTTTCAACAGCTCTGCTCTGTAAAAACGAAAATCTGTAGAAATATCTTTTTCTCTGACATTCAGAACCAACCTGAAAACACAATTAAGAATTCTGGACATCATAACAGAAATAAACGGATTAGCCGTCCTTCCGCCTTTAACATATCTGGAACCAATAACAACATCCATTCCTTCCAGAAGTGTTTTATACATCAATGGGATTTTTGAAATATCCTGAGACATATCAGCATCGACAACAACTATCGACTCGCAAGTTGCCGCTCTTATCCCGCATCTGAATGCATCACCGTAACCGTAACCGTTCTGCGTAATGTATATCGCGCCTCTGTCACGGCATATTTTTTCCGAATCATCCTCTGTTTTTTTAGAGTCAACAACAATCAGCTCATATTTTTCGCATAACGAAGAACAAATTTTATGCAACAAAGGAATAAGTTTATTCAAATTTTCCGCTTCATTAAAAGCCGGAATAATTACACTGATACCCATAACTCAACCTTCCATAAACAATCGCCAACAAGAGCAGAAATAAACCATACTGAATTATAACTATTCTTATATTGTATACCAGAGCTACTGACAAGTCAAGGTTTATGGCTTTTAAATGTATAATCTTCCTGTTGTAAAACCAATAATATATCAGACAAATTTCGAATAATTACTACAGACAAGCTTATCTTCGTTTTATATAACTTTTGTCGTATTTAACGTCGGTCGACTGTCGACCTTTTTAAAAACTTTTGAAGGTACAATTCAATTTCTTGCTTTACAACACCTCCCAGGTTTTTAAATGAGTTTTCAAACAAAATTTGCATATTTTTGCCGTCGGCGTGACGTCGGCGAAATAGGGTTTTGATGCCCGAATTCGTTGATTCTACTGGGTTTATCGGAGTGTTTTTAATCGTTCAAATCCCGCCACTCCGACCATAAAAACAAAGTCAGGAAACACTAGGTGTTCCCTGGCTTTTTTCTTTGTTTTGTATGGGTTTGTGGCTTCTCGGAAAATTACCCGAATCGAGAAAGTGACGGTTCACCCTATAACCTTTTCGGCGGCGAACCGTCGGCGGAGAGTCGTCAAAAATACATTTTTTGATGGACTTGTGAACAGAAGCCCTTGAAATGTTAACAAATTATGTGATAAAATTATATTGCTAATTTAATTTGTTATAAAAGGTGTTTGTTTATGTACGAATTCAAAACACAATTACTGCCTTTTTACAGGGGTTATCTTAACAGTGAAAGCACATACAAAGGAAAGAGAATTGCCGAGGGCTTACTGCTTGCGGCAAAGGAAACTGATTTTGAAATCAATCTTGAAACGGGGCTTTGCAGCGGTGCAATAGAAGGATTCTCTTTTAGCAGTGGCGTTTACGCTCCTGACTACGAGGAATTGCTTGAATCTCATCCGCAGGACAGTGAAGATATTGAGTATATCAGAGAAGCTTTGAAACCTCACCTGCTGCATCTCTCTCCCGAAATAAATTATAATGCTGCTCAGAAAGCATCTGCAGACGAAGCCTATATCTGGGGCGGTAGCTGGATGGGTCACGCAGTGCCCGACATTATCAATCTCTGTAAATACGGCACTTATACTCTGCGGGAAAAGATTGCCGATTATCGAAAAATCAATGCAGGCAGAGAGGAGTTTTATGACTCTCTCGATATTACCCTTGATGCGATTGAAGCAATAGGTGAACGCATATTTAAAATAGCAGAAGAAAAAATCAAAAGCAAAAAGAATCCCGACCATATAGAAAAACTTGTAAGAATAAGAGACACCTTCTTTCACGCACCAAAACAGCCTTGCAGAGATTTTGCCGAGGCTTGCATTGTTTATGTTACATATTTCAGTTTTGACGGTATCGATTCTCCGGGACACTTCGACCAATATATGTATGAATTCTGGGAAAATACCGCCCCTGTGCTTCGCCGCAGATATCTTGAAGCTGTCTGGCAGTTTTTTCAGGACACTCGCACATGGAATGTTTGTATATCGGGTTCAGATGAAAATTGGAATGACCTTACAAATGATTTGACATATGAAATTCTTGACCTCGTGAAAACATTCAGGTACGAAACGCCTAATCTCACAATGCGTTGCCACAGAAATACTCCCGAAAAACTTATATATGCCGCATATGAGGCGATCACTTCGGGGACGGGTCTGCCTGCACTTTATAACGATGAGGCTGTCTGTCCGGCACTCGAAAGGTTAGGCATACCGCCGTGCGATTCCCACCGCTATGTTATGAATGGTTGTAATCAGATTGACATTCAGGGCAAAAGCCACATGGGACTTGAGGACGGCGAGGTCGTTATAGCCAAAGTGCTTGACTTTACACTTCGTGACGGCATTTCCGGCATGACAGGTGCAGACATCGGGCTCCATACGGGCAAACCCGAAGATTTCAAGAGTTATGATGAATTTTATGCTGCATTTTTAAAACAGCTTGATGCTGCGGTTGATATGGCAACTGAACTTTCGAATCAGGCACAGGAGCTTTATTCAAGAGACGCACCCAACCCATTCCGTTCACTCTTTATCGAAGGTTGTATAGAAAAAGGCCATGATTACAAAGCGGGCGGTCCTGTATACGGTCACGGTCAGATTTTAGCGGAGGCAATCGCTGACACCGCCGATTCTCTTGCGGCAATCAAAAAATATGTGTTTGAAGAAAAGCGGTTTACTCTTGCAGAGCTTGTTGCTGCGCTTGACAAAAATTTTGTGGGCTATGACGAAATGTATCATCTTCTCAAAAACAGCGAACTGAAATTCGGCAATGATATTTATTATGTTGACATCATTGCTGCCGATTTCGTCAACCACTTTAATCAGTACCTTATGACAATTCCGACCTTCCGCGGCGGATATTTTTCGGGCGGATGCTCACCGTTTGTGCGTGCACCTGAGCACGGTGCGGTTACTCCTGCACTTCCCAACGGAAAGAAAATGGGAGAAGTGCTCATAGCTGACTCAATCGGCGCAACACCGGGCTTTGACGCTAACGGTCCCACCGCACTACTTAACTCCTGCCTTAAATTTGACCACACTCTCGCAGGCAGCGGATTTATTCTTAACGTGAAATTTGATAAGGAAATTTTCCTTTCAGCTCACGGCAGAGAAGCATTTATCGCTCTTTGGAAATCATATTTTAACCGCAAAGGACAGATGCTGGCGGTTACCGTTGTTTCGCAAGAGGAGCTTTTAGATGCGCAGATACATCCTGAAAACCATAAAAATCTTATTGTTCGTGTAGGCGGCTTCAGTGACAGGTTTATTGATCTTGATAAGGAACTTCAGGATAATGTTATCGCCAGAACAAGCATTAAACTTTAAGGAGTGACCTACGGTGACACTTTCTTATTTTAATATTCAAAGATTCTGTTTGCATGACGGCGATGGAATAAGAACAACGGTTTTCCTTAAAGGCTGTCCTCTTAACTGTGTCTGGTGTCACAATCCCGAATCAAAAAGCTCTGAAAATGAATTGTTGTTTAATTTGGACAAATGCACCCTATGCGGCAGATGTCTTGATGTTTGCCGTGCCCGTAAAATTTCCGACGATAATAAAATGATATTTAACCGCCGTCAATGTTCCGCTTGCGGAAAATGTGTTGAAAAATGTTTCAGCTCCGCCAACAATCTGTGCGGAAAAACCGACACGCTTGAAAACATTTTGGAAGAAATAAAGAAAGATGAATCGTTCTACGAAACCTCGGGCGGCGGTATGACCGTTTCGGGTGGCGAGCCTGCTATGCAGGCAGAAGAGGTGCTCGAACTTATCAGAATGGCAAAGGACGAAGGAATATCCGCCACAATTGAAACCTGCGGATTCGGAGACAGCGGATTCTTTCGCAACGCCGCAGAGCTTGATGCAGTTTTTCTTTATGACATCAAGGGGATTGACCGTGAGAAGCACAAAGAAAACACAGGCGTATATCCCGATATAATCCATAAAAACCTTGATATGCTTCTTGATATGGGTGCAAAAGTGATTATAAGATTACCTCTTATTCCTCAAAAAAATGATTCTTCTACGGATTTGGCTCTTTTGTGTGAATTTTTATCCGAAAGAAAAAATCTGATTGAATATGCGGAAATTATGCCGTACCACGAACTCGGACGTGACAAAACAATCTCTCTCGGGGGAACTTATGACTCGTTACCCTCAGGGAAACCCTTTGCCAAAGAGTGGCAAAAAGCACTCAGTTCATCAAGCGTTGAAATAAAAATATCAGGCAACTAAAAACGAAAAGGAGTTTTCATTATGGCATTTATCACTCGCTTGCTCGCATCAATCTTAGCAATCATTTTAGGCTTACCGACATTATTTTCGTCACTTTTCCAGACCGTTTTTACGCTCGGATATGAAGATAGACCCGTTGAGGCTATCGCCGCAAATTTCCTCGAGGGATCAGAGAACTTTATAGATGAAGCGCAGGCTGAAAGCTGGTCTGTCGGTTACGCTTCAAACATACTCACACCCGACGACATTGACAGCAAGAGATATTTTCTCGGCGGATTTTTGAAATTCCCCGCACAGGAGGCAACAGGTGTCCTGGACGACCTTTCTGTCAGAGCTGTTTGCCTTGACGATAATTCGGGAAGAGGCGCAGCGGCGTTTGCGTGGATAGACTGCGTAGGATTTATGAACGCCGACGTTAAAGCAATTCGTGAAAAGCTCAGCGATATAACGGAAGAAGGCAAGCTCATCAGCATTGACATCGGTTCAACCCATATTCACAGCGGTATTGATACGCAGGGTCTTTGGGGCAATATTCCGAAAAGCGGCAGAGACGAAAAATATATAGCTGCTGTTATCGAAAAAACAGCTGATGCCATAAGAAAGGCATATAATCAGCGCACACAAGGGCAGCTTTATTATTCTTCAGAGTCACGCCCCGAAATTTTCTGGGACGGTCGCGATCCCCATGTGGTTGACGGAAAATTCCATCTTCTCCGTTTCGTACCCGATGACAGCGCCAAAAAAGAAATATACATCACCAATTTCGGTGCTCACGGAATAAACCTTGGTTGGGACAACACAAAGATATCCGCTGATTTCCCATATTATATTGAACAGGAAATCAGAAGCAAAAAGAATGCTGAATTTATATTTATTCAGGGCGCAATAGGCGGGGGCATAAACTGCCATATGAGCGAGGAAAACGGAGTTAATCAGGAGCTTGATGCCTACGGACAGATGAAAGAATACAGTGTCATTGTTGCCGATATTCTTTGCGAATTGGCAGAAAGCGGCGAAATTGTTGAGCCGATACTCAATGTTGCACACAGACAGGTTGATGTTGATGTAAATAATTTCCTCTTTAAACTTGTTGAACGAAGCGGAATGTGCAACGCCACAGCATTCAAAGAAGACGGTAAAGCGATGTTCGTATCCGAAATCGGATATATAGAAATAGGTAGAAATATTAAGGTTATCGAAGCTCCTGGCGAGCTTTTTCCCGAACTTGCTTACGGTGGTTTGCTGACAGCAGATAAGGCATACAACAAAACGGAATATCCTTATCCCGCACTGAACACCTATTTCAGCGAAAACGATAAACTTCTTGTATTCGGTCTTTGCAATGATTCTCTTGGTTATATTGTACCCGATAATGACTATGCATCAAATAACGCTGAAGGTCACTATGAGGAAACCATTTCCACGGGTTCAACTACAGCAAGTTCAATCTCCAAAGGCTTTGCAGATTTATTTGCAGAGATTTTTTGATTGCAGGAGTTTGATGTGTTTGTCAAGCCAGCGGAGGTGTAATTCGGTTTCTTGTTTTTCAACAACTCCCCTGTTTTTTGAGTGGGTTTTATTCAAAATTTGCGCGTTTTTGCCGTCGGCGGAACGTCGGCGAAATGGGGTTTTGACGCCCTAATTCGTTGATTTTACTGGGTTTGTCGGAGTGTTTTTAATCGTTCAAATCCCGCCACTCCGACCACTGAAACGGACAGGACTTCAAGTTCTGTCCGTTTTTGTTTTTAACAAGTGCGGAATTTTAAGCCCTACGTTTTTAAGATAAGAAGCATTGCAAAACAAACAGCACCCACCATGTACTGCCCCAAATTGTACGGACAGTACAAAAAACAGCCTAATGGCAGAAATATTTAATTAAGCAACAAACTGATTTCGTTTTTCTGACGGGGTCAGTTTTGTTTTAAATTGAATACGTTGGTTGTCTGGTATTTCCATTCTTGCTACAAAATCGTAATATCCGCTACGAGATATTCCGAAGAATCTGCACATTTCGCTTATTGAATACTTATCCTTGTGACGATATATTACTCTGTATTTTACCGATGGCTTCACTTCCTTTGTGTGAGCAAGAGAAAATCCTGCATCAATTTAATCTCCATTTCTAATTTCTTGATATATCTATCCTTGTTTGCCATTACATATCTCATCTGAGCAAGCTTATCTAATTTTGGGATAGACGGCGGTATTTCTCCCTCTTTTTTACAAGGTCTACCTTTCTTGTGAATGGCTTTCCCGGCCTCTATCATTCGTTGCTTTTTGTTGTATCTTGTTTTGAAATCTCGCATTTGTTTATATGTGAAACCTAATCTATCACCTATTTCCCGCAACGTATTTCCTTGGTTTATTAACTCAAGTATTTCTTTTTCATATTCTTGTATGTGTCTGTATTTTCTTGGCATAAAAATTCCTCCTATGGTAGTTTCTTTAATTCTACCATAGGAGGCTGTTTTTTCATTGTACGTTTTTTACGGACCTGTGCACCATTCTGTGAGTGCTGTTTATTCTCTTTTAATTTCTTTTATCCGTACAGAGTGCAATCAGGTCTTCAACTCTTGCTGTAGCAAGGCTCTCGACTGTATCTGAAGCACCGTAGTAAATTTTCACTTCTCCGTCATCTTCTAAAATCATACCGCCGGGGAAAATTACGTGCTGACGGAAGCCCGTCTGTGTTTCGTAGTAAGTTTCGGGTGCAATAAGCGGAAGCTTACTCATACCGACAACTTTTGTCGGGTCATTAAGGTCAAGAAGCATAATTCCTGCGCAGTATCTTTTCTTCCACGCTCTTTCCCAGCCGTGCTTTCTTCTTTTGCTGTCTATATCAACGGCATGAAAGGTTGTAAGCCAGCCCTTGTCAGTTTTTATCGGCGGTGCCGCAGGTCCGATTTTGTCATTGGCATAAGGGACATCCTCAACGCCGAGAACAAGCTCTGTTTCTCCCCAGAAAACGAGATCAGGTGAAGTTGAAAGCCAGAGGTCAAATCTGTCCTTGCCTCCCCTTGAATAAACGGGAAACGGTCTTTCAAGACGGACATACTTACCGTTTACTTTTTCAGGGAAAAGAACCATATTACGGTTATCGGGAGCAGAGGCACTGATAATGTTGATTTTTTCAAAATTATCATCAATCTCAGCAATGCAGCCCCGAACACCGTGATCTGTATCCATAGCCATACACAGATAAGGCTTACCGTCTATAACTGTAATTCTCGGGTCGTAAAGTCTTTTTATCTCATCTTCAGGCAAAAGATTCTTGTTGTCAAAAATTGGTTTTTCACTTACAGTCCATTTTATTCCGTCATCACTTGTCGCAAGACCGAGTGACGTTTTAAAACGTACAGCAGGAAAGGTCTCCTCTGTCGGTCCGTAATCGTTGCGGAATACCATAACATACTTACCGTTGTATTTCGCAACACCTGCATTAAAAATCAGCGATGCATCATAGGGTATATCGTCCTTTGTAAGCACAGGTTTTTCAATTTTTGTTATACACTCTGCACTGCAAAGCTTCGGCTTTAATGTTTTCATAATTCCATCTCATTTCAAATATATTTTTTGCAACAGTTTAACCTTTCTTCTGCACCTTTTTAGGTGAGTTTCCGTAAACATCCTTGAATTTTTTAGAGAAATAATTGCTATCCTCAAAACCACAGATCTCGGCAATCTGCGTTATACTGTGCCCTTCTGAACTTTTAAGAAGCTGTTCGGCATACTGCAGTCTTAATGAGTTAAGATACTTGGAAAAGCCCAATCCTGTTTCCTTTTTGAACAACCTTGAAAAATGCTCCGGACTGACGGAAAACCTTTTAGCCAGAGACGAAAGAGTTATATCCGACGAAAAGTTTTCTTTAATATAAATCACCGCCTGCTCAACTATTTTGTTACCGTCATCAATGTCAATGCAGGTTTCTGCATTCCGCATAAGAAGATAAAACAGCGAGTGAGTGTGGCAGGAGATTACTTCATCTGAAAAAGAGTCGTTGAGATTATATTCAATTTCTATTTTTTCAAGAGTTTTTCTTACTTCATCAACTATCAAAGGATTTCGGTAAAGGTAGTTGCCCGAAGAAACACTCGACTGCATAGAATCAGGTATGTATGCACGGTTGCAGTTGATAAGTATTCTTGAATGCTTTATATTATCGTATTTTGTGTGGTGAATTATACCGTCAGGAATAATTACAATATCACCGGACTGAACATTATAGACCTTGTTGTCAATGAAATAGGTGCAATTACCTTCCTCAAGAAAATATATTTCATAAAGAGAATGGTAATGCGGCCATGAAGCCCCCTCTTCGACAACTCTTTTATTCATTCCGTGGTGGTAGTAAAACCTTTCTGCCGGGTCAAATTTGAAATGATACATATTATGCACCCTCATTCTTTTTT
>JAZSQQ010000025.1:0-12311 GCA_045538055.1 Acutalibacteraceae bacterium
TATAGGAATATAAGTATCGGTTAAATCCCAATTTTGCGAACTGAACATTTTTACTACTCTCTTGCGAGAACAGTTTTTTGTTTCGGGAGATTGAATTCTGTGATTCAGATATGATATAATAATCTCAACAAATAAGAATTTGTACGAAAGGATAACAAACTATGTTCAGAAAAAGTATGGCTTTGTTGCTTGTTTTAACTATGCTGGTCGGCTTGCCGTTAGGAGTATCTGCCGAAGACACTGTTCCTGAAAAAGAAGGTTATGTGCTTGATTTCAGCACCGAATTTAATGATGGCAATTTAAATACAGAATACTGGTTACCGCAATATCTGCCTCACTGTACTACCAACACGGAAGGCTCCTCTGCAAGGTATAAAATTGAGAATGGTTATCTGAATTTGTTTATCACAAAAGATTCACCGGATTATTTTGGCGGTCAGCCCGGCTCGGCAGATCCCGATAATCTTTTATGGATAGCCAACGGTATTCAGACATGGGAAAAAAATCATCTTCATCCCGGCGGTAGTCAGCAGATGGAAGTTGAGCCTTATGAAGGATATGCCACACAGTATGGCTACTTTGAGATACGAATGAAAATGCCTGACACCAAGGGCGGCGGATACGCATCATGGTGGCTTATCGGGGCTCAGGATGATACTGACGGGACAGATTCTGTTCAAAACGGTGAAATAGATGTGCTGGAAACCTTTTTCAAATCACCCGGAGTATTTGAACCCAAGGTTCACGCATGGGATGATCCCGATCTTAACGAATGGGCAAGCAAAGTTGAATTGGATGGCGACCCGATGGATTATGTAAACGAATTCCACACCTATGCTATGGACTGGAGACCTGAAGGGATAACATTTTACGTGGACGGAAAAGAAGTGGCTAAGACCATAGAATCACCCCAATACAGAATGTGTATGATTCTTTCTATGTATATCAACTCTGATTTCAGCGGTTGGGATGAACCTGAAAATGACTATCCAATAGAATGGCTTATTGATTATGTCCGTGTATATAAAGATAAAAACGGTTATGATGAGAACAACAGACTTACCGAATTTGAACGTTTTATAAAAGATCTGGGTGACTCGATCGCTGCATTAGGGCAGCTTATTTTATCATTTTTTCAAGACCTTTGTACGCAGTGTCATCAGTTCTTTGAGCGTTTATTCAGCGTGATACCCACTTTGTACAGAACAACAAATTCCAATTTGACGAACTGAAATTTCAAGAGCAACAGCCTGAAAGCTGTTGCTTTTTTCTTTGCATAGGTGGTATAATTATTTCAGGAAATAAGAATTTGTAGGAATGAAAGCTATGATCAATGCTAATGAAAATGGTTTTTTGCCTGAAAACGACCCATATAAAAACTCCGAAGCTTTTCAGAAAGCGGTTGATAAGGGAGGATTAATTCAGGTTACTGTTCCCGGTGTTTATGAAATTTCCGAGCAAATTGAAATCGGTGATAACACAAAACTTGTGTTCTGTGAAGGTGCGATTCTTCAACGCGAAGCAAGTAAGAGCGGCGTTAACGGTAATGCTTTTATTAATAAAGGTGCGCTTAAGGGCAAATACAACCGTAATATTGAAATTATCGGATTGCATCTTGAATGTAACGGTATTGAAAGCAATGACTTTGGTGTGAACAGTCGGATTGCAGGACTGCGCGCACAGGTTGCAATGATCTATGTTGAAAATTTAAAAATTGACGGTTTTGAGTGCCATGGGTTGCTTGAAAAGGATTATGCAATTCAGATAAGTGCATTTAAAAATATTAATCTTAATGATTTGTATATAACAGGAAATAAAGACGGTGTTCATCTGGGGTGGGGCGACGGATTTGTTATCAGCAACGGTAAATTTCGTACATTCGATGACCCGATAGCACTCAACGCTTTTGATTACGCAACCTCAAACACTCATATAGGGTGGATTGAAAACGGAATAATCGAAAACTGTGTTGATCTGGATGATAACTCAACAACCGGATTCTTTTGCAGAATTCTTGGCGGTGCATGGTGCAGATGGCAAAAGGGAATGCAGGTTCAGCACTCGGACACCGTTGCAATTAACGGTAAAACATACCGTGTTCTGATGAATCCGAAAGACGGAAAGTGTTACACTTCCCACACCCCGCCTTGCCACGAAAAAGGAATTATGGAATATGACGGTATAAATTGGGTTGCTGTGCGCGATACGGAAGAATTAAACTGCGGTTGTCGCAACATAATAATACGAAATTGCAGACTTCAGAAAAAGCGTAACACAGGAATTGCGATAAGTCTTAATTATGACACCTATGCACGAAGTTTTTATCCCGGTTGTGTATGCGTTCCTCAAAGTGAAATTACTCTCGAAAACATCATTTTAGAAAATGATGTTGACATTTTGCTTCATTCAAATTATCCGACTGCAAATATAACACTGAAAAATATAGATTTCAAAAACTCAAAGCTTTGTTTTGATACCGTACCAAAAGCAGATAAAATCATTTATCCTGAGGTTGAGGTAAATACAGAAAATGTTGTTTTTAACGAAAACACAATACAAACAAGCCCAAAGCATCCGATAAAAATATGTTTTATGGAATGGTAAAGATAAAGTCCAATTTGTTGATATTTAGAAGACGGTTCTAAAATGAGACGTACTGCCAGAAAAAGAAAGCAAGTCGAATGACTTGCTCTTCTTTTTGGGAACTAAGTTTGCCTTACGGCAAGTGAAGTTCACTTCGTGAGTGAAGTTGCTGACGTAGTGAAGTTTGCTTCGCAAGATGTACGGCAAACTTAACTTCACTTTATGCCGTAGGTATAAAACTTCACTGTGTCCAAAGCACAACTTTACATTCTGATTTAGCAGAATACTTCACTGTATATCCCACCCGCACCCGATTGTAATTTCGCTTCAGATGTGATATAATCATTTCGTCAAATAAGAATTTGGAGGGATGATATATGAAAAATTTGAAACTTTTCTTTTCGTCATTAACGGTAACTTTTGCAATATTAGGATTAACCAAAGCTCTTTCAACTGATATTACAATGCCGATAATGTTCGTTTGTTTAGCAACTACAATGTTTATAACATCCAAAGAATACAAAGATAAACAGCAAAAAAGCACAGCAGTTTACTTCTTGTTGTTGGGAGCGTTCTTATTAGTAGTGACTGCGTATAACATAGTTTCAATTATTTGGGGTATATAATAGACAAATTACAATTTGTTGAACTGCGGTTCTAAAGTGAGACGTACTCCCAAACGAAAATCCGTTCACGCAAGTGAGCGGATTTTTGTTTGTATTATTCGTTATTCAATATTCGTTATTCAATATTCATCATTCATTATTCATTAAAAAGAACGGATTTTCAAATGAATAATGAATATTGAAGTCGCTTCGCTGATGAATAATGAATAATTGTGGGCGGGACACCCGCACCCGATTGTAATCTCAGATAATGTATGATATAATCATCCCGATAAGAATTTGCAGAATCTCTTGAGTAGAAGGTGGTGTAGCAATAAATGAAAACTGTCGAGTACGGCAAAGATAATGAAAATATTATCATTTTACTTCATGGTGGCGGTTTGTCTTGGTGGAATTATAAAGAAGTTGCAGAAAGACTTGCTGACCGTTTTCATATCATTATGCCAATATTGAACGGACACTCCGGCAGTGATGCTCCTTTTGCTTCAATAGAGGATAATGCAAGAGAAATCATTTCATATATTGATGAAAATTTTGAAGGTCATGTTTTATTGATTGGCGGTCTGTCGCTTGGAGGACAGGTTCTTGTTGAAATGCTTTCGCTGAGAAAGAATATTTGCGAGTTTGCAATTATTGAAAGTGCTTTAGTGTTGCCTATGAAGTGGACTTCAGCTATTATAAAGCCTACTTTTGATATGTGCTACCCGCTTATAAAAAAGATGTGGTTTGCTAAACTGCAATTCAAGGCACTGCACATCAAAGCAGAACTTTTTGAGAACTATTATTCGGATACAGTCAATATTACAAAGGAAGATATGATTGCATTTTTGATGGCAAACTCCAATTACAGCGTCAAAGATACACTTGCTGATTGCGAGGTTAAAACACTTATCTTGGTAGGAAGCAAGGAACAGTCTGTTATTAAAAAATCAGCTAAAAAGATTATCGATTGTTTACCAACAGCAAGGTTGGAAGTTATGAAAAATTATTATCACGGAGATATCAGCATCAATCATTCCGAACAATATGTTGAAAAACTTCTAGAACTTATTTATATGTAAATTCTGATTTGCTGAGTTGTTGATGCATTAACGAACTATGATTCTAAAATGAGACGTACCCCCAATCTTTTGTTTCACCGGTTATCTGTGTTGACAGTTTTTGTCTTTAGATTTATAATTGACAACATAAACAATATTTTCGGAGGTGCGGTATGGCAACTTTAAAACTTATTTTAGCCTTTTTCCTTTCACTGTTTCAGATTCTTTCTCCTGTAGCAGCATTAGTTGTGAATTTCGGTGAAAGTAACTTTTTTGACGAGTGGTCGGTAACGGATAAATTCACGGCAGATTATTGTGCGGAAATAGAAAAGAATCCCGACGAAGATTTTATCATACTCAACCTTGCCGATGTTCAGCTTAAAGATGAATTGGTTTATGATGAAGAAGGCGAGAAAACCGCCGAGATGATTGACAACCTTGTCAAAGAAACCGAGCCTGACCTTATCACTCTGACGGGCGATAACGCTTGGGGTACGATGGCATATATTGAACTTATCGAGCAGATTGATGCTTACGGTATTCCTTGGGCACCCGTTATGGGCAACCACGACGGACAGAGCTGTATAAATGAATTCTGGGCGGCTCATCTCCTTTTCAAGGCTGAAAACTGTCTTTTCGAATTTGGTCCTGAAGATATGGGATACGGCAACTATATCATAAATATTACTGAGAACGGAAAAATCATACACACACTTTTCATGGTTGACACTCACAACAATGCAGAATTTACTCTTACAGACGGCTCAACCATAAGCGGTTATGATCATCTGTGGGACAATCAGATTGAATGGTACAAGTGGGCTGTTAACGGAATTTCCGAAATTGCAGGTCACACGGTTGAAAGTTCAGTTTTTATGCACATTCCCGTTTATGAATACAAGGATGCGTGGATAGCTGCTAACGGCAGCGAGGCGACAGGAACTCTTGATAGCATACTTGCCCCCGATGCTGTTGGTGTTTGCGGTGAAGGTGTATGCTGTTCACCTGTGAATAATGGCTTCTTCGATGTATGCAAAGAGCTCGGAAGCACAAAAAATATATTTGCAGGTCACGATCATGCAAATAATTTCCAGATTTATTATGAAGGCATCAGACTAAACTATACGCTCAAAACAGGATACGGTGCTTATTATACCGACGGTCTTATGGGCGGAACGGTAATATCAATCGACTCCGACGGTGCGGCATATGCAGAGCATCATTATATGTCAGACTGATAAACGGCAAAAATTACTTGTCACAGTAAATTCAGAACGAAAAACAATAGTCAAAAAGGGAGACACTCCGTAAGGAAGTGTCTCCCTTTTTGAAGTTCTTTATTTTTTGGTAGTACGTCTCTATTCAGAACTGCAGTTCAAAAAACCGGAATATACTAAAAAGGAATTTCTGTAAAATATCTTTGCTAGCCGAATTACGCAAATTTTGCCAAAAACCAAGCTCCCGGTTGTAATTTAATATAATATGTGCCGTTTTCAAAATAAATGTCTTTTGTGCCTTCAAGAGTATTCAGCTTTTGTCCGTCTTTCAGTTTGACAGCAGCTTTCCGTGTGCCTTCGGGTAAAATGTATTCACCTTTTTCAACGCTTCGTTCAATACCGCTGTTGTTAAACATCACAAGCAACCAGCCGTCTGGGGTTTTGTTAACAAACCAATGCACACCGCCGTTTACTTCACACGGAAGCAGATTTTTCAGTATATCGGGTGCTTCTTCAACCGATATACATCGGTGATTTTTGCAAAATTCAGAGTTACCCGTCAAATCTACAAAGAATTTGTAATCTTCATACAAATTTATATAATCCTCGTGAATGATGTCAATGCAGTCAGGAATATCGCTGTTGATTATGTTTGCTGTTTCACAGCCGACCATGTCCGATGCACTTGAAAGCAATGCTTTAATAGCTTTGCGTACATTTTTCATTGTTTCGGCAGCATTTCCGAAAAACGGATATCCGAAAACAGCTTGTTCCTCACCGTTATCAAGCCCTGCTATTCCGAATAAGTCCTTCGGCAGAACAATCGCAACAGGAGTATAGGGTGTGCCGATTTTCTCTTTAGGATATTTTTTTATAATATTGATAAAACCACGCTTGATTTTCCCGTAAGGTGTCAGTTCAAAATCTTTCCAATCATAGAAGGTGTTGCACATTCCCCATTCCTCACTTATGAAATCTGCACCTGAAAAATATCCGTAAAGCTGTATGCGCTTCTGAAGTGAGCGTGAGCTCCCGCCGTTGCAGCCCTTGGTTTCATAGGCAAGGTCACCGAGACCTCTGATTCCCCATTCGTTTTCGTTCTCTTTGTGATAACAGCAGGTGCTGAAAGGGTTTCCGCCCCACGGCTCGTAGTAAATTCCGAAAGAAACATTTTTGGTTCTTGCCATACCTCTTGCATATGCAATCTGTATGCGTGTATCGGGTGTCTGTGCCCCAATTTCGGGCATAAAATGCTTCACTCCGCGATTTATTTCTGTCTGATATGCTAATCCGTAGCTGTCACAGGGTATAAGCTGACCCGAACAGAGTTCAAATCTGTTATTGAAAAGCGTCTGTGCAAGATTTATAAATTCATCGGCTGTTTGCGGATTACCGCACAGGGCATATTCTTTTGCACTCTGTGCCTCAAGCCACATATAATTCATCGGATATTTGCTCATAACGGATTTTGCCTGTTTCTCTGTCACGGATTACAGCAGAGGTTTTATAGTTTGAATCAATGCCGTTTGTAGCATCATCAAGCTCAAGCCTCATGAGTCGGTTATTCCATACAAAAGGTGTGCTTTCACCGTTAGGACTGACCGCACCGAGCTTTTTTATCTTCGGAAAACCGTTAAGCATTTTTGTTTTTGAATCGTAATGAGTTTCACTCATAAAGCATCCCCACAAATTCTTATTTGCATGTGTGATTATATCACACATAATCTGTAATTACAATCGGGTGTGGGTGTCCGCTAATCTTGACAGGCTTCATACAAACAAAAATCAAAACCGCTCAACAAATTGAAAACTGTTAGTCTACATCTAACTGATTAAAATCTTGCTCAAATGCCTCATAATCAAAATCAACCTTAGATTTAATTGTTCTTATAGCTTTTAGAATCAAATCTTTTGTCAATTGTATTTTTCTTGAAATATCAGCGCAATTATATTCTTCAAAATTTATTCTCAAAGAAACCATTGCACATTTTTTATCATTTATTAACCTTATTGATTCTTTCCAATTACCGCTATCGCACAGCTCTTGAGGAATCACCATAGGCGAGAATCCGATAATTTTTAATGTATCACTATATTCTCTATCTAAAAAATATAAATGTGCTTTTTAAAAATATCTGTAAACCAAATCGTCAATTTCATAATGGTCTTTGTAATATGCCGGAGAATTAACATTTAATTCCATAAGGTTACCTCGTAAATTCTTATTTGTCGAACTGATTATACTATTCAAACAAAAAAAGACAAACCCCACAATGACAGGCCGAGACCTTCGTTGCAGGGTTTTGTGTTGGTTATTTATTTTCTGTTATACCTGCTTTTTGTGCGTTATTATTTGCCGAAGAATGGTTCGGATTTTTCAGCACTATCATCTTAGCCCGCATAACAAATATTTTTTATGATTGTCGCAATTAATTTATTCTTATAACAAGGTCACTTTCCGGATAGCAACAACAAGGATGTATGAAATTAAACTGCATATCTGCTATACGACGCTTGTCTTCGCCCTCGGGAATATAAACCTTACCGTTTATAAGCTTGCTTCTGCAGAAACCGCATTCTCCGGTATGACATCTTGCGGGGACTTCTATGCCTGCTCGTTCAAATGCACAAAGTACAGTTTCATTGCTGCTTGCTTTAATAACGGATTCATTTCCGCGGTTAATAACGGTGATGTTAAAATCCCTTGGTTCTTCTGATTTTTTACCGGAAGAAAAAACTTCAAAACGGATATATTTTCTTTCTGTTTCAAGCTTTGGAAGCTCTGTTTCAAGGAATTTATACATACCGCCGGGTCCGCAAACAAAAATGCTGTAGCATTCAGAAGGAGCATATTTCTTTATGATTTCTGCACCCACAAAGCCCTTTTCATAGCCCTCTTCGTCGCTGTTGCTTAATACATAAACTACGTTGATTTTTTCGTTTTTCTCAGCAAGAGAGTCAAGCTCTGCTCTGAAAAGGATTTCGTCGGATGTTCTGCAACCGTAAAGCAAAGTAAGACTGCAAGTTTCATCTCCCTGGTCTATTGCCCTTGCAAGTGAAAGGAAAGGAGTAATACCGCTGCCACCTGCAATAGCAACTATATCCTCGGCATCTCTTAATGGGCAGTATGTCATATTTCCCTCGGGAGCATAAGCGGTAACTTCATCGCCCACGTTCCAATTGTCAAGGATATAGTCAGAAACAAAGCCGTCAGCAATACGCTTGACTGTAATCTGATATTCACCATTTAACGCACTTGCAGGGGAGGATGCGATTGAATATGAGCGAGTAACAACTGAACTGCCGATTTCAAGCTTAAAGGTAAGGTATTGACCTGCTTTGAAATATGCAAGCTCTGCTTCACTCTTGAAATAATAGCTTTTTGCAATATTTCCGTGTTCTTCAATTTTGCTGATTACAAGCTTTTGCTTTTTGGGGTGAAGGCTTTTAGCAACCTTGTTCACACCGAAATCATCAGTACGTGTCGGCAAAACTGCTTCAGCACTGTCAATAAACTTTTTTCTTTCTGTTAAAAATTTTACAGTATTCACGCTGTCCTTAAAAGTGCCGTTTACAGAAAACTTTTTCTTGCTCATTTATTTTACCCCCTTTTCCATAGCGAGAATTGCAGCTTTTGCTGCCATATCACCGGTTGTATAGCTTGGAGAATAACCCATATGTCTTGTAGTATAGCCACCTGCGAAATAAAGTCCGGGGATACCTTTATCTATCAGATCGAAAACAATTCTTTTGACGATACCGTCTTCTTTGCTTGCTTCATATCCGTAAATAGTTCCTGCAGGAGCATCGGTGTAACGAGCATAAGTCATAGGAGTTGCAATTTCAATTTCTTCTATGTAATCCCTGATTTTAACTCCTGTTGCTTTTTCGAAATTATCTATCATTTTTTCAGCAAAAGCAAGTTTGGTTTTATGGTAATCCTTAACAGAAACCTTGCTCCATTCGTCACCGGCAAAAATGGAAGTCATATAAAGGATACTTGTTCCTTCAGGTGAGCAATCGTCAAAAGCCCTGTTAAGACAAACCGTTGCCTGAACATCATTTGTTTCAATCTTTTTGCTGAGTTCATAGCATTTTCTGTTATCGTTAGTCGGATAAATGAAATATGTGTGGTTGTTAAGACCCAATTCATCCGCAGAACGGTTAAGTCCCAAAAATACTGCAAAGCCCTTAGCTCCCAATGTTTTAGCGTTAACTTCCTTCTTGAACTTTTCGGGAACGTCTTTTTCGTCCATAAGCTTTGTATATGCATTGTACGGTGAAGCATTACAAATAACCGCTTTAGCGTTTATCTGAGTGCCGTCATCAAGAACAACACCTGTTGCTTTGCCGTTTTCCATTTTAATTTTATTAACGCTTGTGTTGAACCATGCTTCACCGCCGTTTTCGGTAAATGCCTCAAGTAAGGCTGTGCTTATCTGGTGGCTTCTGCCCTTAGGAATAACAGCACCGTCAATGATATATGAGTGAAGCATTGTGAAGTAGTGAATAACGTTAAGCTCGTCGGTAGGCTGGCCAAGATAGCACCAATATCCGTTAAGGATATCTCTTGTTTTCTGGCTGGTACCGAATGCCTTGAGCACCTCATCAACAGAGTAGTTTGCAACCTTAAGGAACTCTGTATGCTCAGAGAAAATCTCTTTAATCATTTCAGGCTTGAAGTCTTCAATGTTACTTACGAAATCCAAGGTTTTTTCAATGCTTTCAATAAGCTCAAAAATCTTTGTAACCACAACTGAAGAACCGGGGTCATATTCTTCAAGCTTGTTTATAAAAGCTTCCTTACCCAAAGGCATCAAATAGTCGCACTTTTCCTTTTCATCCAATGTGAGCAATCTGTATGCCTCGTCAAGTGCTACCCATTCAATTTTATCTGCTGCTCCGATCTCTCGGAAGATCTTTAATAACGGTGATTTCCCCGTAATTGATCCAATACCGCAAAGCTCATGGAGCGATGCTTCAAATTCAAATCGGCCTCTTACAAAGCTTGTAGCAAATCCACCGGGCAAGTTATGACGCTCAACGAGTAGTGTCTTTTTTCCTTCTTTGGCAAGACGTGCTGCTGCCACAAGTCCGCCGTTACCTGCACCGATAACAACTGCATCGTAGTTTTTTACCATATTACCACTTCTTTCATAATAATACTTTAAAACAAAAGTATTATAACACTTATATCAAGAGAAACGCAATAGTTTTTTGTACTGATATAGCTTTTGCGGCGGGGTTTTGATACTCCGTATATTTTTAAAGTTTTATCGGTGTTCTTGAAAACGCAAAAAGCACTCATTTTCAGAGTGCTTTTAATTATAAAAACGAAATCATCCGACGGTAAAATCGCGCAATTCGTGCAAACTCCCCAAAACACAAACTCTTTGTATTAACAGAAATTCGATTCGAGAAAGTCTGCAACATAACCGTCGTATTCAGCTTCAGCAAGAAAATAAAGCCAAGCTGATTTCCTCCATTGTATATAAAAAGTGTTTTACCGTTCCAACCGCATATGCAGTATCGTTTTCCTGATAAAAAGAGAAATAATAACATCCTTCACCAAAACGTGAAATGATTTTGCCGGTTTCTCTGTCACGGATTACAGCAGAGGTTTTATAATTTGAATCAATACCGTTTGTAGCATCGTCAGGCTCAAGCCTCATGAGTCGGTTATTCCATACAAAAGGTGCGCTTTCACCGTTAGGGCTGACCGCACCGAGCTTTTTTATCTTCGGGAAACCGTTAAGCATTTTTGTTTTTGAATCGTAATGAGTTTCACTCATAAAGCATCCCCACAAATTCTTATTTGCATGTGTGATTATATCACACATAATCTGAAATTACAATCGGGTGTGGGTGAACAGCGTGATGTTTCGGCTTTGCCGAAGTGATGTTATGCATCGCATAACGATGTTGCTTCGCAGTGATGCGATGTTTGCCAAAATATTAGCGAAGCGACATCATTCACGAAGTGAACATCATTAACGCAGTGACATCATTTGCCGAAGGCAAACATCATTTCCAAAAAGAAAAGCACTTCCGAAGAAGTGCTTTCTTTTTGGCAGTACGTCTCATTTTAGAACCGTAGTCCATTAATGCATCAACAGCGCTACAAATTAGAATTTGTCTTTATAAATCAATATTGATTTCGTACTTATCTTCAATGAGTATATAGTTCACATTATGCTTCTGTGCCAGGTCAAACATTTCTGCATTATCTGCCAATACACTCTCCATTGTGCACCATTCATCATCCAAACGATTTTCAATGACATTGGCATATTTCTTTATGTCAGCAAAGTGATTTCTGATATATTCCTCACTCATTACCAAACAATAGTATTTGATATGTTCAAGATATTCCTGATCAAAATCTTTTGACCAACCAAAAGGAATATAACCGCCTTCTACAATCAAATTTTGTTTATTCTCAATGGCGGTTTTAATCATCTCACGAACAATAGGCCACAAGTATTCGGTTAATTCATTATCATCCATAGGGGTAAGTTCTGTGTTACCGCTACGAATTAAACCCATTTTCAGATGGTCTATTGACAGATACGGATATTTATATTTTTCAAGCAACTTTTGAGCAAGAGCCGTTTTGCCTGTATGTGATGCTCCGGTAATCAAAATAATCATTATCTCACCTACAAATTCTTGTTTGTAGGGCTGATTATATCACACATAATCTGAAATTACAATCGGGTGCGGGTGTCCCGCCCTTAACTTATTCCTTATTACCTATTACTTCTTACTTTCCAAAGCCCCAAGGAAATTGAAGTAATAATGAAGAAGTAATAAGTAAGAAGTAAGCCCCAAGAACTTTCGTCCTT
>JAZSQQ010000029.1:0-63174 GCA_045538055.1 Acutalibacteraceae bacterium
ATTATCCCACCGCCTTTTGCAAATTCGGGTTTGTAGAGCAAAGGCGATGCCTTTGCAATGATATATCCGCGATGCGGATATGATGAATGATGTCGCTTCGCTAATGATGTGTTTGCATCGCAAACATTAAGGGTCTGCGACTCTGAAATTATAGCACCGACTTTAGTAGAACGAGTAGGGACGGGCGTCCTCGACCGTCCGATATGCAGCAGAATCTACGGACAGTCCGGGAGGCCTGTCCCTACGCACACAGAGATAGATTGTGCGAAATCAAAGATCCACACAAACCCGAATTCGTCAATATCATTTTGTAACCTTAAAATGTACACTTTACAATTTTATTCATTTTTCGTCAGTTAATACAAAAAAATCCTTTTTCACATCCTACAAATTTCCATAAAAAAGTATAGACATTTTGCATAAGTGTGTGATATACTACCTTATGAATGTTAGTGGGATATTATGCCTGTTAACACCCATATTAGTATATTATTATTTTGGAGGTATAAAAATGGCACACAAGTTTGTTTACCTTTTCAAAGAGGGTAACGCATCAATGCGTGAGCTCCTCGGCGGTAAGGGTGCTAACCTTGCTGAGATGACAAGTCTCGGCCTTCCCGTTCCCCAGGGCTTCACTGTTACAACAGAAGCTTGTACACAGTACTATGAGGACGGCAGAAAGATCAATGATGAAATCCAGGCTGAAATCATGGAGTACATCGACAAGATGGAAGAGATCACCGGCAAAAAGTTCGGCGATACAGAGAATCCTCTCCTCGTTTCAGTTCGTTCAGGTGCTCGTGCTTCAATGCCCGGTATGATGGACACAATCCTCAACCTCGGCCTCAACGAAGAAGTTGTTGAAGTTATGGCAGCTAAGTCAGGCAATGCTCGTTGGGCATATGACTGCTACAGAAGATTTATCCAGATGTATTCCGACGTTGTTATGGAAGTTGGTAAGAAGTATTTCGAGCAGCTTATCGACGAAATGAAGGAAGACAGAGGCGTTACACAGGACGTTGAGCTCACAGCTGATGACCTTAAGGAACTCGCTGAGCAGTTCAAGGCTGAGTACAAGTCAAAGATCGGTAAGGACTTCCCGTCAGACCCGAGAGAGCAGCTCATGGGTGCTGTTGAGGCTGTTTTCCGTTCATGGGACAACCCGCGTGCTAACGTTTACCGTCGTGACAACGATATCCCGTATTCATGGGGTACAGCTGTTAACGTTCAGGCTATGGCTTTCGGTAACATGGGTGACGATTGCGGTACAGGTGTTGCTTTCACACGTGACCCCGCTACAGGTGACAAGGGCCTTATGGGTGAATTCCTTGTTAACGCTCAGGGTGAAGACGTTGTTGCAGGCGTTCGTACTCCGATGCCGATCGCACAGATGGCTGACAAGTTCCCCGAGGCTTACGCAGAATTCGTAAAGGTTTGCGCAATCCTTGAAGATCACTACAGAGATATGCAGGATATGGAGTTCACTATTGAAGGTGGCAAGCTCTATATGCTTCAGACAAGAAACGGTAAGAGAACAGCTAAGGCTGCTCTTAAGATCGCTTGTGACCTCGTTGACGAAGGCATGATCGATGCTAAGAAGGCTGTTGCAATGATCGACCCGAGAAACCTCGATACACTTCTCCACCCGCAGTTCGACGCTAAGGTTCTCAAGGCTGCTACTCCTGCTGGTAAGGGTCTCGGTGCTTCACCGGGTGCTGCTTGCGGTAAGGTTGTATTCACAGCTGAAGATGCTGTTGAATGGAATGAGAGAGGCGAAAAGGTTGTTCTTGTTCGTCTTGAGACTTCACCGGAAGACATCACAGGTATGAAGGCTGCTCAGGGTATCCTCACAGTTCGTGGCGGTATGACATCTCACGCTGCTGTTGTTGCTCGTGGTATGGGTACATGCTGCGTATCAGGTTGCGGCGACATCAAGATGGATGAAGAAAACAAGAAGTTTGAACTCGCTGGTAAGGTATACAACGAAGGCGACTATATCTCAATCGACGGTTCAACAGGTAATATTTATGACGGTATCATCCCGACAGTTGATGCTGAAATCGCAGGCGAATTCGGCAGAATCATGGCTTGGGCTGATGAGTTCAGAACACTTAAGGTTCGTACAAACGCTGATACACCTGCAGACGCTAAGAAGGCTCGCGAGCTCGGCGCTGAAGGTATCGGTCTTTGCCGTACAGAGCATATGTTCTTCGAAGCTGACAGAATCGCAGCATTCCGTGAAATGATCTGCGCTGACACAGTTGAAGAAAGAGAAGCAGCTCTTGATAAGATTCTTCCTTATCAGCAGGGCGACTTCGAAGCACTCTACGAAGCACTTGAGGGCAACCCGGTTACAATCCGTTTCCTTGACCCGCCGCTTCACGAGTTCGTTCCCACAGAAGATGCTGACATCGCAGCTCTTGCAGCAGCTCAGGGCAAGACAGTTGAGGACATCAAGGCTCTCATCTCAGGTCTTCACGAGTTCAACCCGATGATGGGTCACCGTGGATGCCGTCTTGCAGTAACTTATCCGGAAATCGCTGCAATGCAGACAAAGGCTGTTATCCGTGCAGCTATCAACGTTCAGAAGTCACACGCTGACTGGAATGTTGTTCCTGAAATCATGATTCCGCTTGTTGGCGAAGTTAAGGAACTTAAGTTTGTTAAGAAGGTTGTTGTTGAGACAGCTGACGCTGAAATCGCAGCAGCAGGCGTAGAGCTTAAGTACGAAGTTGGTACAATGATCGAAATTCCGAGAGCATGTCTCACTGCTGATGAGATTGCTAAGGAAGCTGACTTCTTCTGCTTCGGTACAAACGACCTTACACAGATGACATTCGGCTTCAGCCGTGACGACGCAGGTAAGTTCCTTTCAGCTTACTATGATACAAAGATCTTTGAGAACGATCCGTTCGCAAAGCTTGATCAGACAGGCGTTGGCTCTCTTATGGAGATGGCAGTTGCTAAGGGTAAGGCAAGCGGTAAGAACCTCCACTACGGTATCTGTGGTGAGCACGGCGGCGACCCGACATCAGTTGAATTCTGCCACAAGATTGGCCTCAACTATGTTTCATGTTCACCGTTCCGCGTTCCTGTTGCTCGTCTTGCAGCAGCTCAGGCAGCAATCGCTGAGATGAAATAAGTTTTGACTTAATTCATAAATAAACAATCAATCCCCTTGGAGAAATCCGAGGGGATTTTACGTATAGTAAGCAACAGCTACACAGGCAGCTATTACCTCAAAATTAAAGTTTAATCGGTCTGATTTTTCCGCTTTCGGCAAGTAATAAAAAACTTAGGGAACAAACTGACTGTAAATAAGTACAATTTGTTCCCTGAAATATTTGATCTACAAATTGGAAATTATATGTTTAATTCCTTAACAATCTCTAATGCCCCAGATGATGCTAGAGCATCTATTCCCATTTCTAAAAGTGCAGTTTTATCTACCCACTTATAGTCAACTGTCTCTCCATCTTGTAAAATAACGGCATTTTTATCCCAATCAGTAAGACATAAATATTCCACATAAAGAGAATGGTGTCCATCATGTATAATTCTTTTAAGCTCTTGCAAATTGCAAGATACAATTCCTGTTTCTTCTCTCAATTCCCTGACGGCACACTCTATTGGTGTTTCACCCTTCAATGCAGAACCACCTGCCGTCAATTCCCACATTCCGCCTAAATGTTTTTTAAAATCTCTTTGCATAAGCAGATAGGTTCCGTCATTATGCTTAACAATTATTTCACACACCAAATGGTACATACCATCAGGAACGGCTCTTCCCCTTTCTAATATAACATTCTCTATTTTGTTAAACTGCCTATCATATGCATCCCATATCTCAACCATATAATACCTCTACAAAATGTTATTTATCGCCGTATAAAACACCTTTATTGGTTGATGCACGCTTACCTTTTTTTCAGATAGTTCAGAACCGTAATACCGTTTTCGATCTAATGTGAAAGATCCTGCAGCCGTTACTTTTTATCCGATGCTTTTTAATGACTGAAAATGAACTCCAGATTTAAGTTATTATATCATAAACAAAATTAGTATGCAAATGAGTGTACTGAATTCCTTCGTTTCAACGATTAATCCCCTTGAAAAAAAACGAAGGGATTTTAATATTGTAGTAAAGAATTATATGTGATATAATAAGGCGAAACATAAAATTCAAAATTTTTTGATGACAGGAGGAACAAAAATGCAAGCCATTGCTAAATTCTTGTTTACTATCATTACCACAATTTCTGTTTTCATTTCAAACCTGCTTTTTCCTGCAACAATTTATCCTGAAAGTGAAAATTTTGATTTCACTTTTCTTGAATATCCCGAAGAAGCAATTGTCACCCTTGAAGAAGCAGGACTTACTGAAGAGGAGCTTGTCGGCAGAGCCGCAGCTACCCTCCCCGAATATGTTCAGTCCGGCGGATACGATGATATAAACGGTATTACAAATTCACCTTATTATACTGCAAAAATCAGCGGTACCGAAATCCCCGTTTATGCATCGGTTGTTTTCATCCGTGTTGATGATACGGGCACATTGCACTCTTTTTCTGAAATTTATGTTGATGCGGATTCTGAGTTTTCGTTCAACATTGAGATAACGGGTGCTGATGTTGAGCTTAAAAACGCTGTTGTTCTCCCCGAATCTCACGGTGTTGAGGCTCGTTGTAAAGACAATACCGTAACAGCATCAATTAATAAAACAGGAGTTTATACGTTCCTTTTTAATAATGCAAATCAATATTACGGCTACACTCTTATGGTCCGCGAAAAGGTTGACGAGGATGCGGAAATTGCCGCATACATAGAAGAATACGGAGAGGATAACGTCTGGGTTATTGATAAAGGCGTTTATCAATATGACTATGTCAACCTTGTAGGCTACAATAATCTTGTGATTTATCTTCGTGAAGGCGCATATGTTATGGCAAATCATCTTTTCGACATTGACTGTGCGGAGGACGAAAACAAATATCTTGAACCAAGCGCACCCTTTGACAATGCTTTCGGACTCACGAGATATCCTTTCCTGAATTTTTACAAGTGCAATAATATCACCCTGACGGGCAGAGGTGTTATCGATATGACCCGTCTTGACAGAAGAGAGCGTCGCGGAGTTGTTTTCACAAGCTGCAACAACGTCAATGTCAGCGATATTAAAATCATAAACTCTCCCGAATGGTCATTTATCTCCTACTGTTGCACTGATGTCGATATTGATCAGGTGGACATTATCGGTAACCGCGGTAACTGTGACGGTTTTGCAATATGCAACAGCCACGACGTAACTGTAAATAACTGCTTTGCACGAGTTGCAGACGACACCTTTGAAGTAAAGGCTCTCGGCGGCACAATGGACAGTAAAAACATCACTTTCTCAGACTGCATCGCATGGGGCGGTTACGCAAGATGCTTCGGCATTACCGGTGAGGTAAACAAAAAGATTTCCGATGTTACCTTCCGCGATTGTGCTGTTGTTTACCGTGACGGAATCTGGGATAACGACAGAATCGGTTCTCTTGTAGTTGTTGCTGAACAGACTGAAGGAAGTATTGACGGTATCCTCTTTGAAAATATTGAAATTTTCCGCGATGAAGGCAGACCTATTCTTGTAAAAATCTATGATGAAGAAGCAGAGAATTTTGAAATTAAAAATGTTGTCTTCAGAAATATTTCTTACACATCGTATATGAAGCCTAAAATAGCCGGTACCGACAGCAAAACAAACACAGTACAGGTACAGCTCGACAACATTACAATTTGCGGTGTGCATCACATATTCCCGAAAACAATGTTCAAAATAGGCAGATATTGCGAAGTAGACCAAAGCTACAAATAAAAAATTGCGGGGCTGTAAAAACTTTCGTTTTTACAGCCCCTTTTTATATTCTGTAATCCTTTATTTAATCTCAACTCTGAAAAGTCTTGCTCCGTGAGGGTTAACCTTTGCGGAAAACTCACTGTCGGTTACGGTGTATTCTTCGTGCTTCCACATATCGTGAACGCTGTATTTAACACCGCCGATTGAAATATCGGTAATATCAAAGCTGACTTCTCTTTCTTCGTCATCCGTGTTGAAGAGAGCAACATACTTGCAGTTTTCACCGTTTGATGTCCAGATAATTTCACCTTTACCGTCTGTTTCTTCACGCTTGAACTGCCTTGCACCGCTTGAGGTTTTAAGCATATCAATAAGTTCTCTGTTCTGCAGAAGTGAAAGTGTGAATTCATCGTTTTCGCGCATTTCGCCACCCATCATAAGCGGTGAACGGAAAATTCCCCAGAGTGTCATCATCGTTATCTGCTCATCGTGAGTGAAGCGTGTGTAACGGTTTCTGTATTCGGGAAGCTCTTCCGTAATCTGAATTCTGCCGAGTGGAAGCATATCGCAATCAGGCCATGCACCCGGCTGAACATACTCCTGCCATGCATAACAGCGTTCAAACATCGCGTGGAGCTTGCTCCATTCGTCCCAGAAATCCCCCGTCATTCGCCACATGTTTGCGTGAGTAGCAAGATGCTCGTGCTCCCATACAGGTGCAGGTCCCGGAGAAAGGCTGAGAACCATATCTCTGCCGCATTTATCAATAGCTTTTCTGAGCATTTCGATTTCTTTTCTTGCTGAATACGGGTTGTGCGGAAAAATCTCCGTATTTGCGATATCGTCACACTTGATGTAATCCACACCCCAGGAAGCATAAAGCTCGAATATTGAATCGTAGTATTCCTGTGCACCTTTTTTGTCGGTGTTCAGACCGTACATATCGGGATTCCAACCGCAAATTGATGACGGGTTTGCAATATCCCTTGCCGTAACACCGTCACACTTGATTTTTGTGTTCCGGTGAGCAGCCTGACGCGGAATACCTCTCATTATATGAATGCCGAATTTAAGTCCGAGTGAATGTATGTAATCCGCAATCGGCTTGAATCCTTTGCCGCCTGCAGAAGACGGAAAACGTTCAACGGACGGAATAAGACGTGAATATTCATCCATACAAAGCGGAGCAAAATAATGGTAATAGAAGCTGTTTGCCGTAGGCTCAGACCACTGGATGTCACAGACAACATATTCCCAACCGTAGTCCTTGAGGTGTTCTGCCATATAGTCTGCGTTGGCAAGAAGCTGTTCTTCATTTACAGCGGCACCGTAGCAGTCCCAGCTGTTCCATCCCATAGGAGGGGTAAGTGCTAATCTTTTATGCATATAATCTACCTCTTTATAAGTTCATATTTATTTACGGTTATTGTACCACTTGCTAAAAGTAAAAACAAGGTTATTTATCACGGTTCTTTCATAACTTTAAAAAACTTTAATCTCTGTAAACTTAGAAGACGCAAAATCGTAAACAGTGAGGATTTTTCCGTTTATATTGCAAATATGACCGAACAGGTTAAAACTGTTGAAACCGGTTTTGATGTGAACTATAATAAGCGTGAAAGGAGATGATAGATTGAAATGCGAAATAATAATTGATGCTGAATGCGAAGAAAAAATCGTTATCTACGCTAAAAAAGAAAGCCGTTTCACAGAAGAAATCAAGCGAATCGCTGAGCAATACTCAACCGAATTTTTAGGATACAAAGGAAGTGAAATCACACGACTTAATCCGTTTGATATTTATTATATAAGTGTTATTTCAGGCAAGGTTTACGCGGTTTGCAAAAACGATAAATTCATTTTGAAAGAACGGCTTTACACTCTTGAAGAAAAGCTTCCCAAAAGCTTTGTCAAAATCAATCAATCCTGCCTTGCAAATATCAACAAGGCTGAACGGTTCGACACATCTATTTCAGGTACTCTCAAAATAAAATTCAAAAACGGTGACACAGAATATGTTTCTCGCAGACAACTAAAAACAATTAAAGAAAGGATAGGTATTTAATATGAACAGATATCTTAAATCATTTTTACATCGAGGTCTGATTTTTGCAGGATTCGGTCCGATTATACTCGGCATAATTTATGCTGTTCTGCAGAAAACCGTTCCTGATTTTTCACTCAACGGAGTGCAGATTCTTATAGCAATAGTTTCCGTCTATTTTCTCGCTTTCATTCAGGCAGGTGCTTCCGTTTTTAATCAGATTGAAAGCTTCAGTGTTCCGAAATCTCTTTTCTGCCATCTTTCAGTTTTGTATCTTGCATACACCTCATGCTACCTTATAAACAGTTGGATTCCGTTCGATCCTAAGTTTTTGATTACTTTTACGGCAATTTTCCTGATTGTCTATTTCGCTGTTTGGATTACGGTTTTCATTTCAATAAAAATCACAAGCAAAAAGCTGAACGCAAAGCTGAAAGGCTGAAAGAAACACCGCTGAAAATTCAGCGGTGTTTTTTGTATTAAGCCATTAATTAAAGCTTTTGACCCAATTCAGTAATGAGCCGTGATGCGTATTTTCACGAACGGTACCCAACATATAATCGGTCACGGGGCCGTTGCGCCTCATTTTTTCAAGAATCGCCTCCTGAAGCTCTTCAACAGACATTTCTTCATACGGTTTGTTAAGGTCAATTGTTTTTTGAGGTGTCGTTTCTTCCTGTTTTTCTTCCTCTTCGGGTTGATTTTCTTTGGCAGTCCTTGCAGGTTCGAAAATCGGTTCTGCTTCGAAAACTTTTGTTGGTGTAACGCTTTCGTCCTCAAACTCTGCAGGAAGCCAGATTTCGCCGTAACTCGCAGGCACTCTTACCTGAAGCTGTCCGTCTTTTGCGCACACCCTCTCCCCTGTCAACGCTCCGATATATTCTGTAGTATTACCGCAAGGAAGAGTCATCTCAACAGCATTGTCACTGTTATTTACCGTTACGATTACAGACCTTCCGTTCAAAGTTCTTTCATAAGCAAAATGAGTTATCTGAAGCTGAAGCTCCTTGTACTCGCCATAGCTGAGTGCAGGGGTCCGGCTTCTGATTCTGCCGAGAGCTGAGATAAGTTTTGTACAAGGATTTTTGTCAATTGCATCTTTATAGTCGTCGAAATTCAGCGCAGGACGCAAAGAATCATCTGAGCCGCGTTCTTTTTTTCCCTCTATGCCGAATTCCGAACCGTAATAAATTGAAGGAATGCCCGGCAAAGTATAAAGCATTATATGAACAGGCGCAAAATGAGCCTTATTCAGGAGTTTTGTATAAATACGTTCTACATCGTGATTATCAACGAAAGTATAAAGCTTAAGTCTGTCTCCGACCATATCGCTGACATATTTGATTGTATGGGCTACCTCAAAATAGTTATGGTCGTTATGCGCTGAGTAGAGTGCCTTATGAAGCATATAATTCGTTACTGAATGAAGTGTCCCGTCGTTCGCCCAGCGTGAATAATTACCGTGAATAACTTCACCCATAAGCCAGAAATCAGGTTTCACTTCGTTCGCTGTCCGTCGGAGTGCTTTCATATATTCAAAATCCATAACATCTGCCGCATCGAGGCGGATTCCGTCAACGTCAAACTCTTTCACCCAGAATCTGATAACATCACAGATGTAATCCCTTACAACGGGGTTGTGCTGATTAAGCTTTGCAAGAAGGTCGTAACCGCCCCAGTTTTCATAGGAAAATCCGTCATCAAAAGAGTTGTTGCCCCAAAAATTAACATTACAGTACCAATCTTTATACTGTGAGTTTTCTCTGCTTCGCCTGATATCCTGAAACGCAAAGAAATCACGCCCTGTATGGTTGAAAACACCGTCAAAAATTACCCTCAGACCTTGTGCGTGGCATTCGGACACAAAATTTTTAAGATCATCGTTTGTGCCGAGTCTGCTGTCTGTTTTTTTGTAATCCGTTGTCTCGTAGCCGTGTCCTACGGACTCAAAAAGCGGCCCGATGTAAATTGCATTGCATCCGATTTCTTTGATGTGCGAAATCCATGGCAGAAGCGTATTAAGCCTGTGAACAGGCTCACTGTAAGAATTAAGCTTCGGTGCACCCGTCATACCTAACGGATAAATATGATAAAATACTGCCTCGTCATACCATGCCATATTCCTGCCCCCCCCCGATTAAACTGATTATGATTATATCATATGGCCTGTATAATTTTCAATAATACTTAATTGTAAAATAAAGGAAACCTTTATTGCAAAAACGAAATAATTGCATTATAATCATCTTGTTTAAGGCGGTGTTTTTATGCAGAAAAAACCTAATATATTATTCATCGTAACCGATGACCAGCGTTGGGATACGATTCACGCACTCGGAAACAAGGAAATAATTACTCCCAATCTTGATAAACTCGTACAAAGAGGCACATCCTTCGTACGTGCGCATATTGCAGGCGGAACCTGCGGTGCTGTATGTATGCCGAGCCGTGCAATGGTTCTTTCGGGTCGCAATCCGTTCCACCTTGAAGAATTGGGCGGGAATATCCCTTCCGAGCACAAAACCCTCGCAGAAACCTTCAAAAACAACGGATACGAAACTATCGGTCTCGGCAAATGGCATAATGGTTGCCCTGCCTATGCTCGCAGTTTTACTCAGGGTGCAAAAATCTTTTTCGGCGGTATGTGGGATCACTGGAACGTACCCACCTGCCAATATGACCCGACGGGCAAGTATGATAATGTAATTAATTTTGTTGTGGATTTTTATAACGACAATCATCCGCAGTCTCAGCACTGTGACGAATTTGACCCCGGTAAGCATTCAAGCACCTTGCTGACGGATGCAGCTATCAATCTGCTTCAGGAAAACGTCGGCAAAGAAAAGCCTTTCTTTATGTACCTTGCATACCTTGCTCCGCACGACCCGAGGACAATGCCCGACGAATTTCGTCAGATGTACGATGCAGAAAAAATCACTCTGCCACCGAACTTTCAGGAGATTATTGACACGAATTATCCTCTTATGGTTCACCGCGACGAGCACCTGGCTTCATATCCCAGAGAAAAAGAAGAAATCAGGCGTCATATTGCTGAATATTTTGCGATGATTACTCATCTCGATTATGAAATCGGCAGGCTTCTTGATGCATTGGAAAAATCGGGTGAAGCAGAAAATACAATCATCGTCTTTACAGGCGACAACGGTCTTGCCGTCGGTCAGCACGGTTGGCTCGGCAAGGAGGATATTTACGAGCACGGAGTGCGTATCCCGCTTATTCTCGCAGGGCCGGGAATTGCGCAGAATGTGAAGAATGATGCTTACGTTTACCTTTACGATATCTTCCCTACCCTCTGCGAAAAAACAGGAATAGATATCCCTGATTCCGTAGACGGCAAAAGCTTTGCACATCTTCTTGACGGTCAGCACGGTGACAGTTTCCGTGATGAGTTGTATCTTATTTTTGACCAATTCGTCCGCGGCATTAAAGATAACGAATTCAAGCTCATCGAATACCGCAACGGTGACAACGAAGAAGACAAGTGGACTTTTCTTTATAACATAAAAAATGACCCTTGGGAAACAGAAAATCTTGCAGCCCGCGAGGAATACCAAAACAAAGTATCCGAAATGAGAGAAAAAATGCTTCGTCACCGTGACGAATGGGAAGAGCAATCTCATCCGTGGGGAACAGACTTCTGGCCAAGGTTCTGATATAAAGATAACCTCCTTGCAACAGACAATGTTATTAAAACAATGTTCCCCTCCTATGTAATACTTATCAACCAAAACAATAGTTTGGACAATTACGACGTTATCTTCAAGAAATATTTCAACAAACTTTCTGAAGTCCGCAAAAGCTTTCGGTGACAAGTATATGACCGATTAAATTATGTTTACCGTTCATCAAAACAAATGTTGTGGCATACGGTGACTCACTTACAGGCACCGAAGAAATTATAGAAAAAAACACCTCTTCATATGCTACGTCAATTATATATCAACTCTTACGATTATTCAACGTACATTTGAATTAATCTTCTTGTCTGAAAGCTATATTTATGCTATAATCACACAGTAAACTTTTTCAGGGGTTGAGGATATGTCTGAACTTAAAAGCTACATTGAAAGAATTTTTGAAAATGACGTGCAGAAACTTGTCATAAGCAAACCTGCAAGCAAACAGTCTGAATTCAAAAAAATTACGGTTAATCTTATGCCGAAATTTTATCAGATTGCAAAATACACAGAGAAGCAGGTTTTTCACGAAAACATTACTGCAGATAAAATTGCAGAACGTTGCTTTGACCTTATGGACGGCAGTTTTCTGCAGCTCAATTCGTGGAGTAACGAAACGGAAGCTTATATAACCGTTTCAAAAAAAGGAAAGGTTTTTTATAAAGAGAAAAAGCTTTCTGCCTCTGCTCCCTGCCCTGCTAAAGCTGAGCACAACAGAAAGAAGCAATATCTTCTTCCCGAGGGCGAAATCATCGAACCGCTTGTTGATATGGGCATATTCACAAAAGAGGGTAAGGTTGTACAGTCAATGTACGACAAATACAAGCAGATTAACCGTTTTATTGAGATAATCGACGATTCAATCCGTCAGCAGGACTATAAAAAACTCAATATCATCGACTTCGGCTGCGGTAAATCTTATCTCACCTTTATTGTTTACTATTATCTGACTGAAATCAAAAAGATTGATGCAACAATCATCGGACTTGACCTGAAGAAAGATGTTATTGAAAAATGTAACAAAGCCGCTGAAAAATACGGTTACAAAAATCTCCGTTTCGAGCTTGGTGATATCAACGGCTACAAGTGCCCGTTTGATGTTGATATGGTAATCACTCTTCACGCCTGCGACACAGCGACGGACTTTGCACTTTACAATGCAATCAACTGGAATGCGAAAATGATTTTCTCCGTCCCCTGCTGTCAGCACGAGCTGAATTCACAGATTGAAACGGATAATCTTTCAATTCTTACGCGTTACGGAATTATTCAGGAAAGATTTTCTGCGCTTCTTACCGATTCGATAAGAGGAACCCTGCTTGAATACTGCGGTTACAAAACGCAGCTTCTTGAATTTATCGATTTTGCTCACACGCCGAAAAATATTCTTATCCGTGCTACACTTAAACAGAACCCGTCAAAAGCTTCAAAAGAAAAGGCTCTCTGCGAAGTACAGAAAGCTATTGAAGAATTTAACGTTAATCCTACCCTTTATAAACTTCTTATAAAGTAAAAATGAGCTGTCAGCTGACAGCTCATTTTTCATTTTACCGCTTTATATGTAATTCCGTGTCCTCGTGAATACACAATTTTTGAAGTATAGCTTCCACTTTTGTATTCGGGGATATTTACAGGAAGCTTACCGCTTGCACCGAAAACACCGAGTGCAACCTCAACACCTGCAACAATATTCGGACCGTATGCATTCTTTGATTCCGTAACACCGCCGACAAGAGCCTCCGTCGGGTCAACCGAAGAACCCTTACATCCGTAAACTGCAATTACAGCATCTGCTTTCGGATATGACTGCACATCGTACGGTTTATCAACGGATTGAACAACAGTTACCTTTTCCTGTGATTCAGCATAATCAACCACAGTCAGAACGTACGACGATTCCCAACTTTTACCGTTCATCTTGCTTGCCTTGGTTATTTCGGAATTGATAATAATTATATCTGCGGAATTGATTTTGCTTTTATATGTATTAAGGGTTGACGAGCTGTTGAACCGCACAACCTCAACCTGAGCTTTGTCCGGAACAATTCCTGCATCTTTAGCCCTGTTCCACCCCATTATCATCTGTGCTTTTTCATTGTCATAAGGAACAAGCATCAGCACCCTTGTGTTGCTTTTGATTTTCAGCGGAAGAGTGTTATTTTTATTCTGTACAACAGTAACAGCTGCTGCGGCAATCTGACGTTCTTTTTCTCTGTTTGCCTTACAACCAACTGTATTCAGCGCCTTATCAAGGCTGTAGTTTTCAGCCCTCCAAGTCATAATACCGTTATCGGTTTTGACCTTCAGGATTCTTTCGACAGCATCATTGATTCTTGACATTGGGATTTTACCCTTGTTTACGGCATCTGTCACACCGTTTATTATCGCATCAAGATTTTTAAGGTCGCCAAGGTCGCTTAATTCGCATGGCATACAAATCATATCAACACCTGCGTTGATTGAATTCACAACAGCTTCAACAGGTTTCCAATTTGCCGTAATTCCCGCCATATTCATCGCATCCGTTACAACGATACCCTTGAATCCCATCTTGTTTTTGAGAAGACCCGTGATAATATCATCGGACATTGTTGCAGGCAGAGACTCAGCTTTTCCTGTTTTCTGCGAAACAATTTTGTCCTTTTCAAGCTGCGGATATAAAATATGTGCGGTCATAATCATCTCTATACCCTGCTTGATTGCAACATCATAGGGTTTGAGTTCACAGCTCTGCAAAGTCGACAGCGATTTATTAACAGTCGGCAAACCGTAATGGGAGTCCGTTGCCGTATCGCCGTGACCCGGAAAATGCTTCGCACAGCCGATTACGCCATATTCCTTCATTCCGCTTATCGTAGCCGACGCCATATTACCTATCATCACAGGATCATCACCGTAAGAACGAAGTCCGATTACGGGATTGTTAGCATTATTGTTAACATCAACCACAGGAGCGAGATTTGTGTTTATACCAAGTACGCTCAGCTCACTTCCTATAATCTGTCCTGCTGTTTTTGCATATGCCGTGTTGCCCGTTGCACCGAGAGCCATATTGCCCGGAAGAGCCGTACCCGTGCCAAGTCGGTATACTGAACCACCCTCCTGATCTGCACTGATGAGCATCGGTATTCCGCCGCCTTCCGTTGCCGCTTTCTGCATCCGCATTGTAAGCTCATAAGACTGCTTTGTACCGGTAAGGTTCTGTGCAAAATAAATCACGGCACCGAAATTATAATCACGAAGAATACCTTCTACCTGACTGTTCATTACGGTGAAGCCTTTTCTTTCGATTTTGTCGGAAGTGTTTTCGTCCCAATATCTGAAATCCACCATAAGCATCTGCGTTACCTTGTTTCGCAAAGGCATATTTTCAACCGTCCACTTCAACGGGTTTTTAACCCCTACGGGTACAAACTGAAGCAACGTTGAAAGAAGCAACATAATTGTTGTAATGATTTTTACTATTGACATATGCTTACCACCTTCTCTTTGAAATCAGTATACATCAACATTTAATTGTTAGCAAGAGTAAACAACAAAACCACACAGACAAAACTCGTCCGTGTGGTTTGAACCGTTTGAAAATTATTCGCAGATTTCTTCAAGATAAGCTGCCATTTCACCAACTGTTTTATTGTTAAGAAAATCAACTGCCTTGAGTTCAACGCCGAACTCATTTTTGATATCGCCCACAAGACACATTGTGTCGAATGAACTTAATCCGAGATCAAGCTTAAAACTGTCTTCACTCTTGATTTCGTCAGCTTCAACGTAGTTTTCAAGGATTTCAACAAGTGATTCGAACTTGGACATTCCGGTTTACCGTTCCTTTCTGCATCTTTAAGTGCGATTCTTTCAAGTATTTCCCCAACTGTTATATCAGGATTTTCAGCACCAATCAAGAGAGTGCGCTTAATTTTTTCAAATAAAATTTCAAGATCATAGCTCGCCTCCGGCTCAGTCCTGTATTCAAAAATAAAATCAAAACCTTCGCCTATTGTCCTGTGCTTGACTGTCACATAAAGCGGAATCATCGTTGCACCGTTATTGTACCAGATGCTCTTTGCTGTCTTTTCCATTTTTTCGTCAATAGACGTCATCTTCATAAGAGGCTGATATGAAAGACAGAAGCTGTCGTATGTTGAGTCAAACTTTGCTTCCTTCGGCATAGACTTGTGTCTTTCCTTAAGTGTTTCAAGGAAGCTGAGGTTTGAGTGAAGATACATTTCGTTCTGTACTTCCGAAATCTTATTTACTGCCTGAGTGAACGTTTCCTCGGGAGCAATAATGCTTCGCATTGGCATAAAGTTGATTCTCAGACCGCCTGATTTCTTCTCTGCAATTGTTCCGCGGCGGTTGATAATCATTTTAAATGAAACGTCCTGCTGATTGTCATTGAAGCAGGAAAGTGCTGTTCTTACACCCATTGAAATTACAGAATTAACGGAAAGACCTTTTTCTTCGCAAAGCTTCATAACCTTCGCGCTGTCTCTGTCGCTCATACTGAATTTCCTTGCATGAGCATCAGGTGTACCTGAATGAATGTCTGCATAGCGTTTATCAAACTGCTTCTTCTGCTGTTCCTTAAGTCGGTTTTTAAGCAGATAGTCTGTAAAAATCGGTTCAGATGTTTTCGCAAGAGAGTCAAACCAATACTTTTTATCAATCTCGTGCTGCTCAGAAGCAAGATACTTTAACTCGTTTTCAAGAACAGGGATATACGGACGCATCGGCTTCGGATACGGGGTACCCTTTGTTTTGCTGTTATAGATTTCAAAGATATCATTTATAAAAACTTTAACAGAATAAGCATCCATTGCAAGGTGCTGGATTCGCATAAACAAGCCGTGATAGCCTTTTGCAAATTTTATGATTGCAATTCTGTGAAGCTCACAGTTAAACATCGGGATATTCTGTCTGGAAAAAGCAGTAAGCTTCTCTTCAGCCTCTTCAACAGTCATTTCACTGTAATCCCAGTTTTCAACCTTGAGTTCGCTCTTTTCGGTAACATACTGTAAAATATTAATTTTTCCGTCCTTTACAAAGCGAAGACGCATTGTGTCACAGCGTTCGATTGCTTCGTAAATCGACTCTTTCATTATTTCTCTGTCGAAGTCACCCTTCCAGTAATATCCGCAACCGATGTTGTTTACCGGATAACCTGAACCGTACTTGAGTGACATAAGATACATCATTTGCTGAGAGCTTGAAATGGGATAAGCCAGAACATTTTTACCGTTCGGTAAAGTTTTAACTATCATTTTTTCTCGTCCTCCTCAAAATTGAACTGTGTTCTTTTAATTTTACCCGTTGATGTTCTCGGGAACGGATTTTCTCTGATTCTGAATGAATGAATTTGTCTGTCAGTATTAAGAGTTGAATTAACTCTGTCCACAATTTTTTCGATTTCCGCTGAAATTTCTTCCTGTGACAGTCCGATTGTAAGCTGGTCATCAGGATAAACTTCAGCAACAATTGTGTCCTTTTCTGCAAATACAATTATTTCTTTAACAATACCGTCATCAACAAATTTGTTTTCAATCTCCTCGGGAGAAACGTTTTCTCCGTTTGAAAGAATGATAAGATTTTTCTTTCTTCCGACAAGGTAGATATGTTTGTTTTCAATATATCCGAGGTCGCCCGTGTGGAGGTAACCGTCTTCTGTAAATGCTTCCGCTGTTCTTTCAGGCTTTTTGTAGTAACCGAGCATAACCGAGGGACCCTTGACCTGGATTTCACCGTCAACAACCCTTACATCATCAACACCGTGAAGAACACCGTTTGAATATTTATTGTCTTCTGAGAAGTCTGATGTTGTGATTCGCGGACTGCATTCGCTCATTCCGTAGCCCTGACGAGCTGTGATTCCGTAATTTGCAAACTCATCAATCAATGCACCGCTGAGAAATGCACTTCCTGCGATAATTCTTGTAAAATTCTTACCGACAACAAGTTCTGCAGCTTCGCGCTTTGAAAGTTCGGGATGCTTCTTTTCCGCAATTTTGATTTTTGTAAGAACCGATTTGCAGATAAGCGGTACCATTCTTGCAACCGTAGGCTCAAATGAAAGTAAATTTCTGTAAAGGCTGATAAGCGCACCGTTAAGGCAAACCGTACTTCCGTCATAAAGATTCTTAAGCACGTCACAAGCATAGCAGAAGACGTGATGCATTGGCAAAAGAGAAAGGTTGACTTCCTCATCTCTTGATTTATAAGAATCGTAGCAGGAGTTCGCAGCAAGGTTACCGTTCGAAAGCATAACACCTTTTCGCTCTCCCGTTGTTCCTGAGGTATAAATTATAAGAGCACAATCCTGATAATTTACTTCAATATCTGAAAGCGGTGCATATTCCGAATCTGAAGAATATTTTGAAAAAATATTTTCAAACCAATGCCAATCGCCGAGTGATACAATCTGACGTAACCGTCTGTATCTTTTGCCGATTTCATTAGCCTTTTTTGAAAACTCTTCCTCACAGAAAAGCATTTCAATATCAGCATCCTCAAAAAGCTGACAAGCCTCATCAACAGAGATATTCGGGTCAAAAGGCACAACAACATTTCCGCTGCAAATCATACCTGTAAGGCAAGCTATATATTCGTAACTCGTTTTGCCTATGAATGCGATATGCATTTTTTCTTTTTCGATTGTTTTTATATATCTGCTTACCGCAAGGCTGTCTTCCTTGAATTCAACAAAGCTTTTTCTGCACATTTCAAAATCTCTGAAAAATCTGCAAAAATCTTTATCGCCGTATTCTTTTGCTGCAAAAATGACAAGGTCTTTTACTGTTGAAATATCTCTTTTCAACTCGTCACTTCCCTAATTTTTGTTAGATAATAAACACAAAAAATCTAATATGTTTCGCATAAAAGTACCTGCTTCTATGTGCAAAGTACAAATTAACCTATTCTAAACAATTATATTGCTTTAATTTGTTTTTGTCAAGAAAAAAAGTCTTACAGTACAGAAAATACCATAAGACTTTTTGTTAGTTATTCATTGTTTTCAGTGTATTTTTCCGCCTGTAAACGGAACATATACGCGTATTTTCCGTCAAGCTCCATAAGCTCATCGTGGCTTCCCGACTCAACTACCCTGCCGTTTTCAAGCATAAGAATACGGTCTGCGTGACGGGTTGTTGAAAGCCTGTGAGAGATAAATACAACCGTCCTGTCCGTGCAGGTTTCGCTGATTGCTTTGTTCAGCTCATACTCTGAAACAGGGTCGAGGTTTGCCGACGGCTCGTCAAGGATTATGTACGGACAGTTTTTGTAAAATGCTCTCGCGATTGCGATTTTCTGCTGTTCGCCGCCCGAAAGCATAAGACCGTCATCGTCAAACTCACGAAGAAGGATTGTGTCCGCACCGTTCGGCAAATCTTTTGAAAAGCCTGCCTTTTGCAGTGCATCCATTACTCTTTCTTTGTCGTAATCCTTTTCAAGCGCAACATTTTCACCAACAGTTGCACCGAATATCTGGAAATCCTGGAACACTGCTGAGAATCTTGCTCTGTGTGAATCGACCGTAACTTCACGGATATCCTTTCCGCCGATTTCAACCGCGCCTTCCGTAACGTCATAAAGACGAAGAAGAAGGTTTGTAAGCGTTGTCTTACCTGCTCCGTTATAGCCGACAAGCGCAATTTTTTCACCCGGTTCAATCCTGAACGAAACATCAGTTAATGCGTTTTCCTCCTTGCCCTGATAACGGAAGGAAAGATTTTTAACTTCAATTATTTCAGGTGCACCGCACTCCGCAACATCATTACCGTCAGGTACGTTAGTCTTCTCTGACATAAAAATTCTGTATTTTTCAATCATACCTGCTCTTTCGGTGAAATTACGCACACCGTAAACAGTAAGGAAAAGTATACCGCTTCCTATCTGTACGGCACCGTTAAAGGTTGCAACAAAATCACCTGCAGACATATTGCCCGTAACCAGTGTCTGATAACCGATATACAAAGTAAGCAGAACCATAAATCCGATAACCTGAATTACAGATTCCTGAACAAAGAATATGCCGTCAATTTTCTTTACATACTTATTCTGGGTTTTAACAATATCATCTGCACTCTCCTTGAATCTTTTATCAAGAAGCGGATAAAGACTGCCCGTTCGGATTTCGCCTGCGTAATCGCGAAGATAGAAAAGTCTTGCAAAATAGTCGCCTTTACGGTGTTTTTCCGTTACGGCTTTTCTTCTTTTCATCATCAGATCGCCCGTATACTTTCCGACCGGAATAAAGAACACAACCGAAAGAATAACAATCAGAAGGCATATGGGATCAATCGTAACCATAACGGCACTTATTGCGATAAACGAAACAATCTCGCCGATGTAATGCTTCACATTTGTAAGCATATACTTGATGTTTTCCGACGACATTTCAACAGCAAGAATAAAGTCGCTGTAATAACCCGGGTCATCGTACTTTTCCATATCAAGCTTTGCTGCCTTTTTGTAAAGCATGGACTGAATTCCGAGGTCGAGCTTTTCCCTTTCCCTGTGCGCAAAAAGTTCAAAGAAAAGAGAATTCAGAATCTCGCTGAAAACAAGAACAAGGAGAATTACAGCGATACCGATAACCACATTTTTCATATCACCGCCGTTTGTAACTTCGTCGATGATATATTTAAGACCAATAACAGAAACAAGTCTTCCCGGGAGAGAATTCAAAAGCTGTTGCAAAATTTCTCCTATAACAAGTCCCGGAGAAATCTTAAACATTATTCTGAGCATATACAGAATGTTTGATATCGTTCCGTGTTGATTTTTGTCCTTTTTCTTCATATCTCGTTCACGCTCCCCTCTGTCTGAGTGTAGCTTGAAGACTGAAGAGTGAACATTTCGGAATATATTCCGTTCTTGCTCATCAGCTCATCGTGAGTACCCTCTTCTTTGACCGTACCGTCACCGAAAACATAGATTTTATCCGAAAGCACGGCACTTGAAAGCCTGTGAGAAATGTATATAACCGTTTTATCCTGAGTTGCCGCAATAAGACTTTCGTACATTTTGTATTCAGCAATCGGGTCAAGTGCCGATGACGGCTCGTCAAGAATTGCCAGGTCGAATTCTCTTGCAAACATTCTTGCAGCTGCAATTTTCTGCTGTTCACCGCCCGAAAGACCTGTTCCTTTTTCGTCAAATTCGCGTGTAAGAACGGTTTCCTCCTTCTGCGGAAGTGCATTTACACAGTCATAAGCACCGCTGTTTTTAAGTGAATAATTGATTTTTTCTTTATCATTTTCGTCGTCAACCTCACGGCAGATAATGTTTTCGCCGACACTAAGCGCAAAGACCTTGTAATCCTGAAAAACAGTTGCAAGTCTGTTACGGATTGATGCGATATCATACTCTCTGATATCCGTTCCGTTGTAAAGAATGGTTCCCTCATCAGGGTCGTAAAAGCGCAGAAGAAGTTTTACAAACGTCGTTTTTCCCGCTCCGTTCTGACCGACAACAGCAACCGTTTCGCCCTTGTTTATTTTAAGATTCACATTGGTAAGCGAAGGCTTTTTCGCTGACGGATAAGTGAATGAAACATTACGGAATTCAAGTGTTTCAAGCTCGTCAGCCTCTTTTTTACCACCTGTCACAACAGATTCATATTCAAAAAATTCGCGCAGGTTTCCAAAATATTCAGCTTCCTTTCGGATTGAGCCTATTGCTTCGCTAAGGTCGTTGAAAACATCCTTCAGGTTGCTCATCGCCGTCATAATTACGGAGAAATCTGATATTGAAAGATTACGTTTGATTGCGAATCTGTACGCCGCATAAATATAGGTTATCACAACAGGAAGGCTCGTTCCGAAAAGACCTGACAGCACCTCTAAAAGAGCCATTTTCTTGCCGTATTTTTTAATGATTTCCCTGTTGTTCTCAACGGCTTTCTTGTACCTCGTATGCATAACTCCGAAAATTCCCGAAGTACGCATATCCTTTGCAAATTCACGAAGGAAAACCGTTCTTTTAACATAAGCTTTTGAGCGTTTATGCAAGGTCATTTCCTTATCTTTTTTTACTTCGATTTTTCCTTTGATTGATTCAAAAATCACAACAAAAATCATCGAAAGCAGAATAAGAAGTATCCGCGCATCAATTGAAATTACATACGCAATAAGAAAAACTCCTGTAAGACCGCCCGAAATCAGCATTGCAAAATAATATCCGAAATCGCTGTAATGGTTGTCACTGATTATTTCTGTTGCACGCTGATATTTGTCGTAAAACTCAGGATTTTCGAAGCAAGCCATATCCACCTCTACGGCTTTTTTGAAAATTTTACGGTTAAGGTTTTTGTAGCACACCTTCATAAGCTTTGAACAAGCATAGTCAAAAAAGCAGTCCGTACCCTTGGCAAGAACTCCCGCAACCGCAAACATCGCGACGGCAAAGGCAAACTTTCCGAATGTTCCGCCGTTTTCGACTATATCGAGCAAAACCTTCAGGAACAGAATTTCCTGAACAAATCCCGTGAAAAACCAATATGCAATCATCGTCATCACTTGCGAAAACATAAGCAAAGGTGCACACGACGAAATAAGCTTTAAAGCATAAAAAGTATTTCTCAGGTTTTCAAACCGCTGTTTCTTTTTTGGTTTGTTTTTCTCCATTTTTCCTCCTCTCCCGTAGTTTTTTCTTTTGCTGTTTCTGCCGTTATTACAGACAAAAAACCCGGAAACAAAACGTTTCCGGGTTCAACAAATCAATATGCCTGTTAAGCAGAAACAGACACAACTACCGGATAATCGTTCTTCATTTTCTTTAATGTTAATCTTGTCATTATGTCTGTCTCCTTTCTTTTAATTTAGCATTTACAATGCTTGTATAGGTTATCACATTCACTAAAATTTGTCAACAGTAACGTGAGATTTTTTGTTGTTCAAATTCGGGGTTGTAGGGCAAAGGCGATGCCTTTGCAATGATATATCCGCGATGCGGATATGATGAATGATGTCGCTTCACTAATGATATGTTTGCATCGCAAACATTAAGGGTCTGCGACGCTGAATTGTAATAACGGTTGCGTTGCAACCTACACCTCATCAGTCACTTCGTGACAGCTTCTCCTCAGAGGAGAAGCCTTAAATTTACGTATATTCTCAGCCTTCTCCTCCAAGGAGAAGGTGCCGAGGAACGAGGCGGATGAGGTGATAACAAAGAAATAGTCAAACCAGAATTTATCTGGGCAATTTAAAGTCAGTAGCAATATCCAACCCTCCTTGTGTAAAGGAGGGTGGCACGACGAAGTCGTGTCGGGAGGATTGTTTGATTTTTAAAATTTTTAACAATCCCTCAGTCGCTCCGCGACAGCTCCCTTTACACAAGGGAGCCTGAAAAATCAAGTAAATTCGTTATTTAAAGAACTCGACAAACCCGAATTTGTGCAATAAGTTGTGGCAGAAATTCCACAACTGCAATGCTGACGGACTTATACTGTTACTTTAAAGTATTCTTTCGCATATGATGTATCGTAGGAAAGCTTTTTTCCTGCAAAAAATTTATATATTGTTAATATATATACCTATAAAAAGATTGAAAGTAGATGAATTTTGATGTATAATAAAAAAGTTAATAATGGCTTATTGTTGCTTGGAGGAATACACAATGGAAGCATATCTTGATAACAGCGCAACGACACCGCTTTGCAAAGAGGCTGTTGAAAAAATCAATTTCACCCTGACATCGTGTTGGGGCAATCCTTCGTCACTTCATTCCAACGGAATTGCAGCCTCTGAGCTTCTTGAGGAATCAAGAGGAATTATCGCGGGCAAGCTCTCCTGCGAGCCGAACGAAATCATTTTCACCTCGGGCGGTACGGAAAGCAACAATATCGCAGTACTCGGTGCGGCAAATGCACTCAAGAGAAGAGGTAGCCGTATCATCACGACCTCCGTGGAGCACCCGAGCGTTGAAGAGCCAATCAAATACCTTGAAAGTCAGGGCTTTGACGTTATAAGACTCCGCGTTAACGAAAATGGACTTATTGATGAACGTCAGCTTTACGCCGCAACAAATCCGTCCGTTGTTCTTATCAGCATTATGTACGTTAACAACGAAGTGGGTACAATTCAGCCCGTTGAATTTGCAAAACGTGCCGCTGTCCACGCAGGTGCAAACGCACTCATTCACTGCGATGCTGTTCAGGCTTTCGGCAAGGTTCAGCTCAAGCCATACAATATGGGGGTTGACCTTATGTCAATCAGCTCTCATAAAATCCACGGACCCAAGGGTGCAGGTGCACTTTTTATAAAGAAAGGTACTCGCCTCGCTCCCCATTCATTAGGCGGTCTTCAGGAAAACAAATTCCGTCCCGGTACCGAGCCTTTGCACGACATTGCAGGCTTTGCCGCAGCAGCAAAGGCTTTGCCCGATTATCATCAGAGCCTTGAAAAGGCAACAGCTTTGCGCGATTACTTTGTTAAAAACGTTTCCGCTATGGAAAATGTAAAAATAAACTCACCTGCCAACGCATTGCCGTATATCACAAACATTTCCGTGCTCGGTATTCCGTCGGAAGTTATGCTCAATTACCTTTCAGAGATGGGAATTTATGTTTCAAGCGGTTCTGCCTGTTCAAAGGGACACAAGAGCCGTGTGCTGACAGCTATGAATCTTAACGACGAGAGAATTAACTCTGCGCTCAGAATCAGCATTTCAAGATTTACAACAAAAGAAGAAATCGACTACCTTCTTTACGGTATCGCAAACGCGCAGAAAACAATGAGAAAGACAAAATAAATTGAGGTTTCGTTTAAAATGAAAGAAATTATCCTTTTGAAAAACGGCGAGCTTGCCCTTAAAGGACTTAACCGCCACACTTTTGAAAATCAGCTTGTAAAAAATATGAAGCAACGACTTCACGACCTCGGAAAAATCCGCTATGTGCAGTCACAGTCAACAATTATGGTCGAACCCATTGACGAAAGAGTTGACCTCGACGAAGCTTTCCGCAGACTAAAAAAAATCTTCGGCATCGCAGGATTGTCACGCTGCGCGGCAGTTGAAAAGAATATGGACGCAATACTTCCCGCTGCTTGTGAATATCTTCATGATGAGCTTCTTTTTGCGAAGACCTTTAAGGTTGAAGCAAAGCGTTCAGATAAAAAATTTCCGTTCAATTCTCCGCAGATATGCATGGAGCTTGGCGGTTATATACTTTCAAAGTATCATCATCTCAAGGTTGACGTGCATAATCCCGATTTAATCGTCAATGTTGAAGTAAGAGACAGCTACGCTTATATTCACGGCAATCAGCACAAGGGTGCGGGAGGTATGCCCGTCGGTTCTGCAGGACAGGCTGCTATCCTAATTTCGGGAGGTATCGACAGTCCCGTTGCTGCGTGGATGATGGCAAAAAGAGGACTTCGTCTTTACGCAATCCATTTTGCATCTCCGCCCTACACAAGCCAAAGAGCAGAGATGAAAGTGCATTCTCTTCTTCGTCAGGTTTCAAAATACAGCGGTGACATTCCGCTTTGTGTTGTACCGTTTACACACATTCAGGAAGAAATCAAGGACAACTGTCCCGAGGATCTTTTCACAATCATCATGCGCCGCTTTATGATGCGTTGCGCTGAAAGAATTGCAAAAGGCCAGGGTTGCGGTGCTCTTATCACCGGTGAAAGCGTCGGTCAGGTTGCAAGCCAGACTATGCAGGCAATCGCTTGCACAGAAGCTGTTGTTGAAGAGCTCCCCCTCTTCCGTCCTCTTATCGGTATGGATAAGGATGAGGTTATCGAAATTTCAAGAAAAATTGACACATTCGAAACTTCAATTCTTCCCTACGAGGATTGCTGTACGGTATTTACTCCGAAGCATCCGCGTACACGTCCTCAGCTTCATGTTGTTGAGGAGGCTGAAAACGTACTTGACGTTGAGGCTCTCGTTGAAGAAGCGTTGAGCAATCTTAAATTTATCAACATTTCAGGTGAATGATTTGAAAACTTGCGAAATTATCAGTGTAGGCACTGAACTTCTTTTAGGCGACATTTTAAATACGGATGCGCAGTTCCTTTCACAGGAGCTTGCAAAGCTCGGGCTTTCCGTTTTGCATCAGAGCACTGTCGGTGACAATCACGACCGTCTTCTTGAACTACTCGTGCAATCCGCAAAAAGAAGTGATATCATAATCCTTTCGGGCGGTCTCGGGCCGACTCCCGACGATATCACAAAGGAAGTTGCATGTGAATTTTTTGAAAAAGAGCTCATACTTCACGAAGAGAGCCTTCAAAGAATGTCGGCATATTTCACATCCAAGGGTATTAAGATGCCCGAAACCAACAAAAAGCAGGCTATGCTTCCCGAAGACTGTGTTGTTTTCCGAAACAATAACGGTACTGCACCCGGACTTGCTATGGAAAAGGACAGCAAACACATTCTCCTTCTTCCCGGTCCGCCGAGAGAGCTCAAGCCGATGTTTTTTGAAAGTGCCGTACCTTACCTCAAGAAATTTTCGGACAAGGTTATTATTTCACACAATATCCGTACTTTCGGAATCGGTGAATCTGCAATGTCAGAAATTGTGACAGATCTGCTTGAGTCATCAAACCCGACAGTTGCACCGTATGCAAAGGACGGAGAAGCACTTCTTCGCGTTACTGCAATGGCAGACAATGAAGATGAGGCAGAAAAGCTCTGTGCCCCGATGATTGAAGAAATCAAGGAAAGACTTTCGGATTATATTTACGGTATCGACGTAAACTGTATTGAAGAAGCGGTTATACCGATGCTTATTGAAAACAATCTTAAGCTTGCAACTGCAGAATCCTGCACGGGCGGTCTTATCGGAAAAAGAATCACAAACGTGTCGGGTGCATCAAAGGTTTTTGATTGCGGAATTATATCCTACTCAAACGAAATCAAGCATCGTATCCTCGGTGTCAGTGAAGAAGCACTCAGAAAATACGGAGCTGTCAGTGCTGAGGTTGCAAAACAGATGGCAAAGGGCGCACTCGCAGTCAGCGGAGCCGATATTGCTGTTTCGGTAACAGGAATCGCAGGCCCTGACAGCGACGGCACATCAAAGCCCGTGGGTCTCAGCTACATTGCCCTTGCAGACAAAGACAACGTCTGGGTCAAGGAGCTTAATACAAACCGCAAGGACCGCGACTATAACCGATTTGTTAATTCATCAAACGCACTTAACATGGTCAGAATGTATATCAATAAAGCTTTATAAGAAGTAAACATTATATTTTAAGAGAATAAGGCATCCCACTCAACAGTAGGAAAGGATGAAAAACTGTGGCAGAAAACAAAAAATTCAATTCTGATGAAGTAGAAGTTATCGAAAGCGCTATTGCTGCAGAACTCACAAGAAACGATGACATCGTAGAATACATTCAGCCAAGCAATCTTGAACGCCTCAAGGCACGTTATGCTGCCGTCGATGAAGATGAGACAATCAGGAACGAAGGCTTTGAACTTGCGAAAAAAGGCGGACTTATCAAGAAGCAACGCCCCGAAAGCACAGCGTTTGATTATCTTGCAGCTCCCGTCAATCCGCGTGACGAAATCCGTACAGATGTTAACTCGCCTCTTTCAAAAGTCTTTGATTCTACCAAAAGTGAGTTTGATGCAGACATCGCTTCTTTCGGCGACATAAGCATTAACAAATCTTTACCCGAAATCAAAGAAGAACCCAAGGCTGAGATCAAGGAAGAACCTGCACCTGAAATCAAGCCGGAAGAACCGCCAAAAAGAAAACGCGGCAGACCAAGAAAGAATCCGCTTCCTCCGGAGCCTAAGGTCGAAGAACCCGCACCGGAACCAACACCTGTTGAACCTCCGCCAACAATAAACAACAGATATGGTTTTGATACTCATACAAGAGTTATCTTTGTTGACGAAAGTAATGATGACGGAATTAAACGTAATAGCGATGAGGAACTTTCCTCCGCTTTTGTTGACGAAGGAAATGCCAAGAAAAGGAGGCTGTCATTTTGGTCACGAAAAAAGAAGTAGGAAAATCAGTACAGAACACATTAAGAAGAGTGATTATCGGCATTTCGCTGATCGTTTTTGTCACGTGCACTGTTTACATTGCCGACTATGCAATTGACAATTGGAAAAATAAGCAGCTGCAAAACGAGACTGATAACGTTGACCATTCCAACACCGAAACAACAGTCGATGAAGATACCGGAGATGTTATTCAGGACAAATACAGCGCACTCCTTAAAATGAACGACGATTTCGTCGGTAAGCTCATAATCGATGCAACCGGAGAATCAGGAATCAACGTTGTTCAGGGTAACGACAATTACAAATACCTGAACACAGGCTTCAAAGGTGAAAACACAAGATACGGAACGCTTTTTGTCGATTACCGTAATAACATAAAGAACTTTGACACAAACACAATCATCTACGGTCACAATATGAGAGACGGTTCTCAGCTTGGTGCATTAAGCCTTTACTCCGATATTGAAAACTACAAGAATTTCCCCACAATCAAATTTGATACTATACACAAGAGCACGGAATGGAAAATTTTTGCCGCTTTCATTTCAAACGGCAAATCTGCGCAGGATAACGGCTATCAGTTCCCGTATATCACGCCGAACTTCTCTTCTGACGAAAAGTTCCTTGAATTCATTGGGGAAGTAAAATCGCGTTCTTATTACACAAATGAAGCTGTCGATATTGTTCCGGGTGATAAAATCCTTACAATTTCGACTTGCGATACAGTTTTTGAGGATGCACGCTTCGTTGTTATGGCAAGGCTCGTGCGTGACGGAGAGAACGCAGAGGTTGATACATCAAAAGCGGTAAGAAACGAAAACCAGCGTTTCCCGCAGGCATGGTATAATGCCAAAGGAAAAAGCAATCCTTTCAAAAATGCTAAAAAATTCACACTTGACTAAGAGGTGCACCAATGGATATAAAACTTTTTTCTCTTTGCAAGCAGGAAGTTCCGCAAACTGAAACGGGTAAAAAACACATTTTAAAATGCGTGAAAAACTTTTTCCCTGAATGCGAAGAGTTCACTCCCTTTACTTCACAGAAAAGAATGCTTCTCGCCGCCGCACAGAGCCTGCGTGCCGCAGACATTGTAATCATAGCCGTGCAGAACAATATGTACAATGCGACAAAGAAATTACTTGCACAGGCACTCGGCTTAAAAATTATGAAAAGCACTGCGGTTTTCAATTCATTGAAGCCGTTATCTGAAGCGGGTAAAATCAGCCAACAGACCCTTAATTCAAACTCAGCTTTCCCACAGGGTTCTGTTATTATGCCGACGGAAGATATGTTTAACTGCGGTTTCGCTTTATCTTCAGGCTCACAGCACATTATTTACCTTCCCGTTGAAGCACCGCGCGCAGATGAAGTCGTTTTCGGTTCGCTTTACGATTTCTTTGCTTCTCTTTGTGAAAACGATGTTGCCGCGGCAGGTCTTAACGCAAGACACAGAGCAATTATCAAAAGAACAGCGGACAAGCTCGACGAGGATTCAGTTAAAATTACTTTTGCCGCTTCAGGTGTAACAGATGTCATTGAAAATATTGCTTCGGGTATAGCTTCAGCTCACTGTTTTTCCTTCAAGGCTGAAAGACCTTACTATGACGACTTGCTTGAAAACCTTGTCACTATAGCAAGAGACCTGAAAAACGAGCAATTTTCCACTTTCACGGCTGTTTTTTCCGATATCAGCTACAACAGTGAAACAGGAGAAAAATTCCTGAAAGTTGCAATTGCAGACGAGGCAGGAACAAGCACATTCACATTCTTTGCTCTTGACAATGAATCGGACGAAGATTTCATTCTTAACTGCATCGACAAAACAATGTTGATTCTTTACAATTATGAAAAATTATCCGATATTGACAGCTCATCTGATATTACAACGAAGGCAGACAAAACTCTTCGCAAAAATCTGCTTTACATAACAGCCGGTGCAATCGGTGCTTCGACACTCATCGGGCTTATACTCTCAGCGTTTATTTAAAGAAAGGATGACCTTTATGAAACGTATTATATCTTTATTGCTTGCGGCAGTTTTTGCTTTTTCCGTATGCATAACAGCACAGGCTGCACAGCGCGGTGACGTTAACGGCGACGGAAAGGTCAATTCATCCGATGCCCTTCTCGTCCTTCAGTATTCTGTAGGTACAATCAAGACAATCGACAAATCTGCCGCTGACCTCAACGGCGATAAAAAAATCAACTCAACAGACGCACTTACAATTCTTCAGATCAGCGTAGGAATTGTTTCCAATGCAAAGTACAAGGCAGCATTCACACTCAAGGCAAAGATTGACGGCAAAACTTATACTTCGGCAGATGTTATCCCCGTTAAACCTGACCAGACAGTTGCGGTTACTCTTTCGCTTGCAAACAATTACTATACAGGTCCCACAAGCGCACAGATTTATTACAACAAAAACATCTTTTCATCTGCACCGTCAGCTCAGTTTAATACAAGCGGCAGACTTTACCAGAGTGCAGGCAAGACATACTGCACATTCCGCGACTGGGACGGTCTTGCAAAAGAAGTCAAAGAAAAATGCTGGCCCGATTACAGTGATGCAAAGCTCAAGGATTTCAAAAACAATCATAATTTCCTTCGAATTACGATGACACCCAATGCATCATTCACTTCAGAAGCCGAAAAGAACATCAACGAAGATCTTGTAACAGTTCACTTCAAGGTCAGCTCGTCAGCGAAGAAGGGCACAACAGGACAGATTGTTATTCCCATCGAGTCAAGAAGAACACGTGATTTCCTTAACGGACATCTTATGTGTTCCGTTCACGAATCCGAAGATATAACAAGCAAATCCAGTCCCTACGTTGAAGACCTTGCTTACGACTGTTCAAAAGCTGTTCTTAACTTCAAGGTATCATAAAATTCGCTTGACACTTTATTAGTTTTCTGTTTTAATTAAATAAAACAATAGGAGGTAGTATTATGACAACTTTCAAAAAAGCATTGTGCATTGTTCTCAGTCTGGTAATTGCAATGCAGTTTGCAATCATCGGTGTTGCAGCTGATTCGGCTGACTACACAATTCTCAACCCGTACAGTGAGGTTATCTGGGAAGGTAACAACGCCTGGGGCGCTTACAAGGGCACACTTCACACACACACAACATACAGCGACGCGGAAGACACTCTTCCTGTTATGACCAAAGAGTATTACAATCAGGATTATGATTTCGTTGCAATCACTGATCACGGTATCACAGGTGTTGATTGGGATAAAGCTCCCGATACACAGCTTCTTTATACATACCAGTGGATTATTGACAACCCGTATGAGCATCTTACAACTGAAGAATACGTTGCAATTCAGAACGGTACATATCCCCTTTATGACGGTACAGCAAGAGGTGAAGGTCTTCTTCCTGTCCTCGGCGGTAACGAATTCAACCACTTCTCACTTACAAAGAACCACGTTAACGGTTTCTTCCTTCCGGGTACAACAGGCAGCGGATACGCAGGCGCTGAAAATGAACGCGGTTTCGAGCAGGTTATCAAGTACATTGAAGAACACGGCGGTCTTTCACACATCAACCATCCGGGTGACTGGCTCAACTCAAACGCAAATCCTGACGTAGTAAACGATCCGGAAAAGATTAAGTTCTTCGGCGACCTCATGCTCAAATACGATTCATGCCTTGGTATGGAAGTATTTAACGAAAGAAACGGCACAACAGGCTACGACAGAATCCTTTGGGATAACCTTCTTATGTACTGTCTCCCCTACGGTAAGAATGTTATCGGTTACAGTAACACAGACGCTCACTGGACAGATACAGTTGACTCTTCATTCAGCGTATTTATGATGGAAGACAACACTGTTGACAATGTTAAGAAGACAATGCAGAACGGCGCTTTCTTCATGGTTACAAGAAAAATCCGTCCTAACAAATGGATCGGTCCCGATAAGGAAATTGACGTAATGAACCAGGGTCTTGCATATCCGATGTTCACAAACGTTGCAGTTAACGGTCACAAGGTTACAGTCGGTGCAGCAGACAGCGACAGAATTCAGTGGATTGCTGACGGTAAGGTTATCAAGGAAGGTCCGATTAATGCAGAAAACCTCACAATCGACCTTGACACAGTCAAAGGTGCTGAAAACTTCAAGTATGTAAGAGCTGAGCTTTACGGTGAAGGCGGACTTACACTTACACAGGCTTTCGTAATCGACAACGGTGCTGAAGACCTTGATTTTGTTGCAGCAGAACTTACTTTCAAAGATAAGTTTATGAACTGGTTCAAGGGCACAAAGCTCTGGGCTATCATCGGCGAAATTGTTAATGCATTTTAATTAAACTTATATAATCACAAAAGAGGTAATACGGAAAAACCGTATTACCTCTCATTTTTTATACTTTTACTTTTTATGCTTAAGCTATAAGACCGTTATTGATAAATACTGTTGCAATTGCGAAATAAATCAGGAGTGTGAGCGCATCAACGATTGTCGTAATCATCGGACCTGCCATCAACGCCGGGTCAAGCTTCAGAAGCTTTGCAAGAATCGGAAGCGAACAGCCGATTGCTTTAGCTACAATGACAGCCAATGCCATAGCAATTGAAACAACGATAAATGTATTGCTTTCAATTACGCTTCCTGTTACAAGCTTCGTAACCCACATTCTGCCGTAGTTTGCAACTGCAAGTACAATACCGCAAAGCACGGCAACACGTATTTCCTTCCAGAGTACACGGAAATAGTCGCTTATCTGAATATCACCGAGTGCAAGACCACGGATAATAAGAGTTGACGTCTGATTACCGCAGTTACCGCCCGTACCCATGATCATGGGAATTGCCGCCGTAAGACCGACAACAAGCGAAAGTTTTCCTTCAAAGCCTTCAATTATCTGGCTTGTGAATGTTGCAAGAAGCATAAGCACAAGAAGCCAGAGAATTCGGTTTTTAAACATCGCGAAAACGCCCGTTTTAAGGTATTCATCCTCTGACGGCAAAAGGGATGCCATCTTTTCAAAGTCTTCGGTGTTTTCGTCTTCGATAACGTCAACGATATCGTCGATTGTGATAATACCTACAAGTCTGCTTTCTTTGTCAACTACGGGGATTGAAAGAAGGTCGTATTTCTTTGCGATATTCGCAACCTCTTCCTGGTCATCCATTGTGTTAACGTAAATAAGCTGTTCGTCGTCGTACATAATGTCCTTGACAATTGCATCTTCGGGAGCAACAATAAGACGTCTTAAAGGCACAGTACCGACAAGTTTTCGCGTACCGTCCGTACAGTAGCAGGTGTAAATCGTTTCCTTATCCAAGGCTGTTGCACGAATCTGTGAGATCGCCTGCTTAACCGTGTAGTTTTCGGGGAAGGACACCATTTCGATTGTCATAATACTTCCCGCTGAATTTTCGGGATACTGCAGGAATTTATTTATAAGGTTTCTTGTGTCGCTGTCTGTTTGTGCAAGCACACGTGTTACAACGCTTGCAGGAACCTCCTCAAGGAAGTCAACCGCGTCATCAAGGAACATATCCTCCATAAGGAATGAAAGCTCCTTGTTCGTAATTGCATTAACAATATTTGTTCTGATTTCGTTATCAAGATATGAAAAAACATCAGCCGATGACTGCTTCGGCAACAAACGGAACAGGCGTACCTGCTGTTCTTCGGTTTCAAATTCCTCCATCATGGAAGCGATATCGACGACGTTCATTTCGCCGAGGATTTCTTTGATTGCCGAGAACTTGTTGCTTGCAAGCATCTTGCTGATGACTTCAACCATTGTTTCCATTTGAACACACCCCTTTTACAGCGGCAGAAACCACCGCCCGCAGGTGTATTCAGGTCAATCCGTGAAAACTGACGCACCTACGGAGATTCTTTCGCCACATAATGATTTTGATGAAAAATAAGCTAAAAATCGTTGCCCGTAACTACCGTCGCTACTCACAGAAATTCACCTCTTTAAAAACATAACTTTCGCAGAAATATTCTGCTTTAATATTTTAAACCTATAGTATTGACTTGTCAACCTAAAATTTTAAAAACCAATAAAAAACTCAGTTGTATTTTTCAACACAACTGAGTTTTAATTCTGTAATTATGCAGCAAACTTCATTTCGTTTATGCAAGTCCATTTACCGCTGATTGAGCCGACTGTGATGTCGATGCCGATCGCCTTTGCTTTTGCGTTTGTAACGTTAAGCGGCATTTCTGTCTTAACAGCAGTCACTCTACCCTGTCCGTCAATCATTGCCGTAAGCTTTGTGCCCGGATAATTGAATGTACAGCTCTGGATATTAACAGCCTGACCGAAATCAATTACATTAACATCAAGTGGCCATGCGCAGGAAGCATTATACTTTGCAGTACCGTTGTGAGCACATGACTCCTGGTTAAGAACGATAACTACCTGATAGCCTGCACCACTCTTCTGAATGTTTATAGTCTTAACAGCTGCATCGTAAAGATTTGCGGGAAGAACAAACTTTTCAACAGCAGAACCGTCATCAGTTGCCTTGCCGTTTACAAAGCTCTTCGCCTGAACAATACCGTTTTTCTTTGTATTGTTAGCGATGATAGTGTTTGCCATTTTTGAAACATCAATACCGGCACCACTGCCAATCGAAATCCCGTCAACGGCAACATCAACCTGCTCTGTCTTTGTTGCGTTCATCTTCTGTGAATAAGACTTTTTAAGGCAGGAGTTGTAATAGCTGATAAGCTGTGACTTGCTCATCTTAAGCGGATCGTTTGAATTCTGTGTACCGGAATTACCACCCTGCGGTGCTGCCGTTACACCCTGATCCGCAGAATTTCCGCCGAGTGATGAATCACCGCCGACTGAACCGTTTGCATCGGGAGTAATGCCCATCTGTCCGCCGTCATTCTGTGCAAAACCACCATTATTAACAACACCCTGCTGTTGCTGAACACCGCCCAACGGTTGCATTCTGATGCTGTTTGTAATTGAATTTGTAATAAGGTTTGTTGTAACACATACCATAATCACAATCAAAAGTGCCGATACGGCTATAATAAATTTTTTCCACGGATTGTTTTTCATAAAAATTCTCCTTAAATCTGATACGTTTAATTGTACCACACATTTTCTTCAAATTCCATAGTTTTTTTAAATTTTATGCATCCATGCCCGAGTAAATAACTGTTGTTTTTGCCGTACCCGTAACTGTTGAGCCTTCAAGCTTTACAAGAGTTACACCTGACAAAGTATATCTTTGTGTGTAGGAAACCTCAAGCTTCTCAAGACCGCTGTCCTGCGCTCTTACCGTAGCCTTGAGGGTTATATCCGATGCATTGATTGACGTTGAAGTTGCAGACGAGCCGAACTCTGACAAAGCTTTTTTAATATCGTCAGTGTTCTGATAATCAGGACACAGCCTGTAAAGAACACCTGAATCGTCCGTCGGATTTGTTTCATTCGGGAACGTTGCCGTTATGACAATTTTATCCTCAACCTGCTGTGCTGAAACGGACTGCACTTCCTCGGTCGTATAACCGCTTGACGGAAAATTTGCCGAAAACGCATCTCTTGAAGCGTTATAGCTGTAATTCATCGTAATGTTCTTTTCACCGAAAATCGACCTGAAAGCTTCAGCCGCATTTGATACCGCTGATAAAGAACCAAGACTTACGTCGCTGACTTTGCAGTTTACGTTTTTCGTATAATTATAGCAATAAAGTTCTATATACTCGACAGCTGCATTCAGCATCTCTGTAAGCTCTTCTTCACCCGTAGGCACATCAATAATTTCAACAGGCTTGGTTGTTGCCTTTGTTGAAACAGTAGAATCATCCTCCGGCACCTCTGCAGGCTCCCTTTTGCAGGAAGCAAGAGAGAAAAGCATACAGAAAACAACTGCAAGCGATATGCAATTCAACAATACCTTTTTCATTTTATCACCATTAATAAGATTAACTTATTAAAGTGGTTTTGTCAAGTATTGTCCTTATTTATCGGATGCCTCACAAGAAGCCTTGAAAGAGTTTTTGCATTGAACGGGATAAGCGGATACATATATCCCCTGCCCGTTACTGTTTTGGTAAAAAACATCTGAATCAGCACTATCGCAATGCCTGCGACATATCCCCAGATATTGAACATCGCTGTCAATATCAGTATAAATATTCTTGATAGCTTAAAGGCATAGCCAAGCTCGAAGCTCGGCTGTGCAAAATTAGCAATCGCAACGAAAGCCATAAAAAGAACTACCTCGGACGAAAAAAGCTTTGCCGTTACTGCAAGGTCACCGAGCACAAGTGCGCCGATAACGCTGAACGAATTACTCAACGCATTCGGAGTATTAAGCGAAGCAAGCTTTAAAGTATCAATTACAACTTCAATAATAAGAAGCTGAACAATAATCGGAATTGTATAATACTCTTTAACTGTTATAAAACTAAGCCACTCGGGAATGTAGCTCGGATTACTTACCAAAAGATACCACGTCGGTGAAAGCAGCAGAGCCAGTCCAAAAATCAGCATTCGTATGAAACGTAGATACGTTCCGACAATCGGTGGAAAATAATAATCGTTTGTATCCTGAAGAAACTCAAAAAAGCTCGTCGGAATAATCATTGCCGCAGGAGAGTTGTCCACCATTACAATTATGCTTCCTTCAGCAATGCAAGCCGCAGCAGAATCGGGACGCTCGGTATACCTTACTTTCGGGAAAGGATTAAAAATCTGCTTTCGTACAAAACACTCAATAAGACTTTCCTGGCTCATACTCAGGGTGTTGACATTAATTGCACTTATTTTCTTTCTGAGCATTTCCACCGTTTTCATATCCGCTTTACTTTCAAGGTAGCAAATTGCAATATCAGTCCTTGAGCGTTTTCCTGCCTCGTGCACTTCCATAATCAGATCTCTGTTGCGGATTCTTCGCCTTATGAGAGCAGTGTTGATAAGCAAGGCTTCAACAAATCCGTCGTGCGCTCCCCTCAACACCTTGTCATTGTCAGGCTCCTGCACGGAACGACGCGGATAGTTTCGTGTTTTGATAAGGAACGCCGTCGGGAATCCGTCCACTATCAGTAGTATCGCACCTGAATAAATCACTTTCGAAATTGCGTTAATATCCGCACTGATATCCATTTCAATGTACGAAACAACGCTCTGCACAAAATCCTCGGGAGATGTGCCGTCAGGAAGCTTCTGAGTCCTGCTCATCATAAAATTAAGAACACGCTCGGATATTTCAGTGTTGACAAAACCGTCGATATAATAAAGCTTTGCCTTTCTTTGCGCCACAAAAAATCGGGTATTCACAACGTCGAAGTTTTTATCTACCTTGAAATAGCCGTCAAGCATTTTTTCATTTTCATAAAAATTATCCGAAAATAATATCTTTTCGTTCAAAGAAGTCACTCCTTAGGGAAACAGCCAACTTAACTAAAAATATTATTTTCGGAAACTTACAAATTATTCTAACTGTAATCCTGATAAAGGTCGATTATTGCATTCCACGTAATGGGACCAACCTGCCCCGTAGTCTCAAGGCCGTTGAGCCTTTGCACTGCTTCAACAGCTGCTTTCGTACGGCTTCCGTACTGTCCGTCCACACTGATTACGGGAACTGACGGATTATTCTGTCCGATAACACGAAGATATCGCTGAAGCTGACGCACAACATCGCCTGTAGCTCCCGTCGTGATGAAATAGCCCGGATAAATCAGGCTTGAATAATTCTTATACCTTGGCGGAAGTGTCCTTAAAACGCCGTCATAAGCGTTCTGTATCGCATTCCACGTACTTCTGCCGACTATTCCGTCAACTTTCAGATTGTTCTGATTTTGGAAGGTCAAAACCGCATCGTAGGTTTCCTGACCGAAAACTCCGTCAACAGATATCTGCGGAAGATTCGGGTCAAAAAAGCCGAGGAAGGCAAGATAATACTGCAACGTTCTTACGGGAATGCCTCGGTCTCCGCGTTTGAGCACTTTTGAAAACTGCCGTTGGATGTCGCTTATTGAAAGTCCCTCGGAATAAAGCTCGGACAGACCTTTGATTCCGTTGTAAATATACTTGATTTTGTACCACGTTTCCTTTCCCACTATACCGTCCTGGGCAAGATTGAATATGCTTTGGAATTTCCTTACCGCAGCAAGAGTTGATTCCTCAAAAATACCGTTCGGATTTCTGATTTTCGGAATTGACGGGTAGTTAAGCGCAATCCTGTTCAGCTGACGCTGAATGTCGCTGACTTCTTCGCCGACACTGCCGAGCCGCAACGCCGTACCCGGATACGACGGAACATTGCTTGTTATCGGCGCATTCTGCACGATGTTTATATCGTTACCGTAATAATTCTGCAGAATTCTGTACGGAGTATAACCCTGCTGAGCAAGAGGGACAGTACCCCACTGCGAAAGACCCGGGCATGACCCTGCGCAGTACTGTGTAAAATACGGTTGCACCTGACCCTGTTTCACAACATAGTCGTTGAAAATTTCGTCAACGATCCTGCTGATGTTTTCAAATATATCTCTGTTTTTTACAAAAGACTGGTCGTATTGAGTTGAATTGGTTATATCAAAATTATATCCGCGCGAACGGTAATACTCTGTATATACACGATTCAGCGCATAGCTTATCTGTGCATAGATATTGGCACGGATTGCATTTTCAGGCCATGTAGGATAAATTTCACTTGAAGCAACGTTCTTTATATAATCGGGAAATGTCACTCTTATGTTTTCCGCATTTGAGGACGGTGGACCCAGATGAACGGTTATAAATTCGGGAATTGCCGGTGTATCGACAGCCATCAGCGCTCACCTCCGAACAAAGTTTCAGGCTCCTGCGGTACAACCGTTGCATCATCCGAACTGTCTGCACTCAAAGGCACCAAACCCACAGGTTGGATTGATTTGACGGAATCAAAAACAGGGATTCCGTCAAAATACGCGGGTGCATATCCCTGCCGTTCAACCCTGAGCTTATACACGGCATAAGGTGCAACGGTACTGTTTTCGTCAAAGGAAACGGAGCTGTCGGGTGCAGGAAGCCTGATTCCGTCCGCTATGCCGTCAACATCCGTTATTCCGCTGAAAACCTCTCTTTCACCGTCATCAAGCTGAATATAAACACGAACCGTTGCATTCGGCACCGGAAAGCTTCCGTTGGCGGCAAAAACCTGCACCCGCAAAAATCCCTCCGACTGATTATTTGCAATAAACTCATCGTAATCCGCAAAAGGCACACGTCCCGTTATTACAGCTTCGGGTGCATTCGCTTCGTCAGGCTGAGTCGGTGAAACAGGCTGTGCCATTACATCCACAGTCTGTCGTTGCGGTTCTTCGTAAACATCCGTATGTACGACATTTTGTTTTGAAAATTCAAGCAGATCGCGCTTATATTTTTCAATCATATCTTCAAAATTATGCATTAAAAAACCTCCTTCGCTTATATACTATGCGAAAGAGGTTTTGATTGTTATTATTTCTTCGGCGTCGTGCCGTAGCCGTAACCGTAGTTTCCGTAAGTACCGTACTTACCGTATCTGCCGTACTTGCCGTATCTGCCGTACTTACCGTATCTGCCGCCGTATTTACCTGCCTTGATTGTTGTTTCTGTTTCAGCATTGAAAATACAACCGACGATTTCTGCACCGTTTGAGTCGATATCTTCAACAGACATACGGATTCTTGAAAACGGAGAGAAATCCTCACGTACAACAATAATTGCCGCATCAGCAAAACCTGCGATAATCGAAGCGTCTGTAACAACACTTGCAGGTGCTGTATCAATAATTATAAAGTCAAACTCATCACGGATACCGTTGATAATCTCTTCAGTAACCTTTCTTGAAAGAAGCTCCGATGGATTTGAAACAGCTTTAGTATCTGCAAGAACATAGAGATTGAAAGTCTTTATAAGCTTGATTGCTTCCGTAATTGAAGTCTCCTGCTTGATTACACTTGCAAAACCGTCGCCTGTTTCGGGAAGAGAAAGAATCTTTGTAATTGACGGCTTTCTGAGGTCAGCATCAATGAGAAGAACTGACTTTCCGTTCTCGGCAAGAGAAAGTGCGATATTTGCAGAAACAGTTGTCTTACCTTCGTTTTCACAGGCACTTGTGACAAGATAAACCTTGTTACCTGTTTTTGCTGAGTTATTTTCAATCTTTGTTCGGATAGCCTTATAAGTTTCAATAAACGAAAAGCCTGTACGCCTGTCAGCAACAAGTAAGCCTTTGCTTGTCTTATTTTTATTTGAAACGAGCTGAACCGCACCAAGCACAGGAATCTTGAGCTTTTCGCTGAGTTCTTTCGAGGTCTTGATTGTGTCCTTTACGATAAACATAACAAGAACAAATACACAATAAGCAAGTACACCTATCGCCGCACTGATGACAGCAATAATAACATCTGAACGATTTTCTTCAGCTGTCTGTGCAAGTACAGGAGTTTCACAAACATTAAGCTTAGCATTGGGATAAATTTCCTCAACAACATCAGCATAAACGTCAACAACTGCTTTTGCGATATTGTAAGATGTCTGTGGATCCTCAGTTGTTACCGTAAGCTCAATTGCATTTGTTGCATCAACAGTTTCAACTTTGATGCTGTTATCAATAAGTCTGTAAGAAAGATTACCGGGACACTTTTCCCTTACAGCCTCCTTAAGCACACGGCCTGAAAGAATATATTTAAATGTGTTTGTAATATTAATCTGTGCTGTAACTGCTGAGTTTTCAACTGCTTCATTTTCAGAAAGTGTATTAACAATAAAAGCAACTTCAGACTTATATACGTCTTTACTTGTCACCTTACCGACAATACCTCCAAGCAAGCCGAAAACGATTGCGATGATCACAATCAACCAAATCTTTTTTGAGAGTTCAAGCAAATAACCGATAATATTCAACTCAAAACCCTTCTGTTTGTTAGAATTTTCGTAATTAGTCAAAACGATTCCTCCATTCCGTTATTCTCGATATAGCTATACTGTCGCCCATCCATCTCACCGACGTATGTTGCAGCGTAAGCAATAGCTATAACAATATGCGGCATTTTTGAATTGTAGGTAACAACACCCACTTCAAGCACTACAAGCATCAACATAAAAATTAAGAAAAGCAGATTTATGCGACTCTTTTTTATGAAAGCACCCTTAGCAAGTCTTACAATAATAATAAAATAAAGCGAATAGTAAATAATGAATCCTAATAAGCCAAGTTCACTAAGCACCTGCCAGAAATTATTGTGACTGTAAACACCGTGCAGCATATAAACATTGTCGATAATCTTTGCGAAGTTTCCCAAACCTTTTCCCAATATCGGTGATTCTGAAAACATACGTTGAGCAAGGTCAATGTAATACGATCTCATGTAAAGACTGTTATCCACTTTATGGTCACGTTCTTCAAACCAGAATTCAAGCATTGATGCAAATCGTTTACCAATTGCATTATAAGCATTCTCATCAGTCATAATCAAGAATACAACCAACGCTGCGACAGCCACTATTGCCATGATATTGAAGAAATAATTCTTTTTGTAAACCGAAAACAAAACAAAAAAGACCGGACCTGCGACCGAAGCGAACAGAGCCTTTCGTGAGCTTGAAAGAATTATAAAGAAGAGAAATAATGCTACTAACAGTATATATCCTTTTTTATTCTTTGAATAGAACTCATAAAAAGCCATCAGCTCTGCACAAAAAACAATAAAAGCAACTTCATTGGAATTTGAACCGCTGAAGTGTGAACCCATCGAGCCGTCTGACCAATCAGAAATCGGAACTGAGGCAAATTCCAAAAGAACAATCACAACAATGGATGAAATATATAGTTTGATTATTCTTTCAAGATCCTCCGGCTTATCTACATAAATCGAAATCGATGTTATCATCGCTATAATAATAACCATTCGTAACAGATACGAAGCCATATCTGCATTGAAATACGATGACCACAAGCCTGACAAAGCCGCATAAGCCGTAAATAAAGCATACCAAACCGTATTATACGGAATAACCACCCTTTCTGCTCTTCTTCCGATCCAGATCAGCAATGATGCGAAAAGCATAAGCAAACCTGTCGCTGTGCCGATAAACTTAACATCGTTAAAAGCAAAAAGCGTAACCGTATTGACAAAAAAAGTTATTTCATAAATTGTTCGTGCGGTGTTTTCTTCGCCTCGTTGAATTTTGAGAACACCGTTTTTAAAAGATACCATAAGCACCCCTTAATTCCATGTAACCTGTTAAGTCTTTGTTACCATTCTCAATTCCTGCCCGAAATTTCTTTTGAAAACTTTGAAAAATTTTTCTGTGCATCAAAATTTTCTTCCCAGAAGTTTCGTGCGTTTCTTCGCATTTTTATTCTTTCTTCCTTTGAAGAATTTATTATATCTTTGATTTTTGCTGCAAGCTCTTCATCTGTGAAATCTGATGAAATCAACAATCCGTTATGTCCGTCTTTGATAATTTCGCCGACTCCGCCCACATCAGTTGCAATAACAGGAATCGAAAAAGAAATAGCCTCCATCATAGAAACCGGCAAACCTTCTGTTGTGCTGACATTAACAAACAGATCAACCTTTTCATTCCTGTAAAACTCTTTAACCTGTTGGTTTGAAATACAACCCCTAAGGTTAACTTCCATAAAACTGAGCTTTTCATCGCAGAAGGCTTTCACCTTTTGCATTGTTCCGCCATCACCGATATGAGTCCAACGTATTTTAACCTCGTTTTCAAGCAACGAAAGTGCCGATGCGATTCTGTCAACACGCTTCAGATCTACCATTCGTGAACACGAAACAATATGAAAGCACTCATCGTTCATTTGTGAAATTCCGTCATCATCCGTACCAAGATAACGGCATTTTATTTTATCGCTGAAACCGGGAAACTGCTCGGCAATATACTTCTCTCCGTCAATTGAGCAAGGATAAACAGAATCTGTTCTTTCAAGAAGATACTCACGAAGTGGGAGATATCCGAGTGAATTTGCATATCTGTAAACATCATATCCGTGTGCACGTGAAACGAACTTAATATTTTTGCAACTTGATGAAATCAGGTCACGCACTTTACAGCCGACAAGAGCCGTAGCAAAAAACCAATAGCTGTAAACCGTTACACTGTCATATTCTGAAAAATCATATTTTGCAAGCACATCCTTACACAAAGAAAACTCACGTTCGCCTCGTGCATAAAAATATTCGCAAAAAATACGCTTTTTAAAATCGCCTTTCGCTTCAGCATCCTTCGGTGTATCGGACGGCAGAACATAATTTACGACACCTTTTAAAAACGACAGGACACGGCTGACACGCTTGGATGTATTGCCGATATTGTAACAATCTGCGTTTTCGGGAGCTTTCCTTGTTTTTTTCGCATCCTTACCAAGACCGATTGCAAGAATAATGATTTTATCAAATTCCTTTGCAAGATACGGCATTTCAGGTTCAAGGAAAGACTCTTCGGAGGAATACGGATATGAATTTGTCAAAAGAATCAGACAATTTCTCAATCTGCTTCCTCCTTTTATATACATAATCAAGTAATTGTAACATCATTTTAAAATAATGTCTATAATCAAATTCAAAATTTCGTTTAAAATCGATTTATTTCCCTAATTTTTTTACTGTTTCTTTATAGTGATTGCCCTTATATTCGAAGTTCTTATAAACATTATAGCTCGGTGCCGCAGGAGAAAGAAGGCAGGTCTTGCCCTCTGAAGTATACTTGTATGCTGCCGCAACAGCTTCCTCCATTGTTTCGACAGGAACAACATTTTTCTTTGAACCTCTTTCAATGAGGGCGTTGCAGATTTTTGTTCCCGTTTCCGGCATCCCGACAATATTGGTTATTGAACATTCATCAAGATAGGTGATGAAATCGTCGTAATTAATACCTCTGTCAAGACCGCCGAAGATGAGTGTTTCGATACTGCCAAGCGCATCAACGGCACACTCGACAGCGTGAGGTATCGTTGCAATACTATCGTTATAGAAAGAGATACCTTTAAAGATTCCGACAGGTTCCATTCTGTGCGGAATTCCGACAAATTTTTTAACACCGCGGATTATTGACTCGTCATTAGCACCGAAAAGCCTTGCAACAGCTTCTGCAAAAAAGATATCCTGGTGGCAGTGTTTGCCGATAAGTCTGTTGTTAAGCGATGTAAGACTCTGCTGATAATCATTTTTCGGTTCAGCGCTGACAGCAAATTTTTTACTTTCGAACTGCTGAAAATCTATAAGACCTTCAACATTCTGGTCAGCGTTATATATAAGATAATTCTCGCCTGTCTGGTGGCTCACAATATTGAGCTTTGCGTTGATATAGCCTTTGTAGCCGTCGTAATGGTCAAGATGCTCTTCGTAAATATTTGTAAAAACAGCTACATCGGGTGATGTCCGGCAGAATTCAAGCTGATGGCAGGACATTTCGATAACTGCAACCTTACCATCGCATTCGTCGATGATATCAAAAACAGGTACACCGATATTTCCGACAAGGTAAGCATCGTTTCCTGCTTCGCTTACGAGGTTATAGATAAGTGTTGAGGTTGTTGTTTTGCCCTTTGTGCCTGTAATACCGATTTTCTTACACGGTGCATACTGTAAAAACAAATCGACCTGACAGGTTATAAGAACATTTTCGGGCACCTCAATATTCACAATCGGCACACCCGGAGTTTTGATTACAAGCTCGTAATCAAAAACATGCTCCATATATCCGTCACCTGTAAGAAGTGTGACGTTTTTATCGTCAAGTTCAATTTCCTTTTTATCCGCAATTGCAATCGGTTTTTCTGGAAAATACTTTCTAATATAGTTATAAGTCGAAACACCTTCCCTGCCGAAACCAAGAATGACGATGTTTTTATCCTTTAAAAAATCAACCAAATTCTGACACATTGTCAACATCTCCATAAAAAAATCAGAACTCACATTCAGCGTTGCAACGCTGAGTTCTTATCAAAGAGCCTTTTTCAACAGCTCCGTTTTCAGCTCCGCACCAAGGACAGTAGATATGATCCATCGGTGCAGATAAATCCGTTGAAATCGGCACGCTTGTATCGCGCACAACTTCGAAACGCTTATAACAACAATCACACTGTTTTTTCATAATAATCCTGCTCCAAAAAAATAGGGCGGAAAATGACCGCCCGTATTCTTGTATTTATAGATATAAATTTATCTGTTGCCGCCGAAAAGGCTCTGACGTGCCTTACGGATTTCAGCGATATTTGAAGAAAGAACTTCATCGCTGTTTCTCATAATATCCTCAACGAATTCTGCAGCACCTGCGCGGATTTCGTTAGACCACTTTTCAGCCTTTGTCTTCATTTCTGTTGCCTGATTGTTAGCATCAAGAAGGATTGCTTCCGCACTGCTCTGTGCATCCTTGAGAATTTTCTCAGCTTCCGCTGCTGCCTGAGCTCTTACGCGGTCAGAATATTCGTGTGCAAGACGTGCAATTTCTGAATTTTCAACCATCTGGCGAGCCTGCTCTGAAGCTGCTTCGATTGTTGCGTTAGCGTTTGATTCAGCAGTTGCAGCTATTGAAGCTGCCTTTTCCTTTGCATCAGCAATAAGACCGTCAGCCTCTGTCTGTGCAGAAGAAACGATTGAAGAAGCCTCGTTATTAGCCTTTGCAATAAGGTTGTTGTGATGAGCAACAACTTCCTGAGCCTTCTCGATTTCGATCGGGAGGTCATAACGTATATCCTCAACACACTGTTTGATTACTTCGGGATTAACTGCAATCTTACCGCCTGAAAGAGGAAGCTTACTGCCGGTTTCGATGGTATCTTCAATTTTATCAAGTAATGCCTGTACGTTCATTTTAAGTTCATCCTTTCTTTTTTATGCCTTTAACAATATCTTCATATACCTCAGGAGGTACAAATTTTGAAACATCTCCGCCAAACTGGCAAACCTGCTTTACTATGCTTGACGAAAGGTACATATAATCTGCACCTGCCGTAACAAAGACTGTTTCAACATCAGGATTAAGTTCCTTGTTTGTAAGTGCCTGCTGGAATTCATGCTCGAAATCGGAAACAGCACGCAAACCTTTTACGATTGCTGTTGCATTCTTTTCCCTTGCATAGTCTGCAAGCAAGCCTGCGTAATAATCAACCTTGACGTTCGGAATATCCTTGGTACAACGTTTGATTAATTCCATTCGTTCTTCATAGCTGAAGCAACCGACAGGCTTTTTATGGTTAATCATAACCACAACAAGCACTTCATCAAAAAGCTTTGCCGCACGCTTGATTACGCTGAGGTGTCCGTTAGTTATCGGGTCAAAGCTGCCGGGGTAGATTGCAATTTTCATTCAGCATCCACTCCTTCATTAAGTCTGTAAACCGTGAGAGCAAGCTTACTGTATTTATACTCACGGTAAATCGAAAATCTTCCGACATTCTGTGGCATTTCCTCGCCGTAGGGATGCTCGCAAACAATCACTCCGCCGTCGTTCATAACATCGTCAACCAACGGAAGAGCCTTCTGTAAAAGTCCCTTTGAATACGGTGGATCCATAAAAACTATATCAAATTTTTTCTTGCTGTTTCTGAGAAACGCAAATGCATCGGACTGCAATACTGCAGAATTCCTATGCAAGCCTGTTGAGAGAAGGTTGGACTTGATAACGCTGACGGCATCTTTGTTCAAATCAACAAAAGTTGAATACGCCGCGCCTCTGCTTAAAGCTTCAATTCCAAGCTGTCCCGAACCTGCAAAAAGGTCAAGGACTTCCCTGCCCTCGATTTCGAACTGTATTATGCTGAATATCGCTTCTTTCACTCTGTCGGTGGTCGGACGGACATCCTCACCCTCAAGAGTTTTAAGCACGCGACCTCTTGCTGAACCTGTTATTACTCGCACAGTACAAGCTCCCATCATATTATTTTACATTTTATTATCCCATTTTTTCGGGTGTGTTGTCAATATCTTTTCTGAAATAATTATAAACTTTTTCCGCCGTTGAGCGATTTATACCCTCTGCCTTGCAAAGCTCATCGACACTTGCCGCTTTGATTGCCGAAACTGTTTTAAAATGCTTAAGGAGTGCTTTGCTCTTTTTCTCGCCGACACCTTCGATTTTTGTAAGAGTTGCATTGAACATCGACTTCTTATGCTTTGAATGATGATATGCAACGGAATAACGGTGTACCTCTTCCTGAATGGTTGAAATCAGCGTAAAAGCCTGACGTTTTGAGTTGATTGCAATTTCACCGCCGTCAAATGCAATCGCACGGGTGCGGTGTTTGTTATCCTTGACCATACCGTAAACAGGTATGTCAAATCCGAAAGCTTTTATAATCGGCAAAACCGTATTTACTTGACCCATACCGCCGTCAAGGAGAATAAGGTCGGGCAAAATTCCGAAGCCTTCTTCCGTTTCTTTTTCTTCAATATAGCGGTTAAGACGGCGCGATATAACCTCTGCCATTGAAGCGTAATCGTCCTGACCGTCAAAGCCCTTGATAGAAAAACGACGGTAATTCTTTTTATAAGGCAGTCCGTTTTTGAAAACGACCATACCCGCAACGTTATCGCTGCCTGCCGTGTGAGAAATATCATAAGACTCTATAAACACGGGCGGTTTCGGCAGATTGAGAAGCCTTGAAAGCTCGTCAAGTGCCGCTGTTGCCTTGCCGTTTCTGCCCATTGAAAGTGCAAGCTTCTGCGAAGCGTTGTTACGGCACATTGCAACAAGCTCAAGCTGTCTGCCTCTTTGCGGAATATGGATTTCGACCTTACGCCCTGCAACCTCAGAAAGCCATTGCGCAAGCAATTCAACATCGCTCACTTCACCGTCAACGGTAACTCTTTTAGGAACTGTTCGTCCCATCGAATAAAAACGGGTTATAAGCTCGCTTCTAGTTTCGGGAAGAGTGTTCATTTCATCAAATATGAACCATTCATTGTCACGTAATCTGCCGTCAAAGAAACGAAGAACAGAAAGACAGAATTTATCCTCTGCCTGAGCGATTGCGAAAACGTCCTGCTCCTTTACATCTGAGCCGGCGACTTTCTGCTTTTCGTTGATTTTTTTGATTGAACTGATTCTGTCGCGAAGCCTTGCCGCCTTTTCAAATTCAAGGTTTTCAGCCGCCTCTTCCATTTCCGCCGTCAGCTCGGTAACAATCTTTGCACTGTCACCCTGAAGGAATTTGACAGCCGAATCAACAGCCTCATTATATTCCTCACGCGTGATTTTTCCCGCACAGGGAGCTGAACATTGCTTTATGAAATAATTAAGGCAAGGCCTGCCCTTTCCTATTTCACGCGGAAAGCTTTTATTGCACCGCGGCAACATAAAAATTTTAAGTGCTTCGTCAACAGATGAGGTTACGCTGAATGAGCTTGTATACGGTCCGATGTAACGTGCGTCGTCTTTACCCTTCTGTAAGACAGCCGTAATTTTCGGCCACTCACCTTTCGTAACCCTGATATATGAATAACCCTTGTCATCCTTTAAAAGAATGTTATATTTCGGGGTATACTGCTTAATAAGCGAACACTCAAGCACAAGTGCTTCGAATTCGTTATCCGTAAGAATATAGTCGAAATCACAGACATTTTCGACCATTTTCCTTACCTTTACGGAATGAGTGTTCTGCGAACCGAAATACTGGCTGACGCGGTTTTTGAGAGCCTTCGCCTTACCCACATATATAATTTTGCCTTTTTCGTTTTTCATAAGGTAAACGCCCGGAGTTTTGGGCAAAGACATCGCCTTTTTTCTCAACTCCTGAATCTGCATAACACTCACCTCCTAAACAAAAAAGGTTGCCAAATTCAGGCAACCTTCTTTAAGTCAAAATATAATTATACAGCAAAACCTGAATTTACAAGCTTAACAAGCTCTTCAACAGCCTGCTCCTCATCGGGACCTGCAGCGATAACCTTAACAATTGTGCCACCGTCAATACCCAATGAGAGTACACCAAGCAAACTCTTTGCGTTGGCACGACGCTCTTCCTTCTCAATCCAGATAGATGATTTGAAGCAATTTGCCTTCTGAATAAAGAATGTAGCAGGACGTGCGCTTAAACCAACCTGATTCTGTACTGTAACTTCTTTCTCAAACATAACTTATATCTCCCAATTCAAATAAATTCAAAGCATTGCTTATTTACCAGCTTACTACTTGATACTTATTATATCACAAAACTTTTCATCGTCAACAAATAAACTTCACTTTAAAAATAATTCGTATTGTACTCCAAATGTTAAGATTTTAAAAACCTTTTGTTTGTGCAGAATAACTATGAGTTATAAAATATTTTAATGCACTATGACTATTTTTCTTCGCTGTTTTTAAGACTTTCCAAAAATTGCTTGTCTTTTTTGTCTAATTCTGCCGTTTCAAGCAGGTCGGGACGCCTGTAATATGTTCTCATCAACGACTGCTCTCTGCGCCATTTGTTTATATTGGCATGGTGACCGGAGATAAGCACATCAGGCACCTTCTTGCCGTGCCATTCATAAGGTCTTGTATACTGCGGATATTCAAGAAGAGAGTTGTAATGGCTTTCCTCTTCAAACGCTGCATCCTCCGCAAGCACACCCGGAAGCATTCGTGAAATACTATCCGCAAGTACAAGCGCAGGAAGCTCACCGCCCGTAAGCACATAGTCACCGATTGAGATTTCCTCGTCAACTATCTCTTCAATAACTCTTTCGTCAACGCCCTCATAATGACCGCAAAGAATTGCGATATTGTCCATCTGTGAAAGCTCTTTAACCCTTTCCTGAGTAAGAGTTTTGCCCTGCGGCGACATATAGATAAGATGCGGTCTTGAGCCGATTTTCTCTTCTAAATCACAGAAACAATCGTAGATAGGGTCAACCTGCATAAGCATACCGAGACCGCCACCGTAAGTTGCGTCGTCAACTCTGCGGTGCTTATCTTTTGAATAATCTCTGATATTAACGCAATTTATTTCAACAAGTCCGCTTTCACGCGAGCGTCCGATTACGCTTTCACTGAGCACCCGCTCACACATTTCGGGAAAAAGCGTCATTATGTCAATTCTCATCGTCAAAAATTCCTCTCAAAGGCTTTATTTCCACTCTGTTTGCGGCAACATCAACGTTGATTACAACACTGGGTATCGCAGGAATAAGATATTCCTCGCCGTCCTTTTTGATATGCCACACATCATTTGCGCCTGTTTCGCTTACATCCGAGAGGACACCGTAGCAAATGCTTCCGTCTTCAGCATCAAAAACATCGCAACCGATAAGCTCGGAAATAAAATACGAGCCTTCCTTGATTTTAGCATCGGCACGCTTGATATAAAGCACCTTGTTACGCATCGCAGAAGCTTTTTCAACAGTATCAATGCCGTCAAGCTTAACGATTGCAACATTTCCGTGAGGCCTTGCGGAAATCACTTTTACGCTTTTTGTCCCACTATTATCATAGTAAAAAGTTTTGAATTGTTTCACAAATTCAGGACCGTCCGCCCACGGGTTAAGGCGCATTTCACCGCGCACACCGTGAGTACCGACAATCTGTCCCACTTCAAGAAATTCTTTAATCATAAAATCACCTGAATTTCAAAAAGGGCCGCAAAAAGCGACCCTCTTCGTTTAGCTTAGTCAATTTCAACAGAGATTTTCTGCTCACTGCGGTTTGCAGCTGAACGCATAACTATTCTGATAGCCTTTGCGATTCTGCCCTGCTTACCGATAACACGTCCCATATCGTCGGGAGCAACGTGAAGATGATAAACGATTACGCCATCCTCATCCGGCTCGTCAACAACAACGGAAACTGCTTCGGGATCATTAACAAGGCCCTGAGCGATCTGTGTCAATAACTCTTTCATCTTTTAACTCCTCCGAGTAATTATTTGATGATGCCGTTCTTCTTAAAGAGATCCTTAACTGTTTCTGTGGGCTGAGCGCCGTTAGCAATCCACTTTGCAGCCTTTTCTGCATCGATGTTGATCTCTGCAGGCTCTGTCATCGGATTGTAAGTACCGATCTCTTCGATGAATCTGCCGTCACGGGGATACTTTGAATCTGCTACAACTACACGGTAGAAAGGAGCTCTCTTTGCACCCATACGACGAAGTCTGATTTTAACCATGATAAATTCCTCCAAAATAAAAAATTAATTATTTATATATCAATCACGCAAGTGAATTGTGCGTGTTGAAGTTTAGATATTGAATCCCTTAAGCTGAGAGAGGTCCGGTCTTCCGCCTCTTCTGCGTTTCTTACCCTTGGGATTGAGCTGTTTGAACATTTTCTGCATCTGCTTGTGCTGAGAAAGAAGTCTGTTGACTGCTTCAACATCCTGACCGCAACCCTGAGCGATTCTGCGCTTTCTTGACGGGTTGATGATTTCAGGCTTTTCTCTCTCCTGCGGTGTCATTGACTGAATAACAGCCTTGATTTTATCAAACTGTCTTTCATCAATTTCGACATCCTTGATTTTCTTTTCCATACCCGGAATCATTGAAAGTGTGTCCTTGATTGAACCCATCTTACGGACCTGATCGAGCTGTTCCATAAGGTCATTGAGGTCAAACTTGTTCTGGCGAAGCTTCTTTTCAAGCTCCATAGCCTTCTTTTCGTCAAGAGCCTGCTCAGCCTTTTCGATAAGAGAAAGCATATCACCCATTCCAAGGATTCTTGAAGCCATTCGGTCGGGGTGGAAAATGTCGAGATCAGTAAGCTTTTCGCCGATACCGACGAACTTGATCGGCTTACCTGTAACGGCTCTTGTTGAAAGTGCCGCACCGCCTCGTGTATCACCGTCAAGCTTTGTGAGGACGATACCGTCGATTCCCAAAGCATCGTTGAAGCTTGTTGCAACGTTAACCGCATCCTGACCTGTCATTGAGTCAACAACAAGAAGGATTTCGTGAGGCTTAACCTCAGCCTTGACGTTCTTAAGCTCAGTCATAAGCTCTTCGTCAATATGAAGACGGCCGGCAGTATCAAGGAACACGTAGTCATAACCCTGATCTTTTGCAAGCTTGATAGCCTCGCGTGCAATTTCAACGGGATTGATCTGTCCCATTTCAAAAACGGGAACTCCGATACTTTCACCGACAACCTGCAACTGCTTGATAGCAGCAGGACGGTAAATGTCGCAGGCTACAAGCAAAGGACGGTGTCCTTCGTTTTTGAGTCTCAATGCAATCTTTGCACTGTGAGTTGTTTTACCTGAACCCTGAAGACCGCACATCATAACGACTGTCGGCGGATGATTTGCAATCGCAAGGCGGGATTTTGTTCCGCCCATAAGTTCGGTAAGCTCTTCATTTACTATTTTAATAACCATCTGTGCAGGTGTAAGACTTTCCATAACCTGCTCACCGACGGCTCTCTGGCTAACCTTTTCGGTAAAGTCCTTGGCAACCTTGTAGTTAACGTCAGCTTCAAGCAACGCAAGACGCACTTCACGCATCGCGCTTCTTACGTCAGCTTCCGTCAAGGCACCTTTGCTCTTCAGCCTTTGAAACGCGGCTTCGAGTCTGTCTGAAAGGCCCTCAAATGCCATAGCGGTACCACCTTTTTAAGAGTAATTCTCCGTAAGAAGTGTCTGCGCAATAGCCTTTATTTTGGCTGTGCTGTCGTTAACTTCCATTGAGAGAGAGTTTTTTCGGTTATATATCGCGATTTCCTCGGCATATTCGATTATTTCACTTAAACCGATTTTCATGTTTTCAAAACGGGCAACAAGTCCGAGTCGCTCCTCCATTGCAATGAGCTGAGTTTCAGCCCTTTTGATTGCATCGCGCACACCCTGACGTGTAATACCCTCGTCAGCAGCAATCTCCGAAAGAGAAAGATCATCATTGTAGTAATAGCTGATAAAACTGCGCTGCTTGTCCGTAAGCATATCGCCGTAAAAATCAAGCAAGAGAGTTATATCAAGATTTTTACTCACAACAAAAACTCCTTTCAAAAACTGCCTGTAAAGTTTTTTTCTTTACAGGCAGTCATTATACAGTATAGAATGCTTCTTGTCAAGCACTTTTTGAAGATTTTTGAATGATTTTTCTGGACTGATTTTCCACACGGTTTTGTGGAAAGTTGTGTGGAAAATCGTTTTTTATCCAAGATATTGTGTTTAATATCCCCCTTCAGCTCTGTATATGCACAAAAGATGTGGAAAACTATGTTGAAAGTGTTTAAAACTTCTTTTCAAAATACTCTTCAGCCATTGCTTTTGCTGTCTTTTTCAGGTCATCAAAACAGGATTTCTTCAACTCCTCGAAGCTTTTTCCTTCTTTGTCCGTTACATATACCTTGCTGATTTTTGAATTTTCGGGAAGAATAGTCTTACAGCATCCTGCAACGGCGATAACTTCAGTATCTCCTGACATTTCAGCAACGCAGGACGGAGCTTTACCGAGCAGTGACTGTTCATCAAAGCAACCCTCTCCCGTTATGACAAGGTCTGCATTTTTCACAAGAGTATCAAATCCCATAGCTCTGAGCACAGTCGGAGCACCTTTCACAAGCTCGCCATGAAGAAAGCTGACGAGTGCAAAGCCGAGACCGCCTGCCGCACCTGCACCCTCAAGTGAAGAGTTATCAACCCCAAGAGTTTTTTCTGCGACTTCTGCAAGGTTACGAAGTCCGTTGTCAAGTACCTTGACAGCAGTTTCATCGGCACCCTTCTGCGGAGCAAACACAAATGCCGCACCGTCAGGACCGTAGAGAGGACTTATAACATCGCAAAGAACTTTTATCTTCGTTTCTGCAAGTCGTTTATCGATACTACTGAGGTCGATTTTCCTTATGTCCGCAAGTCCTGCGCCGTTAAGACTGACATCTTTTCCGTTTTTATCAAGAAAACGAGCACCGAGTGCCGCCGCACAGCCGGTTCCTCCGTCATTCGTTGCGCTTCCGCCGATGCCGATAAGAATTTCACGGCAGCCTTTATCCAGTGCCGCTTTTATAAGTTGGCCTGTACCGTAGGTTGTGGTAAGTAAAGGATTTTTATTTTCCCCTACCAAGGGCAAACCGCTTGCTGCAGCCATTTCAATAACAGCAGTACCGTCAGGCAGGATACCGAAAAATGATTCTGTATCGTTAAAGTACGGATCTTTTACGGTAACTGAAAGCCTTTCACCGCCGTTGAAAAGTAACGCATCAACCGTACCCTCACCGCCGTCTGCAATCGGCAGACAGATGATATCCGTATCAGGTCTTATTTTCAAAAATTCACTTTTAACTGTTTCGCATACTTCAACGGCAGACATTGTGCCTTTGAAGGAATCGGGAGCAATTATTATCATAATTTCACCTTATTTCAGCAGTTCAAAAAGCTCGTCAATCTGTGACTTTTGGGTTGCCCAGCTTGTTGCAAGGCGGATTACGTTATCGCCGTCCGCAGTCTTTTCCCAATAGCTGTAGCCGACCTTACCCTTGATTGATTCAAGTTTTTCATCAGGCACAATAACAAACTGTTGATTTGTGGGAGAATCAAGATAAAACTCATAACCGAGTTTCTTCAGTCCGTCACGCATATACTTTGCCATATCAACTGCATTTTTTGCAATTTCAAAGTACAATCCGTCAGTGAAAAGTGTATCAAACTGCACACCTGCAATCCATCCTTTAGCAAGGAGAGCTCCGTGACGTTTTATCTGCGTGAACAACTTTTTGACCGATGACGGGTCAGGAATCACGAGAGCTTCGCCTATCATTGCACCGACCTTTGTCCCGCCGATGTAAAATGCATCTGCGACGCTTGCAATAAACGCAAGGTCAATATCACATTCTTCGCAAGCAAGACCGTAGCCGAGCCTTGCTCCGTCAATGTAAAGCTTCAGCTCGAATTTTTCGCAAACACTTTTCAAAGAAAGAAGCTCGTCTTTTGAATAAACCGTTCCGTATTCCGTCGGGAAGGAAATATATACGAGCGCAGGCTGTGACATATGCTCACAGGTTTCGTCCGCGAGGAATTTTTTCATATATTCTTCTACAGTTTCTGCACAAAGCTTTCCGCAATCGCCGTTAAGGGTTATAACCTTATGGCCGCAGGATTCAATCGCTCCTGCTTCATGAAGCGCAATATGCCCCGTCGAAGCGGCAATCACAGCTTCGTAAGAATCTATCAAAGCATCAATTGCAATCTTGTTGGTCTGTGTACCGCCGACAAGAAACTTAACGAGCGCATTTTCACAGTTACATTCCTTGCGGATTTTTTCCGCCGCAGAATCGGAATAAACATCGAAGCCGTAGCTTGTGTTTTTTTCAAAATTTATCTGCACAAGTTTTTCAAGAAATTTCGGATGAGCAGTTTCCATATAATCGCTGTCAAAATGTAACATATAAAGCCTCCTAAAGAAAAAGGGACGTATTACGCCGAGCTCCCGTAAGGCAGTTTTTCTTTAAAATGGGAAATCGGCGAACGCCCCGTGAATTAAAGTTCAAAGTCTTCTTTTGTAAATCCGCCTGCTGTCGGAGCACGTTCAGGCACTCTTTTAAGCGGATCATATTTAAAGCTTCTGCAGCTTGAATCGAGCTGTCTTATACCCGTTTTGACGCAGAGTACACTTTCGCCGTCGGGCGAGAGTATACCGTGAGAGCATATACGGCAAGCAGGCGTTCTTTCTTGCGAATTTATAATATTCTTTCTCATTTTTATCATCCTTCAGTTGCATAAGTGTAATCTCAATTAACTTAATTATTATATCACATTATTTTTTCTCTTTCAAGAGATTGAAAAATTAACGATAAACATAGTATCAAATTTGTCATAATCATAAGAAAACTCAGCATTATCGTGCAAATCTTTATACCACATTGGGATTTTAAAATCATAACAAATTCGATATAATTAATACAAGAGGTTGATTTGTATGAAGTTGAAAGAACTCCGCAAAAGCCGCAACATATCTCAATTAAAATTAGCAATGGAACTCAACATGAACCAAAACACAATCAGCAGATACGAAACCGGGGAACGCGAAGCCGGCTACGCCGAGCTTATTGCGATTGCCGACTACTTCAACGTGTCAATTGATTACCTTTTGGAAAGAACCGATAATCCTGAAATTAACAGATAACGACGAGGCTCAGGCTTCGCCGTTATTTTTATTTTTGAACAATGCCGTCATCTCTGCGGCAAGCATTACCGCAAGTATTACTGTCGCAACAGCCGCAGGGACGGAAATTGAATACAACTGCGGTAACACGTCTGTATTGGTTGAAAAAACACTTGTCTGACAAGGGAAAAGCCAAAACAAAAATTCTGCAAGCGTAGCGGATAACGCCCCGTGAACCAAACGTGATAAGAGAAAATGCAGGTGTTTTACCTGCGTTTCTTTTATGTACGGCAAAAGCTGACAGTGAACGGACAGCCCTGCCCAGCCCATTATCAGAGCCTGAATACTTACGGGATATTTTCCCGAAGCCGCAATACACCCTCCCGTTACTTCCGTTATCATCTTAATCCATAACATTATACTCTCAGGAATACTGAAGCCTTCAAGCAATGAATTAACACAAGAAAAAAGCAATACCCAGGCACAAAGATTAAACATCGAATTTATGCTGTTTGTAACACTCTGATTCAGAACACCAGATTTAAATTCGGGTGTTCTTGTTTTTATTTCTATTGTGTCGCTGCCAAAAAAGCGAAGGCAAACTCCCATCGCTAATGCGGACACTATCATAGACAGATAAAGAATTATACCTGCTTTACGATTCGAAAGCATCACCGTGCCTACTGTACCGATAACAAAAGCAGGACCTGCATTGACACAGAAAAGTATCATCCTTTTTGCCTGATTCTGACTTATGTTACCGTTTTCAAGAAGCTTTGCAATCATTCCTGCGCCGACGGGATATCCGCCGACAAGGCTCATAATTACAGCACAACCTGCACTTCCCGGCAGGGAGAAAACCGCTTTTGTTACAGGTTCAAGAAACCTTCCGAAAAGCTCAACAGACCTTGAGCGTATAAGATAATCGGAAAGTACAATAAACGGAAAAAGCGACGGAATTATCGATACGGCACAAAGCTTCAGTCCGTCGCTCACTCCGCCTATCACCGTTTCGGGACTTATGAAAAAAGTCGTTATAAAAACAATTACTGCAAAAAAACATAAAACGAACCTTACCCTGTAATTTTTCATGCGAATCACCCGTAAATATATATGAGAAGAAATCGCCTTATTATGATAGGAGGTTTTTATGGCTTTTTCAGATTATCGGCAAAACCGCACTCCCCTTTCTCATCGCATATGCGACAAGCTTGAGCTTGACGAGGACGTTTGCAGAAACTGCGGATATATTGAAATCGTTTCCAACTGTTGTGCTCTGATTGACGGGTGCAAAGGGGTTTCGGAATACAGCGAAAATTTAATCACACTCAGCCTCGGCAAAAAGAGCGTTACCTTTGCAGGAAATTCACTGACGATAAAATCCCTTTCCATGGAGCAGGCTTTGGTAGAGGGATTCATTGTCAACGTGGAGTTCAGCGGCTGATGGTATCAAGAGATATACTTAATTTTGTTTTCGGGTGCGTTGAATTCACCGCTGAAAACGGATTCACCGAAAGATTTATAAACTCCTGCACTGTAAACAATATCCCACTTTGGGATGTCGTTAAAAAAGACGGTACCCTGTCGGCAAAAACAACAGCAAAGGGTTACCGCAGAATACGTTCACCTGCAAGAAAAAGCTCTATGAATGTGCACATAAAACGCAAATGCGGTCTGCCGTTTTTCTTTAACCGCTATTCACGCCGTACAGCTCTTATTTCAGGTTTTATCATTGCTTTCCTGCTTCTGGTTTTTCTTACGGGACACGTATGGATTATTGAAGTTTCGGGAAATGAGCACCTGACAGACAACGAAGTGCTTGAAGCTTTTGAAGAATCGGGACTGAAAATCGGAAAACGGATAAACAACCTCAAATTTCCGCAGATAGAAAGTGCAGCTATGCAGAAGCTCGGCAATGCTTCGTGGGCAGCAGTTACCATACGCGGCTGTACCGCAGAAATAAAAGTACGCGAGCTGATGAAAACTCCTGAAATTGAAACGCATCAAGGAACTTCAAATATAGTCGCTTCAAAAGACGGTCAGATTGAAATTATTGAAGTTTACCGTGGTTCTGCCGCCGTAGAAGTAGGTCAACCCGTACTTGAGGGTGAGCTTATTATCAGCGGAATCACGGAAAGCCGACTGCAGACAAATCTTTTCACCGATGCCGACGGATATGCCGTTGCAAAAACAAACATCAAAGTAAAAAGTGTCACAGATGAAAAAATTACCGTTTGCTCTCCTGAGGAAAAGAAGGTTTGGTCAATTTTCTTCCTCGGTCTGGAAATCTTTCCACCGAAGAATGATGGTGACTGTTATGTTTACCGTTCAAGACTTCATATAAACGCAAAGCAATTGCCGTTCGGGATTAATTACCGTCTTTACACAGATTATGAGGAAGAAAAAGAAATCACCATGAGTAAAGCTCAGACCCAACTCATGGCGATGACAGAATATGCACTTAAAAGCAGTTTGGAAACCCAACACGCTCAGATTATAAATCAGGAAGTTATTATGACCGAAAAAGACGGTTCAATTGAAATTAACGGAAACTATTTCTGTTACGAAAATATCGGAAAAAGCGTAAGCTTTGATATTAACGAATCTGAGGTCGAAGAAACTAATTAAATAAATATCCGTACTTGTTGCTCTGTGCCATTGAAAAGGTATCGTCTGCAGAAACGATGATGTGGTCAACAAGATTGACACCGATTGCGTCAAGCACGGGAATCAACTCCTCTGTTGTTTTTACGTCAGCCAACGACGGTACGGCAAAGCCGTTCGGATGATTATGTGCAAGAACAACGTTCTTCGAATCAAAACGCACAACGGTTTCAACGATTGCACGTGTATCAACAACTGCGGTATCGGGCGAACCGTCGCAGACTTTGATGCAACGCTGAAGCTTTCCGTTTGCATCGAGGCAAAGCAGGTAAACAATCTCTCTTCTTTCTCCCGAATATTTTGATTCTATGTAAGGGATAAATGCTTTTTCCGTATCGTCAAGGATGCGCTGTTGCTTCCTTTCATTGTAAAGAAGAGAAATGTCGTGTGTGAGCCTTATCAGCGCGGCTACATTTTCACCGACTCCGTTAACCTTCATCAGCTCCTCTTTCGGAGCTTCAAGTACACCGTTGAGGTCGCCGAACTTTTCAATAAGTCCGTGAGCAACGTTGTTTGTGTCCTTGAAAGGTATACCGTAAAAAAGAAGAAACTCTATTATATTGTGGTCAGCCATAGACCCGATACCCTCTTTGAAGTATCTTGCACGTACTCTTTGTCTATGGTCTTTGTGAACGTTTTTCTTTTCCATAACCCAAAAATCCTTTACAAATTACATTGACTGTCAATACATATATATGCTAAAATCTTTTCAGGTGGTTTCACCTGGGAAAGGATGTTTTTATGCCGATTACATTTGATAAAGAATGTAAAATTTTTAAGATTGATTCGCTTGAATCAACTTATGCGATTGGTATTTTCGATGGCGATTTTCTTGTTCAGCTTTACTACGGAAAGAAAATTCCCGACACCAATCTTGTTTCAACTGCTTACAGAGGCGGATTCGCTTCAATATCTCCCCTGACAGCATCAACTGCCGATAACTGGTCCTTCTCTATGGACATTCAGCCGATGGCTTATTCCTGCAACGGCAACGGCGATTTCCGTCTTGCCGCACTTGCAATCAGGGACAGCGAAGGCAGAGCGACAACAGATATAAGATACCTTGACCATAAGATTTACAGCGGTAAGCCGAAGCTCAAGGGGCTTCCTGCAACATACTGCAACTCTGACGACGAGGCAGATACACTTGAGATTATCACTATCGATAAATTCACGGGTGCAAAGGTCACTCTTTGTTTCACCGCCTTTAAAAATCATAGCATAATTACGCAAAGTGTCAAGATAGAAAACACGGGAAATGAGGCTTTTGACATTGAAAAAGTTGCAAGCTGCTGTGTAAACTTCCCCTCCATGAGCTATAACATGATAAATCTTTACGGCACATGGTTAAGAGAAAGAACCGTACAGACACGCCATCTCGCACACGGAATTCAGTCCGTCGCCAGTAAGAGAGGCTCATCAAGCCACAACCACAACCCGTTTGTTGCGCTTGTTGACGACAAAGGCGGCGAAGATTACGGCGACGCTTTCGGCTTCAACTTTGTTTACAGCGGAAACTTTGCAATTGATATTGAAACAGATTATATGGACTGCACACGCCTTGTTATGGGTATCAATCCGATTGATTTCAACTGGTATCTTGAACCCGGCGAGGAATTTCAGGCACCCGAGGCTGTTATGGCATACTCACCGAACGGACTTGGCGGAATGAGCCGTACCTTCCACGATTTCTATGCAAACAACCTTATCCGCGGAACATGGAAAAAGAAAAAGCGTCCGCTTCTTATCAATAGCTGGGAAGGCTCAGGCTTTGACTTTGACGACGAAACTCTCGTCCGCTATGCTAAGCAGGCGAAGGAACTCGGTTGCGAGCTTCTCGTTATGGACGACGGTTGGTTCGGTGTACGAAACCGAGACGATTCATCTCTCGGTGACTGGTACGTAAATGAAGAAAAGCTCAACGGTCCGCTTTCAAAGCTTATTGAAAGAGTAAATGCTGAGGGTATGGAATTCGGCATCTGGTACGAGCCTGAAATGATTTCTCCCGATTCCGATATTTACAGAGCACATCCCGACTGGTGCGTTCACGTTGAAGGAAGAGACATCTCACCCGCAAGACAGCAATATGTTATCGACATGACAAGACAGGACGTCCGTGACAACATCTTCAACCAGATGTACGACGTGCTTTCAAAGAACAACATCGCTTACCTTAAATGGGACTACAACCGTCCGATTTCCGAGCCTGCCTCAATGGGGCTTGACAAGAAGCATCAGAAAGAATTCTTCCACAGATTCATCCTCGGCACATACGAGCTTATGGACAGAATCACCTCCGCATTCCCTGACATTCTCTTCGAAAGCTGTGCAGGCGGTGGCGGAAGATACGACCCGGGTATTCTCTACTATATGCCGCAGACATGGTGCTCGGACAACACCGACCCGATCGAAAGACTGAGAATTCAGTTCGGCACATCGATGTGTTATCCGGCTTCAAGTATGGGTGCTCACGTTTCAGCCTGCAACCGAACAGGACTTGAAACAAAAGCTGCTGTTGCACTCTGGGGTACCTTCGGTTACGAGCTTGACCCGAAGCACCTCACCGATGAGGACAAGGAAATTGTTAAGAAGACTTCTGCACTTTATCACAAATATTACGACCTTACTCACTACGGTGACCTTTACAGAATCATTGCTCCGACAGAGGATGAATTCAAGTGTGCGTGGTCATTCGTGTCCAAGGACAAGAGTGAAACACTGCTTACCGTTGTTATCAAAAACCGTACTCCGCACAACTTCCTTAACGTAAGACTCAAGGGTCTTGACGAAAACAAGATGTATGTTAACGAAGATGACGGTGAAGTTTATTCGGGTGCATTGCTTATGAATGCAGGTGTAAACCTCACAATCGGCGGTGACATCAACGGCGGTATGAACTTTATGGTTCACTTCAAAGAAGCTTAAAAAATTAAGACCGAGGTTTTAAAGCCTCGGTCTTTTGTTTTGATTGAATTAATACTGCGGAGCGTATGACTGCTGAGCTGCCTGCTGTGCGATGATAGTTGCGATTCTGTCGTTCAACTTCTTCTCTGCATACTCAACTGTACGCGGACCGTAAGTAAGCTTATAGTCATCTGCCTTGAAGAGCTCATCAAGCTCTGCCTGAAGGTCAATCTGTGCCTTTGAGTTTCTGATTGTTGCATCGTAGTACTTGCCGTCATTAGAAACGAAGTACATTACGTGGTAACCGTAAACTGTTTCAACGATTTCTGTGTCGCCTGCCTTACGGTTCTTGTCGAAGATCCACTGATCAAACTCAGGAACCATACGGCCCGGACGAACGTTTGCATAAAGACCGCCCGACTGTGCAGAACCGGTGTCTTCTGTATGCTCTGTTGCAAGAGCTGCAAAGCTGTCTTCAGTCTTGTCGCCCTTTGACCACTCGTCAAGAACAGCCTTTGCATCCTTTTCCTTCTGTGCAATCTCATCAGCTGAAAGCTTTTCGCCTGTCTGTGCATCTGAGTTTGAGAAAAGGATATGACGTACGCTTACAGTTTCAACCTGATACGGCTTAGCTGTAAGAAGAGCTACATAATACTTTGAACCGTCAGCTGATGTGAAGATTTTCTTATCGTTAACCTTTGTGTCGGCATTGAATGCCCACTCGCCAAGATCCTTTGAAATGTTTGTTGCTTCTGACTTAAGTGTACTGCTGCCGTTAGTTGCTGAATCTTCGTCGTATTCCTTGTTATCCTTATTAAGATCCTTTGCTTTTGCAAGGAATGTAGCTTCGTCTGTAACAGCTGCAAGGAATGCATCTGCATCCTTCTTAACCTTTTCGTCAGCTTCCTTCTGACGCTTTTCAAGTGCTGTCTTTGATTCGCCTGTTTCAGCTGTAAGAGTTGTCTTTGAGAACGCATACAAACGGAAGTCAACAAGGTCAAAAGAGCTCTTATCCTTGTTATACTCAGCGTCGATATCCTTCTGGTCATATGAAGCTGCGATTTCCTTAAGTCTTGCTTCAAGATACTTCTGAGCGATAATTTCCTTCTCCATAATCTTACGAAGGAAGCTTTCGTTCATATATTCGCCAAAGTTCATACGAAGGTAAGCATTGAGTGTGTACTTCGGCTGTGTTGAGCCTTCTGTTGATGAACCTGAAGCCTGCTCGCGGAGGCTGTTAACTGTTTCATCGATCTGCTTCTCATCTGCAGCTGTAAGCTCGCCGAGACCCATCTTAACAGCTTCGTTATAATAGATGTTATAACGCTTGATATCGTCAAGTGTCTGCTTACGGATAAACTCAACCCAGGAAATCGGGTTACCCTTCTCATCTTCAGCAGTTGATGTCTGCTTATCGGGGGGAAGGTTTGTATCGTAGTTATAATTGATGCCTGTTGAGTACTGGTTAGAAACTTGGTTCATCAATGTGTTATATGTTGCCCAGTAATGATACTCATACTCAGCCATTGAGAACTTGTCCTCAGAACCCACATAACCTGCTCTTAAGGTTCTGTCCCAAACACCGTAGTAGTTAAGAGCAACTGCTACTGCACCAAGAGCGATTGCAGCTGCAAGAACGATTGCAACAACCTTCTTTACAACCTTCTTTGTTGCATTTTTCTTCTGCATATCTTTTGCATTTTTCTTTGCTGCTTCTGCAATACGTGCCTTACGTTCGTCACGATACTGCTCAGCCTTTGACTTTTCGATAGCCATAATTTTCATCCTTTACTTATGTTTTCGCCGCAAGGTACGGCATAACACAAGTATTTTAAACTATTTGAAAGATTTTTACAAGAGTAAAAACAGATTTTTTTACGTTATCTTAATCATTTTACAATTTCTTAATAATCATAACCACTAGTAAACTAGTGGTTTGCACAGCCCCTATAAGGGGCACCTACAGGCAAAGCCCCTGAAAGGGGCATAGAAGTTTGACAACGCATTACTATTTCAAGCAGCCGCTCACGTGCGGCTGTTTATTTTTG
>JAZSQQ010000086.1:0-17005 GCA_045538055.1 Acutalibacteraceae bacterium
AAACAGGCACCCTTTTGTCTGCTTCGCAGACATTTCCCCTAACAGGGGAATCACCTGACAAGTGGAGGTTCGCATTATTCAATCATAAGCACAATTCAAAACGCCCCGAATAATTCGGATTTGTAGAGCAAAGGCGATACCTTTGCAATGATATATCCGCGATGCGGATATGATGAATGATGTCGCTTCGCTAATGATGCGTTTGCGTCGCAAACATTAAGGGTCTACGACGCTGAAATTATAGCACCGACTTTAGTAGGACGAGTAGGGACGGGCGTCCTCGACCGTCCGATATGCAGCAGAATCTACGGACAGTCCGGGAGGCCTGTCCCTACGCACAAAGATATAGATTGTGCAAAATCAAACATCCCGATAAACTCGAATTTGTTATAATGTTCAAGTCAGAGGTCAATCCCCGCCTTGGTATTTTCTGAATTTAGTTTTAACGTGTTTAATTATTTTATCATTTCGTTCAGGTCTTCTTCGGATATTATTGTTATCCCGAGGTCGGTTGCTTTTTTGAGTTTACTGCCTGCTTCCTCACCTGCAAGGACGTAATCTGTCTTTTTAGAAACGGAAGAAGCTGTCTTGCCTCCGAAGCTTTCGATTATTTCTGCTGCTTCTTTTCTTGAATAAGTCGGCAACGTTCCCGTAAGCACAAAAGTCTTGCCTGCAAAGCGCATATCCTTGACTTCCTTGAGGGACTTCATGTTAAGACCTGCAGCCATAAGCCTGTCAATAAGTTCCTTTGTCTGCGGCATATTGAAATAGTCAACAACGCTTTCAGCTATAATCTTGCCGAAACCGTCAATCGTCATTATATCGTCAAAAGAGGCTTCCATAATGCCCGTCATAGTACCGAATCGCTCAGAAAGAAGCTTTGCCGCCTTCTGACCTACGTGACGGATTCCGAGAGCAAATACAAGCTTTGAGAGGTCATTTTCTTTCGATTTGTTCACAGCTTCAACGATATTCTTTGCGGACTGTTCTGCCATTCTTTCAAGAGGTATAATCTGCTCCTCTTTAATGGAATAGATATCCGCAGGATTTTTGATAAGACCTTCATTTACGAAAAGCTCAAGGTTGCTTTCACCGAGGCCTTCAATATCCATTGCATCTCTTGAACAGAAATGGATGAGATTCCGAAGAAGCTGAGCAGGACATTCCGTGTTAAGGCAACGCACAGCCGCCTCCCCTTCTTCACGGACAACCTTTGCGCCGCAGGACGGACAGATTTCCGGCATAACATAAGGCTCTGCACCCTCACCGTGGCTGACAACATTGAGTACCTCAGGGATGATATCGCCCGCTTTTCGGATAATTACGGTATCGCCTATGCGGATATCCTTTTCCGCGATAAAGTCCTGATTATGAAGCGTAGCACGGCTTACCGTTGAGCCTGCAACGAGTACGGGTTCAAAAACAGCCGTCGGAGTAAGAACACCCGTTCTGCCGACATTGATTTCGATATCGATAAGCTTTGTCTGCTTCTCTTCGGGAGGATATTTGAACGCAACCGCCCATTTCGGGAACTTTGATGTACTTCCGAGCTGTTCACGGTGAGCAAAATTATCAACCTTAATAACAGCGCCGTCGATATCAAAAGGCAGAGTGCCTCTTATTTCGCCGATTCGGTTAATTTCGGAAATCGCTTCATCAATGTTATTACAAAGAGTATAGAACGGGACTGTTTTGAAACCAAGCTCCCTAAGATAATCAAGTGACTGCTTGTGGCTTGTGAGCTCCTTGCCCTCAACACGCTGAATATTAAAAACAAAAATATCAAGCTTTCTTGTTGCCGTGATTTTCGGATTTTTCTGACGGAGTGAGCCTGCGGCTGCATTACGCGGATTTTTAAAAGGTTTTTCTTCGTTATTCTCCTGCTGTTCAACGAGCTTTATGAACACGTCACGCGGCATATAAACTTCTCCGCGCACCTCGATTGACGGAAGATTTTCTTTTATTTTTAATGGAATTGAACCTACCGTGCAAAGGTTTGCACTGACATTTTCTCCGACTATGCCGTCACCTCTCGTCGAGCCTCGGAAGAACACACCGTTTTCATACTCAACAGAAACGGAAAGACCGTCAATTTTCGGCTCTACAACGTAAACGGCATCACTGACAACTTCACGGACTCTTTTATCAAATGCAATAAGCTCATCAACGCTGAATGCATCCTGTAAGCTTGCCATCTGAACGCTGTGTTCAACAGGCTCAAACTGACCGTCAGCATTACCGCCGACTCTCCTTGTCGGTGAATCGGGAGTTACAAGCTCGGGATATTTATCTTCAATATCCGAAAGTTCGCGCATAAGCCTGTCGTATTCAAAGTCCTCAATTTCAGGGCTGTCCTCGACATAATATTTATGGCTGTGGTAGTTGAGAATATCCCTCAGCTCCTCAGCTCTTTTTTTTGCATTTTCAAAATCTGCCATAGTGACACTTCCCTATCGGTTATATAAATTTATTATACCAAAAAGCTGACTGTTTTACAATATTAAAAATCCGCAAATGTGTCCGGTGTTACACCGACAATTATACTTTCCGCTATAAAGACATCAGAATTATACTCAACGACACTCACCTTTCCTGCAAAAACAATACTTGTTTTCACCGTGACATCAAGGACAATCCTGTGTCTCGTCTGATTTACACCTGCCGATTCAAAATGATTTTCAAACTTTGTCGATGTAAGACCTCTCATCGTGATATAAAACGATACATGAGGACCGATACCTGAAAACAACTGACCGCCAAGAAGCGATGTAAGAGGAAGAGAAACCTTGTATGTCCCGATGTTGTCTATATATTTATCTGTGTTTGAGCCTATCTGACCGCCAAGGGTATTAAGTGCTACCATATCTGTTGAAAGAGATTTTATGTTACCTTCGGAGTCGTACGTAAAGCTTACTATGTCGTCGTAATTCAACTTGTAATCCCTCAGTGCTTTTTCAAGACCTTGTGAAAGTGCCGAGGAAGAAACACTGTTGGCTTCAAGAATTGATATATCTTCCCTGACACTTTTTATTCTTAACTCCAAAAAGACGAAAAACCCGACTGCTGCGAGCAAAATCACTGCAACAGTCGGGATTATTATTTTTCTGCACCGTTTCATTTTTTCACCTCATAGTATTTTATGCGGCGAAACGGTGTTTGTTATTAATCAAGGAAGTCCTTGAGCTTCTTGCTTCTGCTCGGATGACGGAGCTTACGGAGAGCCTTAGCTTCAATCTGACGGATACGCTCACGTGTAACGTCAAATTCCTTACCAACCTCTTCAAGAGTATGAGGATGTCCGCCCTCAAGACCGAAACGAAGCATAAGAACCTTTGCTTCTCTCGGAGTAAGAGTCTTGAGAACCTCGTCAAGCTGTTCCTTAAGAAGAAGGATTGAAGCTGCGTCTGCCGGTGCCGGAGCATCGTCGTCGGGGATGAAATCGCCAAGATGGCTGTCTTCCTCTTCACCGATCGGTGTTTCAAGAGAAACAGGCTCCTGCGCAACACGGAGGATTTCTCTTACCTTTGCAACGGGCATACCAAGCTCAGCTGCAATTTCTTCTGCACTCGGGTCTCTGCCGTTTTTATGAAGAAGCTGGCTGTTTGTCTTCTTAACCTTATTGATAGTTTCAACCATATGAACAGGGATACGGATTGTTCTTGCCTGGTCAGCGATAGCTCTCGTTATAGCCTGACGGATCCACCATGTTGCATAAGTTGAGAACTTGAAGCCCTTTGTATAGTCGAACTTATCAACCGCCTTGATAAGACCGAGGTTACCTTCCTGAATAAGGTCAAGGAAGTGCATACCTCTGCCGACGTATCTTTTTGCGATTGAAACAACAAGACGAAGGTTAGCCTCGGCAAGTCTTTTCTTTGCGCTTTCGTCGTCGTCAACGATGCGGACAGCAAGTTCAATTTCCTCCTCAGCCGTAAGAAGAGGAATACGACCGATTTCCTTAAGATAAACCTTAACGGGGTCGTCATTACCCTGTCCCTTGTCGTCAACGTCTTCTGTTGAAAGCTCGGCAGATTTCGGCATATCCATATTGAAATCTACGCTTTCAAGGTCGATATTTGAAAGGTCATCTATAAGCTCAATATTCTGATTTTCAAGAGTTTCATAAAATTTGTCAAGCTCTTCAATATCGATATCCATATCAATAAGAGCCTGGTCAATTTCCTGAGATGTGAGTTTTCCTGTCACCTTGCCCTTTTCAAGAAGGAGCTTGAGAGGTGATTTTTTCTCCGATGTAGGTGTGGGTGTTAATTTTTCCATGAACAGTTCTCCTTTATTTGTCGTCCGTCTTTTTGAACAGATTTCTGAAATCTTCATCGCTGAGCTCCGCCGCATTTACTGACGAGGCTTTCGCTTTTTCTTGTTTTAAAACTTTTATACAATCGTTGCATTCGGCAACGGTATTGCTGATAGCACTTCCCATAGCTTCAAACTGAGCAAGTCTGCCCATTTCTTCGGGACTAAATTCTGCGCAGAACATTGAAAGTTCAATGCTCCTACCCTCGTCAAGGCGTGTTGACAAAGCTTTGTAAACCCTTTTGTTAAAGTCTGTTATAAACAAATCCTCATTAAGCTCGTCCTTGATTTTTTTATAAAAATCAGGATTAAGCATAAGACTTGACAGAAGAGTTTCTTCCGCCCTTGTTGCCCTGATGTGCTTTGCCCTTTCGGGATTTATTTCATCCTTCGGAGTTACGGTTTCCTTGACAATCTCGTTAAAACGAAGCTTTTTGTCAGCTTCCGCCTTGCGTTTATATGCACGTTTGATTTCGAGCATTATCGCATCCTTGCTTATCTGCATTTCTGTTGAAAGCTTTGCCGCATAGGCATCCTGCTCAATCGGATTTGCCGTAGCAAGAGTTGCCGCGATTGCTGTAAGGAATTTCGTCTTACCGTCTATCGAATCAAGGTCGTATTTATCGCGTTCACGAAGGATGCTGTATTCAATATCATTCGCCGCACCGTCTATCAGGCTTCTGAATTTTTCTTTACCGAACTTTTTGATAATTTCATCGGGGTCCTTACCGCCGGTAAGCTTCAGGACACGGATTTTGACACCCGTTTTGCTGAAAATTTCAATCGCTCTTTTGGTCGCCTTCTGTCCGGCTTCGTCAGAGTCGTAAGAAAGCACAACCTCATCCGCATAGCGTGAAACAAGCCTTGCCTGCTCCTGCGTAAGCGCCGTTCCGAGACAGGCTATTGAATTCGTAAAACCTGCCTGATGCAAAGCGATAACGTCCATATAACCTTCTGCAACTATCATCTGCGAAGGATTGCCGTTTTTCGCAAAATTCAGCGCAAAAACGCCGTTACTCTTTTTGTAAACCATCGTATCGGAAGTGTTGATATACTTCGGCTTTGAATCATCAAGGACTCGTCCGCCAAAAGCAATCACGTTTCCGCGAAGGTCGATAATCGGCACCATTGCCCTGTTTTTGAAATTATCGTAATAGTGTGTTTTTTCGCTCTTTGTACTCATTCTTACAAGGTTAGCGTCGAAAAGCTCTTGATTTGTAAAGCCTTTTGAACGCATATGTTTCAGAAGAGCATCCCACGAATCGGGCGCATAACCAAGACCGAAATGCCTGATTGTCTGCATTGTAAGTCCTCTGCCGAGGAAATAATCAAGACCGATTTTGCCCTGTGGCGACATCATTGTGCTGTGAAAAAACTTTGCCGCTTCTCTGTTTGCCGCAAGAATTCTCTGCCTGTGCTTTGCGATTGAATCGTCGTATCCGTCTTCCGGCATCTTCATACCTGCACGCTCGGCAAGAACCTTAACAGCTTCAACATAGTCGAGATTTTCGATCCTGCGGACAAAGGTTATCGCATCTCCGCCTGCACCGCAACCGAAGCAGAAGAATGACTGACTGTCGGTATATATGGTGAATGACGGTGTTTTTTCGTTATGGAAAGGGCAAAGGCCCTTAACAAGTCTGCCTCTTTTAGAAAGATTCACATAGGGAGAAATAACACTTTCGATGTCTGTCCTTGCTCTTAATTCAGCGAGGAATTCGTCACTTATTGCCATTTCAATCCCCCTTCATAACCACCCACGAGCGAGGAACAAAGAGTTCTTCGAAAGTATGAACAGCGTATCTGTCCGTCATACCTGCAATATAGTCGCAGGCGGCACGTTCAACACCTTCTTTTTCACGAATCACCTTATACTCTGACGGCATTTCATCAGGATTTGAGAGGAAATACTCATATAGCCACTTGATCATTTCAATAGCTCTTGCTTCCTCGCCCTTACAAACGGGATTCGTATACACTCTTTCGAACATAAAGCTGTGCAGAGTTGCAAAAGCATCCGCACAATCCTCGCCGAGAATGATATCGTTTTTACTGTTATTTACAGCAGAAAGAACAAGCTTGTTGATTCGCTGTGATTTATTCTGCCCCAAAGTTTCGCGGATATCTGCCGGGATATCGGTTTCTTTTAGCACACGTGCATGGACGGCATCGTCAATGTCGTGATTTATGTATGCAATACGGTCGGCAAGACGGACAATTCTGCCTTCAAGCGTAAATGCTTCCTTACCTGAAGTGTGGCGTTCGATTCCGTCGCGCACTTCCAATGTGAGGTTAAGTCCCCTGCCTTCCTTTTCAATAACATCTGCAACGCGCAGACTTTGCTCATAATGACGGAAACCTCCGTCGCAGACACTGTTGAGCGCTCTTTCACCTGCGTGACCGAAGGGAGTATGTCCCAAATCGTGACCGAGCGAAATTGCTTCCGTCAGGGTTTCATTAAGTCCGAGCGCAATTGCGATTGTCCTTGCAATCTGTGCGACCTCAAGAGTATGAGTAAGTCTTGTTCGGTAATAGTCACCCTGAGGCGACAGAAAAACCTGAGTTTTATGCTTAAGTCTGCGGAATGAATTCGAGTGAATTACACGGTCGCGGTCGCGCTGGAAGCAGGTGCGGAGTTCGCATTCCTCTTCAGGGCGCAATCTTCCGCGGCTTTCATCCGCAAAAGAAGCGTTTGCACTTAAGATTTTATGCTCGTTTTCGCAAGTAATCTCTCTTACCGTTTTCACTGTCATCCCTCCTGTTTACTTCTCTATTTATTATATACTCCAAAAAAGTTCTTTTTCCTTTAAAAAATTTAAAAATATTTAAATTCTTCTCCAATTTCTTCAGTATGGAACTTGCCGAAGCTCATATCAACAAGTTTTGCGTCGAAAGAAGCCACATCGCCGACAGGCAGTTTGAAGGTAACGGTCACGTTATCCGCAAATTCCGTATCGTCAATCACGCCACCCATTTCAGGGATGAACGAATTAAGTCTGCCGTAAAAATTATAGTCACAGGTAACCTTAAGCACCTTGCAGAGCTTCATTGTTATAACCTTACCTGCATCAACGGCAATTTTTGCCGTATGTGAATACGCGCGCACAAGTCCGCCTGCGCCGAGAAGCGTACCTCCGAAATATCTTGTTGCTACAACAACACAGTCAGTAACATTTTCTTTAAGCAAAACATCAAGCACGGGAATTCCCGCCGTACCCTGAGGCTCACCGTCATCGGAATATCGGCGCACCTGTCCTTCACGAAGGACATAGGCGTAAACATTATGGGTCGCATCCCAATGCTTTGACTTTATTTCATTTATAAAGCTGACAGCCTCTTCCTGCATTGTCACAGGCTTTATATAGCCTATAAACCTTGATTTTCGTTCGATGAATTCATCGTTCGCTTCGTTAAGTATTGTTCTGTATTCCAACTGTGTCACCACCTAAAAAATATGGCGGTGCGCAAAAGCACCGCCTTATCTTCATCAAATTATTTTGACAAATTGAAACGCTTATTGAAACGGTCAACACGTCCGCCTGTATCAACAAGCTTCTGCTTACCTGTGAAGAACGGATGACATTTTGAGCAAATATCAACACGCAAATTCTCCTTGGTAGAACGAGTTTCTATCTCATTACCGCAAGCACAACGAACAACTGTCTTTTCGTACTTAGGATGGATTCCTTCCTTCATTAGTGTCACCTCTTTCGTAATATTCACGCAGAAGCTATTTTATCACACAATTTTCAAAAATGCAACTGTTTTTTTTATTTTTTATAAAGCAATATATTCAGCATTTTCAAAAGAGTAAATCAGAGTACCCCTGACAGCCATTCCCGTACACTCAGAAAGTGCAAATTCATACATTTTAAGCTGTCCTCTGTATCGTTCGCAGAGTTCCTGCATCGTTACTCCTCTGTCTGTTTTATAGTCAACTATAACAAGCTCACCGTTTTCGACAAATGCACAGTCGACGTAACCCTGCACAACAACAAGCTCACCGCGAAGGTTTTCGGGAAGTTCAGGATAAAGCTCGCCTGCCTTGATTCCGACGGTTACCTTTTTCTCTCTGAATAGCTTCGGTGAATTTCTGATGCGCTGTGCGATTTCACTTTCGAAAAACTTTTTAAGCTTGTTTCTCTCAAGCACATCTGCCTCAGCTTCAGTAAGATGTCTTTCCGAAACCATACGCGAAATCTGCATATCGACGTCAAACGGAGCATCATAATCGAAGAATTCCATAAATTTATGAGTTGCAGTACCTCTTGAAGCAGGATTCATACCGGACTTGCTTAGGAATTGCGGTTTTCTTGACGCGAAATACTGCGTGCTGAAGCCTTGTGCATCCAGATCGGACGGGGCACTTTTCGCCATAACGAAGGCAAGATCGGCATACGGATAATCATACTCTACTCTTTTCTTAATTTCAGCAAGCAGTTCCTCATCAGGCTTTACCTCGTCTTCCGATTCGTCTGTTTTTTCAGCTTCGCTTACGGAATTGATAACACTTACCGAAAGTTTTTGCGAACAAGGCAAGGTTTTCATTTCGTCATATCCTGTCAAAACACGAAGCTTTGAAGCATCGGGATGACGAAAGAAAGACATAAGAATCCAGTCAGCCATTGAGTTTTTATTAAGCACGTCGAAAGAATTGATTGACTGTTCTTCACCGACACAAAGAGCAAGATCTGCCAGTTTGTTTTCGATATTATCATAACGGGTAACGCAGATAAGACGTTCTTTGGCTCGTGTCATTGCAACATAAAGAACGCGAAGCTCTTCAGAAGCAGAAGACGCTTTTTCTGCAAGAACGAGTGCTTTTTTACCTACGGTTGAATATTTACACTTTGTCTGCGAATCTCTTCGATCAAAACAGATGCCGAAATCGGGATGAAAAGCAGCTACACTTCTCTGATTATCGTTTGTAAACGAGTTATTAAGATCGGCAAGTATACAGACAGGAAATTCAAGACCCTTACTTTTGTGAATCGTCATAATGCGGACAACATCCGCTGCCTCCGAAACATCGGACGCACTTTCGAGGTCACCGTCCTGACGCTGAACCTTATCAATAAATCTGATAAAGCCCGAAAGTCCTCTTTTGCCCGATTCTTCGTATTTAACGGCATAGTCAAGAAGCATATTAAGATTTGCATTACGCTGAGAGCCGTTTTTAAGTGCCGATGCAATTGCCTTGAAGCCCGTCATCTCATAAAGCTCACGGACAAATTCCGAACAGGAAAGAGTTGATGAAAGTATTCTGAGATTATCAAGCTTTTCAAGGAAACCGATGCATATTTTATTGCCGTTATCTGCGGCATTGAGTACACAGTGATAAAGTGGTTTTTTCCTTTCATCGATTCGCATTTTTGCAAGTTCATCTGCCGTGAAGCCGTAAATCGTTGAAAGCATTACAGCAAGAAGCGGTATATCCTGAAGCGGATTGTCTACGATTCTCATAAGGTTTATAACAGTGCTTACCTCTGTCGAAGAGAAAAAACCCGTCTTATTCGAAACGTATGCAGGAATATTGTTCTGCGCAAGGACATCTGCGTAAAGCTCTGCCCTTCCGCCGCCCGTTGCTCTCATAAGGATGCAGAAATCTCTGTACGTAACCGGTCGCTGACCGTCCTTATCGCTTACAAGCATACCGTCTTTAATTATTGAATTAATGGTTTGTGCAATATGCTGCGCTTCAATTTCACGGCTGACGCTGCTACCGTCCTCAAGTGAACCGACTATATGAAGCTCAGCCTGCGGAAAATCGCAATCCTTATAATCTTTAGCACCTGCAACAAGAGCTTCTTTTTCATCGTAATCAAGTCCACCGACTTCCGTTGACATAAGCTGACGGAAAACGAAATTAATGTTTTCAGTTACACCCTCGCGGCTTCGGAAATTACGGTCAAGTGTTATTTTGGCAGGATAATTGTTTTCGACATAATCCTCAAGCACATCGCGTCGGCTGAGGAAAATTTCAGGCATCGCCTGACGGAAACGGTAAATACTCTGCTTGACATCGCCAACCATAAACATATTACTGTCGTCTTTTGAAACCGCACTGAACAAAGTATTCTGCAATTCGTTGATATCCTGAAATTCATCGACGAGTATTTCATCGAATCTTTCTGAAAACTCTTTTGCAAGGTCAGTTTTGTGTGCATTACCGTCTTCATCAAAAGAAACAAGCAATTTAAGTGCAAGGTGTGTTATATCCGAAAAATCCACACCATTGATTTTTGTTTTTTCTTCCCAAAGGATTTCCGAATACCTTTTAACAACACTAATCAGCTTACCGGCTATCGGTTCAAGGTATTCCATATCGCCCTTGTGTTCCTCTTCGGTTACGCAGAAATACGGCGGAAGCTTTTTCTTAAGCTGTTCTGTAACCGCCTTTTTCTGCGCTTTTATAAATTCAGCCTGTGGTGAGGAATAACCCTTAGGAAGCCTGCCGAGTGAAGGCAATTTAAGAGCCTGCAAGGCTTCAATTGTTTCGTCCCATTTGTTATTAAGCATAAGCTCATACAGCTCACGGACACACATATCTGTTTCACGGACACTCGCACCATACTTTTCGTTGACGGTTTCGTCTTCATCAAGGCATTTAAGCATCATTTCTACAATACGTAAACACCTGCCGACTACATTCAGCGAGTGAAGAAGCACTACCCTGCCCCAGCTTGTCTGAGTTAAGGAGCCTTTCTCACGATACGGCATCATCAAGGAATCAAGACAAGCATCGGGTCTTGCGAAAGCTATTGAATGTCTGTAAAGTTTCAGAATCAAATCACTGAGTGCAGTGTCGTCTGTGCCGCTTGCAAGTATATTCACAAGCTCACAGAAATCAGGTGAATTTTCTTTATAAAACTCGTCAAGAGTTCTGCTGACAGCTTCAGCTTCAAGGATTTTGAGCTGTGCACCCTCAATTAACTTGTAATCGGGTGAAAGCTCAAGCTCGTGGAAATTAGATTTAACTATATCGTTGCAGAAGCTGTCTATCGTACTGATTTTGGCAAAAGGAAGCATCATAAGCTGACGTTTAAGATGCTCATCGGAAGGATTTTTTCGTAGCTCGTCACTGATTGCTTTGAAAATTCTTTCCCTCATCTGCTGAGTAGCCGCACGTGTGAATGTTACAATAAGAAGCTTGTCCGCAGAGCAAGGCTTTTCCTTATCCGTAAGCCGACGGATAACACGTTCAACGAGCACGGCAGTTTTGCCAGAGCCTGCAGCGGCAGAAACGAGGACAGTACCGTTACGTGAATCTATTGCATTTTTCTGTTCAAGGGTCCATTCAGGCATCGTCCTCACCTCCAAGCATCCTCAGGCTGTCATCGTGTTTTATTTTAAATATTTCTTTTTTCTTTGTATCTTCATCAAGACCGCAGACATCCTTATAATCACAGTATTTGCAAACATCGTGATAAGGACTTGAGGTCAGCTGTGCAAATGCGGGACGGACTGCAATCTCACCCTCGTGAAGACTTACCGCCATATCTTCAAGGATTTTTTCAACCCTCTTCATAAGTAGCCCCATCTGCTTGAGTGAAATAAGCGTACCGGAATTTTCGCCGTCTTTTTTGACTGACGCAGGTACAATATCGCCCGAAAGACGGCTATCCATCGCATAGATAACGCGGCTGTCATCAAGCACCATTCCGCTCATCTTTGTCGCTTTCTGTTTCTGTGCCTGAATCTCGTCCTCGCCCTCGTCACGGCCGACACTTGCATACGGAGCGTTGACAGGCATATACAAAATCCCGGCAGGCTTTATATCCTTATAATCTCTGAATCCGCTTCGCCAGATTGCAAAAAGATAAATCAGCATCTGCATATTAAGACCGTTGAAAACCTCGTTAAGGTCAAACTTTTTACCGCCTGACTTATAGTCAACAACACGGACAAAGGACTCGTCGCCCTGTGTCATAACATCTACTCTGTCTATTGAGCCTTTGATTTTAAGAGTTCCGCCGTCGTGAAGTGCAATTTCATAAGCAGGAATTTCGCCGTCGTTATCGATTTTAAGTTCAAAGGCAACGGGTTCAAATTCACTTACCGAGAATTCGGCAACAAGCCTGTCCACAACCTCGCAGACAATAAAGCCGAGCTGACGGTAAAGATAATTAAATCGTTCGCCCATATCCTCACCGGGAACAAGAATTTCGCTGAAATAAGCTTCAAGCATATCGATAACACACTTATCCCGCTGTTCCTTCGCCATTTCACAAAGGCCGTTACTGCCGTAAGCCGCAATAAGATTTTCAAGGATGTAGTGAATAGCTGTACCCTTCTGCATCGGGTCAAGCTCCGCAACCTTTCTCGGCTGTGCATTGAGTCCGTATTTGCAGAAATACTGGAACGGACACTTATGAAAAACCTCCACCCTTGAAGCGGACATATACATATCCATTCCGAAGAGTTTCTTTGAAATATCCTTGTCCTCAATCGAAAAATCGTCTTTTTTAACAGCACGTTTCAAAGAAGAAACTCTGTCCTTATAATCATCTCTTGAAGAAAAATACTTCTCGAGAGTTTTTTGCATAACGCCACCCTTCGGTGTCAGCTTTGCCATAAGCTCAAACGCCGCCGCATCGCCTTCAACAAAATCAATTTCGGGAGTTACTACCGTATCAACAACAGTCACCTTCGGAAAAATCTGCTTGATCTGTGTCACAAGTTCCGAATGAGTAAGCTGTGCTCCCGTAATATCCTTTCGCGAATATGTGACGTAGAGTTTGTCTGACGGACTGCAGAGCGTACTGTAGGCAATAAAACGCTCTTCCATCATTTTTTCTTCAAAATTATCGTCCATTTTAAGGTCGAGTTCTGAAAGGATTCTGCGGTCTTCATCCGTAAGGATTCCGTTTGCTGTAGGAATCATCGGGAACAAACCGTCATTCACACCGACAGCAAAAACAACTTTCGGTGCAGTTGTTTTGACTCTGTCGGCACTGCCGATAACAATTTCATCAAGTCCCTGAGGCACATTGCCTATTGTATACATCGACACAATGAGATTGAGAAGCTCGTTGAAGCGCTTCGTCTGGAGATTAGTTTTTTCAAGAGAAGATGCGATGCGGTCAAGAATTTCGATAACAACATCCCATATTCTGTCCTGCTCATTTGCAAGGTCAGTTTCGCCCTTTTCGTGAAGCCGCAATGCAAGCGATTTAAGATTTTCAGGCACATTCATCTTCACAAGAAGCCTGTAAATCGCCTGTGCAGCCGTAAGACCGTTACATTCTCTGAGCTCAAGCCTTAACTTCTGTAATTCTTCAACAACTGCTTTTCGTGAAAGATTTATTTTATCAAGCTTAGCCTGATCCTTTTCGAGCATTTTGTTGCCAAGACCATCGGGATGTGCCGTCCACTCATCAAGCCACTTGTTACCGTTGATCTGCCACATAAGAGCGTAGTTTTCAAGCTCTGAAATTTCTTCAACAGAAAGGTCTGTAAGACCTGTTTTCAAAACTCTCATAACACTGTCACAGGAAAATCCGCTGACGGCAATATCCACGGCACTCAGCACAAATTCAACAAGAGGCTGAGTCTGTATCGGCTGACGTCTGTCATCAAAAACAGGCACACCGTTCTTTTTAAGAGCTGCACGGAGCTGACGGGTATAGTTGCTCTCACTTCGGCTGATGATGGCAATATCTCTGCATCTTAAGTTTTCTGTACGAATGAGCTTTTTGACCGTATGGGCAACGAAATCACATTCACTTTCAAAATCTTCCGCAGAGCAAATAACTATATTCTCAGTCGGACTGTCATATATTTCGTATTCATCCTCAAACAAGCTTTTTTCAAGTAAAGCAAGTTCGGGATTGTTATATCTTTTTTCAATAAATTCATCTGCAACCTCAACGGGTGCGATAGCAACAGAATTTTCGTTTGCAATGTTTATAAGTTTTCGCAATGTGCGTTTTGTATGAGCAAAGGATGAAAAACCGTCAGCTTCCGAAGATTTATCCACACATACCGTTACATAAACATCCTCTGCCTGCGCAAAAATTCGTTTCATAACATCAAGCTGTTGGCTTGTATAACCGCGGAAACCGTCAAAGAGAATTGTTTTTCCTGCAAAATCTTTATGTTCATCGATTACTTTGCAAAGAACATCAAGCGCACATTCATCATCGAAATAGCTGTTTTCAACAATTGCCGTATACGCCTCTGTAACCAAGGAAAGTTCGTCAACCTTTGACTTAAGGAGACTGTTTCCAAGCTTCAGGGATGCATCGCGAAGCATCTGCGCAGAAACCGAGCACTGTCTTAATTCCTTAACCATTTTAAGCATCTGCGTTATGACAGCTGCCGAATATCTGTGTTTACCGTACACCTGCAACGAATCGTGAACACTTTCAAGTGCGAGGCTCATCATCAACGCTCTTGTGCTGTCATCCAGGCGAGGCAGAGAATTAAGTACGTACTTTTTAAGAAGCTTTTCGGCAAGGAAAGAGAAGCTCTGCACTTCGACCTTGTCCGCACCTTTAGCTCCGAACATTTCAAGCATTGTCTTTTCCGTTTTAAAAGAATACTGCTCCGGGACGATAAGCATTACGCTTTCATCCTTTTCAACCATAGCTCTGATTTTTTCGTAAATCCGTGTTGTTTTGCCGCCTGATATGCGTCCCGTGATAAGTCTGAGCATAAAATCTCTCCGCAATAAAAGTATAGCTGAATTATACTATAAAAAACACATATTTGCAACAAGTGCATATTGCAATTGAGTACCGAAAATGGTACAATAACAGATAATTATTGTAACTTTAAGAGGTTTATACTATGGCAGTCAAGAGTTATATCAAAAAAGCTAATTCGGTTGTCCCGTCAAAGGCACAGCTTGAATTTATGGATACTGAATTTATTGCCTTTATTCATTACGGAATGAACACATTCACCAACACCGAATGGGGTTCGGGACGCGAGCCCGAAAAATACTTCAAGCCTGCAGATTTTTCTGCAAAGCAGTGGGTCAAGGGAATCAAGTCAGCAGGAATGAAAGGGCTTATCCTTACCTGCAAGTTTTCTGACGGATTCTGCCTCTGGCCGAGTGCATATACTGAACACACCGTAAAGAATTCACCGTGGCTTGACGGCGAAGGCGATATGGTCAGGGAGCTCAGTGAAGAATGCAGAAACGAGGATATCAAATTCGGAATCTACCTCTCCCCTTACGATATGCACGAGCCCACTTTCGGCACAGAAAAATACAACGACTTCTTTGTAAATCAGCTGACAGAGCTTTGTACAAATTACGGAGACATCTTCTGCGTATGGTTTGAACGCGACGAAAGCGGTAAACAGCCTTACGATTGGGAAAGATATTACAAAACGATCCGTGAGCTTCAGCCGAATGCAATGATATGTAACTGCGGTCCTGATATCCGTTGGTGCGGTAACCATTCCGGAATCGGCAGACAGAGTGAATGGAGCGTTGTGCCAAAAGAGCTTATCAACGATGCGCCTGCAGTAAAGCTTGTGCAGACAGACCTCGGCAGCCGCAAAAAGATAAAAAAAGCTAAGGAGCTTGTCTGGTTCCCCGCAATTATGGACATGAAGATGCGTCCCGGTTGGTTTTTCCACGACCACGAAACTTCAAGCCTTCAGGTTCTTTCAACCGCTGTTATGAGTTATTTCAAATCTGTCGGCAACAACGGTACTTTTATCCTTAACATTTCCCCTTCTCACACGGGACGAATTGACAAAAAAGATCTTGAACAGCTTGTTACTCTCGGTGCACAGCTTGAGCTTGAATTTAAAGAAAACTTTACTGAAGGAGCTGAATTTACTTCGAACGGATGCAGTGACGAGCTTCATTCTGAAAAGTTCATAAATTCAGGGAAATCATATTTCAAGTCATCACCCGATAACCGCAAGACTTCCATCATTGTTGATATGAAAGAGGTACGTTCAATTGACAAAATTGTACTTGCCGAAAATATCGCCACGGGACAGCAGGTTGAAAAATTCTCGCTTTACTATTATTACGACAAGCATTGGCACAAAATATACAAAGGTACAACAATTGGCAGAAAGAAGATTTGCATAATTGCACCGATGGAAGCAAGGCGAATTAAACTCGTAATCGAAAAAACCAGAGAATTTGCCACAATTTCCGAATTTAAAGTATATTAATTGTAAAAAATCAACAGTCTTCATTATTTTAAATGAAGGCTGTTGATTCGTTTTTCGTCAATTTTCACAGTAATTCCAGTGGCTTATTGCATTTTATATTGATAATATTTACATCACTCTACGTATGGTTTCGTGATTATTAACAAACAATTCATATTTTCTTTGTGCAAAACGCTTGACAAAGGTAAAATCCGGTGCTATAATGAAGCCACGGTAAGAGAAATACCGAAACAAAAGAAAGGAATGAATCATATGTCAAAAGAAAAAATGTATTATGAGGCTCAGGAAGTATTGCTCGATGAGATTGCGAAAGAAAAGTCTCTCTTTTCATTCCGCACAATTATCAAGCTTCTTACAGCAAACGCAATTGCAAGAAACTTCTGATAATGCCAAGCCGAAAGGCTTCATAATCATAACCACTAGTAAACTAGTGGTTTGCACAGCCCCTATAAGGGGCACCTACAGGCAAAGCCCCTGAAAGGGGCATAGAAGTTTGACAACGCATTACTATTTCAAGCAGCCGCTCACGTGCGGCTGTTTATTTTTG
>JAZSQQ010000071.1:0-9090 GCA_045538055.1 Acutalibacteraceae bacterium
ATTTCCGCGTTGTTGTCAATAGCCCGAAATAAAAAGCAGGCAACACCGGAACGCCGCCTGCTTTGTGTAAAAATTTTATTTCATTTGACTTTTTGTTTTAATTGCCTGATATCAAATCGATAAGCTTTCTTACGGGAGAAAGAATCCTGTCAACGAGGCTGCCGCCGCCAAAAAGGAAAAGTGAGCCTTTGCTCATTGCGTACGTAATATCCTCAAGAATCAGGTCAAGCTTTGATTCTTTTTCCGGTTCAATGTTTTCGTAGCCTTCTGCACCCACCTTATGGAGAACGGCAATAAGTCTTTTTTCTGCGGCTTCAACTCTCGGTTGATCGGCAACAGTCAGTTTAAGTACAGCTTCACCCTCAGCTATTGCCGCATTAAGCTCTGCCTTATCTTCCTCGCTGAGTCCGGTTTGGTCAACTCTCTTTGCGTCCGGAAGCTTCCATCGGCGGATACTCTGCGTATAACAAGGGCCGTTATATTGGGGATACATTTCGGGATTTTCATTGACATCCGTTACCTCTCCCAGAAAAATTGCCTTTGCAAGATTGAGAACAACATCGTTATAGCCTACCTCATGGTGCTGGTTAAGGAAAATCCATGTGTTTTCGGGAAGAATTGCAGTTGAAGTGTCAACCATATTGTCAGGCGAAACGTGATTATGGTCGGGATTGGTGCAGTAAGTGTTGCTTTCGTAATCAACGTCGTCAAGCGTCTGCTCGCCTGCCGCACCGGTTGCACCCAGAGTTGTTGATGTGAGATTTACAATACCGTCGGAATTTACCTTCTCTGCTGAAGCAACAATGTTGAAATATGTATACATTTCTTCGCCGAGATCAAGATTTGAGCCTGCGATTGAATTAACGCGTACACCGTCTTCAACCGCCTTGAGAATATTTCCTTTAAGATTGAGTCTTGCTGTCTGGAAACGGTCTGTTCTTGCCTTAAGAGCAGGCTTATCGCCGAGATACCTCTCTGCAAGAGCATCGTACCTGTATGACGGAAGCATTGCCCAGAACTGAGGACAATTAAGCATAAGGGTATCGAGAATACCGCTGATTGCGCCCGAAAGAAGAGCATCAACACCTGAACGGGGAATAATATGAAGAAGTGAATTGATAAGATATCCGAGAGTAGGACCACCTTCGTTTTCAATAAATATCTGCTTTATGAATTCGTGATAGAGATATTCATCGTCAAGTCGCCATTCTCTTGCAAAGAAATCCGCAACAATATCGGTGCCGTCAAGGCAGGCAACAGCGTTAACAATCTGGTCAAGCTCACTGTGACCGTATTTATCAAGATATGCGGTCAGAATTGTGCCTCCCAGGCTGACGGGAAGAAGCGAGACCTTATCGTGCCCCGTCTGTTCCTTTACCATTTCGATATATTCCGCAAGGTCATCTGCTGAATCCATCGGGTCACCGACAAGGTTAAAGGTGAAGAAATACACATGTTCTTCACCGATTTCATTGACTAAGGACTGCATGGGAACCATTCTGTAGGTCCAATCAAGGTCTTCCTCACTCATATGCTCAAGTGAATAATTCCATCTTTGCGTTTTGAGGTTTTCAACGTGGTCGCCGTTCGCATCGCATCTCTGATATTTGAAAATATCCGAAACAAGATTGTAAGCAACCTTGTCAAGACCTGCATTAGTCTGAAAAACAATCGTTGCAAGAACGCTTGCAACTGCTTTTACAATAGCATTTGTCGAAAGAGCAGCCTCGTTGAGAATAAGCAAGGTGCTTCCGATGTGATTGCCGTTATACATAACGGGCTCATCGTTTTCATCGTAAAGATATGTAGGCGAGTGATTGATACCCGGAAGAACGATAACGGGTGAATGCTCACATTTACCGCCGCAATCCGTTTCGGTTGCCGCAGAAACACCGACTGCACACGCTGAAGCGAGCATTGATGCACAAATCATAAAAGCTGTCACTCTTTTCAATATTCTTTTCATTTCCAGATTCTCCTTATATCTTAAAACTGTGCTTTAAGAGGTTCCGATTGCATTCCGTAGCAGTTTTCAGCAACTATTTCAAGTGTGTAATTCTCTTCGGGCAGGTTCTCCAGATCGATTTTTACTGTTGCAGGAACATTGTATCTGTAATACTTGGGAACGGTTTTGCCAGCCGGAGCTCTGTTGCCCTCGGTATCAACGGTGTATGCTCTGTAAATGAATATCGGCATACCGTCTGTTGACTGAGCAGAATCAAAGTGAACTGTTTTACCTATCAGTTTTACCGATGCATCACCGTAAAAAGTGGGAGGCGATGAACGCTTTTTCTGCTGTTCGGGTGTATATTTGCGTTCAAAAGGACTTTCAAGGATATATTCGCAAAGATATTCCTTTGACAGAAGGTCAACAGCTCTGAGTCTTATACGGTTTTCGGCATCAATTTCCACAACCCAGAACGTTGATACGGTTCTGTAGTTTTTCGGATGGACAGTTTTAACGTCATCAACAGTCAGCTCGGTATAATAAAGTCCGCCCGTACCGAGAGCGGTATATTCGCCCTGCCAGATTGACCTTGCATCATTAATGGGATAATGCGAATGACCCGAAAAATCAATAACCTGAGGATATTTCTTCAGAATTTCCGCAAAATCAGGCATTCCCCAGCCTTCAAAATCGGAGCTTCCGTAAACGGTATTTGAAATATGCTCATGCTGAATAACAAAAACGGGCTTTGAAGGGTCATCGGCAACTGCAAGATCAATCTGTTCAACAAGCCATTCCTTCTGATACTCGCTGTAATGCTCGCCCTCAATTTTTGAGGCGGAAACTCCGATAAAATGGAAGCCGTTTATGACACGGTGAAAATCCGTTTCCTGTCCCATAATCTCTTCGTAAAGCTCAAGAGATTCTTTTCCCAGATTACGGTCATCGTGAGAGGTTGAAACCGTTGCAAGAAACTGTGTGCCCTCTTTGATAACCGGCTTTGTTGCCGCCTTTATGCTTCCGAAGGCAATTTTTGTTCCCATATCCGTAACGTCGCCTGCGATAAGCACCGCATCGAGTTTGTTATATTCTTCGTCTTTTTCGGCAATATCGTATCCTAGCTTAACCATGCGCTGAAGTCTGAAGCTCTGAATGTCACCGATTGTGGTGATATGAGAATCGCTCGTTACGATAAATCTGACAACAGGAGAGAAATCTCCCGTATCTTCGGGTGCTTTTGGGTTTGCCAGAAGAGAAACAAAGCTTCCGTATGCAATAAGAATTGCAAGAAAAAAGCTACTTATTCCGTTCATTTTATTTCTCCTTTGTTTTTATCGGTATTTCTGTATCTGTAAAGTGCTATGAGGGATGAAATAATGCCTGCAATCTGCGCAAAAACGGCGGTTGAGCCGAGTATGCCATGATAAACCGTCCACAGTGACAGATTCACAAGAAGCATAAGCCTGATGTTCTGTTCTTTTTTCTGAAACACCGCGAGCATATAAAATATCGCCGCAACGGTTGAAAGCAAATCAAGAGGGATTTTATATCCCAGCAGCCCTCCTGTCGCATAAAGAACAAGAAAAAATATTTTTTTCGCATTGCCTGACTCGGTTTTTTTATACTCGTGCCATATTGAAATCAAAAGCTGAAGAACAGCCACAAGACAGACCACAACGCCCGAATTGAAGCCGTCAAGCAAAAGAATGTTCACAGCGGTGAGGACGTTGACAAGAACGGACACCACAAGCATCTGCTTTTTCTTTTTTAATTGGAGGGTCAGTATTACTCCCAGAGTAACAAGCACTCCCAGAAACTGTGCTATGTAATATTTCATATTTTTACCTGAGTTTTAATCCGCATCATTTATGCATGGTTGTATAAAGATTTTCCATAAGCTCATAGAAAGCAACGGCATAGGGATTGATGGCATCCCATATCGGCTCATCATAAAGGGTTATCCATGTATAGATTCTTCTTGTCAGATGCCTTAAATCGTTATCGGAAAGCTCGTGTCCGGGTCTTTCACCCATTCGGGTAATACCGAATTTAACAAAATCGTTATAAAGGTCTTTTCTTGCCTTCATCCACAGATACGGATGCTGAAACAACGAAAATTCCGAGCGCATATTGGAGCATTTCCAATATCTCCAGCAGAGTTCCGAACGGAGTATACGGCTCAACTGTTCTTCGTTTTTCGCCTGAACTTTTGCCTTTTCCCAAAGTTCATCGCATCGGCTGACTTCCCACGGCATCATACCCGGAAGCGAAAAGCGTGAATCCTCTTCAATATAGAGATGCTTGTATTTTGTAACGGCATGCTCCGTTACGATATCTATGAATTCTTTAAGATATACTCCGCCGTTGCCGTAAACCGCCGTCATATACCCTGTCATTTCTTCGTCAAAGTCAAGGTAAGGATTCTGCATAAGCTTTGAAAGCAGATAGGTTTTCATTTCGCCGAATTCTCCGTCGCTTTCGGAAATGTAATAAACACCCTGCTGATATATGCCCTTCACGTTATGCTCATAAAAAATCTGTGTGTTTCTCTGCATAACACCGAAGTTTGCATAGATGTTCATGCTTTCATCGCAGTTAAGATTGTAGTTCCATATATAAAGTCTATTGCAGATTTTACTCCATTCTGAAAGAGCGTTCATAAAAGAGATGTTTCTCTCACAGTCGGGGTCGTCAAGAGTATGACCGAAGCAGCATTCTATTGAACACAAGCGAACAATAACATCCTCACAGGGTACAACAGCCGTGGGTGCCTTGCGTGTATATTGATAGGCAAAGGTGTCGATTGCAAGATTATCATATTTGCCGTCAGCTTTGATGCGCTTTGCAATTTCGTTTGCAAAAGTTATCATCGTGCCCGCCTGAGAGCCGTTTGCTTCGTCAAGAGCTTTACAGTTTTCGCATTGGCAGTAATATCCGTTATCAGCCTGAGTAACCGATAAAATCTGCAAATCCGCATCGGGATTGTGTTTTTCTTCAAGCAATGCAAGAGCCTGCGAGGTTACGATATCCTTGACATCCTCATTGGTAAGGCAAAGCTGAGTTCCCGTTCTCACGCCGTCAACAAGCGCAAAGTATTCGGGATGATCCTCAAAATAAACCGAGGGTTTACAGTATTGATTGACAAGGGTGTGGCTTGAACCGCCTATGTATTCAACCGCACCTCCCTGCTCGGCTGTAAGGTCTTTGTAAATTCCGCCGGTAAGACCGTTTGCAAGAGAAAACTCTGCATCCGCCGAGCTTCTTGTATCTGTTTCCGTATACTCAAAGAATGGAGTATATTCAACTTTTATCCCATTGGGAACGGTAAGATTTTCATTATCGGGGATTACAATAACCCCTGATTCATACCAATGACAGCCGCAGAATTCTTCAAGGAAGCGGTAAACGCCGTTTATCGTTCCTTTGTTGCCCGAACCGATGATAACAAGCTCGTTTTGGGTCGAAGTTACGGTATAGCTTCCGTCGGCATCATCCGTTACACCCTGCAAGGCGATTTTGTATTCTCTTTGCGTTTCACCGTTTACAATTTCAATATCGCTACCCGTAATTTCGTCAAGATAATATTTAAGACGGCTTGCGGCATAGTTATCCGTGACGCTTGCATTTTCGGATAATACTATAACTGCATCTGCAACTGAGAAGCCCGTTTCGGCGGCAGATACAGGAATCGCACACAAAGATAAAACTATAACGCAAACAAGAACTGCAGAAACAAATCTTTTTGTCATTTTTATCATCTCCGTTCAGTGATGTTACTTTACTAAATCGACCAGCTGCTGTCAGTAAAACGTGTGTGACGGTAAGGGAATGCTCTGAAGAAATCATCTGCATCTCCTTTTATTTCAACGCCGTCAATAAATAAAGCGGTCTGCGAATTATGTCCTTCACCCGCAAGCATAAGCCTTGCGGCGGCAGGCGCGGTGAGAGATATATCATAATCGCCTTCCGATTTGCGTGTGACAACCGCTTTTCCCTTCTGATATTCAACCTCGAAAATCCCGTTGTTCTGCTCAAATTCGTCAATACATCTCAAGCGAAAAGCACCGTGTTCTTCGGGATAAGCGTTGTTTTCGAGAAGCTTTTGCAGGTTATAGATTCTTCCCGCTGCTCCGCCGTTATATTCATATGTCACACCGTCAATTCTGTCTGCAACACAGGCAAAATCACTGCCCTGATACTGTTTTCTGACAATCAGATTTTTAACCATACCGTCGTAATTGCGCAAAAATCCGATTAAACCGTAAAGTGCTTCAGGCGAAAGAACAAACAGCTCTTCAACGAAAAGGTCATTGGGTCTGCTGACGGTAAAGCGCACATAACCGTCCGCAACTCCGTCTGCATCATATCTTATATATGTATAGTCTGCTCTTTCGAGGGGTGTGTCGCAGAAATGCTTTTTTTCCTCACGCAGAGTCATCAGATTTTCTCTCAAAGCACATTTTTTATGGAGTTTACTGAGTTCTTCAAACTGTTCGCCCGTATAAAGAACAACATCGGTGCTGCGCGGAATATGTTTAAGGTTTTCAAACGGAACCTTTATCGCAAACATACGGTTAAGATTTGCATAGCCGAATTTTTCATAGTATGAAATCGAAAAAGGATGCAAAAAACCGAGAACCCAGTCGTTTTCAACTGCAGTTTCGCCGATTTTTTTCATAATCTCCCGAATGCCGCCCATTCTGCGGTATTCGGGCAAACTGCATACACCGCTTACAATAACGGAATCAAGAAAATTTCCACAGTAATTGGTTTTGAACTCATACAACTCGACTCCCGCAAACAGCTTTCCGCCTTCGAATGCCGCAAGAACGGGCGATTTGACGGTGCTGTCCTCTTCCGCATTATATTCCCAGATGAAAGATGCAGCGGAAACCTTTTGAAAATCTGTCGCTTCCTCGGGTTTTATATATCTTATCTCCATTTTGTTTCTCCGTTATTTACCTATGTTTATCTGTGTTTCTGTTGCAAGCTTCAGCATATCCTCGTTATCGCTTTCAACCGCATCGGACATAAGCTTGCGTCTTTCAAGAAGTTCGGCATACATCTTTTCTTTTTTGTCGTTGTTGAGATCATAAAAAAGCATAGGAATAATTCCGAGAGAGCCTGTTACGGCAGGGATAATTGTAAACATTGCAAAAAGGAAGAATTTGACCTTATCCGTCTGTTCCGTGCCCATTCTGAATGCATTCGCTTCATAGCCTATCATCTTTTTGATGGCTGTTGTGACAACAGCACTTGTGTTTGACGAAACCTTGGCAGCAATACCCTTGGCAACGGAAGCCATCGCTTCTGTGCGGTAGCCGTTTTTCCATTCGCAATAGTCCATCGCTTCGTTATACATTTCTGTTCCGATAACAGATTTAAGACCGAAGAAGAGAGTCCAGATGATTTCCCACAGTGCCATGGCAATGCCCATGGGAACAACTTTCTGATACATACCGCCCGAATAATCCTTCTTCATACCGATACAGCCAAAAAGGAATACGGGGATATAAAGAATATTGCCGATTTCTTTTGCAAGTATGTAAAGCAGACGGCTCGAAAAACGTCTTCTCATCCATGGTACCCATGCGTAACTCATGGGGCTGATGGGTGCGGCAGGGATGCCTGCAACGAGCGTCATTGATGAGAAATGAAGAACGTCGGTGTAATAATCGTCTTCACTGCCTTTGATTGCAAATCCGCTGAGGAAATCCGAGAGAGTTATCAGAAGCAAAGGTTTGTTGCGGATAACTGATTTTATCGACATCAGGACGCTCGGTGTTTTTATGGACTGCATAACTCTTTCTTTCGAGTTATAGAAAAACCAGAATGAAGATGCGCTTGAGGCAATTGTTGTAAAACAACCCATGCCGACGAAGAGGTTCGTGTATGCCTTTGCAAGCTTGCCTGAATCATTGAGATACATACTTCTGAGAACATCGATAAGAATGGTTACTGCCTGTTCGGGAAGCTTTTCACCGAAAAATCCCGACGCAAAGTTTGCAAGAGTGATAAGCCTTGTTCTGTCATTCGGATGTGGAGTTATGGTTGACATAAGACCTGTTCTTGAAATCGTCTGGAAGGTTGTTATACCTTCTCTGGCAATGGTAAGAATCAGATAAAATGCAAGCTTTGTAAAATCCGTCTGAGTTGTGCCTTCAAAAAGATGAGGCATAAGCCAATAAAGACAGGTCAGAACACAGCCAGGAATTGCAAGAAACATAAGATAGGGTCTGAACTTACCCCAACGTGTTCTTGTTTTGTCAATAACCGCCCCAAAGAAAATATCATTGACAATATCCCACACGCTGTTGATAGTATTAACAACAGTCTGCAAACCAAGGTCTACACCTACAATGCTTGTTATGAATCGGGTTGAAAAGATATTGATATTAAAGCTCTGTGCAGCATCCCAGATTATGAAGCCTACGGATTCTTTTGCTCCAACATATCTGCGGTCCTGAGTTTTTGATGCAACGGATTTTTCTTCCCGTTCCTGTTGCATGCGGCGGAGTTCTTCAAACGCTTTTGCGTTTGACCGTAAATCGTTGTTTGACGGCATAAATCCCACTCCTTTTTTCAATTAGTTATATTCTTTAACAACTGTATTGAGTGCACCAATAACGGTTGAACCCGCCTTGCTTCCTGCCGAAAGCATTTCTTCATAGTGTCTTTGCGGTTTGCCGAAGAGCTTTTCGCCCATATCGGTATTCCAGAGTGAGTCCGCAATAAAGGGAGCGTAATCGTTATCGGGCACGATATAACCGATTGCATCGTTGCAAAGACCCATAACAAGAACGGTTTTGATATCGCTGATGATATCGGAGGTGATGTCAAGCTCCCAATCTGTGCCCGTATATGACTGCGTTTTGTCAACAACGTTGCCGTAAACAAGCTGGGGAATAAGCTCGCCGGGAACGGTAAGCATTGCAATGTCCGTTCCGATTTCGAGATAGCCGACCTCGGAAATAATCGAATAGCCTGCAGGAGCGGATTTGTCTCTGACGGTTGTCATTCCGAGCAGTCCCGAAACTGCACCGAGCTCCATAAGTCCGTATTCGAGAGGAATTACGGTTTCTTCCATTCTTACATTGAGTACGGGTTCAACGGGTTTTGCGTTTTCTTCCGCTTCAAGAATG
>JAZSQQ010000042.1:0-89218 GCA_045538055.1 Acutalibacteraceae bacterium
AATCGGTGAGAACCTTCACACAGTATCAGCTGATGACGAAGCAGGTACAATCACTGTAGACGGCAAGACTCTTAAGATTTATGCTATGGCTAATGCTGCAGAGCTTCCTTGGGGCGAAATCGGTGTTGACGTAGTTCTTGAGTGCACAGGTTTCTACTGCTCAAAGGCAAAGGCACAGGCTCATATCGATGCAGGTGCTAAGAAAGTTGTTATTTCTGCTCCCGCAGGTAACGATCTTCCGACAATCGTTTACTCAGTTAACGAAGATACACTTACAGCTGAAGATACAATCATTTCTGCTGCTTCTTGTACAACAAACTGCCTTGCTCCCATGGCTAAGGCTCTCAATGACTATGCTCCGGTTCAGAGCGGTATCATGACAACTGTTCACGCTTACACAGGTGACCAGATGATCCTTGACGGCCCACACAGAAAGGGCGACATCCGCCGTGCTCGTGCAGGTGCTGCTAACATCGTTCCCAACTCAACAGGTGCTGCTAAGGCTATCGGCCTTGTTATCCCTGAGCTCAACGGTAAGCTCATCGGTTCTGCACAGCGTGTTCCCACACCGACAGGTTCAACAACAATCCTTGTTGCTGTTGTTAAGGGTAAGGACATCACAGTTGACGGCATCAACGCTGCTATGAAGGCTGCTGCTAATGATTCATTCGGTTACAATGAGGAGCAGATCGTTTCTTCAGACGTTATCGGTATGCGTTACGGCTCACTCTTCGATGCAACTCAGACAATGGTTGCTAAGATTGATGACGACACATATCAGGTTCAGGTTGTTTCATGGTATGACAACGAGAACTCATATACAAGCCAGATGGTTCGTACAATCAAGTACTTCGCAGAGCTTGCATAAGTTTAATCTAACATCTAAGCACGGGTTTTTTGCCCGTGCTTTTTTCTTTTGCCGTATAATAGTTGACTTTATTCGTCGAAAATTGTAGAATAGAGTAAATATTGTGAGGTGATCCGATGAAAACTAAACTTACAGTAAGGCTTCTTGCTGCTGTTATGGGCATAATTTTAATTATGACCTCTTTTGCAGCCTGTTCAAAGGAGAAGGAGAAAGCTCCTGTTGTAACGGATGAAAGCGAGAACTATACAGCGGAATGGCTGGTCGAGCCGACGATATCCGCTCAGCTTATTCAGCCGCTTGTGTGCCCGAGATACAATGAAAATACAAATCATTACGATATAAGCTATGCTGATTGTTTCAAAATAATGGTTGACGGCAAGCTCGGTCTTATTGATTTAAACGGTAAATTCCTTGTAGAGCCGAAATATGATGATATTTTCGCTATCCGTGACGGTGACGATTATCTTGCTGTTATTGAGGATGAAGATTCAGTAAAACAGACTTACATCCACAGCGACACATTCAAAACAGTTTCTGCTTACAAGCAATATAATACCAAAAAGTATGAGTATTACTGGGACGGTAAATCACCGCTTTTTGTATCCAACCAAAGCGGAAAGATAACTGAAGAAACATTTGCTCCGCTGTTGCCTGAGGCTGTCAAGGGCGTTAAAAAGCAGGGTGGTGCATATGAGCCGACAGGTAAGTACGGACTGTTTGTGAATCAGGTAAACCTTACGGGCATGATTTATACGGGTGCAGGTTATTACTGTGACGGACTTATTGCTTTTGAATCAAACGGTAAATGGGGTTATCTTGACTCAAACGGACGCACAATTATTCCGTTTGAATACGATGCAGTCTGGGGCTACAATGCTTTGGGCGGTAAGGATACCCCTTACGAGAGTTTTGAAGACTGTATAACCGTTACTAAGAACAAAAAGTTCGGTATTCTGACTTCAACCGGTGATGTTCTTGTTCCTCTTATGTTTGATGATGCTACACCCGTTGTAAACGGTAAAGCTTTTGTTAAAACTCAGGGGAAGTGGGGTGTACTGAAGGTGTATGAATCTGACGGTACTGTAGCACCTGAAATTACTGAACCGAGTTCGGAAAATACATCAACATCAACATCGACCTCAACAACAACTACGACAACATCCACAACAAGTTCAACAACCACAACGACAACAGCTGAATCCTCAACTTCAAAGACAAGTGAATCAACTTCCGAATCTACAACAAAAGTTGTATATACAAGCGGTAACTATAAAGTGTCGGTTGAAATGCTGAATTTCAGAGAAAGTCCTGATGCAGAGAGCGAAATACTTTACACTATGCATGAAGGTGATGTTATTTACGTCAGCGAAATCAGTAACGGCTGGGGCAAGACTAAAATCAACGGAGTTGAAGGTTGGCTAAATCTTAAATATACAAAAAAGTATTAAAGAGGAAACTATGCAACAAAGACTTGATAAACTTATCTCCTCACAGGGTAACTATACCCGTAAAGAAGCTCAACAGCTTATAAAAGACGGTATGGTGAAGGTTGACGGCGTAACTGTACGCGACAGAGGCTTTCACATTGATCCCGATATTAATTCAGTAATTCTTGACGGAAAAGAGTTTGCTGTTGAAAAGTTTATTTATCTTATGCTCAATAAGCCGAAGGGTGTTGTCAGTGCGACAAACGACAGAAGCCAGAAAACGGTTGTTGACCTTGTTCCTGTTGAGCTTAAAAAGAGAAATCTTTTTCCTGCGGGCAGACTTGATATGACAACGACGGGATTTGTCCTCATAACGGATGACGGCGACTTTGCACACAGAATACTTTCGCCGAAAAATCATATTGAGAAAACCTACGAGGCGCGTCTTGCCGAAAGCGTTACCGAAGAACAGCTCAGAACGGTGGCTGACGGTATTGTTCTCAAGGATGGTACGGAATGTCTTCCTGCTAAGCTTAAGGTTCTTGAGGACGGCGACAGTCCGCTTGTTGAAATCAAAATCTGCGAGGGCAAGTACCACCAGATTAAACGTATGTTTGCTGCAGCGGGAAACGGTGTTATTGAGCTTAAACGTACAAAAATGGGTAAACTCAGCCTTGATGAAAACTTAGCGGAAGGTGAGTGCAGAAGGCTTACTGAGGCTGAAATTGCGCTTATCGCAGAGGTTTAAAATTAAGTTGTATTGCCTGAAATAATTCGTATTTATGAATGTTTCTGATGATAACGCATATTATAAAACAGGCAAATTTCAGATATGAATAAATGTCTTGACTTTTTGGCTGTTATCCATTATAATGTTGACATTGCTGTGCATTGGTAGAAATTTGTGTTTTTACCATAATACAAGCATTGAAAGGATGAAATTTATGGCACAGGAAATCTTGTTGACAGCGGAAGCTTACAAGAAAAAATTTGATGAGCTTGAGCTGCTTAAAACAACCGGCAGAGATGAAATTGCCGAAAGAATTAAGGAAGCAAGATCCTTTGGCGACTTATCAGAAAACAGTGAATACGACGAAGCTCTTAATGACCAGGCAAAGATGGAAGCAAAGATAAGCCAGCTTGAAAGTGAGCTCAAAAAGGCTAAGATTCTTGACGAAAGCACAATTACAACTGATGCTATTCGTGTCGGCTCAAAAGTTAAAATCCGTGATATCGATTTTGACGAAATTGAAGAGTACAAGATTCTTGGTGAATCTCAGGCTAATCCTGATGAAGGAATCATTTCCGATCAGTCGGCAGTAGGCAAGGCTTTGCTCGAAAAGAAAGTGGGAGACATCGTGAAGGTGACATTGCCTAACGGTAATATCATTTCTTTTGAAGTTCTCGAAATTTCTAAATAATACATTCCGGGCGAAGACGTTTGTCTTGCGCCCGTTTTGTACTTTTTAAAAACTTGAATCCATAAGCGTTTTTATTGATAGGAGAATAAAAAATGGCAGAAATTATAAACGAAACAGTTAATGAAAAGGTTGAAGATACCAACGAATTAAGACAGATAAGAGTTGAAAAGCTCAATGCTCTTCAGGCTGCAGGTAAGGATCCGTTTCAGATCACTCTTGCAGATCAGAATTCATTAAATGCTGAGGTAACAGCGCGTTTTGAGCAGCTTGAAAGTGAAGTTGCTCTTCTTCCGGATGACGAGAAGCCTGAAATGGTTAAGGTTGAAAACGTATGCATCTGCGGCAGAATTATGACATGGAGAGATATGGGTAAGGCTAACTTTATCGATGTTACGGACCGTTCGGGCAGAATGCAGGTTTATGTCCGTATGAATGACATCGGTGAGGAAGCTTTTGCTGAGTTTAAAAAGTGGGATATCGGCGATATCGTAGAAGTTAAAGGCTATGTTTTCCGTACACGCAGAGGACAGATTTCAGTTCACGCTGAAGCAATCAGACTTCTCACAAAGTCACTTCTTCCGCTTCCCGAAAAGTTCCACGGCCTTACAAATACAGACACAAGATACCGTCAGCGTTATCTTGATCTTATCGTTAATCCCGAGGTTAAGGATACCTTCTTCAAGCGTTCTGCAATCCTTCGCGCAATCCGTGAGTATCTTGACGGGGAGAGTTTCATCGAAGTTGAAACTCCGATTCTTGTAAGCAATGCCGGCGGTGCAGCTGCAAGACCGTTCCTGACTCATCATAACGCTCTCAATGAAGATTTCAAGCTCCGTATTTCACTTGAGCTTTACCTCAAGCGTCTTATTGTCGGCGGTATGGAAAGAGTTTACGAAATCGGCAGAGTTTTCCGTAACGAAGGCTGTGACACAAGACATAACCCCGAGTTCACACTTATGGAACTCTACCAGGCATATACTGACTACAACGGTATGATGGACCTTACAGAGAATCTTTACCGTTATGTTGCCCAGAAGGTTCTCGGTACAACAAAGGTTGTTTACAACGGCATTGAAATGGATCTTGGCAAGCCTTTTGAGCGTATTACAATGATTGATGCTGTTAAGAAATACTCAGGCGTTGACTGGAACGAAGTTGAAACGCTTGAGGATGCGCGTGCTCTTGCGGACAAGCATCATATTGAATATGAAAAGCGTCACGGCAAGGGTGATATTCTTGCTCTCTTCTTTGAAGAATATGCTGAGGATCATCTCATTCAGCCGACATTCGTTATCGACCATCCGATTGAAATTTCTCCGCTTACGAAGAAAAAGCCGAGCGACCCGAACTATGTTGAGCGTTTCGAGTTCTTTATGAACGGTTGGGAAATGGCAAATGCTTACTCTGAGCTTAACGATCCGATTGACCAGAGAGAACGTTTCAAGGCTCAGGAAGCTCTTCTTGCGCAGGGTGATGACGAAGCAAACACAACAGACGAGGACTTCCTTACTGCTCTTGAATACGGTATGCCCCCGACAGGCGGTATCGGCTTCGGTATTGACAGAATGTGCATGCTTCTTACCGATTCTTCAGCTATCAGGGATGTTCTTCTCTTCCCGACAATGAAGACTCTTGACTGATTATGATTTCGGTTGTTCTTGCCGCTTATAAAGGCGAAAAGTATATCGCAGAGCAGGTCAGTTCAATCCTTATCCAACTTGCTGATAATGACGAGCTGATAATTTCGGACGATTATCCTCAGGGTGAAACAAGGTCTGCTTTGAACGGTATTATCGAAAAAGACTCACGTGTACGTTATATTCACGGCAGAAGTCTCGGACTTATTAAAAATTTTGAACACGCTATAAATAACGCAAAAGGTGACTTTATCTTTCTTTCCGATCAGGACGATGTCTGGCTTGAGGGAAAGGTTGAAGCCGTTATGAATGAGTTTGAAAAGGGTGCCGATGTTGTAATGCATGATGCGCTTATAACCGACGGTGAGCTTAATCCTACCGGTGAAAGGGCGTTCGCTCTTAATTCGGCAGGGAAGGGTATTTTCAAAAACATTCTGAAAAATTCTTATCAGGGCAGCTGTATGGCATTCAGAAAAGAAATGAAAGAGCATATTCTGCCTTTCCCTGATAAAATTCCCATGCACGACCAATGGATCGGTCTCCGGGGAGAAAAATACGGCAATGTTCACCTTATAAACCATCCGTATATTCTTTACAGAAGACATTCTGAAAATGTTTCCGGTGGCGGAAGCTCTTTGCTTCAGAAAATTAAGTGGAGAATTGATATAATCGGGTGTATGTTAAGAAAGTAGGGTTTCTTATGGGATGTATGGTTACAGGCAGTATTGTAACTTATAACAATATGTCGACCATAGATGCAACTTTGAAAACTCTTTTTGAGTTTACAAAGGATATTGATTTTAAACTGTACGTCGTTGATAATAATTCGACAGACGGAACTGTTGAACATATAAAAGCAAACTATCCTCAGGTTGAGATGATTGCACTGGACAAGAATATAGGTTTCGGTGCAGGCCATAATAAGGCAATTAATTTGATTGATTCAGATTATCACGCCGTAATCAATCCTGATATAATTTTTATCGAAAATTCAATCAAGAAGATGGTTGAATACCTTGAGAGTAATAAAGATATCGGTCTTCTTTCACCGAAGATCTGTTTCCCGAACGGCAAGGAACAGATTTTAGGCAAAAAAGTTCCGCATTTAAAATACATTTTTGCAAGCAGATTGCGCGGTGAGGAACCGGGAAAACTCCTTCGTGAATATGCAATGCTTGACCGCGATCTTACAAAACCGACAGAAATTGAAAATGCAACAGGCTGTTTTATGCTGTTCAGAACATCCGTGCTTAATAAAATCGGTGGTTTTGATGAACGCTATTTTATGTATTTTGAGGATGCAGATATTACCCGTGAAGCTAAAAAGCATTCGCGCGCGGTTTATTATCCCGATGCTGTTGTTTCACATGTATGGAACAGAGACAGTAAGCATAATTACAAGCTTCTTGCTATTCACATTCACTCTATGCTTAAATATTACTTGAAATGGAAAACGATCTGAGGTGAGCGACATGAATGAAAAAACGGCAAATGCTAAAAAAATCCCGATGAAGAACTATCTTAAAAATGCATACAAGTACAGATATCTTGTGCAGGAAATTGTCAGAAAGAACATCAAGCTGCAGTACCGTAATTCTTTTCTTGGTATGTTCTGGACGTTCCTTCAGCCGCTTTTTACGATGATTGTGCTTGTTCTTATATTCAGCAATGTTTTCGGCAGCTCAAATTCCGGCGTGGTTTGTTATCCCGTCTATGTCCTTTGCGGACGTCTTATTTACGAATGCTTTTCTCAGTCAACAAAAAGAGCAATGCGTTCAATCCGTAACAGTGCATCGATAATCAAGAAGGTGTATGTTCCGAAATATGTTTATCCGTTGTCAAACGTTCTTGCTAATTTTGTAACGTTCCTTATTTCGCTTACTGTTCTTGTTGTTGTTTTTGCATTTTTCTTCATCTTCCAGCATGATGTTTATCCGGATCTTGTGCTTTCGTGGAGATTTCTTCTGATAATTGTACCGATTGCACTTTTGTTCCTTCTAAGCCTTGGCTGCGGTATGATTCTCAGTGTGCTTAACGTTTTCTTTAAGGATATTGAATATATTTATGAAGTTTTCTGTATGCTTCTGTTTTATATCACTCCTGTTTTCTACAAGGTCAGCAACCTTAACCTTGGAGGGAAAGCGTGGTTCGGATATATCCTTAAGCTCAATCCGTTATATTGGATTGTTGATTTGTTCAGAAGCTGTGTCCTTGTAAACGGCTTTGACTGGAACTGGACAGGCTTTGCATATGTTCTTGTTTTTTCAATCGGCTCAATTGTAGTCGGCGGTTACTTCTTCTATAAAAAGCAGGACAAGTTTATTCTTCATATCTGATGAGGTGTTAATATGGCAAAACCGGCTGTTGTTGTTGACCACGTCAGCATATTGTTTAATCTTAACAGTGAAAAAATTGATAATATCAAAGAATACTTTATCAAGCTTATAACAAAGAAACTTCATTATACGGAATTTTGGGCGCTCAAGGATGTTTCTTTCACGGTGGAAAAGGGTGAAAGAATCGGCATTCTCGGCTTTAACGGTGCAGGTAAAAGTACACTTCTCAAAACAGTTGCAGGTGTTCTTAAGCCGACTAAGGGTACTGTTTCCGTAAGCGGTGTTATTGCGCCTTTGCTTGAGCTTGGCGCAGGCTTTGATATGAACTATTCGGGTAAGGAAAACATTTTTCTCTACGGCGCAACGATGGGGTATTCACGTAAATTCATCGAAAGCAAGTATGACGAGATTGTTGAATTTTCCGAACTCGGCGACTTTATCAATGTACCGATCAAGAATTATTCTTCGGGTATGCGTGCGCGTCTCGGTTTCTCGATTGCAACTGCAGTTGAGCCTGATGTGCTTATCCTTGATGAAGTTCTTTCTGTCGGTGATGCAAAATTCCGCAAAAAGAGTGAGGATAAGGTCAGGTCAATGTTCGATAAGGGTGTGACCGTTCTCTTCGTTTCTCACAGCACAGATCAGGTAAGGCGTCTTTGCAATAAGGCTATTATCCTCAAAAAAGGTGAGATTATCGCGTCGGGCGATGTAAATGAAGTTTGTGCAAAGTACGATGAACTTGTAAATAAAAAATAATTTTAAAAGCTCCTGTTCTGATATTCCGGTCAAAACGGAGCTTTTATTTCGGACGTGTTAATATGAAAAATCTTTTTTACGGCATATATGCTTTCATGTTTAATATCTTTCGTTTCTTGCCGATGAAAAAGAATAAAGTTTCTTTTTTATCTCCTCATAACGAAAGCTTTAATGACAGCCTCGGTGCTGTGCTCAATGAAGTTATAATGCGTGATGAGTTCATAATATGTAAGATTTCGTGCAGGGACCTTCAGATTGATAAATCTTCGCTCAGCAATCTTATCAGAAGTGCTTTGAAAGCAATGCGCTTCTTTACCGTCAAAGCTTATCATCTTGCAACTTCACATTATGTTTTCATGAATGATAACTTTATGCCGATGGCAAAGCTGAATTTTAAAAGAGAAGCTGTAATAACACAGCTCTGGCATGCTGAAGGCGCGTTCAAGCGTTTTGGTATGCACATTGAACAGCCTGAAGATATCCGTAATCTTGAAATTCAGGGTAACAACAAGCTTTCATATGTTGTCTGCTCATCAGAAGGTGTTGCGGATATTTATTCGGAAGCCTTCGGAGTTCCGCGTTATAAAGTGCTTCCGCTCGGTGCGCCGAGAATTGATGAGTTTTTCAAAAAAGTAAATCAGGAAAGACTCCGTGCAGAATTTGATAAGGAGTTTCCGGAATGTAAGGGTAAAAAGCTTGTGCTTTATGCACCGACCTTCCGTGACGACAGAGAGGACGACAGACACCTTCTTGATACGTTGGATATAGCCGCATTCAACGAACGTTTCGGGGAAGAATATCGTTTGCTTGTAAGGCTTCATCCTCAGGTAAGGACGGGAAACGCTGACCTTTCGGGTGCAACCGATGTCGGTGATTATAAGAAGCTTAATAATCTGATAAGACTTGCAGATATTATGATAACGGACTATTCGTCAATCTGCATGGATTTTGCTTTCCTTGAAAAGCCGATTTATTTTTACGCTTTTGACCTTGAAAAATATTTATCTGACAGGTCATTTTATGAAGATTATGAGTCTTATGTACCGGGACCTGTTGCAAGGGATTTCCAGACGTTACTCAATCTGCTTAACAGCAATGTTGCTCAGTCTTATCAGCGAAGAATGTATGATTTTAAGTCCTATAATTTCGGCACTCAGGACGGCAGCGCATCAAAAAGGGTAGTAGACAGAATTATATACGGTATTGAATAAAGAAGGTGCCTTACGGGAGATCGGCGTTGCATCTTCTCTTTTATAAATTTTGATTATCAGAATGAATGAATCGAATGTTGTTATAATACTATTAGTGTGCCTGTTTTCTTAATGTATATGCTGTCAATATATTGTGTTTATTGATTTATTATAAGTTTTTTTGTACAATATGCTGAATTTTTGATAAAAAAATACACTTCAAACAACCTTCACACAATATACAGCTGCAACGTTACACTTAAACACAATATATTGCGGTTTTTGTGCGTAAAACAATATTTTTTATAAAATAAAAAATATGTTGCACTTGAGAGTGAAAAATGTTATAATCTCAAAGGTGTAGTTTAACCTGGTTTTTTCAGGTGAAAATGTGAAATTTCTTTATTCTTTATATATTACAGACTATCAGAATTGGGAGTGTACTTAATGGATAAGATTTTCATTAATGGCGGAAATCCTCTCCGTGGTGAAGTCACGATAAGCGGTGCAAAAAATGCCGCAGTCGCTATTCTTCCTGCAATCATTCTCGCACAGGATGTGTGCCGAGTTGAAAATATTCCTGCAATCAGCGATGTTGATATGATGATAAGAATTCTTCATCAGCTTGGTGCAAAGACTAAAAAGATTGATGACACGACTTATGAGATTGATTCATCTACTATTAATTCATACGTTGTAACTCATGATATGACAAAGCATCTCAGAGCATCTTACTACCTAATCGGTGCACTTCTTGCAAGGTTTGGCCGCGCAAAGGTTGCGATGCCGGGTGGATGTAACTTCGGTGTAAGACCTATCGACCAGCATATCAAGGGCTTCCAGCTTCTCGGTGCTGAAGTCAGCTTCAAAGAAAATGCTATGATTGACGTTGAAGCTCCCGAGCTTACAGGCGGACTTGTTTACTTTGACGTTGTTTCTGTCGGTGCTACAATCAATCTTATGCTTGCAGCGGTTAAGGCTAAGGGACTTACAATCATCGAAAACGCTGCAAAAGAGCCTCACATCGTTGACCTTGCAAACTTCCTTAATTCAATGGGTGCAGACGTAAGAGGCGCAGGTACTGATGTTATAAAAATCCGCGGTGTTGAGCAGATGCACGGATGCACATATTCAATCATTCCTGACCAGATTGAAGCAGGTACATTTATGGTTGCAGCTGCTGCAACAAAAGGTGAAGTTCTTATAAAGAACGTCATTCCGAAGCATCTTGAATCAATTACTGCAAAGCTTCTTCAAAGCGGTGCAACGGTTGAGGAATATGACGATTCAGTCCTTGTTAAAGGTAACGGACGTCCGGGCAAGTGTAATGTAAAAACTATGCCTCATCCGGGTTTCCCGACGGATATGCAGCCACAGATTGCAACAATGCTTGCAATTGCTGACGGTACAAGCATTGTTTCTGAGGGTGTATGGGACAGCAGATTCCAGTATGTTGAGCAGCTTACGAGAATGGGTGCAAATATTTCCGTTAACGGTAAGGCAGCAACAATTGAAGGTGTTGAAACTCTTAACGGGTCTCCGGTCAAGGCAGATGACCTTCGTGCAGGTGCCGCAATGCTTATTGCCGGTCTTGTTGCAAAGGGAACAACATCTATTGAAAATATTGTATATATTGACCGTGGTTATGATAATGTTGTTGGAAAATTCCAGGCACTCGGAGCCGATATCTGGCGTGTGAATGATGCGGATAATCCGAAAGCTCTTGACGATTCTGAGGCAGTATAAAATTTACTGAGGTGTAAAATGGCGCGATTTTCTTCACTTTTTTCTTCCAGCAGCGGAAACTGTTCTTACATAGGTTCCGCAAATGGCGGAATACTTATTGATGCGGGAGTCAGTGCCAAACAAATCAACCTTAAACTTGATTGCATTGGTGTCAACCCCGTTGACATCGGTGCAATTTTTGTTACCCACGAACATTCCGATCATGTGCGCGGTTTGCGTGTTTTTGCTTCAAAACATAAAATTCCCGTTTATGCAACTCAGGGCACGGTAGATGCTCTGATCGCTTCGGGAGTAGCTAACGGAAGCTTTGAAATCAATCCTGTCGACAGCAACGGTATTGAGGTTAACGGACAGTTTATTCTCCCGTTCAAAACTTCTCACGACTCAGCACAGAGCTGCGGATTTGTTGTAACCACGACCGATGACCGAAAGATTGCCGTTGCAACTGACACAGGCTATGTTACGGAAGCAACAAAGGCAGCGGTTAAAGGCTGTGACCTTATTCTTGCTGAGTCAAACCACGATATAGGAATGGTCAGAAACGGTATTTATCCTTACTTGCTGAAAAGACGAATACTTTCCGATGTCGGACATTTATCTAATATTGATTGCAGTAATTTTGTTACAGAGCTTGTAAAGAACGGTACGACGCGGATTGTTCTCGGTCACCTGAGTAAAGAAAATAACATTCCTGATCTTGCTTTTCAGACTTCGAAATCTGCTCTTGACTGCGCAGGTGCTGTTCAGTTCAAGGATTACATATTAACGGTTGCAGGCGACAGTGAGATAGAAACGGTGGTGTTGTAATGCAGACTGTTACAATAATCTGCGAAGGCAGACTTAAGGAAAAATATCTTCGGGATGCCTGCGCCGAATATGCGAAAAGATTATCTTCATATTGCAGACTGAACGTTATTGAGCTTAATCCGCACAGAATTTCTGAAAATCCGTCTGCGGCTGAAATTGATTCGGCACTTGAAGCCGAGGCAAAGGAAATTCTCGCTAAAATCCCCAATACCGCAAAAGTTTACGCTATGTGCATCGAAGGCAAACAGATGTCTTCGGAAAAACTTTCCAAGGAGATTTCTTCCAGCGCGGTGCAGGGGTTTAATAACATTGTGTTTATAATCGGCGGTTCACACGGACTCAGCGATTCTGTTAAAAAAAGAGCTGATTTTAAGCTTTCAATGTCGGAAATGACCTTTCCACATCAGCTTGCAAGAGTTATGCTACTTGAACAGATTTACAGAGCATATCAGATTGCAAACGGCGGGAAATATCACAAATAAAAATGCTTGTACATCCTTAAACGATGTACAAGCATTTTTCAGTTGCTGTTATAATTTGTTTTAAGCTTATCGCCGAACATATTGGTATAGAATTCATTGATATAGCTGAAGGTGAATGAGGTGCTTTCAACACCGTGTTGAGAAGCTAATTCCTCATTATATTCGGCTAACGGAATGATTCGCACATTTTTAAATCCGCTGTTGTAATGGGTTATTGTCGGAATAAGATGAACTGAGGATACTGTTGTTTTGCCTGTTTCAAAATCCTTTTCGAACGTAATATCAGCGATTCCTGCGAGCATATTGTTTTTCTTGTTCTGACAGGAAATGATATTACCGAGTGACCAGATAACAAGTGCGTCTTCACCGTCACCGTTTGGCATAAATTCAATCGGCTGAAGCACGTGAGGTCCTGTTCCGATAATTACGTCAACACCGAATTCAAGGAGCTTGGAAGTGATTTCTTTCTGTGATTTGTCAGGGGTTGTTATGTCTTCGGTCTGCCAATGCATTGAAACACAGACAACGTCAGAAGCAGCTTTTGCATTGTCAATCATCTGCTTCATAGTTGCGTAAATTTCTTCCTTTGAGTATCTTGTATCTGTAAGATAAACAAGACCAAGGTCAGAATCCTTAGGAACTACAAGACCGTTAAGGAATTCAGTGAAGCCCACAAATGAGATTTTGATACCGTTCACTTCTCTTACCTGAGGTTTCAGCATATCTTCACGTGTTTCGTAAAGTCCTGTCAGAAGAATGTTTTTCTTTGATTTAAAAAGCTCAATGTCATTAAGAGCTCCTGAAAGCTTCTGATCCATAGTGTGGTTTGTTGACTGGTTGAAAACGTCAAAACCGACATCTATCATTTCGTCAAGCAGTTGTTCCGGTGAATTGAAAAGCGGATAAGAAGACGGTTCGCTTTCAGGGTCGATAATTGTTTCCTGATTAATGAATGCAAGGTCAGATAATGCAATGATATCGCGGATTTCATTGTAGGAATAGCTGAAGTCGTATCCGTTACCGTCAGATCTTTCTTTTGCCTGATTATAAATACTGCGGTGAATAAGGTTATCACCGGCACACATCATGCGAGCTGTTTGCTTGCCGGTTGTCTGAGGAGAACCGGCAGGTGTTTTTTCGCTGTCGCCGTCAACAATACTGTTGCTGAAAACCGAGCCGTTATTCATTCGGGAATTGTCAATGATTATTATCATTGAGCTTAGTACTATTGCAAGGCAAAGGATGCAGTTAACAACAAGAAATGCAATTTTGCCGGAAGTCCATTTATGTGTATCCTTCATTTTTTCATCTCCGTTTTTAATTTCAGATAATTATATCATACTATCAACTGCTTTGCAATAATTGTTCTGCTTTGTTTGTAGTGCGGATACACAAAAAATATCGGTAAAATAAGCAGACATGCGAGGGTGTACGGCAAAAAACTCAGCTTGAATTTGACTACTGTAAAAATGTGCCCCTCAAGCAGATTTACGCTTTGCTTAATACATTGAATTATCCCGATATCAGGATTTGAAGCAAGAAGATAATTTGCAAGGAAATAACGCTGAATTATAATAAAACGGAAAGCGAATCCGATCACTGACAGAATTAAAGCTCCGATGCAAAGCGAAAGAAACAGATATATTTCAATACCGCCGCTGAAAGCTGTTGCAACAATAACAAAAGTTACAACAATAGCCGGGATAAAGAAAAGAATAGTCCATAAAGCTTTTAATACAAATAACATAAAATGAAGTCCTGCGGCTTTTAATGAAAGTGTCGGCTTCATCCAATACATAAAACGTCTGAAACAGTATTTTTTTCGTTCTGTCCTGCCGCTGTACCAGGCTTCTTCACCCATAGACACCGCACAGTAAAACACATAGGTAAGAAAGCCTAAAGCAAAGTAATATAAACATCTGCCGCCCCAAAAAGCGTACAGATAACTGCCGGATATGTTATCTTCATACATACCGGTTACTGCTTTGAAAAGATAGGGTATAACGGTCAGGATAACAGTAACTGAAACAGCGAAAACGGGAATCAATATTGATTTTAAATATTTGTTTTTGTTGTTGGTTAAGGCAGTTTTTCGTATTTCTTTAAACAGCATAATATCACCCAAGGTAATGATTGGCTTTCTTATACTGAAATATTCAAGGCGGTGCAGTAAAACTGCACCGCCTTGATATATTATTTGTTATATGCCTGTGCGATTGCCTGAGCAAGCTGGTCAGGGCAGGATGTGCTTTTGAAGCCGCAGGTGATACCTGAAAGCTTTTCGATAACCTCTTCAACAGTCATACCGTCTACGAGCTTTGCAATTCCTTTGAGGTTGCCGTTGCATCCTCCGTAAAAACTGACGTTTGAAACAATATTGTCATTCAGATCAAATGTAATCTGACTTGCACAAGTTCCTCTTGTTCTGTAAGTGTATGTCATATTAAAATCTCCTTATTCTGTTAATTCCTTGAATATCTTAATGTAATTACAGTTGTTTGTCAAGTCATAATATACAGCAAAGCAAGAATAAGCATTTTGTCGCCACCGTCGTTTGAAAGCAGGAGAATGAGCGCAAGGATAAGTGAAATATCATTGTTGCTGTTAGCGGATGATGAATTGAATTGGTTGAATATATGTTTTACGTTTGAATTAGTGTTACGGTTATTATTTGAATGGCTGTCTGAATTGTAATTTTGTTTATAAATATGATTTATATCTGAAATTTCCGCCATTCGCTTCATTTCACGGGCGTATTCTGTTGCCTTGTTAATTTCCTGCGGTTGCACTCAATCACACCTTTCAAAACTTATCTCTTAACTCGGCAATCATCGGCATAATCTCAAGTAATTTCAGAATCTGCATTGCTTCATCAGCCTTTTTCTGTCTTTCACGGCTGAGGTTAGGCTTAAGCGCCTCAATCAATCTGCATCTTTTACCCGAATCTGAATTCATAAGTGACATTATTCTGCCTATATTCGAAATCATATCAGGATTGAATGATGAAAAATTATCTGTGCCGAAAAAAGGGTTTGAATCTTTATGGGAGTAATCATTTTTGGGTTCAGAGCTTGTGTTGTTACCGAAAATTGCCTGTGCCGTTTCTTTCAGAGATTGAATATCGTCGGGCGTGAGAGATGCAATAATATCATTTAAGTTTTCCATCGTTTTTACCGTTTATCTTTTCAATAATCTGACGTGCGGCACTTGAATTAAGAATTGCGTCGATTTTGCTTCTGTCATTCAGGATTTTGTCAAGTTCTGCCTGTTCGGCATTGTTAAGCCCTGACCTTATTTTATCTGCAGTCTGCATCTTGGCGTTGTTATCTGCATTTTTCAAAAGGTTCATAAAAGCAGACAGATCAAATTGTTTATTGTTTTTCATTTACAACCACACTCCGATGATATATAATGTATTTAATAAATTATATTAATTTTGAGGGGGTTTATGTTTGCGTATTTTAGTTGTTTCTGATTCTCACGGTGATCCGTATGCCATTAAACAAGCTGTTGATGAACAGCCTGCAGCAAAAATTCTTTTTTACCTCGGTGACGGTGAACATGACCTTTCTTTAGTTGAAGGCAGAACGGATATTTATATTCATAAAGTCAAGGGTAACTGTGATTACGGCAGTACACTTCCGAGTTATGTTATTGATGAAGTCGATGGTGTAAAGATTTATGCAACACACGGTTATGTTGAAAGAGTTAAGTACGGTAAAACTCTTTTACGACAGTATGCCGCCGATAATAAAGCTACTATTGCATTATATGGTCATACACACGTTGCTGACACAACTTATGATGACGGAATTTGGCTTATCAATCCGGGAAGTATCCGTATGGGTGAATATGCAGTTGTGGACATAACCCCGAAAGGAATTATGCCGATTCTTATGAAGCTTAAATTATAAGTAATAAACCTCCGTATTTCAGCATAGTTTAAAGTAGCTGAATTACGGAGGTTATTTTATGTTTGTATTTTCTGTCAGGGCGAACAAGCCCAAGCTGATTGCCGCACTTTGTGTTTTGCTGGTTGTACTCGTGATTATATCGTTTTTTATTGATGGGAAAAACAGTCCTGTTACAAAAGGAACAGAAATCAATGCTAAAGCTACAACATCTGAAGAACGCATCGCCTTTCTTTCACAGTTCGGGTGGAAAATAAATGAAGATCCCGTTGAAGTTACTGAGGTCATAATACCTTCCGAGTTTAACGATACATATTCAAAGTATAATGAAATTCAAAAAAAGCAGTCAATGGATCTTGAGCCCTATAAAGGCAAAAGAGTAAAAAAATGGGTTTATGAAGTAAAGAATTACCCGGGCTATGCGGAAGAAAGCGGCTGTATAAGAGCTACACTTCTTATTTTCGAAGGTATGGTAATCGGCGGAGATGTTTCTTCTCTTGAGCCTGAAGGATTTATGCAGGGATTTGATTTGCCTGAAGAAACTACACAGGCTGCAACAAAGAGCTAACGGAGCTTCTGCTTCGGGTTAATCTGGGCGATGATTATTGCCGCGAAGATGACTGCACAGCCGATGTATTCAACGGTCTGAAGCATTTCGTGCGGAGGCAAAATGAAAGCAAATATAACTGCAAAAACCGATTCGAGGCAGAAAAGCATTGCCGCAATTGTAGGATCTGTATACTTCTGACCGACAATCTGAATAGTGAATCCGACACCGCTGCTCAGCGCGCCTGAATAAAGAATCGGGATTGACGCATCCATAATTTTATCAATCGATGGATTTTCGAAAATGAACATCAGGATGCATGATATAACACCTGTTATAAAAAATTGTCCGCAGGAAAGAATGATAGAATCAACATTCTTTCCAACCTTATCAATAACAAGAATGTGAACTGCGTATGCCAATGCGCAACCGATTCCGAGGATTTCACCTGTTCCGATAGTGAAGCTTTTTGAAGTGCCCATGCATAACAGGTACATTCCTACTAAGCCGAGAGCAACGCCGATCCAGACAGTGAAGGGTGTTTTCTTTTTCATAAACAGACCTAAAACGGGGACGAATATCATATAAAGCGCGGTAAGAAAACCGATTTTTCCCGTTTCAGTGTAATTGAACGCAAACTGCTGAAGCGTACTGCCGAAGAAAAGGCAGATGCCGACAGGAATTATTGCAAGTAAATTTGTTTTTAAAAGAGCTTTATTCACCTCTTTATTTGGCTTGTGAGGATTCTTATTTCTTTGTATCAATATAACAGGAAGAAGAACAGCAGAACCGATTAACATTCTTATTCCGTTGAATGTAAAGCCTTCAACATGGTTCATTCCTTCGTTTTGTGCTACAAATGAAAGTCCCCATATCATCGCTGCACTGACTAGCATGAGGGGACCGTAAAGTTTATTTTTTGCAGTCATTCATATATTTCCTTTCATTTTTATTAAACGAACGGAATTAATTATAGTGCTGTAAAGAAAAAAAGTCAAATATTACTTCAAATAAATTGATTTATTGTTAATTTAGTGATATAATATCCAAAGTTATTTGCTCAGAAAACCAAGGAGGTCAAAATTATGGCTGTTTGTAATGTAATTTCTCATCGCGGTGCTAACAGAGTAACTCCGCAGAATACTATTGAGGCATTCAAAAAGGCGATTCAGTTCAGGGCTGACGGCTTTGAAACTGACGTTCATCTTACAAGTGACGGCGTACCCGTAATCTGTCATAACTATACAATCGACAAAACCTCAGACGGTAAGGGAGCAATTGCTAAAAATACCCTTGATTACCTTAAGGGCTTTGATTTCGGTTCATACTTTCATCATACTTTCAAAGGTACAGAAATTCCTACACTTGAAGAGTTTCTTGACGTTTCAGAAAAAGGAAATCTTAAAGTGCTCAATATCGAAATCAAAAGCCCCCGGAGTAAAGACTATACTATCGTTGATAAAGTCATCGAGGCTGTAAAAGCCCATAATCTTTTTGATAAGCTTCTTATTTCAAGCTTTGACCCCGATTTGTTGGTTTATATCAAGGACTATGATGAAAATTGTAAAACAGGCTTCCTTTATTCTCCGGACAAGCCGATTACGTACAAGCAGGTGCTCGGAAATGAAATCGGATTTGCAAAAAGCATCGATGCAGACGCACTTCATCCGCACCAGATTTTCGTTAATCAGGAGCTTGTTGATGCTGCCCATGAAAACGGAATTATGGTTAATCCCTGGACAGTAAACAAGGAAAAAGATATCATCAAGCTTGTTAATATGGGTGTTGACGGTGTCATTACCGATGTTCCCAATATTGCAAAGAGATTAATTGAATCATTATAAAAAATTAAGTGGCTACCTTTTTGGCAGCCACTTTTTTTACATAACTATATTTAAAATTTCAGGGAAAGTGTTGATTGTGTAATCAGGTGTTTCAACGTTTCCGAAGCCGAAAGAAGCAAAGATAAAGGGGAGTCCCGCAAATCTTGCCGCATCCGCATCGCCCTGAGTATCGCCGACAAATATTGAGTTTTTAAAGCCGTTTCTTTCAAGAAGGGTTTTTAAATTCTCACCTTTAGGAAGGCATCTTGCATCAGGATGCTCCGAGTCGCAGAAGTAACCCTCAAGCTTATGAAAACGAAGGAAGGTTTCAATATATCCGTCCTGACAGTTGCTGACAATATAAAGCTTAAAATGTTTTTTCAGCTCTGAAAGAGTTTCTTCAAGACCGTCAAAAAGCATACCGCCTTTTTCTGAAAGAATTTTGTCACATGTAACAACTCCGTCTTCAAAAAACTTCATTTGTGTTTTAGAATCAAGCTTGGGGTAGAGCTTGTTCATAAGATCAATTTTATTAAGTCCGAGTGCGCCTGCCATATCTTCCTTTGTGATTCTCGGCAGATTGTATTTATCCGCTGTAATAATCCAGGCTTCTGTAATTGCTTCAAGCGGATTCCAGAGTGTACCGTCAAGGTCAAAACCTATGCTGTCATATTTCATATCTATTCCTCCAAACAAGTATGATAATACAATAAACTTCCCTTTTTGTCAAAAAGTATTCCTGAAATTTTTGTGGAAAGTAAAAGGTTTGTGTGTTATAATAAACAAAATCTATTTTTCCAGGTGATGAAAATGCAGATTAAAATAAGCGATGAAGTTAAAAATCTTGTTCCGTCGTGTGTTCTCGGTGTTGTAAGATACAAGGCTTTGATTGAAAAAAGCAGTCAGGAACTTACAGAATATTTCGACGGAATAATGGACGTTGTCGGCTCAAAATATATAACTAAGGATATCGCGGATATGCCGCATATACGCCCGACAAGAGCTGCCTATAAAGCGCTTGGCAAGGACCCTCATTCCTACAGAGGTGCGGCAGAGCAGATGCTTCGCAGAGTTATTCTTAAAAAGGGACTTTATCACGTCAATAATGCGGTTGATATCAATAATATAATTTCAGTAACTTCAGGTTATTCGATCGGCTCGTACGATGTTTCTGCAATTGTGGGCGATGCCGTGCTTTGCAGAGCGCCCGAGGGTACGCATTACAAGGGTATAGGCAAGGATGACTATGAATATAACGTTGAGTTTCTGCCTGCTTTCTTTGACGATGCAGGCTGTTTCGGAAACCCGTCAAGTGACAGCCAGCGTACAATGCTCAAAAACGGCGTCAGAGAGGTCATATTCGTCTTTTATGCCTTTGACGGCAAAGAAGGCCTTGAATACTGGATGAACGAAACAGAGAGGCTTCTCTCCGAATATTGCACAGATTACGAAACTGTTGAAAAAATTATTATAATTTAATTGCCAGCAACACATAAGTATGAAATACAATAATATCATGCACATTTAAAGTATAGAATAGGAGAAACGTTATGCTTGAATATCTTGATTTTGATAAAAACAACGAAAGAGTTCTTTGCGAAATGGGCGGTAAAAACGCTGAAATGCTTATGACAATAAGAGTAAAGAAACTCTTAAAAGGTGAAACCTTTGAAGTATCTGACGAGAAAAACGAAACCGCTTTTCTCATTCTCAAAGGAAACCTTGACATAAGCTGGAACGGCAGAACGGAAAATATGGTGCGCAAGAATCCGTTCGAAAAAGCTCCGTACTGTCTTCACGTATGCAAGGGTATAAATGTGACAGTTACTGCAAATGCAGATAGTGAGTTTATCGTTCAGCAGACTGATAACGACAGAGATTTTGAACCTGTTTTCTATAAACCTGGGGATTGTCTTTATCAGCATTTCGGAAAGGACCAGTGGGAAGGTACGGGTTCAAGAATTGTTTCAACAATGTTTGACTATGACAACGCACCGTATTCGAATATGGTTATGGGCGAAGTTTTCAATCAGCCGGGCAGATGGTCAAGCTATCCGCCGCATCACCATCCGCATCCCGAGGTATATTACTATCAGTTTGATCCTCAGCAGGGCTTCGGTGCTTGCTTCAACGGCGATGATGTATTCAAGAGTATTGACGGTTCTTTCTGCACAATCGAGGACGGAAAGGATCATCAGCAGGTTGTAGCACCGGGATATACGATGTATTATGTCTGGATGATAAGACATTTTGACGGTGATCCGTGGTACAAAACAACACGCTACTACGCAAAAGAGCACGAATGGCTCACAAAAGCAGACTGAAAAATTGCTCCGCACAGCTGATGTTGTGCGGAGTGTTTTTATACATTATTAAGAAAGTCAAGCCATTTTTTGCTTATTGATTCAATTGAATGTGTTTTCAAAAGCTCTCTTGCGTTAGATGAAAGTTTATCTGAAAGCTCAGGATTGTTTATGATTTCAAGAATTGATTCAGCAATCTGCTTAGTGCTTCCTACATCAACGAGGATTCCGTTGTTGCCGTTTTCAATCAGTTCTTCGGGTCCCATATCGCAACGTGTTGAAACGCTGGGAACGCCCATAGCCATTGCTTCCATAAGCACATTCGGCATACCTTCAAGGTCAGAAGAAAGAACAAAAACATCAGCTCTGTTGACAACTTTAACGGCTTGAGGATCAGTGCCGGGAAGGAAAATTCTTTTCTCAAGACCGAGTGAAGAAATTTTTTCTTCAAGCTCTTTTCGAAGCTCTCCTTCGCCGAAGATAATCATCTTGTGCTCCGGTATTTTTTCACTTATCGAGGCAAAGGCATCAATAAGAATATCAAATCTCTTCTGCTCGCTAAGCCGTCCGACAGCACAGATAAGCTTTTCTCTTTTATCGGGCGGTGTAAGCTCATAAACCGTTTCATTAAAAATTGCATTAGGTATAACGATATCGTTTTTTCTTAACTTATCTGTAAAGAAAAGCGAAGATTTTTTTGTCTGAAAGATGTAACCGTTGCAAAGCTTGTAGAAAAATTTCCTGAGAAAAGAGTTGATTTTTGTAGCCTTGTATTTGTACGGATTGTTTCTTTCGGTACCGACTGATTTTGTTTTTGTGAATGCGGCTGCAACAACAGCATACCACGTCATCGAAAAGCTCATACCGATAAGCACATCAAGCTTTCTTTTTTTGATAAATGAACGTATCTTCAGCATTCTTTTGAAGGCTCCGAGAATCCTTTTTAACGAAAGAGAAAGAGCGATCTCATCCAAACCGAGGCGAATATGCTCAACACCGTCATTCAGTTGATAGAAACAGTCGTTATCTTTAAATGTGATTATTTCGGTATGAATGCCTTTTTTTGAAAAGTAGTTTGCAAGTGACACCGTTGCTCTTTCGGCACCGCCTGCATTAAGGTCGTTTATTAAAAAGCCTATTTTCATATTTTTTCCTCATTAATAGGGAAACGGTACAAATTCGAACCCGTTTTTTACGGGTGGATTTCCGTTATCCCTTCGTTAAAATACTCGCAAATCCGTTAGGATTTGCTGTGTTTTGTGCCTTGGTATACCGAAAATCTCCCTCGTAAAAAATCTGCGACCCAAAAGGCGAAGATTTTTATTGGATTTTCGGTGGCTGAGAGTGATGGAAGGCTGACGCCTTTCAAACTCGAAACGCCGGAAAGCCTTAAAAAGAACGGCTTTTGGGCGAGTTCGGATTTATACTGTTTCCCTAAATATTCCGGTTTTACTAAGACTGCTGTATAAAGGTAGTCCTGCAAGGTAGCAGACAACAATTTCACCGAATGCAACGCTTGTACCGGCAGAAAGAAAACCTAACAGGCTGAATCCTTCGGGAAGAAAAAATGCTATTTCAAGTCCTACTATCACTCCGTTGAACAAAAAAGGAAAGATAAGCGAAAGTAGCGGAAGGTTCCTCAAACAGATTTTTCTTGTCAGTCTTGAGCAGATTGCAGCAAGTAAGGTTGCAAGAGAACCGCAGATAATATCTACAAGACCGAAAGGACTGTTCAGATTTGCGATAATGCAACCGATGGTGAGCCCGGGGATCGCTGCCGGTGTAAGAACAGGCAACACGGTCAGAGCTTCGGCAATTCTGAATTGAACAGAACCGAAGGAAATCGGAGCGCAGATAAATGTCACGGCAACATAAATGCCCGCAATCAGCGCACCTTGTACAAGATAGTACGTGCGGTTGTTTTTAGTTTTCATATTCATTTCTCCTTAGTTTTGTTTATAGTCAGGATGGTTTCGAACTGACTTTTATTCAGGGTGGTTGTAATAATTTATTTTACCATATTGCTTTCTTTTTTTCAACCGGATTGCAAAATTTGACAAAATATTATTTATATTTACTTTTTTTTCATTTTATGTTAGAATACACATGAAAAGAGGTATTTGCTATGGTTGAAAAGAAGAAGATCCCTTTAGCTGATAAGCTTAAGGAGTTAAGAAAAAACTTTTGTATGACTCAGGATGATATCGCGGTGCTGCTTGACATGAGCCGTACAACATTTTCCAAATATGAAAACGGTGCGGCAAATCCGCCGCTTTCTGTACTGCGTAAGCTTTCTGCAATTTACAATGTGCCGATTGAATATCTTATTCACGATGAGCATTCGTCAAAAATGATTTTCAACTCCGGTACAGAAGATAAGGTACCTGAAGAAGAATCCGGTTTTCAGTATTTTTCTCAGCTCACTAAGGAAGAAAGAAAGTTGATTCTTAAATTACGCCTTATGCAGAAAGAGAAAAAAGCTGAAATTATAAGAACAATTGAATCTGATGATGAATAAAGAACGGTGCTTCGGCACTGTTCTTTTTGCATAAAAACCGTGATTTTGCTTATCATAATCAGGAGTGGAGGATTTGATTATGATAACAATAGGTTTTTATGATGCTAAGCCGTATGATATAGAATATTTCAATCTGATAAATGAACAGTACGGTTTTAAAATTAAATATATTGAAGCAAGACTTAATGAAAACACGGCAATGCTTGCGAGTGACTGTGATGCTGTGTGTGCTTTTGTAAGTGATGATGTATCTGCGGTGGTTATCGACAGGCTTTGTTCCTGCGGAGTGAAACTGATTGCAATGCGTTGCGCAGGTTATAACAATGTCGATATTAAATATGCCGAGAATAAAATCCCTGTAGTAAGAGTGCCTGCCTATTCTCCGTATGCAGTTGCCGAACACGCAATGGCTATGCTGCTTACCCTTAACAGAAGGACTCACAAAGCGTTTTTAAGAACGCGCGACTTTAACTTCAGCCTTAACGGGTTGACGGGCTTTGATCTTCATTCAAAAACTGTCGGTGTAATCGGTACGGGCAACATAGGAAGTGTTTTTATTGATATCTGCAAAGGCTTCAGAATGAAAGTTGTTGCATATGATGTGAACAGAACTATGACAGATGTTGAATACGTTGAGCTTGATACACTTTTCAGAAAGTCAGATATAATTTCTCTGCACTGTCCGCTGAATCACAGTACCTACCATATGATTGATAAACAAAGCATTTCAAAAATGAAAAAGACTGTTTTTATTGTTAACACTTCGCGAGGTGCTCTGATAAACAGCGAGGATTTGCTTGAAGCACTTTTGAATGAAAGGGTAGGCGGTGCCTGCCTTGATGTTTACGAAGAAGAAGTCAATCTGTTTTATGAAGATAACTCTGAAACTATTATTAAGGATGAAATTCTCTCACGTCTTATAGGTCTTCCGAATGTAATCGTAACTTCACATCAGGGTTTTTTAACGCGTGAAGCACTTACAAATATTGCATCAACAACCCTTGAAAATATCAGTGAGTTTTTTATGGAAGGCAGTTTACCGAACAAAATTCAGTATAAATCACTAAAAAGTTAAAAATATGGAGTAAAGTACCGAATAAGGGACTAAAAATCCGAAAAATAACGAACATTTGTGTTGACAAATTAAAATTATCTGCTATAATAGTACTCGTAAAGAACAAATGTTCACAAAATGTTCGGTTAATATTCGGAGGTAATTATTATGACATTATTATTTGCAATTAAAGTTATTCTTTCAGTTATCGCAGTTTTGTTTGTATCATACGGCTTGCTTCATGAGGACAAGGTTGTTGCTTTTGAAGATGCAGTTATAAGACTTATCAGGAAAAAGATTTATCTTCACAAGCGTCGCAAGGCTCTTGAAAAAAGACGTCAGCAGGGGAGAGCTGCAGCCAATTCCGTTCGTGCACAGTATGAAGCTCCCGTCAGAAGACAGGCTTCATCAAACGAAAGAAGAAGAGTTGCCTGACAATATAATAAAATTCAAGCGGTGAGCTCAGTTGAGTTCACCGCTTTTTCTGTATTTTAAATTATGAAAGAGTAATATTGATATCGTATTCGGGGATATATTTTCCCTGAGCGAAATCTCTTGCTCTGAAAAGAACGTGGTTGTCATAAGCTTCGATCATAAATCCGATACCTGCATTGTTATAATCACCGTCTTTATTCACAATTGTTGTTGACGGAAGGTTGATTGAGTGGAAATTGTCAATCTTCTGGTATGTATACTGACCGATACCTGTGTGAAGGTGACCTGAAATCATAATAACGTTTTCGTACTTGTTCAAAATAGCCTTGATTTCGTCGGACTGTTCACCGATTGTACCTGCTCTGTCGTCGGGACTGTTCCATGTATCGGGAAGACCGTGTGTGTCCTTGAGTGACTGGTGACAAACAACAAATGCAGGTTTTCCGTTTGCTGTTGCAGAAGCAAGTTCAGAATCAAGCCAGCTGAGCTGTTCCGGGCTGATATATGATTCTTCAAATTCAGCTTTGTCCGTGCCGAGGATGATAAATTTGTATCCGTTTACGTCATATGTATAGTTCAAAGAATCAGTTGTGAAGTCGCTTCCGTAAGCTTGGTTGAGTTCGTTTGTGAAAGCTGTGAAACGGTTAACTACTTGTTTGTAACTTCTGAGTCTTGTGTCATGGTTGCCGATTGCAAAAATTGCTCCGTTAACATTTGCGTTTGCGAGTTTTTCCGCGATATACTCATATTCACAGGCAAGTCCGTTTTCTGCGATATCACCTGCAAGGAGAAGTGCATCCACACCTTCACCTGCATTCGCAAGATCTTCGCAAGAGGCTTCAAACGGCTGGAATCTTTTTGCCATATAGTTTGAAACCTGTGGGTCAGCCCACGCAACAACTGTCATGTTTGCTCCGTTTTCTGCATTTCCTTCGATAGGATCGTTTGTTGCAGGAGCAACGTAGGGTGTGAAAGCGAATACGAGGCTGATAAATGCGGTGAGCATCTTGTAGCCTAACTGTGTGAAAAATTCTACCATCTAAATACATCTCCTTAAATGAATTGTAAATATTTTAACATTAACACTCTGTTTTTGTCAATCAGAATAATTACATGTTGTGTATAAATTTTTACTGTAAATATATTTGACTACAAATTGAAACTAAGATATAATATACCTATAAGTCAGAAAAGGAGCGATATTAATGTATGATTTTCAGAAAGTATTCGGTGTTGAAGAAAATGCTGAATGCTTTGAAAAGAGTTCGGTAACCTTTGGCGCTGTAAGAATCAGTATTCTTACGGACTACCTTATCCGTATTGAAGTTCAGAAAGATAAAAATTTCTGCGACTATGCAACACAGGCAGTTCTTAACAGAAAGCTCGATAAGGTTGAATTTACTGCATACAAACGTGCGGATTCAATTGTTGTTGAAACTGCAAAAACTCGTTTTGTTGTCGGCTATCCCTCGGGTAAACTGCTGAAAGTAGTTCTTGATGACGGCAGAGTTATTACTGATTTTGTGTCGGGAAATCTTAAGGGTACAAGACGTACTCTTGACCTTACCGCAGCTCAGGTAAAAATCGGCGACGGTGTAATTTCTAAGGACGGTGTCGCCTTGATTGACGACACCGAAACGCTCCTGCTTCTTGCTGACGGTACGGTAAAACCGCGTAAAGAAATCCTCGGCAGAGAGAAAAACGGTAAAGATGAATATTGTTTTGCTTACGGTTATGACTATAACAAAGCCGTTGCTGATTACTACAGACTGACAGGTATGACACCGCTGATTCCGCGTTTTGTACTCGGCAACTGGTGGAGCAGATACAAGGCATATACTCAGGACGAATACCTCACACTTATGAAGCGTTTTGAGGCTGAGAAAATTCCCATCACGGTTGCAACTGTTGATATGGACTGGCATTGGGTTAAAATCGGCGAAAAGTTCGGCAAGGAAACAACAGTTTTTGAAAAGCCGAAGAATCCCGTTCGTTATATTCGCGGAAGCTATATGATTCCGGGTTGGACGGGCTACAGCTGGAATACCGATCTTTTCCCGGATTATAAGCAGTTCCTCAAGGATCTTCAGAATATGAACCTTAAGGTAACACTGAATCTTCATCCTGCTGCAGGTGTTGCACACTTTGAGGATATGTATGAAGAGTTTGCTGAGTATATGGGTATTGATCCTGCAACGAAACAGCGAATTGAATTTGATATGACCGATAAGAAGTTCATAGAAGGTTATTTCAGATTCCTTCATCACAAGTATGAAGAAGAAGGTGTTGACTTCTGGTGGATGGACTGGCAGCAGGGTAATAAGACAAAGGTTGAAGGACTTGATCCTCTCTGGGCACTTAACCACTATCACAGCCTTGACCTTGCCCGTGAAGGAAAGCGTCCGCTCATTCTTTCCAGATATGCAGGTTACGGTTCACACAGATATCCTCTCGGCTTCTCAGGTGATACGGCTGTTCTCTGGTCTGCTCTTAAGTTCCAGCCGTATTTCACGGCAACTGCTTCAAATATCGGTTATTCATGGTGGAGCCATGATATCGGCGGTCATCTTTCAGGTGTTCGTGACGATGAACTTTATCTTCGTTGGGTGCAGTTCGGCGTTTTCAGCCCGATTCTCAGACTTCATTCAACACAGAACGAATATCTCGGAAAAGAGCCGTGGAAGTTCAGCAAATCAACTGAAATTCTTACCAAGGAATTCTTAAGACTCAGACATAAGCTTATTCCTTATATATACACAGCAAACCACCTTACACATACAAAGGGTATTCCTCTTATGAAGCCGATGTATTACGATTATCCGCATAATGCTGACGCTTACGAGGCAAAAAATGAATACATGTTCGGTTCTGAGCTTATCGTTGCTCCGGTTACCGAAAAGACATCAGAGAAGACAAACACAGCAACTGCATATGTTTGGTTGCCTGAGGGAAGATATACAGATATCTTCAATGGCAGAATTTACAATGGCGGCAAGGTTATCCCGATGTCAAGAGATATGAGCTCGATTCCTGTTCTTGCCAAAGCAGGTGCAATTATTCCTCTTGCAGATGATTACGAGAGCAACAATTGGAAGAATCCCGAAAAGCTTGAGCTTCTTATTTACCGAGGAAACGGCAGATACAGTCTTTATGAAGATGACGGTGAAACAAACGCATATAAAGACGGATGTTTCGCTGAAACGACATATACTGTCAATGAAAATGACGGTAACATTGCTTTCAATATTTCAGCTGTTCAGGGTTATTCTCAGGTTGTTCCGCAGAAGCGTACATACAAGCTTTCTTTTAAGGATGTAGTTGATGCATCGGCTATCAAGGTTACAGTAAACTCAAAGGAAAAGAAGTTTGTTGCAACTGTGGAGAACGGAACACTTACAGTTATAGTTGACGGAATCAAGCCGAAGGATAAGGTTGAAGTAGTTCTTGAAAATGTTTCAGTATTGAAGAATCCTGATAAGAAAGAACTTATAGCGGACCTTCTTTCTAAAAAGCAGGGCTTCAATACAATCAAGTCTATTTATTATGCGGGCTGCCATAAGAACGGCTTCAAGGGCAGATTCATCAAGGATAAGACACTCAAAGCTCAGGCTGAAGAGATTGAAGCATTAGAGTGATTTTATAACCGGGGACGGGTAAGGGCTTAGTTGGAAAATATTTTAAAATCTAACTAACACACGGAACCGTCCCTTGTGCACTGTTTGTTTTAAATTTCTACGCGACTTCTTACTTTTGTTTAGCTGTTATCATCCGTCTGTTTATTGCTTAATTATTTTGTTTCCGATATAATAAAAACATCGGTACCGAAAATAAATTAAGGAATGATTAATATGGAACTCGGTAAAAAAATTAAACAATTGAGATTGAACAAAGGTGTAACACAGGAAATACTTGCAAATGCTTTGGGGGTTACATATCAGGCTGTCTCCCGTTGGGAGAATGAAACCACTATGCCCGATATTTCTTTGCTTCCGCAGATATCAGTGTTTTTTGGTGTAAGCATTGATGAGCTGTTTGAATTCACAGAGGAATCACAGTATGAACGAATTCAGAATATGCTTAATGAAAAAGCATCGCTCACGGATACGGAATTTGAAAATGCAAAATACTTTCTTGAAAAGCAACTGAATAGAGATAATAAAAATGTCAATGCAATAAAGTTGCTTGCATGGCTTTATGCACACCGTGCAAAATCATGGAACTTTCAAGCTGTAGAGTATGCAAAAAGAGCTTTACAACTTGGTGACACAAGCAAGAGTATGAATAACATTCTGCGTGATGCTTATGGCTCACCTCATACAGATTGGAACTTCCGCAACAGACACGAACTTATTGCTTTTTACTATGAACATCTCAAATCGAATCCAGATGACATACGAGCATACCGCTATATGTTACCTGCCCTTGTTGCTGATGGCAGAACTGCTGAAGCAAAAACTCTGATTGAAGAAATCAGAAGTAGTGAAAAACCGGAATTGCTTTTTGTTTTCGATGCAATGATACTTCGCAGAGAAGGTAAAGCTAAAGAATTTGAAAATTTACTGAACGATATGACTGATCAGTTTAATAACAGTTGGTACACTTGGGCAATAATTGCAGATTTTAAAGCAGACGATTGCAATTATGATGAGGCAATTTCTTGTTATGAAAAATCTTTTGAGCTTCAAGCTGCTCCACGATACACAGATTCTCTTGAGTCAATTGCACACATAAATGAAATCAAAGGTGAATATCAAGAAGCAATTGCCACTTATCAAAGAATAATTGAACTTTTGAGAACAGATTGGAACATAACATTCGGTGCAACAATAAACAAATATCTTCAAAAGATTGACGAACTTGCAAGTAAACAAAAGTAATTATTAATCTTACTAAGCTATTCTTAAAATGATTCTCTTCACCTTGAATCGAGGAGAATCATTTTTCTTTTGATGAGAATTTACGGAACACAGAGGAACGGTTCTCTGTGTTCCGTAAAAACTAAATCTCATGGGGTAACCACTCCCAACAGGTAAACCAAAATCAAACATCATTCAAACCGAAAGCACTCATTTTTGGGTGCTTTCTTTTCGTTTAGATAACTATATATAGATTTTGCAAACAACACAAACATTTGTTCGAAAAATCTTTCAAAACTGTTTACATTTAAAATTTTTTGAGTTATAATAAGCACATCTATTTTCGAGGTGATATTATGAAAAAGATTCTTGTTGTAGTTGATATGCAGAAGGATTTTGTTGACGGTGCTCTCGGAACGGCTGAGGCTGTTCAGATTGTCGGAAATGTTGTTAAAAAAATCAACAGCTTTGACGGCGAAATTATTGTGACATACGATACTCATTTTGAGAATTATCTTAATACATCAGAGGGTGAAAAATTACCTGTCGAGCATTGTATCAAGGGTACAGCAGGATGGAATCTTGATTCGGATGTGCAGTCTGCACTTGAAAACAGAAAATACCGAACAGTTGAAAAACTTACCTTCGGCTCTGTTGAATTGCCCGCTATTGTTGGTGAAATAACAAAAGGTGAAGAGTTTTCAATTGAGCTCGTCGGCTTGTGTACCGATATCTGCGTTGTTTCAAATGCATTGATTTTAAAGGCAAGTTACCCCGAAGTACCGATAACGGTTGATTCTTCCTGTTGTGCAGGCGTAACTCCCGAAACGCATAACAGCGCATTGTCAACAATGAAAATGTGTCAGATTAACATAATATAAAACCATAAAATACTGAAAAAGGAGGTTTTGCTGTGGATAAGTTCAGATTGGTATCGTCGTATAAGCCGATGGGTGACCAGCCTGAAGCTATTGATGCACTCGTTGACGGAATCAACAAAGGCTATGATGAACAGACACTGCTCGGCGTAACCGGTTCCGGCAAGACCTTCACAATGGCTAATATAATCGAACGTGTCAACAGACCGACGCTGGTTCTTGCTCACAACAAAACACTTGCGGCACAGCTTTGCAGTGAATTCAAGGAATTTTTCCCTGATAATGCAGTTGAGTATTTTGTTTCTTATTATGACTACTATCAGCCCGAGGCCTATATTCCCACAACAGATACCTATATTGAAAAGGACTCTGCAATCAATGATGAGATAGATAAATTGCGCCATTCTGCAACATCAGCGTTGTCAGAAAGACGTGATGTTATTATTGTTGCGAGCGTTTCATGTATATACAGCCTCGGTGACCCGATTGACTACAGAAATATGGTTATCTCCTTACGTACGGGTATGGAGAAGAACCGCGATGAACTTATCAGAAAGCTTGTTGAAATACAGTACGAAAGAAATGATATCGGCTTTGCACGAAACAAGTTCAGGGTAAGGGGAGACGTTGTTGAAGTTTTCCCTGTTTACTCAAATGAAAATGCAATCAGAATCGAATTTTTCGGCGATGAAATAGACAGAATCAGTGAAATAAATGCGCTCACGGGTGAAGTAAAAAATGTAATTTCACACGTTGCAATTTATCCTGCATCCCACTACGTTGTTTCACCTGATAAAATGGAAAGATGCATAAAAACCATATACGAAGAAATGCTTGACAGGGTCAATTACTTCCAATCGGAAGGCAAATTGCTTGAGGCACAGCGTATTATGGAAAGAACGAATAATGATATTGAAATGCTCAGGGAAACGGGCTTCTGCAAGGGCATTGAGAATTATTCTGCAATTATGTCAGACAGAAAACCGGGTGAACCTCCGTTCACACTTCTTGATTATTTCCCTGATGATTTTCTTCTGTTTGTTGACGAATCGCACGTAACGCTACCGCAGGTAAGGGGAATGTACGGCGGTGACCGTTCAAGAAAAGAGAGTCTTATCAACTTCGGATTCAGACTGCCGTCAGCATTTGATAACAGACCGCTTACGTTTGATGAGTTTTACGGTAAAATTGGTCAGAAGATTTTCGTCAGTGCAACTCCGGGTGAGCTTGAAAAGACTAAGAGTGCGCGAATTGCAGAGCAGGTTATCAGACCGACAGGCTTGCTTGATCCGCAGATAAGTGTCCGACCGACTGACGGACAGATTGATGACCTTATTTCAGAAATCAATCTTCGTATTGAGCGAAAAGAAAAGGTGCTCGTTACCACTCTTACAAAGAAGATGGCAGAGGACCTTACAGAATATATTGAAAATCTTGGCATCGGTGTGCGGTATATGCACTATGACGTTGATACAATTGAAAGAATGAAAATCATCCGTGATCTTCGTCTTGGCGAGTTTGATGTGCTTGTCGGTATCAACCTTCTTCGTGAAGGTCTTGACATTCCCGAAGTGTCGCTTGTTGCAATTCTGGATGCTGATAAGGAAGGTTTCCTCCGAAGTGAAACGTCGCTTATTCAGACTATCGGACGAGCCGCACGAAACGCAAACGGCACGGTTATTATGTATGCCGATTCGGTTACTCCTTCAATGGAAAGGGCGATAAAGGAAACTCAGCGACGCCGTGAGAAGCAGGAAGCGTACAATGTCAGTCACGGAATCGTCCCCGAAACAATCCGTAAGGATGTCCGCGATGTGCTTGAGATTTCTTCAAAATCCGAACAGAAATCAAGAAAGCAGATGTCTCGTGCTGAGCGAGAAATTCTTATTAAACAGCTTACTGCTGAAATGAAGGCTGCGGCAAAGATTCTTGAGTTTGAACACGCAGCATATCTGAGAGATAAGATAGAAAAGTTAAGAGAGGGCAAATAATGCAACAGAAAAACATTGTTGTCAAAGGAGCAAGAGAACATAACCTTAAAAATGTTGATGTGTCTGTGCCGAGAGATAAATTTATCGTTTTCACGGGTTTATCAGGCTCAGGCAAGTCTTCGCTTGCTTTTGATACCATATATGCAGAAGGACAGAGACGTTATGTTGAGTCTTTGTCTTCTTATGCGAGACAGTTTCTCGGTCAGATGGAAAAACCGCGAGTTGATTACATTGAAGGACTTTCGCCTGCAATTTCTATTGACCAGAAAACAACATCAAAAAATCCGCGTTCAACTGTCGGTACGGTTACGGAAATATATGACTATCTCCGTCTGCTCTATGCTAGGGTAGGTGTACCGCACTGTCCCGTCTGCGGAAGGGAAATCAGCCGACAGAGCGTGGATACAATTGTTGACAGAATCCTTACTCTTGAAGAAGGAACAAGGATTCAGATAATGTCACCGATTGTTATGGGAAGAAAAGGTGAGTATGTCAAGGAGCTTGAAAGTGCACGGAAAAGCGGTTTCGTAAGAGCACGTGTCGACGGGATAACATATGACCTTTCAGAAAAAATCCCGATGGATAAGAATAAAAAACATAACATTGAGATTATTGTTGACAGACTTGTTATTAAAGAAGAGATTAAATCGCGTCTTACAGATTCTGTAGAAACTGCGACCAATCTTTCAAACGGACTTCTCATTGTTGATGTTATAGGCGGAGAAGAACAGCTTTATTCGCAGAATTATGCGTGTCCCGAGCACGGTGTGAGTATTGAAGAGCTTTCACCGAGGATGTTCAGCTTCAATAACCCCTACGGTGCGTGCCAAAAATGTGCAGGTCTCGGTGTTTTTATGAAAATCAACGAAGATCTTATTGTGCCGGATAAAAAGCTTTCTGTCCGTGAGGGTGCAATCAAGGCTTCAGGCTGGAATGTTACCGATGGCGGCAGTTCGATTGCAATGATGTATTTTGAAGGGCTTGCAGAACATTACGGGTTTTCACTTGATGTACCGTATAAGGAATTGCCGAAGGAAGCAAAAAAGGTTCTTATGTACGGAACAAACGGCAAGAAAATCAAGCTTCACCGCAAGACAGCTTACGGTGAAGGTTCTTATCTTACAGATTTTGAAGGCGTAGTAAACAACCTCGAAAGACGTTACAATGAATCAACAAGTGAATATTCAAGGGGCGAAATTGAACAGCTTATGACTGTTGAGGATTGTCCCGAATGCGGCGGTACACGACTGAAAAAAGAAAGCTTGTGTGTTACGGTTTCAGGAATAAATATCCACGAGTTTTCGAAAAAATCAATCAAGGATGCAATAGCTTTTCTTGATTCTATGAAGCTTAATGAGCGTGACCTGATGATTGCTGATCCGATTCTTAAGGAAATTAAAAGTCGTATGAGCTTCCTTGCAAGTGTCGGACTTGAGTATCTTACTCTGACACGTTCTTCAGGAACTTTGTCGGGCGGTGAAAGTCAGCGTATCCGTCTTGCAACTCAGATCGGCTCATCCTTGATGGGTGTACTTTATATCCTTGACGAGCCGAGTATAGGATTGCATCAGAAGGACAATACCAAGCTTCTTGAAACGCTGAAGCATCTTCGTGACATCGGTAATACACTCATTGTTGTTGAGCATGACGAAGAAACTATGGAGTCAGCGGATTATATTGTTGATATCGGTCCGGGTGCAGGTATTCACGGTGGTGAAATTGTCTGTGCAGGTACTGTTGACGACATAAAAGAATGTGATAAGTCAATAACAGGACAGTATCCCAGCGGAAAGAAAAAAATTCCCGTTCCCGAAAAAAGACGTGAAGGTAACGGAAAATACATTGAAATTATAAATGCACAGGAAAATAACCTTAAAAATGTTGATGTAAAGTTGCCGTTGGGTAAGTTTATCTGTGTAACAGGTGTGTCGGGTTCCGGTAAATCATCACTTGTAAATGAAATTATCTATAAACGCCTTGCAAATGAACTCAACGGTGCAAAGAAATTTCCGGGCAAGCATGAGGATATGCAGGGTGTTGAAAACCTTGACAAGGTTATTGATATTGATCAGGCACCGATCGGCAGGACGCCTCGTTCAAATCCTGCAACATATACTGGTGTTTTCAACGATATCCGTGAACTGTTTGCTTTGACAACAGAATCCAAGGCAAAAGGATATAAGGCTAACCGATTCTCGTTCAATGTCAAAGGCGGTCGCTGTGAGGCTTGTCAGGGTGACGGTATAGTTAAGATTGAAATGCATTTCCTGCCTGATATTTATGTTCCGTGTGATGTCTGCCACGGAAACAGATATAACAGAGAAACGCTCGAAGTTAAGTATAAGGGCAAGAACATTTATGACGTGCTTGAAATGACTGTTGAAGAAGCGGTTGAATTCTTCTCTGCTGTGCCGAAAATCAGAAAGAAGCTCAATACTCTTTATGAGGTCGGTCTTGGTTACGTTAAGCTCGGACAGTCCGCAACAACACTTTCCGGCGGTGAGGCACAGCGAGTTAAGCTTGCGACCGAGCTTGCAAAAACTTCAACAGGCAAAACAATTTATATTCTGGATGAGCCGACAACGGGACTTCATACAGCCGATGTACACAGACTGATTGATGTTCTCCAGAGACTTGTGGATAAAGGAAATACAGTGCTTGTTATTGAGCATAACCTTGATGTAATAAAAACAGCTGACCATATAATTGACCTCGGACCTGACGGGGGAGATAAGGGCGGCGAAATTGTTGCAACAGGTACTCCTGAAGAAGTGGCAAAAGTCAAGGGATCTTATACAGGTGAATATATTAATAAGGTACTATAAAAATAACGCCGCAGATTTTTAAGTCTGTGGCGTTCCTTTTATGATATTCTTTAATAAATCATCAAAAGCTTCATCACTTATCTCGTCAGAAAGTGTTTTGTTCGGCTTGTCATAGCAGGTAGTAATGTCCTGGGCTTCGTAGTAATCGGTGCTTCCTGTAAGTTTTTCAAGCTCGGAGAAGAAGTTATCAATGTAATTGAATGAATCCGTATCTGTATCTGCTGTTTCGTCTTTGTTTGTTTCGGGAAGAAGAAGGTCAATTTCTGTTCCGTCTGCTTCGGTATTTTCATCGGGAACTTCAGGAATATCCTCCGTTATTTCCTGCTCAGAAACATCATAATCATTTTCTTCAACCGTAATATTAGTGATTTCGGAAGAAATCCTGTCAGCGTTTGTACCAATAAGCGTAATTTCTTTGTTTAACGAAGAAATCCTGGACATAATTTTGTCGAATTGTTCGTTGTTATTTTTTACTGTTTGTTTTGTTTCGTTAATATATTTTTCAGCTTCGGTTTTTGCGTTTTCGATGATTTTGTCAGCCTCACTCAAACTCTCAAATCCGTCAGCCTGTGCAGATGTTGAATTAAAATCTTCAAGACTTTGCAATTCTTCATTCAGACTTTTTATCATACGGTCTTTTTCATCAATTTTTTCAAGCAAAGTTTTGATTCTGTTTCTGGTAGCTTCAATTTCGTCCTGTATGCCGGGTTCGGTGCACTGTGACTGCAAATGTGCAAGGTAGTCAATGACCTGACGTCTGTCAAATCCACCGAAGATATTCTTTTTTATGATGAATTCTTTACTCATGGCCATTTCTCCTGATTGATTTAATTCATATTATCACATTTTTTTATTCTTTTCAACAAAAACATAATTTATTGCATAATTATTGTTTTTATGGTATTATTTATTCATATAAAAAGCTTGGGGTGTATTTATGCTTGTTTATACTTGTGAACAGATGCGCGTAATTGAAGAAAATGCCGATGTTAACGGACTTTCTTATGTGCAGATGATGGAAAACGCAGGCAACGGTTGTGCGGATAAAATTCATTCCGTTGTCAGCGGTCTCGGCGGTATCGCAAAGAGTGCGGCAATTATCTGCGGTTCGGGAAGAAACGGCGGTGACGGCTATGTTATTGCACGCAATCTTTGTGAAAGAGGTTATGCCGTTCAGCTTATTCTTGCTGACGGTTTCCCAACGGCATATGAATCAAAGATGATGTATTCTTATCTTGAGGATAAACCTGTTGTTGTTACCGATCTTGCGGAGAATTATCAGGCATGTGTTTCTGCGTGTCTTACTTCAAATGCTATTGTTGATTGCGTTTACGGTATCGGTTTTCACGGTCAGCTTAATGAATTGATTGCAGGTTTCTTTAAGGATATTGCAAAGTCTAAGGCGAAAAAGTTCTCGGTTGATATTCCGAGCGGACTTGAAGGGAATAACGGCGAGATCAATTCTGAATTTTTCAAGACTGATTATACGCTTGCGATTACTTGTTTTAAGCCTGTTCATATCCTCAAACCTGCGTGTGAGAAATGCGGTGTTGTAAAGCTTATCGATATCGGAATTGCGAAAGAATCGTATGAGGCTGTCGGCTCGGAGATTCTTATATCTGCCGACAATAAAGAAATAAAACGATTTTTTAGATTAAGGCGTGCGGACTCACATAAGGGTGATTTCGGAAAGCTCCTTTCGGTTGCAGGCTCCAGAGATATGCAGGGTGCTGCGGTTATGGCTGCAAGTGCTGCAGTAAACAGCGGTGTGGGACTTGTCAGGGCCGTTTTTCCCGATGCGGCTTATGCTCCCATTGCTTCAAAGCTTACTGAGCCCCTGACGATTGGGATGCAGTCAACACCCGATGGTAATCTCAGCTTCAGAAATGCTGAAAGAATAATTAATCTTGTAAACGATTCAACGGCAACACTTCTCGGGTGCGGTCTCGGTTTCTGCGAAGATACGGTAAAGCTTGTTGAAGAAATACTTATGAACACAGAAAATCCCATAATTCTTGATGCAGACGGAATAAATGCGGTAAGTTTAAATACAAATATATTGAAAGAAACTAAAGCTCCGCTTATTCTTACACCGCATATCGGAGAAATGTCACGTCTGACCGGTCTGAGTATTGAAGCAATTGAGAAAAACAGGGTGAAGGTTGCAAAGGAGTTTGCCTCTGAATATAACTGTATTCTTGTGCTTAAGGGTGCGAACACAGTTGTTGCTGCTCCTAAGGGAACTGTTTACATAAACAATACAGGTAATGCAGGTATGGCAACAGGCGGTTCGGGGGATGTTCTTGCCGGTATTATTGCTTCGTTTGTCTGTCAGTCAATGGGTCTGCATTCTGCAACCATTGCAGGTGTTTATATACACGGACTCTGCGGCGATGTTGTAAGAGAAAAATATTCCATGCTTGGTGTTACACCGACTAAAATGATTGACGAATTAGCTGAAGTTCTTTCAAATTTTGAAGAATAGGCTTGTGAGATTAATGAAAAAGCTTCTTTGCGCTGTTTTGTCGGTTTTTATACTTTCTTCATGTAATCGGGTTGATTTTCAACCCGATTTTCCTCTTTGTCCTGAAGGGCAGGTTGAGGTTGTTTATAACGGAATTGATTACACCGCAGATGTTTATTTTGAAAATGATGTTCTTAATATCAGAATTGTTCAACCTGAAGCTTTAAAAGATTTCAAAATTACAGTCGGACCTGCAGAAATAACAGTAATTAATGATTCTCTGGAACTGAAATATGATAAGGAGAAATCGGAGAAACTTTTTCCGATTATACAAATTTACGATGTTTTAATACAACTAAACAGTTTAAAACCTGTGTTTAATGATAATAACGGAAATCTTGTTGCGCAATTTGATGTTAATCAAAACGAATGTTATGTAATGTTAGACAAACAAAGTGAAAAACTTTTAAAAATTGAATACAAAGGTTTAGTGTTTAATTTTATTACCTGATTTGTTTCACTATAGATTTATTTGAATATATTATACTGTCAGCTTTATTTTTCTCCCCGTGATTAAAGATGATTATTCTGCCTGATGGTTGGCAAATATAATATTGACAAAAAATTTCAGGAGTGATTCAAATGACGATAAAACGGGGAGATATCTATTATGCAGATTTAAGTCCTGTTGTCGGCTCTGAACAAGGCGGAGTGAGACCGGTACTTATTGTTCAGAATGATGTAGGAAATAAATACAGCCCGACGGTTATTGCTGCGGCTATAACGAGTCAGCGTTACAAGACGAACCTTCCTACACATATTCAGGTGGATGCAGAAGATTGCGGACTTTCGAAAGATTCAATTGTGTTACTGGAACAGGTCCGCACAATCGATAAAAGACGCCTGAAAGAGAAAATGGGTAACCTACATGAACCTGATATGGCAAGGGTAAACAAAGCATTATCGGTAAGCCTCGGTATATTAAGTTAAAAAGAAACTGCACTGAGATTGAATTCAGTGCAGTTTTTGTTTATAGTGTTTGGTTTTCAAATTCACGGACAAACCAGACATCCTTGACTTCGAAACATCTGCCGTTGAGATACTCAAGCTGTCCGGCTTCGCCATCAAAATTAAAAATCAGCTTGTAGGAATAAAGAAACTGCTTTTTGTAGCCGAAGTCTTTGTTGAGCTTGTTTGTACCGTATTTTCCGTCGCCGAGTAACGGGTGTCCGATAGAAGCGAAATGAGCGCGGATCTGATGCGTTCGTCCCGTAAGGAGCTCTACCTCTGCAAGGCTGAGATCGTTCTTTAAATCCTTGTTCAGGGCTTTATATTTTGTTTTTATTTCTTTAGAGCCGTCGGTCTGTTTCTTGGTGACCTTGACAAGGTTCTTCTTTTCGTCTTTAGTGAGATATCCTTCAAGCAGTCCGCTGTCTTTTTCAAGGATTCCGTGAACAACGCAAAGATAGAATTTGCGAAGATTTCTTCGTTTCATCTGTGCGTTCATAATACGGAGGCTTTCAGCATTTTTGGCTGCAATTACAATACCGCCCGTGTTTCTGTCAATACGGTTAACTAAGGCGGGTGTGAAGGAGTTTTCGTCATCGGGACGGTATTCACCCTTATCGTAAAGATATTTCTTTAAACGGGTTATGAGCGTATCTATGTACTCTCTGTCGTCCGGATGACAAAGAAGTCCTGCTTTCTTGTTAAGAAGAACAATGTTTTCATCTTCATAAATAATGTCAAGATTTTTTGAAGCACCCGTGAAATCATACCTTGTTTCGGGTTTAACAAAAAACTCATCATTTATGTACATATCAACGATGTCGCCGACCTTGAGCATCGTGGATATCTCTGCACGCTTGCCGTTAACCTTGATTCGCTTTATTCGTATGTATTTGTACATGAGCGTCTGAGGCAGATTCGGAAGACTTTTTCTTATAAACTTGTCAAGACGCTGATTTGCATCGTTGGATTTGATTTCAAAACTTTTCATATCGTCAGTTCTTAAAGCTGTGAATCGGAGCAGGGATTCGTCCGCCGCGTGAGATGAATTTACTGCAATCGAATTCGTTGACCTTCATAATTGGAGCATATCCGAGAAGTCCGCCGAATTCAACAGTTTCACCGAGTTCTTTGCCGGATACCGGAATGATTCGCACTGCTGTTGTTTTCTGATTTATCATGCCTATCGCCATTTCGTCGGCAATTATACCTGAAATCGTGGATGCCTTTGTGCTTCCGGGGATTGCAATCATATCGAGACCAACGGAGCAGACACAAGTCATAGCCTCAAGCTTTTCAAGTGTGAGTGCACCTGCGTTAACGGCATCAATCATTCCCTGGTCTTCAGAAACGGGGATGAATGCACCCGAAAGTCCGCCCACGTATGATGAAGCCATAATACCGCCTTTTTTGACTTGATCGTTAAGTAAAGCGAGAGCTGCAGTTGTACCGGGTGCACCGACTTTTTCAAGACCCATTTCTTCGAGAATCTCAGCAACGCTGTCACCGACAGCGGGAGTGGGAGCAAGAGAAAGGTCAATGATTCCGAAGGGTACATCAAGTCTGCGCGAAGCTTCCTGAGCAACAAGCTGACCTACTCTTGTAACCTTGAATGCAGTTTTCTTAATTGTTTCGCAGAGTGTACCGAAGCTTTGTCCTTTTACTTCAGCGATGGCTCTTTTAACAACGCCCGGTCCGCTTACGCCGACATTGATAATTGTATCGGCCTCCGTAACGCCGTGAAATGCACCTGCCATAAACGGGTTGTCATCCGGCGCGTTACAGAATACAACGAATTTAGCACATCCGATTGAATCGCTGTCTTTGGTAAGTTCAGCAGTTTCAACGATTTTTTCACCGATAAGCTTTACTGCATCCATATCAATTCCTGTTTTTGTTGAGCCTACATTTACTGAGCTGCAAACTCTCTGAGTTGAAGCAAGAGCTTTGGGAATTGACTCAATAAGAAGCTTGTCCGAGGGTGTCATACCCTTTGAAACAAGAGCTGAAAAACCGCCGATGAAGTTTACACCGATTGTGTCAGCTGCACGGTCAAGAGTTTTTGCTATTGCAACATAGTCGTCAATTTCTTTGCAGCAGGATGCACCGACAAGTGCGATCGGTGTGACAGAAACTCTCTTATTAACAATAGGGATACCGAAATCAAGCTCGATATCTTTTCCGACTTTTACGAGGTCTTTTGCTTTGGTTGTGATTTTGTTGTAGATGTTTTCGCATGTTTTTTCGACAGAGTCTGAGCAACAGTCAAGCAGGCTGATGCCCATTGTGATTGTTCTGACGTCGAGGTTGTTTTCCTCAATCATTTTGTTGGTTTCACGTACTTCGAAAATATTGGTCATGATGCCACCTCAGATTCTGTGCATGATGTTGAAGATATCTTCATGCTGCATCTTGATTTTTACACCGAGCTCATCGCCGACCTTTTCAATCTCTTCAACCAATACGGAAAAATCCTTTGATGTCTGCTGTGCGTCAACTATCATCATCATGTTGAAAAAACCCTGAACGATTGACTGGTTGATATCAAGGATATTTATATTGTTTTCGGCAAGAAAGGTGCAGACACGTGCTATAATTCCAACTCGGTCCTTTCCGATTACCGTTATAATTGTTCTGTTCATTGTAATCACTCCTCATTATTTGTTTCAGTTTCCTGAAGTCCGTTAAGAATTGCGTTAAGGTCAAGCTTCTGTGAATTGAGAAGCTCATCAGCCTTTGAAAGGGTAGGTGCATTCTTTTCAAGCTGACCCTCAAATTCATCCTTTGGTTCAAGTAAAGCTTCAATATCCTCAATCGTAGCATCCTGACCGAGGTCTTCTGCCATCATCTTATCAATCCCTGTAGGACCTTCATCTTCAGCGGATTCGTTACTGTTTTTAACATCAGACACATTGTCAGATGTTACTGCTTTTTTCTTGTTCTCGTAAATGAATCTGAGAACAAGGAAGATTATAAGCAAGAAAAGTGTTACCGCTGAAATAATTGCGCCGATTTTAAGACCCTGCGGTTCATAGTTGAATTCAATGTCGTGCATTCCCGGTTCAATTTTGACACCGATAAGTGCATCGCTGATTTTGAGCTTCTTTGCTTCTTTTCCGTCAACCTTTACTGTCCAGCCTTCATCGTAGTTAATTGAAGTATAGAGTATTTTGTTTTCGCCTGCATTGACGTGACCTTTGATATAGGTGTCATCGAATTCGTCAATAACCATTCCACCCTGCTTTAGTACTTCATAGCCGGCATCAAGGATATCAATATCAAGTCCTGCAGCGTAGCATTCAATATAACCAGAGTCTTTGTCTGCAGGAACAGGCACTTCTACAGTAAGAATTTCACCGGGAGCACATTTTCCGCAGTCAAGAATATAAGGCTCGTTAAGATCCTGTGTTGTACGGAATTCTGACTGTTCGGTGTAAACCTCAATGTTTTCAATTGTGCTACCCTTGAAATAAAGATATACGTTCTGACTCTCGGGAATATAATACTTCAAAGAGATTTTTCCGTCAGCATTGGTCTGCTCTTTAAAATAGGTGAATGTGTCAGAGTAAAATTCTTTGCCGTCGTCGGTGATATTATCTGTTGTATAGCTCTGTACATCAATTTTTTTCAGCGCTCCGTAAATACCTGTTGAATAATACCAGAAATCATTGTGAACATCGAACGGATTAGAATAGTCAGCTGCAAAATCGACCATCTTTTCATTTACGGTGAATGCTAAAGGCATATAGTACTTGTTTTCATATGCAGTATATTTGCCGCAATTCGCTACGAATTTATACAAGTCTGTGTTGATTTCGCGCTCATCGTTTTTAACAAGGTATTTAAGTCCCATCATCGCATTATAAACCGGTGTCTGCGAATAGTAAATGTAACTGTTGATATAGTTACTGTCCATACCGAGCTTGTCCTGAAGATTTGCTGATTTTTCATATGCCATTGAGGAGAAAACGGAAATACCGTTATAGTTGAACCAGGAGGGATCCATTATTGTGTTGCTCCAGGTGAGTTCCATGCGGTAGTCGTCAGATTCTTCTATTTTATCGAGAGTTTTCTTAAGAGTTCTGAAATCTTCGTAGTCGTTTACAAAGTTAACTTTTTCCTGAGTAATTTTGATATGGTCGATGTCTGCGATTGCTACTTCAGCAAATACACAGCACATAAGAAGAAGTGCGACTGCGGATTGTGCAAGATCCTTTTTCTTCATAAGGCTGAGGATGAGAGTATAGGCTACAGTGAAGCCGACTGTGATATAAACAGTATCGTCATCAACATTACCCATTCCGATTTCCTGAACAAGGATTGTAAACAGAAGAACGGCAAGACCTGAGCCGATAATTCCTTTTGTGTTTATACTCTTTATGTGAACTATAACCTGATATGCTATTTTTAACAGGAAGAATGAATAAATAAATGAAAATCTGAAGGGAAGATCGTTCGGAAAATGTAAGGCGTGGAGAATATAGTTTGCAAAGTTAAGGTTGAAACCTACGAAGAATATCGCAAGGAGAACAATGTGAGCAACCTTTTCTTTTGCTTTGATTTTATCGCAGAATGCATATAACGGAAGCAGAATGACTGCAAGGATTCCGCTGTAAACATTCGGAAGAACCGTGTCACCGCTGCTTCTGATTGTAGGTTCAATTGCGGCAAGGTGGTTTGCTATGAAATCAAATATTGTGTTGTAGTATGTTGCGTCTTCAGGGAATGTACCTGATGTTGCAGAACAGGATTTGAGGCAGAAATATGTCGGGATAAGAGCAACTGCCGTAAGCATAGCGGCGATAACAGAGCTTCCTGCAAAGAGCACACCGCTTCTTAAAAACCTATTGTAGAAAATCTTGCTTATAAATGATGATTCGGTTCTGCCTTCATCGTTTATTGTGTAAGGAATGTCGCTATATGTGTCTTTAAGTCCGTTCTTGCTGATGAAATAAACAAGGAAATATATGACAGAAAAGATACAGATCATGTATGTCATATAGTAAGATGAGAAAAATGAAACCGCAAGGGAAACGACGTAAAGTGTACATTTTCTGTTGTTAATAATGTTCTCAATTCCGAGAATGATAATCGGAAGAAGGTACATTGCATCGGTCCACATAATGTTCCAATAATATGCAATAAAGAAGCCGCAGAAAGCATACAGAACTCCGAAAGTTGAAACAGTAAAATCGTTCTTTCTGGTAGATTTTTTAAGATAAATTGCAAAGGTCGAAGCGGCAAGAGCGTTTTTGATAAGAACCATTGTACCGACTGCTTCGGGTACATTTTCGTGACCTGCAATAAGGGTTATGATTGCCCCGATAGGGCTTGAAAGATAATTGAAGTAATTTCCTAAAAAGCTTCCTCCGCCGCCTGTTGTCCAGGAATAGAGAAGGCTTTTTCCTTCGGTAATCCTGTCGTAAAGCTCAGCGAAAAGCGGACCGTACTGATGAAAAAGATCCATTCTGAGAACAGTTCTTCCACCGAAGGGAATAATTTCGTAACAGTAATAAACAAGCAGCATCAATACTGTTGAGCATATAAATGCAAGGGCTACATATATATTATTATCAATGAATTTTGACAGGCGACTGTTTCGTTTTTTCAGCTTTTTTGTTTCTGAACTCATAGTACTCATCCTTTCAGAGTATACTCTCACAATATATTACCATAAAATTATCTTTCTTTCAATATCTTGTGGTTAAAGTTAATACTATTTTAATAAAATTTTGTTCTAAAAGGGGACAAGTATTCATAAAAAGTATTGGTGATATAAATCATGAACAGAAAAGTTGCAAATCTTTCGGATATTATGAAATACTTTCCGGAAAAGCTGAGGTTAGCTTTAAGCGGATTGAGTGATAAACAAACAGAGGAGTTATATGAAATCAGATTGAAATCGGAAAAACCTGTTATTCTTATTTTTTCGAATGAAAAGCAATTCGTGACTGATTCGGGAAGATTGACACATTTTTATAACAGCAGTGTTTTAAATCTGAGTGATTCTGAGTTAAAACAAGTTTTTGAACGTATGTGCAGTTACTCGGTTTATTCTATGACGGACAGTATTTGTAACGGTTTTATAACGATTGACAACGGTTGCAGAGTAGGCGTTTACGGAACAGCTGTTGTTGAGGGCGGTACAGTAAGCTCGATAAGAAATATCAAGGGTCTTAATGTTCGTATTGCAGGAGATTTTATTGATATTTCTGCCGATGTTTATAAGCTTTTCGAAAGCTCAAAACCGACAGTTCTTATCTGCGGACCGCCGTCAAGCGGTAAGACGACTTTGATTAAAGATCTGTGCAGAAATCTGTCTGACAAGTTTAACTATAAAATATCCTTGATTGATGAAAGAGCCGAATTTGAAAATTACTACCCGGGGTTCAATACTGATGTTCTGACAGGGTATCCGAAGGCTGTCGGTATCATGCAGAGCGTTCGCACGCTTTCTCCTGAAATAGTTGTGTTTGATGAGTTGGGAACTTCCGATGAAGCAGAGGCGGTGGTTGAAGGGATGAACAGCGGCGTCAGCTTTGTTATGAGTATTCATTGTGATAATAAGGAAGAGCTCAAAAAGAAAAAACAGCTGAAAATACTGAATGAAATAAAAGTGATTGATTATTTTGTGTTTTTAAAAGACAGAGCGGAAGTTTCTGAAATTGTTTCGGCTGAGGTTTTTTATGATGAAGACAATGGCTTTGGTTATAATAGCAATCGTTTGTGCAGCTACGGGGCGGAATATTGCAGATTCGTATAAAAAACGAGTGTCAATGCTTGAAAAAACAGAAGTGATGATTACGTTTATCCGCGATGAAATAGATTTTCATGCCTTACCGGTTAATGAGTTGATTTACTTGCTTTCACAAAAAGAAACTTTGAAACAGCTTGTTTTTATAGATGAATGTTATAAGTTTTTATCTTTGGGCTGTGATTTTCCGCAAGCATGGAATAATTCTCTTAAAAGCCGAAAAAATATCGCTTTTTTCAAGAAGAAAGATATTGAATTGCTCAAATCGTTTGGTGAAAATTTTGGTGTAACTGATAGTGCGGGACAACTTTCAAACTGTAATATTTATTTAGATTTATTGAAAGTAAACTTGAACGAAGCTTTGAAAGAAAAAGAACGTTATTCGGGTCTTTCGACGGCAATCGGTTTTCTTGCCGGATTGGGAATTATGATTGTTTTAATTTAGAGGTAAGTATGGATTTGGTATTGAAAATTGCAGGAGTCGGAATAATCGTTGCCGTTTTACAGCAGATACTTTCACGTTCAGGCCGTGATGAATATGCTCTTCTCACGGTTCTTGCAGGAATAATTGCTGTGATAACAATGTTGGTGCGTGAGGCTTCAGGATTATTTGAATCGTTTTCGTTTTTTCTGGATTTTTAGTATGGATATTTTAAAGCTTGTGTCGGTTGCGGTTATTTGTGCTGTAAGTTGTGTGATTGTAAAACAAATTAAACCTGAGTTTGTCCCGTTTCTGCAGATAAGTTCATTAATTGTTATTTTTACTCTTTGTGTAAACGGTGTGAAAAATCTCTTAACGTCTGTATCACAGTTGGCAGGTATAAGCGGTGTTGTACAGAATGAGTATATATTATTGCTGATAAAGGTATTGGGTGTTGCCGTAATTACAAAGTTTGCTGCAGAGATATGTAACGATTCGGGAAACTCTGCTTTAGGGGTAGCGGTATCTGTTGCAGGTAAAGCCGCGATACTAATTATCTGTTTTCCGTTGTTGAGTACGGTTGTAAAACTTGCTGCAGGTATGTTGAAGTGATATGAAAAGATTGGTTAAATTCTGTTCTGTTTTAATTGTACTGATTATTTCGACACTGATTTCAGGAGTTCAGTGTTACGCAGAAGAAGATTTATTTGAGAAAGAAGTTTTTGAAGGTGTGCCCGGTGATGTGTTGGATTTATATGAAGAACTCGGAGTTGACTCTCTTGATTTTGATTCAATATTCAATGTAAGCGGCTCCGATATACTTGAGCTTATTAAAAAACTTGTTACCGGTGCGGTTGAATCACCGTTGGTTTCGGTTGTCAGATTGATTGCAGCCGTTATAATTCTTGCGGTTTTTGAATGCTTTATGCCTGATGATTCAAAGATAAAAGATGTTGTGAACTTAACAGGAGCTTTGTTCTGTGTGCTCAGTATCATAAAGCCACTTTCTTTTGCCGTTACTTCATCTGTTTCGTCAATTTCTGTTTCAGGTAAATTTATGTTGGTGCTGATTCCTGTTCTTACCGGTGTTGTTTCGGCTTCGGGAAATCCTACGCTTGCTGTTTCGTTTCAGTCAATTGCCTTTGCGGCAGCTCAATTAATTGCGTTGTTCGCATCGGAAGTTATTGTGCCGATTGTAGGCGTTGTTTTATCCTTGGATATTGTAGGTTCATTAATGCCGCGGTTCAGTCTGTCTTCTTTTACTGATGTGATAAAAAAGAGTATAACAACCATACTGTCATTTTGTGCAACGGTTTTTGTTTCGTTTCTCGGACTGAAAGCCGGTATGGCAAATACGGCGGACACACTTATGGGCAAGGGTATGAAGCTTGTTATAAGCTCGGCTGTTCCTGTTATCGGAGGTGCACTTAGTGAGGCGTATTCGGGTGTTGTGGGAAGTATGATGCTTGTCAAAAGTACAATCGGAGTTTTTGGTATAGGCGCAATAGCTCTTATAACTTTACCGTCATGTATTCAGCTTCTTGTCTGGATTTTAGCTTTGAAAATATCTTCGGGAATTGCCGGAATGTTTGACCAGAAGCAGGTAAGCGATTTGCTGAAGGCAGTTTCATCGTCACTTGTGCTACTTAACGTAGCAGTTGTTTTTGTTGCCGTGTTGTTCATAATTTCAACATCGTTGATACTTGTGCTGAAAGCAGGATGATTATGGAATATATAAAACAATGGGCGTTGGGGCTTGTTCTTACTTCGGTAATCGGTACGGTTATACTTGTTTTATCTCCTTCGGGTTCAACTGAAAAACAGGTAAGGCTGGCGGTTTCGTTGGTTGTTCTGATAATGTTTATTAGACCGTTAGTCGGTTTGTTTGACATAAATGAAGGTGATTTTGAGAGTAATGGTATTCTGAAAGAAAGCACACCGTACGATGAAGACGATCGTTTCATTACTGCTTTTAAAAATGAGCTGAATAAAAAACTTGTGAAGTTGATCGAAGATCAAGGTGTTGATGTAATCGAAACGGAAATTGATGTTTCTGTTAATAAAGAATCGGAAGTCAGTATTAATCGTGTTGTTGTTTTTATCTCTGACCCAGATAAGTTGTCAACGGTTAAAACTTTGATTAAAAATGAATATGGTATTATTGCAGAAGTTGAGGTGAGTGATTGAAGGATGCTTTGAAAATCTTATCTGAAAAGCTGTTGTGTGACAAGAAAAAGCTGTTTATTGTCGCTGCAGGTATAGTCGGTGTGTTGCTGTTGTTTTTTTCTGAATTTATACCTGAAAGCAAAGAAGCTGTTGAAACGACGGAAACTGAAAATGAAGTAAGCTTTACTTCTTATGAAAAAGATATTGAAGAGAGATTACAAAAGCTGCTGGAATCAATAGACGGTGCCGGAAAAGTTCAGGTGATGGTTACCATTGAAAGCGGCGACGAGAAAGTTTATGCGACTGAAAGTAAAAAATCAGAGAACAACGAAGAAAAAAAATATGTGCTTGTGGACATTGAAGGCAGTGATAACGGACTTCTTTTGAAAATAGCACAGCCGGAAATACGCGGTGTGGCAATAGTGTGTCAGGGGGCTGATTCGCCGACGGTAAGGAATGCTGTTACCGGTGCGGTTACGTCGGTGTTGGGTATAAGCAGCAATCGCGTGAATGTTTCAAAAATGAAAAACAGTAACGGAGGATGAGTTTATGGTTATAAAAAAGAAGCAGATAGTTACGGCAACTCTTGCACTTGCGCTTGGTGCGGCAGTGTTTGTCAATTGGTATTATACAGGACCGCAACCGCAGCAAACGCTTAACAGTGAAAATACAACTCAGCCGACAGAAAGTGAAAATCTTGGTGATGCGCAATATGTGTCTGCGACAACCGGCAAGCAAACAGCCGAGACTCTTGCCGATTTTAAAATGAAAAGAGATTCTGCGCGTGATGAGGCTAAGGAAACATTGAATTCCGTTATCAAGGATTCGAAATCATCACCTGATGCGATTTCTCAGGCAACGGAATCGTTAGCGATAATTGCTGACGATATAAAGGATGAAGCGGATCTTGAAAACCTTATATTTGCCAAGACATCTTGTGAATGTGTTGTTATAATAGACACGGAGGTTTGTCAGGTTATTGTCGGTAAAGGAACTCTTTCGCAGAATGTATCGCTTCAGATTAAGGAACTTGTGGTAAAACAGACAAAAATTCCTTCAAAAAATATAACAATTATTGAATTAAAAGGTTGATGTATTCAAAAAATGTGGTATAATATGCATTAAAGTATGAATATATACAGTTAGTGCACCTTAAAATTCTGCATACATTTGCGGACAATATACCTGTTAATAAGTGCCCTCTGTATTCATACGGAGGGTTTATTTTTTTTGAAAGGATGAGAAAAATGAGTACATTATCCGAAAAAAGACGTAGGTCAAGAGAACAGTCTTTCATCGTTCTTTTTGAAAAGTCCTTTAACGAGGATCAGTCTTTCGATGAAATTGTTGAGATTGCAATTGAATCCGAAGTAATCGAAAAAGACTCTTTTATGAATGCCATTATTAAAGCAGCTGATGAAAATATTACCGAGATTGATGCTGAAATCGAAAAGAATCTTAAAGGTTGGAGTAAATCAAGAATTTCAAAGGTCAGCCTTGCACTTCTGAGAATGGCTATTGCAGAAATGAAATATCTGGACGAGGTTCCGGTTGGTGTTTCAATCAATGAGGCTGTTGAAATTTGTAAGATCTATGGTTCTGATGAAGATAAATCCTTTATCAACGGAGTTCTCGGCTCGGTTGCAAGAAGCATAGAGGCATAAAATGGCTTGTTATTTAGGAATAGACACAAGTAATTACACAACTTCATGTGCTGTTTATGATGATGTTTCCGATACGATTGTGCAGAAGAAAAAGCTTTTGCCGGTCAAGTCGGGAGAGCTCGGATTAAGACAGAGTGATGCAGTGTTTCACCATACCGTACAACTCCCTCAATTGATTCGTGATTTGTTTTCTGATTTCAACGGAGAGATTAATGCTGTCGGTGTTTCGGAAGTACCGGTCAGACAGGAAGGCTCGTATATGCCGTGCTTTCTTCCGGGTGTAAGTGCGGCAACTGCGGTAGCTTGTGCTAATAATATTGACTTGTATAAATATTCACATCAGCAGGGACACCTGATGGCTGCTTTGTATTCGGCAGGAAAGCGTGAGCTTTACGGAAAAGAGTTTCTTGCTTTTCATGTTTCAGGCGGAACAACACAGCTTTTGACTGTAAAAGGTGAGCTGGATGCAACCCTTATTGCATCATCTCTTGACCTTAAAGCAGGTCAGGCGGTTGACCGTGTAGGTGTTATGCTTGGGTTTCCTTTTCCCGCAGGCAAGTATGTTGACGAGCTTGCATCAAATAGTGATAAGAAGTATAAAATCAATCTTAAGCTCAACAACGGAAACTGCAACCTTTCCGGTGTTGAAAATAAATGTAAGGAAATGTTCAGAAACGGCGAAAAAAAAGAAGATATCTGCCGTTATTGCATAGATTACATAATAACCGCTTTGGAAAAAATGATGCTTTATGCACTCAATGAATACGGGAATATGCCTGTTGTTTTTTCAGGCGGTGTTATGTCAAACAGTATAATCAAGAAATATTTTACTGAAAAATACGGAGCATTTTTTGCTGAATCTGAATTTTCGTCCGATAATGCTGCAGGTATAGCGATTCTTGCTTCTGTGAGGAAATAATTGATGTTGGAATCAACCGTTTTAAGTGTAACACAACTTAATACTTATGTTAAATCAATACTTGAAGGAGATTTGCTTCTTCGTAATGTCTTTGTTGTCGGTGAGATTTCAAATTTTACCAATCATTACCGCACGGGACATTATTATATGACGATTAAGGATGAGAATTCCTGCATAAAAGCAGTTATGTTCAAATCAGCAAATCAGAGGCTTAGATTTATGCCGGAAAGCGGAATGGGTGTAATAGTCCGCGGAAGAGTGTCGCTTTATGACCGTGACGGTCAGTATCAGCTTTATATTGAGGATATGCAGCCGGACGGAATAGGCGCTTTGAATCTTGCTTTTGAACAGTTGAAAAACAAACTTGCGGCTGAAGGTCTTTTTAATGAAAGCGTTAAAAAGCCTATTCCGTCAAGAGTCAGGAGAATCGGTGTTGTAACATCTGCTACAGGAGCTGTAATACAGGATATTAGAAATGTTATTTCGCGAAGATATCCGTTAGCTGAGATTATACTTGCCCCTGTTGAAGTGCAGGGTGTGAATGCCGCACCGCAGATTGCGGCGGCAATTGACAGTTTTAACTCGGGTGAATATGCTGATGTGCTTATTGTAGGCAGAGGCGGCGGTTCTTTGGAAGATTTATGGGCTTTCAACGAAGAGGTTGTTGCTCGTGCGGTTTTCAGAAGCAGAATCCCCGTGATTTCAGCAGTAGGACATGAAACAGACTTTACAATCTGTGATTTCGTTGCCGATCTCAGGGCACCTACACCTTCAGCTGCTGCTGAGCTTTCGGTACCCGATATCAGAGATGACTTTGCGTTTATTAATGGTGCAGTTTCGTTGATTGAAAATACGTTGAACAAGCGTATTCAGAATGAAACGGATAAGCTTCAGCTTCTCAAAGGCAAACTGAGTTTGTTGAGTCCTTCTAACCTTATTGATGAGAGAATGAATACGGTTTCCCTTTTGTATAACGATGCGCTTAACAGTATAAATAATAAATTAAATTCTGAAGGAAACCGTTTTTTCGTTGCTTGCGCAAAAATTGATTCCCTCAATCCCATAAAGGTTCTCAGCAGAGGATATTCAATCGCAATGAAGGGTGACAAAATCATAAACAGTGTAAACGATCTCTTTTGCGGTGACAGAATAACAGTTAAATTTTCAGACGGTGAAAAAGAATGTGAGGTGCTTTGAGTGGCTGCAAAAATGACATATGAAGAGGCGATTGTACGCCTTGAAGAAAATGTTGAAAAACTCAATGACGGAAGTCTTTCTCTTGATGAATCAATCAAAATTTTTGAAGAAAGCACAAAACTGGCTGTGTTTTGTAACGATTGTCTTGAAAAAGCAAAGCTTAAGGTTACAGAACTTTCAAAAGCTGAGTAAAGGAAGTTTTGTATGGATAAATATATTTCTTTAATTAACAGTGCTCTTGACTCATATCTTCCGGATTCGGATGATATTGTTTCACAGGCGATGAGATACAGTGTTGAAAACGGAGGCAAAAGGGTGCGTCCTGCGCTTTTACTTGCCTTTTGTGAGTTGTGCTCGGGTGATATAAACAAAGCAATGCCGCTTGCGTGTGCTCTTGAAATGATTCACACATATTCGCTCATACATGATGATTTACCTTGTATGGATAATGACGATTTCAGGCGCGGTAAGCCTTCCTGTCACGTCAAATTCGGTTATGAGTATGCTTTACTTGCAGGTGATGCCTTGCTGACTCTTGCGTTCGAAACGGCTTTGAAAGCGGATCTTCCTGCGGACCTCCTTGTTAAGGCAACAAAGGAACTTGCGGTTGCTTCAGGCTGGGCAGGAATGGTCGGCGGTCAGGTTATTGACCTGCAGAACGAAGGTAAAAAGGTTCAGGTTGAGGATGTTGTAAAAATGTACAGTCTGAAGACCGGTGAGCTTATCCGTGCTGCTTGTGTTATCGGCTGTATTTCAGCGGGTGCTTTGTCTAAAATACCTTATGCAACCGTATACGCACATAATATCGGCCTTTCTTTCCAGGTAGTCGACGATATCCTTGATGTTACAAGTGACTCACAAACGCTTGGCAAGCCTGTGGGCAGCGATGAAGTGAATGAGAAATGTACGTATGTTTCTCTCAAGGGACTTGATGAGTCTAAACGTGTTGTGTCAGTACTGACTGAGGAAGCTAAAGCTGTTCTTGATAATTTTGATGCCGACACAACAGCACTCAAAACTTTTGCGGACAAAATGGAAAAAAGAAAAAATTAAGAATTCGATATCTTTGGAAGTGATTAAATGGAAAATGATTTCAAATATCTTAGTAACATAAAATCTCCTGATGATGTAAAAAAACTTGACGAAAACGAACTGAATGAGCTTGCTGCGGAAATAAGAAAAAAACTTATTCAGACTGTTTCAAAAACCGGAGGACATCTTGCGTCAAATCTCGGTGTTGTAGAGCTGACTCTTGCCATTCACAAGGTTTTTGATTCGCCGAAGGATAAAATCGTTTGGGACGTAGGTCATCAGGCTTATACACACAAGCTCATAACGGGCAGATTTGATGTGTTTGATACCATTCGTCAGAAGGATGGAATTTCAGGTTTTTGCCATCCCAATGAAAGTGAACATGATGTTTTTTACAGCGGTCACAGCGGAACATCGGTTTCATCTGCATTCGGAATTGCACAGGCAAAAAAGATTAATAATGACGACTCGTTTACTGTTGCAGTAATCGGAGACGGCTCATTCACAGGTGGTCTTGTTTATGAAGCCCTTAACAATGCCGGCCGTTCTAAGACAAACCTTATTGTAATTCTCAACGATAATGAGATGTCAATTTCTCCGAATGTCGGCTCGCTTGCAAAGCATCTGGCGAGAATAAGATCAAAGAAGCGCTATGTAAGCATGAAGGCTTTGCTTGAAAGCATCCTGTGTAAGATTCCACTTGTGGGAACTAAACTTGCAGACGGACTTTATAAGATAAAAACATCTGTTAAAAATTTCCTTTATGAAAGCACAATTTTTGAAAAGCTTGGTTTCAGATACATGGGACCGGTTGACGGTCACGATATCGGGCTTGTTATGGAGGCACTCAACACAGCGAAGGGAATCGGCGGTCCTGTTGTTCTGCACGTAAACACCGTTAAAGGAAAGGGTTACGATTTCGCAGAAAAAGATCCGAGCTCATTCCACGGAATTTCAAATTTTGATGTTGACACAGGCGAATGGGTTTCAGGCAATACAACTTTCGGCAATGAGTTCGGAAAGCTTATGTGCACAATGGCAGAAAAGGATAAACGGATTTCTGTTATAACTGCGGCAATGAGTCTTGGCACGGGACTTACTGAATTTTCTGAAAAACATTCAGACCGATTCTTTGATGTAGGCATTGCGGAGGAACACGCAGTTACATTTGCTTCCGGTCTTTCAAAAGGCGGAATGCTTCCTGTTTTTGCTGTTTATTCAACTTTCTTACAGCGTTGTTACGATGAAATAATCCATGACGGTGCTCTTCAGGAGCAGAAAATGGTTCTGGCGATTGACAGAGCAGGTTTTGTCGGTGATGACGGAGAAACACACAACGGCCTTTACGATGTTGCTTTCTTGCAGAGCATTCCTAAGGTTACGGTTTATTCTCCTACAACTTATGATGAAATGAAGGTTGCATTCGGTAATGCGTTCTATAAGGACACCGATGTTGTTGCTGTCAGATACCCGAGAGGCTCCGAGCCTGAACTTCCTGATGATTATGAACCTTCTTACGGAACATATGATTTGTACGGCCATATGTGGGCGGATACTGTAATTGTAACCTACGGCAGATTGTTCAGCGAAGCTGCAAGGGCAGCAAATATCCTTCTCAAAAAAGGCAAAAAGGTAAAAATTCTTAAATTGAACAGAATTAAACCGATTGACACGGATGCAGTTGATGCGGTGATTGATTCAAAACACATTTTCTTCTACGAAGAAGGTGTAAGAAGCGGCGGAATCGGTGAAAAGTTTGCGGCACTGCTTCTTCAGAAGGGTTATAAGGGAACCTATGATATTACTGCGGTTGAAGACTGCTTTGTGAAACAGGCAAAGATTCCCGAGTTATTGAAAGATTATAAGTTTGATTGTGACAGTATCGTTGAAAAACTCAGCGGTGAAAATTTGAGGTGAAACCGTGGCTGATAAACAAAGACTTGATATAGCTGTAACGGCAAGAGGTCTGGTTCCTTCGCGTGAAAAAGCAAAAGCCCTGATTATGGCAGGACAGGTATATGTCAACGGACAGAAGGAACTGAAGGCCGGTGCAAACGTAAAGGAAACTGATCAGATCGAGGTCAGGGGAAGTCAGAATCCTTTTGTAAGCCGCGGAGGTCTCAAACTGCAAAAGGCTGCAAAGGAATTTGATATTAACCTTAGTAACTGCATATGTATGGATATCGGTGCCTCGACCGGCGGTTTTACGGACTGTATGCTTACTTACGGTGCAAAGAAAGTCTATGCTATTGATGTAGGCTACGGTCAGCTTGCCTGGAAGCTCAGAACGGATGAACGTGTTGTAAATATGGAACGAACAAATTTCAGGTATGTTACTCATGAACAGATACCCGAAGAAATTGATTTTGCCAGTGTAGACGTGTCTTTTATTTCGCTTAAGATTATTCTTCCGGTTCTTCGTGATCTCCTGAAAACAGACGGTGAAGCGGTTTGCCTTATCAAACCTCAGTTTGAAGCAGGAAAAGATAAAATCGGTAAAAAGGGTGTTGTACGTGATCCTTCGGTTCATACGGAGGTTGTCGAAAGGATAACACGGTTTGCTGTTGAAACGGGATTTACACTGAAAAACCTTGATTTTTCTCCGATAAAAGGTCCTGAGGGTAATATCGAATATCTTATGCATATAATCAAAAATGATAATCCTGAGGTTGCTTGTGATGTTGTTCCGGCTGAGCTTGTGGAGCGTTCACACAGCACATTGGATAATTAACAGGTGTGATAAAATGAAAATCGCATTAATGCCTAACCTGACAAGGAAAAATGCATTGAGTGTATCTCTTGAGGTATGTACGCAACTTGATAAACTTAATGCTGATTACATAGTCAGAACGGAACAAAAAGAATATTTTATAAACACAAATGCACGTTTTTTGTCAGAAGAAAAAATGCTTGAAGAGTGTGATGTTATTATTGCTGTCGGCGGTGACGGAACTATAATACACGCCGCAAAAGCAGGAAAGCCTATTCTCGGCATAAATGCAGGCAGAATTGCATTTATGGCAGGTCTTGAACCGACTGAGCTTGATATGCTGAAAAATCTTATTGACGGCGATTATGAGAATGACAGACGTATGATGCTTAAAGCTGATGTGTGTAATGCGGACGGTACCGTCATTAAAACATGTTATTGTATCAATGATGTTGTTCTTGCAAGGGGCACACAGATTAAAATGGAAGATATTTCTGTTGAACACAACGGAAAATTGATCAATAACTACACTGCGGACGGAATTATTATTTCAACCCCTACGGGTTCTACCGCATACAGCTTGTCAGCCGGAGGTCCTGTTGTTGACCCGCAGATTGAAAGCATATTGCTTACACCAATCTGTACACATTCTCTTTTCTCAAGAGCATTGATTTTTAAACCTGATTCGGTTTTCAGACTCTATTCTCCGAACTTGATTGAACTCGGACTTTCTTGTGACGGTGACGAAACGGTAACTGTTCCGCAGGGTCATTATGTTCTTGTGCGAAAGGCCGAGATGTACGGTGAATTTATCCGAATTAAGAACGAAACATTCCTTGAAATTTTGAACAGTAAACTTGCTCAGCGCAGACTGTAAGGAGAGGGTAGTATGAAGAAAAAAAGACACAGTATGATTCTGAAATTAATCAGTAAATATGAAATAGGTACGCAGGAAGAGCTTATGGAAAAATTGCGTGATAACGGATTTGATGCAACTCAGGCAACGGTTTCACGCGATATAAAAGAGCTTCGTCTTGTTAAACAGATGGATAAAAAAGGCTCTTACAGATATGTTGAAGGTAAAAGCGAAACTGACGAATATCTTTCAAAGTTCAACGCTATTTTTTCTCATTCGGTAATTTCGTGCGATTATGCGCTTAATACCGTTGTTATTAAGTGCTATACCGGTATGGCTCAGGCTGCCTGCGCAACATTTGATAATATGCAGTGGGAAGGTCTTGTCGGAACGATTGCAGGTGATGATACGATTTTTGCGCTTTGCAGAACAGAACAGCTTGCAAAAGAGCTGAAAAATTCTATTGAACGATTAGTTAAGTAATTACGGACGTGGTGTTATGCTTACAAGCCTGAAAATTGAAAATGTTGCAATAATTGAAAGTGCTGCAATAGAATTCGGTTGCGGACTCAATGTTCTGACCGGTGAAACAGGTGCAGGTAAATCGATCATTATTGACTCGATAAACGCTGTACTTGGTGAGAGAACATCAAAGGACATAATCAGAACAGGTGAGGATTGTGCAAAGGTTTATGCTGTTTTCGAAGATATTTCAGAAAGGGCAAGAGAGGTTCTTGCTGAAAACGGAATTGACTGTGATGACGATGTTATTATTGTAAACAGGATAATCAACCGTGACGGAAAAAACTTATGCAGAATCAACGGAGTGCCCGTGACGGTAAATATGCTTAAAGCTGTCACGAGGGAACTTATTGATATTCACGGTCAGCACGATAATCAGGCGCTTCTTAATCCGGACAGGCATTGCGGATTTATTGACAGTTTTGCAGGTTGTGATGACCTGATAAATACTTACAGAAACTCATATTATGAGCTTTGCGATGTGCGCAAAAAACTGAATTCATTAAAAACCGATGAAAGCACCAAGGAACAAAGAATTGATTTGCTTCAATATCAGATTGATGAAATAGAAAAGGCAAATATTACTGTTGGTGAGCGTGATGAACTTAACGAGCGTAAAAACCTTATCAACAATTCTCAGAGAATAATCAAATCACTTAATTCTGCATATGAGTTGCTTAAAGGTGACGGTTGCGGTATTGACTGTGTTTCTGATTCTGCTTATGATATTGAAAAGGCTGAGGAATGTTTTTCTGCAATTTCACCGATACTTGAACAAATTAACAACATAAAATATGAACTTGAAGATGTTGCTGAGGCGATCCGTGACAGGCTTTCCGAGCTTGATTACGATGAATATGAGCTTGATGAAATAGAGTCAAGGCTTGATTTACTGTATCGTTTTTCAAGAAAATACGGTGAAACAGAAGAAGATATACTGAATTATCTTGAAAACGCAAGAAAAGAATTTGATGAAATTACTTTTTCTGAAGAAAGAATACAGATTCTTGTTGAAAAAGAAAAAGAACTTAATGATACTGCAAAGAAGCTTGCAGAAAAACTTACACAAGAGAGAATGGCGGCAGGCAATAAACTCAGCCGGCTTGTTTCGGAAGAACTTGAATTTCTTGATATGCCGAATGTTTCCTTTGCAGTTTCAAGGACTGAAACCGAGCTTTCTGAAAACGGTGCAGATGATATAGAGTTCCTTATTTCAGCTAATGCGGGTGAAACCTTGAAACCCCTTGTTAAAATTGCTTCGGGTGGCGAGCTCTCCAGAATTATGCTTGCAATTAAGAATGTGCTTGCTGATGCCGATAACATAGGCACGATGATTTTTGACGAAATTGACACCGGTGTCAGCGGCAGAGCTGCGCAGAAAATTGCAATGAAGCTTCGACAGGTTTCTGCAGGCAGACAGGTTATATGTGTAACTCATCTGGCTCAGATTGCTTCTCAAGGTGATGTTCACTTATACATCAGTAAATCTGTCAGAGAATCGAAGACTTATACTGAAGTAAGTACATTGCTTGATGAAAAAAGAGTGTATGAAATTGCAAGAATTATGGGCGGAATTGAAATTACTGATATTCAGCTGCAGAGTGCACGTGAAATGCTTGAAAAAGCAGGAAATTATTAACACTAATTCATTATTGTAAAAAATATATCTCTGTGATATAATTAACAAAGAAGATTTATGACGGATGGAGAAGTATCTGATGAAGAAAGATTTTACAAAAACAAGATTACTTGCTTTTATATCTGCTTTAATTTTTGTTTTTTCTCTGGTGCTGTCGGGCTGTTCAATCGGTAAAGAAGTTGAAGTGCCTGATGAGACAACGAAGAAAAACGATATAATTAATATCGGTGAAGGTGATCCGACAATTCCGCCTGATTCGCAGATTGTAATCGGTGATGACGGTCAGTCGTATCTTGTGGACAGTGAAGGTAATTCGATTGTTTATAATCACTATTACCAGAATCCTGTATCGCCTCAGCCTAATACTCCGCCTGTTAATACACCGGGTGGACCCGAAGAGTCAACCTCTTCAACAACGAAACCTACTGTTCCGACGCAACCATCAAGTACGGAACCTACAACGAGTATTTTTGATTTGTTGAGTGTCAAACGCAAAGTAGCTTATAATAAAGCAACTGCCTCTACCGCAGGAATCCGTGACAGCTACCTTGATACACTGAGAGTTTACTTTACATACAACAACAAAGATTGGCTGATTGAATTCTGGAAAGGTGAATACGGCAAATCGCACGTAGGCGGAGAGGTAGGTTTCTATACCAACAACACCCCGTCATCTACAGGAACGGCTTATTTGTCTGCAAGTATCGGTGAAACTAAAGTTTTTAATGCCGTTGGTCATGGTGACCGTCTTAACTGTTCGGTTCAACTGTGGCAATATGTCAAATCAACAAATCCGGAGCCTGTTTCAATTGCTTCAACATCGATGAAAGTATGTCAAAGAAACTTTGGTTTCAAAGAGGGTGTTATTGAAAACCCGAATGACAGATCTACAATTGTTATGAGAGCCAAAATCGAATTTCCTACACTTGATATGATCGAACTTTTTACGAATGCTCTTGCTGAAAAAGGTTTTAAGGAAGCAAATACATCATCCTATAAGGATTTTGAAAGATATGAGGTTGATGACAGGACAGTTACAGTTAACTGGCGTTATCATAATGATGGCTGATTCTGATAATTTTTAATTCTGAAGGTGACGGTTTCCGTCGCCTTTATTTTTTGTAAATGTTAATGGATATTTAACAAATTCTGCATATTAATGTGATATTATACTCAACAGAGTAAATTTGTTTATTCTATTTTATTTTTCAGAGGCGGTTTTTGACTGCTTTCTGAGTTTTCTTGTTTTATAACGTATGTAATACCTAATGAGGTTTTAACGGTGTATATTTGCCAATTATTTTTATTGAAGCTTGTATTATTAGAATTGTTTAGTATAGATTCAATATTTTCAGCTTTTTCTCGGGTAAGTATTGAACCGATTGCAGACATTATTTTACAATTCTCTGAATTATTTATATCAAAAGATGAAAGTGTACATTGAATTATTTCTCCGTTTTTGTTACAATAAAATGACAGTATGTTTTTATTGTCCGTTATTTTGTGATAGATAATGTTTTCGTTTTTCTCAATTATGAAATCACTTATATTAAAACTGTAATGATATTCAGAATTCAGCACTTTAATAAGTTCATGAATATTTTTTTCAGAATATGATTGACATGATGTTAAATATAACACAATAGTAAATGTTATTAACAGAATTGATGTTTTTTTTATCATATTATCACCGCCAATTTTTTAATATATATTCATAATAATAATTTTTAGCACGAAAGAGGTTGCGTTATGGAAAAGAAAAAGCTCAGCAAGAAAACCAAAAAAATTGTAGTTTCACTTGTGCTTGTGGTAGCGATTATAGCCGGTGTATGCATTGCACTTTTCAAGCCTGAAGAAAAGTTAAAGGTTGAAACCGTTAATGCTTCTGTTCAGACGATAAGTGAAACACTTGATACCTCCGGAACAGTTTCGGCAGTTTCGCAGGATGCTTTCAGTTTGCCTTCGGGTGTTAAGATTGAAAACCTTAACGTAAAAGAAGGTGATGTTGTTGAAGCAGGTGACATTATCGCAACTTTTGACTTGACATCGCTTGATGAATCACTAAGAGACAAGAAAAATGCGTATAATAAGGCTGAAGATGCATACAAAACTGCTCAGCAGACTGCGGTTCACTCTAAATCAAAGGTTTCTGAAGTTAAAAAGCAGATTGCTGACCTTGAAAGTGAAGTTGAACGTCTTAAGAATAAGACAGAAGTTAATGCTGATAAAAATAAGCCTTCTGCTGATACTTCTTCAGTATCTGATTCAATGACAGAACGTTTTATTAAAGTTGCAAAGCTTTTTGGTGCTGACTACAGTAAGGAAGAAGCCGCAGAAATTCTTTCGGGCTTTGTTGGTTCGGGAAGCAACAAAAACGATGTTTCTTCTTTTCTTGACAATCTTGGCATAATCGGCGCAAATAATGGTTCGTTTGATTTTTCTTCTTTAAGCGGAATGACGGAGTCGTCAGAATTAATGTCAGCTGAAATGAGTCTTATTCAGCTTAAGGCTCAGCTTGCTACACTTGAATTGCAGTCGGATGAGTCTTATGTTGCAACATTTAAAACTGTTGCTGATAAAACAAAGGAGTCATATCTTTCAGTGAAAACTCAGATTGATTCAATGAGAAACGGCTGGATCGCTAAAGATAAAGGCATTGTCGCTGAAGTTAATATCAATGAAAAAGGAACACCTGACAGTAACTCTGCAAATGCTTCTGTTGATATAAGTGCAGTTCTCAGTGCAGTAACTTCGGGTGCAGATGTAACATCTATGCTTTCTTCATTCCTCGGTCAGGGTCAGGTTGCTGTAAGAGTTTTATATTATCCGCTTGTTGCCGATGTTTCTTTAAGTAAGTATGATGTTCTTGATGTTTCTCTTAATCAGGATGTAATTGTGAAACCTGCAAGCGGAAATGAGCTCAAGGGTAAGGTTTCGTATATCAGTGCTGTAGCAACGTCTTCAAACGGACTTGATATCGGAGCAATTATGGGTAGCTCCTCAGCATCAAGCGTGATACCAGCTCAGGTAACAATTGAAAATGCAGACCAATCTGTAATTGTTGGTGTTGATGTTCAGGTATCCATTATTACTGACACGGTTGAAAATGCTGTTGTTGTACCCGTAGAAGCAATCTGCATTGATGGCGAAGAAGTTTTTGTGTATGTTCTTGAGGATGGTAAGGCTGTAAAGCGTAATGTTGAACTCGGTATTTCAAGCGATACACATTATCAGATACTTTCCGGAATTACTAAAGATGATATTCTTATAAAAAACACATTCGGCCTTGAAGAAGGAGTAAGTGTTGAAACCTGATAAGCGGAGGAAAATGTAGTGGACATCAGAGAAAACATACGAATAGCTGTTTTCAGCATCAAAACAAATATGATGCGCTCTCTGCTTACAATGTTGGGCATAATAATCGGTGTTGCTTCTGTTATCGCGATTATTACCGTCGGTGACGGAGGCCGTGATTATATAGTCGGTATGATTGAGGATATGGGCTCGAATGCAATTCAGATTATGGTAAATACAACCAAAGCTGACCCTTCTCATTACCTTACTGAAGCTGATGTTAATGCAGTACGCAGACTTGATAACGTCAAATACTGTTCTCCTTACGAATATTCTTTCGGGCAGATTGATACTAAGGACTATAACAGTTTTGCTTTTACTATTGCCGGTAATGAAGATGTTTTCAGAATCAATGAAATTGCAACAAAGTACGGACGCGCATGGACAAAAACTGAATATGAAGAAGGTAAGCTTGTCTGTGTTCTGAGCACATTGACAGCTAAGGATGCATTCGGCAGAGAAAATTGTGTCGGTGAGACGATCAATTACACGGTTAATGAAAAAACCATTCCGCTTAAAGTTATCGGTGTAGTCGACATGGCTGATATGATGCAGCTTTCTGAAGAACAGTCTTCGTCGATGGATATGGCGCAGATGATGGGCGGAGTCAGTATGGGTATGATCGGTATCCCTGCCAGCCTTAATGCACAGCTCAATAATACAGTCGATCAATACACTCAAATTTTCTTTATAACTGAAGATGGTGCGGATTTGCAGAATGTCGGCGAATCGGCTTTGAATGTTATAAAAACACGTCACGGCAGTTTTGATGACTCGATTTATACCTTGAGTATTATGGCTATGTATATTGATTTGCTTGACTCTGTTATTAATATATTTACAACATTTATTGCTGCTGTCAGCGCAATTTCGCTTATAGTCGGCGGTATAGGTGTTATGAACATTATGTTGGTTTCCGTAACTGAACGAACACGCGAAATCGGCATACGTAAAGCATTAGGTGCAAGAACGTCAACGATTATGTTCCAGTTCCTTACTGAATCGGTTATACTATGCCTGATTGGCGGATTTATTGGTTTGATTCTTGGTGTGTCCGGTGCTCTTGCTGTGGCGGGAATATTGGATATACCTATTGCAGTTAAAGCTTCTACGGTTGCTATTGCTGTCGGTTTTTCTAGCGCTATCGGTATATTTTTCGGAATTTACCCTGCAAAACGCGCCGCACAGCTTACACCGATTGAAGCATTACGAAGAGAATAGAAGAAGAGGAGGGGTGACCTCCTCTTTTTGTTTTAATAATAATACTTATTCAACGGTTACACTTTTAGCAAGATTTTTGGGCTTATCAATTTCACAGCCTTTTATGAGTGCTGTGTGATATGCTAAAAGCTGCAACGGGATAATTTCCAGAAGCGGATAATAAATTTCGCTGGTTACAGGTATTGTTATATTGCCTGCGTTTTCAGCGGAACTTATGGTTAAGATTTCTGCACCTCTTGCTTTTGTTTCGTATACATTGCTCAGGGTTTTCGGACTTAATCTGTCAGAGCAGCAAAGTGCAATTACAAGACTGTCTTTGTCAATTAAAGAAATTGTGCCGTGCTTAAGTTCACCTGCGGCATAAGCTTCACACGGAATATATGAAATTTCTTTTAGTTTAAGTGAAGCTTCCATAGCAGTACAATATTCCAAATTACGTCCTATAAAACAGACATACTTAGATTTCAGTATTTTTTCGGACAAAATATTATAATCAAGATTTTGATTCAGTATGGTTTCAATTTTTTCGGGAATACGTTTTAATTCATCAATATAACCGACAGCTTGGATTTTTTCCAGTTCTCCGCTGACAACTGCAAGATACAGGATTAATGAATAAATAGCGGCTAACTGTGCGGAGAAAGCCTTGGTTGTTGCTACCGCAATTTCAGGACCTGCTTTAGTATGGATAGTGTTCTTACTTTCTAATGATATTGTACTGTTTTCAACATTAACGATTGAAATAATTTTTGCGTTTTTTTCTTTTGCCATACGCAAAGCGGCCAGTGTATCGGCTGTTTCACCACTCTGACTGATTATTACGATTAACGTGTTTTTATCAAGACAAGGATTACTGTATCTGAATTCTGAGGCGATTTCTGCGATACTGTTTCTTTTGAAAAGCTCAGTGCAGGCATAAGCTCCTACCATACCTGCGTGGTATGCGGAACCGCAGGCAACGAAACGGACGTTGTTAATTTGTTTTATATCGTTAGCTGACCATTTCAGTCCTTTGAATTTGATTTTACGTCCGTCTAAAATTTCACCTAATGTTTTTCGGATTGCGGCAGGCTGTTCCATAATTTCTTTGAGCATAAAGTGTTCATATCCGTCTTTATCGATGTTGTTTTCAATGTTTTTGATTTTTATTTCACTTTTTCTTATTCTGCAACCGTCTGTGTCATAAACTTTAAAATTTTCTTTTGAAAGCAAACCGATTTCTCCGTCGTTCAATCTGAATATTCGTTTGCTTTTTTGTGTGAGTGCAGATATGTCACTTGCAATATAAGCGCTGTTTGAACCTGTTCCGACAAAAAGGGGACTTGACTGTTTTGCACAAACAATTGTGTCAGGATAATCTTTGCACAGAATTGCGAGAGCGTACGAGCCCTTCAATAACGGCAGTGTAGCACTTACAGCCCCTTTAAGATCACCTTTATAGTTTTCCTCTAATAAATGTGCAATTACTTCTGTATCGGTCTCTGAGACGAAATTATAGCCTTTACCTATCAATTCGCTCTTAAGTTTTTCATAGTTTTCAATAATACCGTTGTGTACGACTGAAAAAATTCTGTTTTCACTCAGGTGAGGATGAGCATTCAACTCATCTGCACGTCCGTGAGTTGCCCAGCGGTTATGCCCGATACCGATTGTTGAATAAAGATTTGAAGTTTTGTTTTTAAGACCGGACGGACTACCGGTACACTTAACACATTTGATATCGTTATTTGAATACACTGCTATTCCGGCTGAATCATATCCGCGGTATTCAAGCGATTCAAGTCCCGAAATGATTACGTCAACTGAATTTTCTTCACCTATATATCCCATAATTCCACACATAAAACTACCACCTTTGATTTTCTAAATATATTTTATGCATGGAAAAATTTTTTATCCAAAGAAAAAGGACTGCGCCGCAGTCCTTAAAACTATTTATTCTGAAAAACAAAGTCCAAAAGCAGTGCGGAGTTCGCTGTAATATTGTAATCGTTATCGGTTACAATTCCGTCAAAATCAACGTCGGAAGCGAATTTTTGAGGTTCGGTGAATTTGTCAGGGAAATTCATTATACATGAAACTATAACTGCATCCTGACCGTCAACGGTAGCATCTCCGTTTATATCACCAAAGACAATTATTTCATAGGATTCATATAGCTCACCGTATATATTGTAGATGTTCAGGGTAGATCCGGTACCGATTCCGCACTCTGTAGGGATGAATTCAAGGGTTCCGGTTCCTTCGGTAATCGTGATATATTTACTGATATCCGTAAATCCTTCATCAAGACCCCAGATATAATTTAGTGTAGGATCACAGGTTACATCGGTGTTAAGATTGAAATTAATCTGAGGTTCAGTTTTTCCTCGTTCAAGGAGGTTGTATGCTGATAAAAATTTGTATTTCGTCGTATCACTCGGAGCTGTAGTTGAATTAGATTTTACAAAAGTAGTCGGTGAATTTCTTATATCCTCATAAAGATCTGCAACGGTTGCATCGGGATATTCGGACAAATAAAACGCTGCACAGGCGGCAACTAACGGACATGCCTGTGATGTGCCTGAACTAGCAATATATTTGTTTGCTATCAGACTAATATCACAGCTGATAATCTCATAACCGGGTGCTGCAATATCATAATAGAGCCCTGTAGGGTCATAGTTTGAAAAAGAAGCCAATTGTGTCGGATCAGTTTTGTCGCTTGCCATAACACCGATTGCGTTCGGATAAGAAGCAGGAATTGCTTTTGATGTTGCAGTTGATGTACTTTCGTTACCTGCAGCCGCTATTACTGCAATTCCTGCATTGTAAGCTCTGTCGACAGCTTCTTCAAGTAAATTAGAAACTGTGTGAGCGCCAAGCGAAAGATTGATAACATCGGCACCGCTTTTGCGAGCATAGTCGATTGCTTCGACAATGTCGTCAAGATAGAAATTAGGAACGGAAGTTTCGCTGTTATAATGAGCAGCATTGATAAGCATAAGTTCCGCACTGTATGCGGCACCGATAATACCACTTCCGTTTGATGTTCCACCGATAATACCTGCAACATGTGTACCGTGCCCGGTATTGCTAAAGGCTGAACCGTCTTTTTTGTATATCGGGGAAATATCAGCTGAATTTTTATATGTATTCCAACCATGATTGCCATTAGTATCTGTCCAAAGTTTATTTGTGAAATCTATGGCATTAATTTCAAAACCGTTGTCAATTACAGCGACAACAATACCTTCTCCGGTTGATTCGAATTCTTGCCAGGTTTCGGGAATCTGCATCAGCTCAAAATACCATTTCATATAATTTGAATAAAAGCTACCGTTCGTAACTTCACGAGGCATCGTGAAACCCATTGTATGGAATACGACGTTCGGTTCTGCATATTTAATGCCCGGAAGTTTTTCCAACTCTTTGCATTTTTCTAAAACATCGCCTTCGACTTCAATAACATATGTTCTTTCTTCTGTGGTATATGTGTTTAATTCTTCGGCATCGGTTATTTCTTCTTCTTCAAAGTCGATAAATGTATAATCGTCATTACCGTATGTAACAAACGTTGAAGATGAGTCGATAAGCTCATCTGTGGTTGTGATAACTATTTCGCCCGGTGCATAGTCGGTGACAGCTGACAGTGCAGATTCGATCACAGGCAGCTCCTCGGCTGAAACGCTTAAAGGAAGACTTGTTACAACCAAAATACAACAGAGAATCATATTAAATAATTTTTTTATTTTCATATTAACACTTCCTTGGGTAAAATAATAACGGGTGATAATTTTGAAAAGATTAATATCGTTATTTTTGATTTTTGCTGTTTTGTTTTCGTTTGCTTCGTGTGTATCAAAAACAAAAAAGAGCGATTACGAAGAGTTAGCGGACAATGCAGCGGCAACAACAGAAAAAAAGAAATATAACACGCACACGGGAAGAAAACCTCTTGATAAAATTCAATTCAAGGTTAATGATTCTGAAAACAGCCATGGATTTTCAACTAAGCTTATTGAACATTCTTACGGTGTAGCCAAAGACGGAAAGGCACACAGAATTTCGCTTGAATCACAGAAGTTTTTTGAAAATAAAAAGTATTGTGCAATTACTCTTGGTGATGTGGCAGACAATAAGATTTATCTAACTTTTGACTGCGGTTATGAAAACGGCAATACTATAAAAATTCTTGATGTTCTGAAAGAGAAAAATATTAAAGCAGCATTTTTCTGCACTCTTGATAACATCAAATCCGAACCTGAATTAATAGCACGGATGATAAACGAAGGCCATATTGTAGGCAATCATTCGACGACTCATCCGTCCTTTGATAAGCTCAGCAGAACAGAAATGGCACAGGAAATTGAAACGTGTGAAAATTACCTGCGTGAGAATTTTGGTTATTCGTCAAAATGGTTCCGTTTTCCAAAGGGTAATTATTCGGAGTGTGCTCTTGATCTTGTCGGTTCACTCGGAATGACCAGTGTTTTCTGGTCACTTTCGTATGCAGATTGGAACACTGATAAGCAAAAGGGTGCCGATTATGCATTTGAAAAAGTGACTGAGAGATTGCATCCCGGAGCAATAATTCTTCTTCACTCTGTTTCAAAGGATAATGCAGATGCAATGGAAAGAATTATAGACTATGTATTGAAAAGTGGTTATGAGTTTTCAACGATTGATAAGTTAGATATCAACTACAGCAATTATAACACACAAAATCAGTTTGTACAATCCTAAAAATATCTGACGATGTTTAATTTGACTTGATATTTACCTGCTAAAATGTTATAATTCAGGAAAGATTTAAAAGGAGAGATGAAAATGGCTTCACAGCTTTCAATGCCTGTAAAAGGTGACAAAATTGCAATTATGACAACCAATAAAGGTGTTATCAAGTTTAAACTGTTTGAGAAGGAATGTCCAAAAACTGTAGAAAATTTTACAACACACGCTGTTAACGGATATTATGAGGGGATAATTTTTCACCGCGTAATCAAGGACTTTATGATTCAGGGTGGTGACCCGACAGGAACGGGCAGAGGCGGAGAGAGCATCTGGGGCAGAAACTTCCCTGATGAATTTGACATTAATCTTCACAACCTCCGCGGTGCTCTTTCTATGGCAAACGCAGGACCGAACACAAACGGCAGCCAGTTCTTCATTGTTCAGGCAGGTTCGGTTGATGCAGGTCTTATTGGACAGATGGAAGCTATCGGTGAAAAAATGTTCCCGGCAGAAACAATTGAAGATTACAAAAAAGTCGGCGGCACACCGTGGCTTGATTTCAAACATTCGGTTTTCGGTCAGGTTTTTGAGGGTATGGATGTTGTTGATGCAATTGCCGATTCGCGTGTGGATATGCTTGACAAACCGTTTGAAGATGTAGTTATTGAAAAAATTGAGATCACTGAGTTTTAAGAGGTGATTTTTTGAAGATTGTTAAAAGAATTATTATCGGTGTTTTGGTTTTAGGTTTATTGGCTTTTACAGCGGTGTTTGTGCTGGATGCTTATAACACGGGTAAAATTGGTGATAAAGCTGGAAAAACTTCCAAAGATTTTACCGAAAGTATATTAGGTACCTGGACCGGACAGAATGCTTTATCAAGAATTACTTTCAAAGCTGACGGAAAAGCAACTGTCACATTGCTGGGTGTTGAGCTTGATGCTGATTACACTGACAGCTATAACCTGGAAACACAGAGGCATACATTGTTGCTTCGTTATAACTCTTCTTTAGGTTTAGCTGTCGAAAGGTACTTCACAGCACGAATTGACGGCGACAAATTGATGTTGGTTGACACACAGTTTGAATCGATTACTATGTGGTATACAAGATCACCTGATGTTAATGATGAATCTGACCGTAAAGAAGAACAGACTGTTTATAACCCCGGTGTTGAAGTGTACCGAAAAGAACTCCTTGGTAAATGGGTTTCGTCTGTTTCTAAGAATTCGGGTTATGAATTCCGAGAAGATTCAACTGTTTATATTAAAACAATAGGTGTTGGAGCAGAAGGAACTTATGATATCAGCATTGATACAACTACTAATGCCTGCGTTCTTAAGGTGAATTATGTCAGTATTGCAGGGATAAGTATTTCAAATTCGTATTATGTTACAATTGAAGAGGATTTGCTGACTTTAACACAGATTGGTGCAGAAAGTATCAAGACCACTTATATGAAATCGGATATATAAAATCAGCTCCGTAACCGTTGAGGTTACGGAGCATTTTTAGTTCAACAAGAAGACACCGAAATTAAGGTATGTTGCAAACAATAACCATATTAAATACGGTATTTGCAACAGACCTGCAAGCTTGTTTTCTTTGTAAAAGCTGATTATCATTGCAACAACAAAAACTAAAAGTAAAACAAGTATTATAAACGCAAGGAGATAAGCGTCAAAACCGAAAAAGAAGACTGGCCAGATAAAGTTTAGTGCAAGTTGAACCGCATATATTATAAAAGAGTTTCTGTTCAGATTTTTATCTTTTTCATAAATGAGGTATGTTGATACACCCATAAGAATATAAAGAATTGTCCACACAACAGGAAAAATCCACGGTGGCGGAGATAACGCGGGTTTTGTTACCTCGGAATAGTTCTCAAATCCGTTGTTTACAATAAGTGATGCAATTCCGCCGATAGCTAACGGGATGGCAATGTTGATTAATAGTGATTTCCATTTGATATTTGATTTAACTGTCAAAAAACCACACCTTTCAGTATATTTATACTCAAAGATGCGGTTTTTATTCTTATAAATATATTTCCATAACCTTGCCGTTGTTTTTCATGCTTTCGTCGGCTTTGAACACGGTAAGATGTCCCTTGACAGACTCATTAATTGATGTACAGGAGACTGAAAGCACATCGTCTCTTACATAATTAATAAAATCTTCTGTAAGAAGAAGGTCACCGCCGCCGTGTGAATCATCAGCAACTTTTACGTTAACTTCAATATCTTTATGCTCACAACCCGGACGGGGATCAATGAGAGAAACTGTAAATATACCGCTTTCAAGCGTACCGAAAATTTCACCTTTTGTTCCGATTATATGTATTTTTCTTTGCGGTATTGCTGTTCCGCCTATCATATTATGAGTGCCTGTTGCTCCGCTTCTGAACTGAACATTAAGGCTCTGATGGTCAACAACATTGTTATCGCACTTGTATGCGCAGATGCCGTAAGGGCTTGTTTTAAGGAATTCACGTTTATCCGTAAGTGTTGGATTGATTTTATCCTCAAGCTTGTCCCATACGTAGAAAGACCAACGGTCAGGATGATCAAGATAAATTCTTTTTGCAGAGTAGAGGCAAGTATCGACAAGCGGACAGTCAACAAGGCAACGTGTGCCTGAGTTTTCCGGTGCGTTTTCTTTTCTGAACTGCATAAGACCACCAAAGCTTGAAACTTTAGCAGGTGCATCGTCACCCATCAACCACATCATAATATCGATGTCGTGACAGCATTTTGCAAGAAGCATTGAAGCGTGACATTCTTCTTCGTTTCGCCATTTTCCGCGTATATGGCTTGTGGACATATGGTGATAGCTGACGTGTTCAACAGTCTGGATATTTATAACATCGCCAATTACTCCTGAAAGAAGGGTTTCTTTGATTCTTCTGTAAAAAGGAGCGTAGCGAAGAACAAAACAGACCATAATTTTTCTGTTATACTCATTTGCACAGCTGACAAGTTCTCTCATTTCGCTTTCGTTTACGGCAAACGGTTTTTCAAGAAGAATATCGTATCCTGCTTTTAAAATCGGAAGAGATGTTTCAACGTGGATGTGATCCATTGTACCGTTGATTACGGCATCTGCAAACTTTTCCCGAGCCACAAAATCTTCAACATTTGTAAATTTGTTTTCTTCAGGAATAGAAAATCTTTCAGCGATGCTGTTACGTCTGAATTCGTTCGGATCAACAATTCCGACAACCTGCATCATGTCAGGTTTAAGTTCACTGAGTTCAGCGTAAATAAGTGAACGGTGACCGCCACCAACGATTACAACTTTTAAGGGATTGCTCATTTTAAAGACCTCGGATTTCTTTTGAATATTTGATTCTGTTTACAAGATAAGCCGCAAGAACAATAACGGTAATAAGCGGGAGGAACGGAATAAGCACTAAAATCAACAGCATTAAAGTTGCAACAATTCCCGGACCCTTTTTACTTTTGTTTACAGTATCTTTATATTTATTGTTACATATTTTTTCAATACCTTCAGGTGTAATTTTAAGAGGTAATGCAGCTTTTTCGTCGCAGATACCACTGTTATGTAAAAGCGGTATAACCAGCTCCGAAGGACTGTTATAGCCTTTTAAAATTTTTGAAAAAGGAAGGCGGATAGTGTTCAGGACGCTATCGATAATGTTCATAAGTCCGACAGAAATTTTATATTCTGCTGTTTCGGGATTATAAGGTCCGTCTCCCTCATAGAGTCGCATAACAAGATCGATTATGAAGTCTACAACTTTGTTGTCTTTAATATGTGCATAGTCTTCTTTTTTTAGACCGGTTTCTTTTTTTGTCCAGAAGGCAACATTGCCTACGGTCAATTTATTAAGCAATTTCCCGATGGGTTTGATAATCCAACCGAATTTATATGATGTACGTTTCGGGATACTTATACCTGCTGCACAGTCAGCGAAGGTAGGTATATCTTTTGCTGCAGCATTGAGAGTAAGGCGGATTGTGCCGAAAAATTTGTTATAAAGATGTTCCTGTAAATCTTTGCCGTTGAACTTAATGCCTACGGGTTCAGTGATATGTTCACTAGTGATAACAGCGGTGTCGTTAACTATTTTTACATTACGGAAGTATCCGGGATAGCCTGCGAGTGCAGATGTTGAAACATCATAAAGAATGTTTCCTTTTTCGGAGAACATATAAGAAATATCATGAACGTGTGAGTGTCCTGTAAAAACAAGATTAATTCCGTTATCTGCAAGAATTTCTCGTATTTCCTTATGCCCGCCCATCATATCGTTTTTACCGATAAGTGAATAAAAAGGGGAGGGAGAGATAAGCGGATGATGAGTAAAAGCAAGGAGCTTTTTTCCTTTTGCACGTGCTTCCCGAGCTGTTGTAACTATCCATTCGCGCATTTCATCGCTGTAACCGCTTCTGCCCATGCCGTCACGGTCAGAATTCAAACCGAAAATCGAATAGTTTTCATCAAGGTCAACGAAATATGAAAGTCCGTCCTTGAAAACTGAAACAGCTTCATCGGGGCCAAAGCTTTTATACATTTTCGGTATATCTTTGCGTTTTACGGACGGAATCTCTTCTCTCACGGGTCCTGTATACTTGTGTGTGACTCCGTTGTCCTGGAAGTCGTGTGTAGATGTGATTGCAAGAACGCGTTTGCCGCATTTTTTCAGTGCATACAGTAAAGCGATAAACTCGGCATGACTGTCAGGGTCTCCGTCACAAGTGGAGTCACCGCAGAAAATAATATTATTACAACTGCTTTTTGCAATTTGCGCAAATGCTGCTTTAAGCACTTCTTCACTGTCTTTAACCATCTTCTGGTTTCCGGCATCGTATTTTTTGTACGATTCGGTGTCAACGCCAAGTTTTTTAGAATAATAATGTGCGTCTGTAATGACTATAAGATCAAGTGGTTTGATTTTTGTCATATTAAATCCTCACTAAAAAGAAATATACTATAATCTAACATATATTTCTGTATTTTTCAACTGAATATCGGTTTTCTTTTCTGTTTGACACATATAATTTTTATGATATAATTATAAAAGATTTAAGAAGGAGGTGACTGAAATGACAGACAAAAAACGTGTCGGAATAGCGTATGCTGTGACGGTTGGCGTTCTTTTATTTCAGGTCGTGGATGTTTTCTTTATCCGCAGCAGCTTGCCTTTGCTTTCCACTAATATTTTTGCAAGACTTTTAGGCATAGTAATTCTTATTGTTTTTTCAGGTGCTCTTGGCTTCAGTTTGAAAAAGTTCTGCTTTAAATCATACGGATGGTTTTTCGAAGTGCTGTACGGTCTTTTCTTTTCGTTAGTACCGATTATTGTAGTTTATCTCGGGAAATATATATATTTCTTATACCGCGGATATGAAAATTTAACGCTTTCTTTCAGACCGTCCGGTTTTGGAGATTATGACGGTTCACGAAAGTATATAATAAACGCAGTTGTATATATACTTACTTTGTTGCTTGTTGCTGCTTTTAAAGAGATTTTTTACAGAGGATATCTTATAACGCAGTTTTCAGGGAAATATGGTGTTCCGATTTCAATTTTTATTCAAAGTATTATTTATATGATTTCATTTGTACCAACCCTTGCGTATTATTGGGTTACGGGTAGATTTGAGTTTCAGGGGCCGTTGATGTCATTTTTTCTGATATGCGGACACCTGTTTTACAATCTTGTTAGCGGTATTAAGTGGGGTTTGTTCTACAGGGTAAACGGAACCGTATGGATGTCTGTTACCGATCATTTCTTCACAAACTTCGTTGTCAGCTCATTTTTCTTTACTGAAAACAGGTTGCCGGAAAAATGGTATATTATTGAAGTTGTAATAATTCAATTTGTTTCTATAGCTATGTTTATCCCGTTTTTTATTAAACGTGACAGACAGAATGAACTTGCTGCTGCCGAATTTGCACTTAGTCAGGAAGCTCTTAAAATGGGTTTTGATAATTATTCTCCCAGTATTCTCAGAAAACAACTTGATAAACGTAATCAGCAGAAAATTGAGTCGGAAAGAAACATGAATTATCTTGAACGACAGTTCGAAGACCCTGTGTCGTTAAGTGAAATCAAGCTCCCCGATGAAAATGACCTTACCGCATCGGTGAGAGGTTTTGCTATTAATGATTCTGCTTTTGAACACGATACAGAGGTAACTCCGCTTGATAAAAAACCTTCAGAGAAAGTAAGTGAATATTTCGATGATTCAATCGGCAGAGAACACAGTAGTCGCAATCCTGTTAAATCCGATACTCAATCTGCAGATAAAAATGCTGAAAATATTTCAAAACTTGTAAAAGGTTATTTTGAAGATAATTTTGATAAACATACTTTTAATTAAAACAGCGTATCAGTTTTTCTGACACGCTGTTTAATCATTTATTGCTTAATCTGCTTATCATGATTTTTGCGGCTTTGTAAATATCGCCGCAACCGAGTGTGATTATTAAGTCACCGGATTTTACATTTTCAAGGACGTGATCTGCAACTTCTTCAAAAGTATTGAACCATACGCTGCCGGGGATTTTTTCTGCAAGCTGTGAAGTGTAAACACCGTCGGTGTTTACCTCTCTTGAACCCATAATTTCCGTCATAACACATTTATCGGGAATCTGAAGCACTTTTGCAAAGTCCTCCATATGTTCCTTTGTTCTTGAATAAGTGAAGGGCTGAAAAACGGCCCATACCGTGCTGAACTCCATCTGCATTGCTGCATCAAGTGTAACTTTTAACTCAGCGGGGTGGTGCGCATAGTCATCAGCAATTGTGATTCCGTCGATTTCTGCAAGCACTTCGAATCTTCGGCAGGCACCGCCAAACTGTTCGAGTGATCTGATTGCATCGGTAATTTCGATTCCTGCGTAATCGGCAGCGGCGAGTGCAGCAAGTGAATTATAAACGTTATGCTCACCGGGAACTTTGAGTTTTATGTGTCCGAGTTTTTTACCGTTTTTGTAAATATCATATCCTGCAAAAGCGTGGTCGACAACTATATTTTCTGCATAGAAATCATTCTTTTTGTCAATTCCGAATGTGATAATTTTTTTATTATTAATGTCCGCAATAGCTTTAAGAGAGTTTTCGTCATCACCGTTTACGATGAGAGCTTTTGTTGTCATCTTTGAAAATTTGTTGAAAGAAAGAATAATATTATCAAGTGTTTTGAAATATTCAAGATGGTCGGCATCAACGTTAAGTATTATTGCAACATCGGGAGAAAGACGTAGGAAAGTGTCCTTGAATTCGCAAGCCTCACAAACCATATTCTGAGTTTTTCCGACTCTGCCGTTTGACTGAGTAAGAGGAAGTTTGCCGCCAATAACTGCAGAAGGGTCTTTGCCGCACTGAATCATAATCTGAGTAAGCATTGAGGAAACAGTTGTTTTTCCGTGTGTGCCGCAGACGCAGTAGCAATCATCATACATACGTGTGACTGCACCTAAAAGCTCTGCTCTTTCAAACGTAGGGATTCCCGACGCTTTTGCGGCAACAAGTTCCGGATTATCGGGAAGAAGTGCCGCGGTGTAGACAATCATTTCTGCGCCGTTAATATTTTCTGCCTTCTGTCCGAGTGTAACGGGTATACCCATGCTTCTTATTCTTGCGAGTGTGTCGGTTTCGTTATTATCCGAACCCGAGAGAAGGTAACCTTCGTTATGCAGAATTTCAGCAAGCGGACACATTCCGGATCCGCCGATTCCGATAAAGTGTACCCGTTTGACTTCTTTAAGTAAGTTATCTATTTCAAACATAAGTTCAACTCCTTTTATTTACATAATATTATAAAACAATTTTTCTTAAAAATAAATAGTTATTTAAAATAAATATTATCATTACACGTAAAATATCATATTATACTGTGGAGGTATGAAAATGAAGGGTGAAAAATTTTTAATTTTAGGTAATGATAAGAAAATGTTTGCATGTTGCAATAAGCTGAGACGTATGGGATACATTGCTGAAATGTACGATGTAGGTAAAAACTTTGAAGATTTCAATAATATAATTTTACCGCTTCCGACAGTTGCAAATACAAAAATTAAAGGTACAGATATAACTCTTGCAGAGTTAACGGAAAAGTTGGATTGCACTCAAAAGGTTTTTTGTGGAAATATTGATGCTGCACCTTTTGAAAATTACTATAGTTATTACTACGATGAATCATTTTTATTTAACAATTCACGGTTAACGGCTCAAGGTGTTCTTCGGCTGATTCTTGACAGCATCGATTGTGATTTACTTGAATTAAATGCTGTTGTTATCGGATATGGCAGATGCGGTAAAGCAATTTGCCGTTTGCTAAAAAACTGCGGGTTCAAAGTTGTATCTGCTTCACGCAGAAAAGAAACTTTGCTTGAAGCGCAGAAAGATGGTGTAAACGCGATTTTTATTGATGAGATTGATGATTTTGTTGATAAGACGGATATCCTGATAAACACCGTTCCTGTCAACATTATTTCAAAAGAATATATTTCAAAACTTAATAGCGAAAATATCTATATTGAGGTTGCGTCAAAGCCTTACGGTTTTGATATTACTGAAACTGATGTATATAATTTCAGGTATATTCTTGCTGAAAGCTTACCGGGAAGATTTGTACCTGAAAGTGCAGGAGAAAATATTGCTGATACTGTTCTTAAAATTCTGAAGGAGGAGGTATATGGATAAAACTATCGGTTTTGCAATGTGCGGTTCATTTTGCACTCTGAAAACTGCTGTTGAGCAGATATATGAACTTATAAAACTTAATTACAGCTTAGTTCCTATTATGTCTGAAATTGTTTATTCTACTGATACCAGATTCGGCAAAGCATTAGATTTTATAGCAGAGATTGAAGGTGTGTGTTCGAAAGAGATTATTCATTCAATTGTAACAGCCGAACCAATCGGGCCGAAAGGTTTGCTTGACCTTCTGATTATTGCACCTTGTACAGGAAACACACTTGCAAAACTTGCATCAGGTATTGCAGATACAGCTGTTACGATGGCGGCAAAATCGCATTTAAGAAATAAACGACCTGTACTTATTGCTGTTTCAACAAATGACGGCCTTGGAGGTGCAGCGAAAAATATAGGTCAGCTGATGAATTATAAAAACATATTTTTTGTGCCGTTCAGACAGGATGACTGTGTAAACAAAGAGAACTCGTTGATTGCCGATTTCAATAAGATACCTGAGGCGGCAAGGTTAGCGATAAAAGGTAAACAGATGCAACCGATTATTATTAATTAAGTTAATTCAGATTGTTGTATTTTAATTGAGTTTGTGTTAAAATAATTAAAATCAGGGAGGTAATAATGATGGGAAAATTAAATTTTAAAGCATATAAAATAGAAGAAATTCAATTTGTGAATAAAGTCAAGACAACTACAAAGATTGAAATTAAAAACAGCTATTCATATAACGTAAGGTACACAAATCAGAACTTATGTGAAGGTAAGTTTACAATAAATATTAATGATAAAGAGAATCCTGATAATTTTTCAGTTAAACTTGTTCTTTGCGGTATATTTTCGTTCGATCCGGAAATGCAACGTGAAGTTATTCATGTGCAGACATATAAGGAGCTTTTTCCGTATGCGAGGACAATTATTACTACAATAACTGCGAATGCCGGAATTCCGCCGATTATTCTTCCTAATATGGATATTGAAAACAAGGAAATTTATAGAATAGACAATCCGAACAGATTGCAGTAAAATCTAAGCCTGTGTAAGTTTAACTTTAACTTACGCAGGCTTTATCAGTTATTTGATTGGTTTGAACACAGAAACAGTGTTTTCTTTCGGAATATAGTTTTCAATATAATTGATGATTTCTTCAGGTTCATCTGCAAAATGAATCAAATCCGCACAAGCAGGATTCATAAATTTCTCGTCGATACAATTCTTCAGAAAACTTTTCAGGTGATCATAATAACCGTTTGTGTTGAGAATTGCGATCGGTTTATTATGTCTGCCGAGCTGTTTTAATGTAAGAATTTCAAAAAACTCATCAAAAGTACCGATTCCGCCGGGAGTAACAACGAAAGCATCGGAGTTTTCGTCCATAAGCTGTTTTCTTTCTCTCATTGTTTCTGAGTAAATAAAGTCTGTACAGCCTTCGTAAAGGATTCCGTCGACGTTCATAAAGGACGGAGCAATTCCGATGATTTTTCCTTTTCCGATTTCGGTCATACCTCTTGCAACGGCACCCATCAGTCCCGAAGCACCGCCTCCGAAAACGAGACTGTGATTGTGGTTTGCCATAACTTTTCCGAGTTTTTCGCCGGCTTTTATATAAGAATCGTCAATCAATGTGCTTGATGCACCGTAAATGCAAATATTCATATTTCCACCTTGCTCAGAAAACTGATTATTTCTTCTTTGTTTGCTGAAATGTTACCCTGAATAAGCTCGTCAGATCCGCCGCCTTTTGCTGAAAATTCAGCTCTTAATAAGTCGCAAAGAGGTTTTACGCTTGAGTCAGCCGAAGCAACAGCAAATTTAAAGTTTTCATCTTTACCTGAAAATACGGCAGAAATTCCTTTGTGAAGCTTTGCGGATTCGAGAACAAGATTTCTTACAAATTGCATATCCGTACTGTTTTCAAAATATATTGCAATATCGTTGATTTTCCGCGGATCTGAAACTTTAACAGAAATCAGCTCATTAGTAAGTATAACGTTTTTCTGCTTCAGTTCGGTGTTTTCTTCACACAGTTTGTTAAAAGCGGCAAGTTCCTGGTTGTGTTTGGCACAGAGCTTAACGGCGATTTCATAAAGATTGTTAGCTTTTACACGATAATCTTCAAAAGCATCAAGTCCGCATATAATCTGAAGCCTTGTACCGCCTCGATGACGCATAGAGCTGAGTACTTTAATGATACCGATTTCGCCTGTAGTTTTAACATGAGGAGCACAGCACGCACATACATCGTATCCATCAATTGTAACGATTCGCACATCCTCAGTCAGTTCAAGCTTACTTCTGTAATCGAGATTGTTAAGAATATCTTCCTCTGGAAAATCGATTTTGACAGGAACGTTTTCATAGATTGCTTTGTTGGCTTTGAGCTCAATAAGAGCAATCTGTTCACGGGTAAGCTCAACATCAAAATCAACCGTAATTTCGCTCCCCATATGGAAACCGACATTTGTACAGCCGAACATTTCGTGAGCAATACCTGAGAGGAGATGTTCACCTGTGTGGTTCTGCATTCTTCTGAATCTGATATTCCAATCAATACAGCAGGATGCTGTACCGATGTCGATTGCAGAATTTGTTTTATGTGTAATCACACCGTCTTTTATCTGTACATCAATCACATTGACACCGTTGATTGTTCCGCAATCGGCAGACTGACCACCGCCTTCAGGGAAAAAAGCGGTTTTGTCAAGGATAACGTCGTAAGTTTTGCCCTGTTTCTCACAGCAGAGTACTTCTGCTGTGAAATCAGAAATATATGAATCTGTTTCGTATAATTTTATAGTTTGCATTTATTTGGTCGCATCCTCAAATGATTTTTTGAAAGCGGGGATAGAGCGTACAATCATATCGTAATCAACACAATATGATGCACGGAAATATGTTTCACAGCCAAAAGCTGAACCTGATACAAGGAGGAGATCATGCTTCTTCGCGATTTCGCTGAATTCGTCTGCGTTTCCGTTAGGAGCTTTTACAAAGAGATAGAAAGCACCGGAGGGATCGGCACATTCATAGCCGATTTCTTTGAGAGCAGAATAAAGGTAATTGCGGTTCTTTTTATATGATGTGATATCAGGCAGAACATCTGCACATCTTTTAATCATCTTCTGCATAAGTGACGGAGCACAGACGTAACCGCAGGATCTTCCTGCGCCTGCAATTGAATTGTAAAGGTCAGTGAAATCATCAGCCTCAGACGGAATAAGAACATAACCTATTCTTTCGCCGGGGAGTGAGAGAGATTTACTGTAAGAATAACAAACAATTGTGTTCTTGTAATATTTAGCTGTGAAGGGGACTCCGTTTTCACTGTAAACAAGCTCACGGTAAGGTTCATCAGAAATAAGATAAATCGGATGACCGTACTCATTGCTCTTTTGTGTAAGAATCTCAGCGAGCTTAATTATTGTTTCTTCGGAATATACAACGCCTGACGGGTTGTTTGGAGTGTTAATGATAATCGCCTGAGTATTTTCATTGATTGTTTTATAAAGAGCATCAAAGTTAATCTGAAAATGTTCTTCGTCGGCAGGTATCATTCTGAAAATACCGCCGTTTGATTCAACAAAAGCCTTGTACTCGGGGAAGTACGGAGCAACTCCTATAACTTCACTTGCATCGTTAATAATAACGGTACGGAATGCACAGAGAAGTGAAGCGGCTGCACCGCAGGTGAGATAGAGGTTATCTCTTGTATAGTTTGTGTCGAAACGTCTGTTAAGATTCGTGGCAATAGCATCTCGTGTGTCATTGTCGCCGACAGCACTTGTATAACCGTGAACTGAAATCGGAGCATCATTTGTGATGATATCAACAAGAGCTTCGTTTACTTCTTTGGGTGCAGGCACACTCGGATTTCCGAGGCTGTAGTCGTAGATGTTTTCCGCACCGACGATTGCGGCTCTCATCTTCCCGTATTCGAAAAGTTCGCGTATAGTTGAACGGTTGCTGCCTAAAGCGAGCATTTTTTCAGAAATCATTTAATTGCCCTCCTTATGCCTCGCAACCGGCTTTGAATGCCTTTAAGTTTATATCAAGAATTTTAGCCGGAAGGGTTTCCTTAAGTGCTTCTTCCCAATCGATATTATCAAGGTTCAGCGCTTTAACCATAGCGCCGAAAAGCACGATGTTCATGCACTTTGCGTTTCCGAGGTCCATAGCGATTTTTGCCGCATCAAGAACAACCGTGTTGAAATTTGCAGACATTTCTTCGATAATACCTTCGGGGTATTTTTCTTCACCTGCGGCAACATTCATCGGCACGATTTCATAATCATTGATAACGGCAGTGCCTTCGGGTTTAAGAAAATCTGCATATCTTACAGCTTCCATTTTTTCAAATGAAACGAGGATATCTGCCTGACCTTTACCGATGATAGGGGAGTAAACTTTTTCGCCGAAACGTACCTGAGTTGAAACACTGCCACCGCGCTGTGACATTCCGTGTACTTCGCTCATTTTAACGTCGTAGCCTGCTTTTATAAGTCCGCGGGTAAGAACCTTACTTACAAGGATTGCGCCCTGACCGCCGACACCTACGAGGATAATACTTTTAACGCTGTTCATTTTATTCGCCCTCCTTTTCAATTGCACCGAACGGGCATACCTGGTTACAAACAGTACAGCCGACACAGAGAGTTGTATCAATTGTAGCTTTACCGTCCTTCATGAAGATTGCAGGACAGCCTACCTTAAGACACTTCTTGCACGAACGGCACTTTTCCGAGTTAACCGAACACTTACCGATATCGTGTTTGATACGCTTAATAAGAAGGCAAGGGCGTCTTGTAATAATTGCTGCAGGCACTTCACTCGAAAGTGCATCATCAACTGCTTTCTGCATTGCAGTAAGATCCTGAGGATCAACTATGATAACATTCTGATAGCCGAAAGCTTCAAGAACTTTTTCGATTGAGATTGAAGGTGCAGGTTCACCCATAAGGTTTTCGCCACTACCGGGGTTTTCCTGCTGACCTGTCATACCTGTAATGCTGTTGTCGAGGACAACGGGAATGATATTGCCTTTGTTGTAAAGGATTTCTGCAGCGCCTGTCATACCGCTGTGGAAGAAGGTCGAGTCTCCGACAATGCCGAAAACCTTCTTGCTTGTATCGCCAAGTATATCAAATGCTTTTGACATACCCATACCAACAGAGAAACCGCCACCCATACAAACAACTGAGTCCATCGCACACAAGGGCTTTGCACTGCCGAGTGTATAACAGCCGATGTCACCTGATATTACGAAGCTCTTGTTTTTACTCATAGTGTAGAAGAAGCCTCTGTGCGGGCAACCGGGGCAGAGTACAGGAGGACGGCCGACAGCTTTGACTGCAAGCTCCTTGGTTTTTGCCTCAGTGCCGAAGATTGACTTTGAAACGATTTCAGGATTGAGCTCATAAATGTTAGGAATAAGCTCTTTACCAATGCATTTGATTCCGGCAGCTTTTATCTGCTCTTCCATAAACGGTTCAAGCTCTTCAATTACGTAAAGAGTTTCCACCTTTGAAGCGAAATCTTTTATGAGATTCATCGGAAGGGGATATGTAAATCCGAGTTTAAGGAATGAAGTATCTTCGGGAAAAACTTCCTTTGCGTACTGATACGCAACTGAAGCTGTAACAACACCGATTTTGCTGCTGTTCATCTCAAGCTTATTAAGCGATGAGGTGCAGGCATATTCAGCCATATCTCTGAGCTTCTGCTCAAGAACGGGGTGGTGCGCCTTAGCATTTGCAGGTGCGCTTACATATTTGAAAACATTTCTTTTATACTCATAGGGTTCGGTTTCAACAACATCTCCGAATTCAACAAGACTCTTGGAGTGGCATACTCTTGTTGTTGTTCTGAAAAGAACGGGAATATCGAACTTTTCGGAAATAGCAAAAGCTTCTTTCATAAAATCTTTGCTTTCTTGGCTGTCTGAGGGTTCAATCATTGCCATTTTAGCTGCTTTTGCATAATATCGGTTATCCTGTTCGTTCTGAGATGAATGCATATCAGGATCATCAGCACTGACGATGACAAAGCCTTTACCTACTCCGTTGTATGTAGCTGTAAAAATCGGATCAGCTGCTACGTTAAGTCCAACGTGCTTCATTGAGCAGAGAGCACGAACACCTGCGATTGATGCACCGTATGCAACTTCAGCTGCAACCTTTTCGTTGGGAGCCCATTCGCAATAAAGGCTGTCTTTATACTGCGGTAGATTTTCGAAAATTTCGGTACTCGGTGTGCCTGGGTATGCTGAGCAGACTTTTACACCTGCTTCATATGCACCGCGGGCAGCTGCCTCGTTACCTGACATTAAGTGTTTCATAAGTTCCTCCTTGTATTTGAACGAAGATTTTACAAAATTAATAATATTATAACACATTAAAGTGTAAAAATCAATTTAAATAACACTTTTATATGTGTGTTTTTTGTGATAAAATTAATTTGGTGATGTTATGACAGAGATTAAAATTATCAGAAGCAAAAGAAAAACTCTTTCACTCGAGGTTAAAGAAAACGGAGAGGTTATTTTAAGGGCACCGTTCTGGTGCTGCGAAAAAACAATTAATGCTTTTATAAGTGAAAAAAACGATTGGCTTAAATCTGCTGTTGAACGGCAAAAGAAAATAAGTGAAAATGAAATTCAGCTTGATGATAAAAGAATAGCTGAATTAAAAAAGTCGGCAAAGATTCTGTTGCCGGAGCGAGTGCGATATTATTCAAGGATTATGGGTGTTGAACCTACAGGGATTAAAATTACATCAGCACAAAAGCGTTTCGGAAGCTGCAGTACAAAAAACTCGATTTGTTTTTCATATATTTTGATGCTTTATCCGCAAGAGGCAATAGATTATGTGGTTGTTCATGAATTGGCACATATAAGGTTTCATAACCACGGCAAAGAATTCTATAATTTTATTGAAAGTGTTTTACCTGATTATAAACGCAGAGAAAAGCTTTTAAAAGATCATTTTACAAATAAGTTATAAGATGTAAACGAAATATACCACATTGATTTGTAGATAATTACGAAATAAGCGTCACAAAATATTGTTTTGTTGACAATATTTTTATGAATATGTTAAAATATAATTAATCATATTCGATTTTAATTTAAAGGAGGAAATATGTATGAAAAAAGCAAAGCTTGTTTCAAAACGTGCATTATCTTTATTGATGACAATTGCACTTTTAATGACAACTCTTGTCTTTTTTGATATCGGTGCAACTATGGCTTTTGCAACGAATGATGCAATTACTGTCACCGATAGCGGTTCAGGCGATAAGGTATATTTTTATGTACCTGAGCAGATTTATCTTAAACCTTCGCTTACTGCACACAAGAATCAGGAAAGGGCGAATTTCCAGTGGTTTGTTGATTCTGAAATCGACAAAAACACTCATGAAATTTCAAAACTTAATACAGGTGAAAAATCATCCGGTAATCTCTACTTCTATTATAAGAATGCAAGTAGTGTTTCAATTACGTTTAAGTACCTGGATTCAAATTTCAATCTGATGCAGGCGTATACATCTACGTCGGAGAGTAGTTCAACTAAGAATTATGTCAATATGAACAGCTCAATTAAGTTCTCGACATATTCAACTGCAATCAGTGCCGTTAACACACGTACTGATTCATCAAGAACCCGTTATTCTTTGAACTCTAACCTGATTGATACAACTATCACTAATGAAAGTGTATCTCCCTATCTTCTTTCAACCGAGTCAGGTTGTTATATTGAATGGACAGCAACGTATGTTGATTCACTTGACGGATTAACAAAGAATGTTGTTGCGTATACCTACGTCTATAAGCCAAACATTATGCCGGCAGGTAATGCTATGTTTATTAAGAACGATCGTGGATATGACCATGACAACAGTGCGATTTCGTGGATTTCAGGTTATCATTCGCTTGACAACTACGCTGTCGGAAAGTATTATCCGGTTGTCGGTCAGGGAAATAACAGATCTATCCTTCCTTTCTCATCAACTAACCCTGAGGGTTATAAGGTTATGAGCAACTCTTACAACAAGGATACAGATCAGTATGCTCAGTGGGCGACTTTTCCGATGACTAACGGTTACTTTGCATGGGATGGATCTTCTATCGATAATGTTGACGTTAACTATTTTGTAACGGACAATATGTCTAACTCAATATTTACAATTCCGTCTTTCAATCTTTATGAAAACAGGAATGAGGGACTGTCAAGTGGTGACGTAACGTTCCTTAACTATGGTGTTTCTCCTCGAACACAACTTATGGTTGATACGAGCCGTTACGGCAATCTTGATCAGATTCCTAACCTCACGGTTGGTTTGATGGCAACATCTAACTGGAGTGAAAGTGGCGCGGTTACGGGTGCTTGGATCGTTTCTGATGTTAAGAATTCAAACGGTGACAGTCACTATACATCACAGCTTAAAACTACGTCTGAAGGTGAAGCTCGTTGGTATAATTACAATTCTATTATCGCAAGCGGTGAAGATCCGTATTATCCTACCGGCGAGGGCGGAACAGAAGGTATCAAATACAACGGTAAAATCAAGAAGAGTATTGCAGGCATGACTTCAACAAATGCTTGTAACATTCAGGCAAGCTTGTACAACGAGCAGGGTCAGGATACAGGCTTCAATATCAGTATTCTCAGACTTAATGTTACTGCAAACAACAAGGATACTCTCCGTGATGCTTATAATGCAGCAACAGGCAAGTCTGCTTATATCGGTCTTAATAATGAAACATCACCTTACTACAACACAAGTAGTGATAAGTGGTCTAAGTTCCTGGCATTGTATAAGGCAGCGGGTTATTTCCTTGCAAACCTTGATACAATGACGTCAATCAATGCTGCGGGTGTATCATATTCAGCTGAGGGGCTTGCATCAGCACTTAACGCAGCTGTTGCTGATCTCGAAAGTATTCGAATTTCCTCAATGGCAACTGTTTGTTTTGCTTCGCTCGAAAAGAATGCGGACGGTAATTATGTTATCCGTGACATATATGATGCTGCAACTTCAGATATTGCTACAATTTACACAAAGACTTATAATTTTGGTGATGATGTAACTTTTTCGGCTCCTGAGTTTCAGGGATATGATTTTGTTGGTTATGCTGCCGGCAAAAAGGCTGCAGTCGGTCAGGAAATCGGAGGTGACTATTCAGCTCTTATTGATGGAACGATTTCTTCTGTTGTTGAAACAAAGACAACCGATGAATACCTTTCATACACATTCTTCTATGTTCCGGCTGAGGTTACTTCAATCGTTAACACTAAAGACGGTAAGTTCAATTACCTCAAGGCAAAGGTAAAAGATATGCCTACAGAATTAGGAAGTATTTCATATCCTTCTTACACTGAGCATGCGGATACAGATACTGACTTCAACTATGAAATTGAAGCAAATGATATTACTGTATGGAGCTCTCAGGCTACAACTGCCGTTCAGCTTCAGTTCCTCCCGTTCTATGCTGAACTTGCTGCATCAACGGATTATGTGTTGACTTATGATGTTACAGGTACTGCTCCTGAAAACGTTCAGTTCTCAATTTTCAACTCAGCGTTCACAGGCGGTAACGGTAATGAAACATCAACTTATGTTGCAGATACTTCAGGAGATATTATCTCAACAAATTCTGTTGATCATGGTACAGTTTACCTCAAGCTTGAGCTTCTTGGTGATGCAAGAAACGGTAAGAAAATCAGAATCAGTGATATCTGTCTTTCAAAGGCTGATTCTAATGAACTCTACATTGATACAACGCAGGGTTATCCTGCGGTTTACTCTGCACCTGCCGGTACAAAGACGGCTGTAAGTTATACTGCAAACGGTGTATCAAGTCTTGTCGCAACAACTTCTTACAGCACACTTACATATGATCAGTACCAGCTTCTTCCTTATTATGTTGATATTCAGCCTAACTCAACATATCAGTTTAATTATGAACTCAGCGGACTTGCAAGCGAGCAGGTTCAGTTCGAGCTTTACAGTCCGTCTTATGTTTCAGGTAACGGTTCAACAATGAACTATTATAATCTCACAGGTTCAGGTGTAACGTTTACAACGGGTCCCAATGACGATGCTGTCGGTCAGTTGAGAATTAAATTCTCTAACGATCCTCATGTTGCAGCAGGCGCAAAGGCTACAATCAAGAATCTTAATGTTGTAAATATCGATTCAAAGACAACCATTTTCGGTCTTTACAATGAAACTCAGGATCTTGGTATTCCTGTTAAGGAAGGCTATAAGTTCTGCGGTTGGACGGCTAAGTCAAACAATGGCGGTTCAGCTCACGGTGTAGTTAATTCTGTTTACTCAAAGCAGGTTTACAGTTACACATTTGGTACAAACATCGATATAATCACAGCTGAGTGGGAAGCTGACACTTGTGTTGTTGTTTTCCGCGGTGAAGACGGAACGGTTATTTCAGAACAGAACATCACATACGGCAATGCAGCAACTGCACCGTCAGCGGCAGATGTTCCTGAAAAATTCGGACACACATTTGCAGGTTGGGATACAGATTTCTCAAAGGTTACAAAGAACCTTATTATTGAACCTGTTTACGAACAGAAGGATATTACGGTTATTGTCAACTCAGATACAGATCAGATTTTTGTAAACGGTATGGCTAATGTCAGTGCAATGTTCGAGCCTAATGAAGAAGGTATCAGTGCAGTTGAATGGAAATCAAGCAGTGATGCAATTGCAACAGTTGATTCAAACGGTGTTGTAACAGGTGTTTCAGCAGGTACAGCAATAATTACAGGTACAATCACGTACGACGGCAGAACATACTCTGCTTCAACAAGCATTAAGGTTAATCCGGTTGAAGTAACTGACATAGAGATTAATACTGCTCCTGACAAAACAACATATTTTGTTGGTGAAACATTTGATCCTACAGGCCTTTCAATTCTCGTTTCATACAACAACGGTGAGACTGCTGTTGTAGACTCAGGTTTCACACTGAACACTGTCAATACTTCTACTAAGGGTTCCAAGACAGTAAGAGTTACATATGAAGGTCAGACAACAACAACAAGAATCACGGTTGTTGATATTGTAATGACATCAATCGAAATTACCGAACTTCCTTATGTAACAACATACTTTATCGGCGATACTGAGCTTGAACCAGACGGAATTGTAGTTGTTGCTCACTACAACAATGGTGACGTTGAGGAGCTTGACTTAGGTGATCTTGAGTTTATCGGATTCGATACAAGTGCAACAGGTGAAGTTACAATTACTGTAGCCTATGAGGATTTTGAAGATTCATTTGAAATAACAGTTGTTGAGCCGAGCATCATCGGTATCACAATCAAGAACCAGCCAACAAAGAAGTCATATCTTGTTGGTGATGAAGCTGATTATACAGGTTTGAAACTCATCGCTACATATTCAAACGGCGCAATTGCTGAAATCACAGACGGTTACACAATCTCAGGCTTTGATTCACAGACAGCAGGCACAAAGACACTTACAGTTAATTATGAAGGTATGACTGATACATTTACTGTTGAAGTAAAGCCTGTTGAACTCGTATCAATTGAAATTGCAACACCCGCAGAGAAGCTTGAATACTTCACAGGCGAGGAAGCAGATTTCTCAGGACTTACAATCAAGGCAAACTACAACAACGGCACAACAGCAATTGTTGAGGATTACACAGTAACAGGCTTTGATTCAGCTACAGCAGGAGAGAAGACAATCACGGTTGAATACGAAGATAAGACAGTTACATTCACAGTAACAGTCAAGGCAATTGAACTCGTATCAATAGCAATTGCAACAAATCCTGATAAGACAACATACTACACAAACGAAGTATTTGATTATGCAGGACTTACACTTACTGCAACATATAACAACGGCACTACGGCAACAATCACAGAAGGTTTTGCAGTCGGCGCAGTTGATATGGCAACAGCAGGCACAAAGAACGTAACAGTTACATATGAAGGTAAGACAGCAAGCTTCAACATCACTGTAAATGCACTCTATATCACAAATGTTGAAATCAACACAATGCCTGATAAGACAGAGTACATCATCGGAGAAGCA
>JAZSQQ010000005.1:0-58728 GCA_045538055.1 Acutalibacteraceae bacterium
GTAGCGACTGAGGGATTGTCAAAAACCCTTGAATTATCAACAATCCTCCCGTCACGGCTACGCCGTGCCACCCTCCTTTACACAAGGAGGGCTTGGGGTTACTACCGACTTTCAAACATCCCGATAAACCCGAATTTGTCGTGATATTTTCTTTATTATGTAATATTAAAGGAGCTGTTTTTTTAAAAGCCCCTTTTTCGATATTTACTTTACACAGATTGTCATAATACTCTTTTCGGGAACAACAATGTTTTTTTCAAACTTACCTTCATAAATTTTTTCACAGTTGTGAGTTGCATCCGTAAGATAAATTTCAGCCTCGCCGAGGATTCCTCCGATTTTAAGCTTTTCTTCACCGTCAGGATTCACAATAACAATAACCGTTTCATTTTCTTCACCGATGAAAGCAACCGTTCGCATATTTGTTTTATTTTTAAGAATATCAAATATACGCACTCTTGTCATGCCGGGTTTAATGAAAGACGTAAACTGTTTAAAAGCATAGTATCTGTTATATTCAATAAGCTTGCCGTCTGGAGTTCTGTCAAGAAGACCGTCGCCGTTAACCGCGGTCCAGCTTTGCCACGAAACAGCATTCATAAGGTTAAGGTCATCAACAATGACTTTTGCCATCCTTAGTCCGCTGTCAATCGTAGTACTGTCTATCTGCAAAGGAAGCTCGCACCATTCGCTCATTTCATATTTTTTGTCGGGGTATTCTTCCTTGAATTTCTTACCTACTGCGGTTTTTTCTTCAAGTGCATCAGGGCCGTCCATCCAGTATGAATGTCCGCTGTATGTATCGCAGAATTCGTTGAGAATTTCGCTTTCGAAGAACTTCTCAACGTAAGCGTAGTAACCCCAGTTCATCTGACCGTTTTCGGGACCGTTGAGCTTGTAAGGTGAATTACGTTTCTGCATTTCGGTTGCAAACATTTCAAGAAGCTTGATCGTTTCGTCAGGTTCGTAGTGGCAACCCTCCTGACCAACCCAATCGGGACTACCCCACGACCACTGCGGTTCATTGATAGGGGAGATAGCGTAAATCGGATAACCCTCGGCAACAAACCAATCAGCGATTGTAAGAAGATAGTCAACAAATGACTGATAGTTTTCTTCGGGAAGGTTTGATGAATACTCCTGGAGTCCGCCCGAAGCGTGTCCGCTTTTTGTCATTGAAAAATGAGGACTGTTGCAGAAAAGTATGATTTTCTCAGCACCGTACTCAACGGCATAATCCATAACACGTCTTGCGTTTGCATCCCTTGTGAAGTCGTAGACATATTCGCCCGTTTCTTCGTTAAGGACGTAAAAGCTTTCTGTTCTTCGTGACGTGTCCCATATTCTGCAGTCGGGGTTGTCGGCTTCACCGCCGCCGACGTTGTAACGGAAGATTTTCAACCCGAGGCCTTCCTCTTCGCTGTAAAGCTTCTTTGCGATTTCTCGTGCCATTGTATCGTCGTCGATTGTCTGTGCCCACCAGCACGAGCTTGTGCCGAATTCTTCAAAGGTCTGATATTTTTTTGTCTTATCAATCACAATCTGATGCCTCCCGAAAAGTCCTGTGACGGGTAATGTGCAGAATTGGATTATTGCAAGTAGTATTGCAATGATTTTGGTAAACATAATTATCACCCTCTTTTCACTTCTCATTATATCATTATTTTCCCGAAAAACAAATAAAAAATTTTGCTTTAAATATTCGGTCATTCGCTTGACTGAACTTTTGGTTGCAGTTATAATCATACTGTTATCCAAAATCTAATTTAAGGACGGATCAGTTATGGAAAAATATGCAAGATTCAGATATCAGCCGTGTAAGCCTCTCGGCGAGGACGGAAGATGTGTTACTGCTTCAAAGAAGCACACCGAGCTTTCAAGACGCGCCGCAACAGAGGGTATGGTGCTTCTTAAAAATGAAGATAACGCTTTGCCTCTTGCAAAGGGTGAGAAGGTTGCTCTTTTCGGCAAGGCAACAATCGAATACATAAAAGGCGGCGGCGGAAGCGGCGACGTAAACTGCCCGTATATTCATAACATCTATGACGGCTTCGCTTCAAAAGACGTCGGCATCTATATGCCTCTTGTTGATTTTTACAGAGATTATGTTGAAAGAGAAAGCGTTAACATTCCGACTCAGGAGCAGATTAACGCAACGTGGGATATCGTTAATGCAATGGAGTTCTGCACAAAGCGTGACGATATGACTTATGACACATTCGCAAGTATGCACGTTAAGGAACCAGCTGTGCCCGATGAGCTTATAGAATCAGCCGCAGAGTTTGCAGATACTGCTATCATCACTCTCAGCCGATTCTCAGCCGAGGGAGTTGACCGCAGACCGATTCCCGGTGACTACTATCTCTCCGATATTGAAAAGGACCTCATTGACAAAGCAGGTGAGCTTTTCTCAAAGGTAGTTATTGTCATCAACTCAGGTGCTGTTATCGACTGTGAATATTTTGCAGAGAATGACGACGTTCAGGCTGTTCTTTTCGGATGGCAGGGCGGTATGGAAGGCGGTATGGCTGTTGCGGATATCATCTGCGGTGATGTTAACCCCTCAGGTAAGCTTGCAGATACTATCGCAAAGTCATATGACTGCTATCCTTGCAAGGATGATTTCTGGGAGTGCTTTGATCACCTTGATTATACTGACGATATTTACGTCGGCTACCGTTACTTCGAAACAATCTCTCCCGAATGTGTAAGATATCCTTTCGGTTTCGGTCTTTCATATGCGGAATTTGTTATAGGAAACCCCGTTGTATGCGAGAATGACGACAAGATTATCGCTGCTGTTGAAGTAAAGAACGAGGGTAGGGTTGCAGGTAAAGAGGTTATCCAGCTTTATTACAGTGCACCCCAGGGCGTTCTCGGCAAACCTGCAAAGGAACTTGCCGCTTTTAAGAAAACAAAGCTTCTTCAGCCGGGCGAAAAAGAAATGATTATGCTCAGCTTTGATGTTGAGGATATGGCAAGCTTTGACGACCTCGGCAAGGTAGGTGTTTCGGCATATGTTCTTGAAGAGGGCGAATACGAATTCTATATCGGTACGTCAATAAGAGATGCCAATAAAGCTGATTTCGTCTATATCGTTGAAGATTCTTATATCACAGATCAGCTTGACAGCTGGTGCAAGCCGTTCAAGCTTAAGAAAAGAATGCTTGCTGACGGTACATTTGAAGAGTTGCCGACAGGCGAAGAAGAATACCACTACGGCAAGAACAAGCCTACAGGTGCTGTTGCTCCCGAAAAAGAGGTTAAATTTGACCTCGTCGGCGAAGAGATTTCAATGGACGAATTTGTAGCTCAGTTTACTCTTGAAGAGCTTATGGATTTTGTCGGCGGTCAGGCTCCGACAGGTGTTGCAAACACAGGCTGTTTCGGCGGTCTTAAGAGACTTTCTGTTCCTGCTGTTGCAACGGCAGACGGACCTGCAGGTCTTCGTCTTGATGTTGAAACAGGTATCCCGACAACTGCATGGCCCTGCGCAACCTTGCTTGCTTGTTCATGGAATCCCGACCTCATTTATGAAGTAGGTGCTGCAGGCGGTGCCGAGGTAAGAGAAAACAATCTCGGTATCTGGCTTACACCTGCAATGAACATTCACCGTGATCCGCTTTGCGGAAGAAACTTTGAATATTATTCCGAAGATCCGTTGCTTGCAGGTAAATGTGCTGCAGCTGCAACACGAGGAATACAGTCACAGAAGGTTGCTGTTTCTGTTAAGCACTTCGCTTGTAACAACAAGGAAGCAAACCGTTTCGGTTGTGATTCACGTATTTCCGAACGTGCTTTACGTGAAATTTATCTCAAAGGCTTTGAAATCTGCGTCAAGGAAGCTGATCCGTACACGATTATGTCTTCATATAACCTCATTAACGGTCAGCATACCTCCGAAAGCTATGAGCTTCTTACGGAAATTCTCCGCAACGAATGGGGCTTCAAGGGTATGGTTACAACTGACTGGGGTGTAAAGAATGACCCTGTCAAGGAAGTAAAGGCAGGCAACGATATGAAGATGCACTGCGGATATCCCGAAGACCTTAAGAAGGGCATAGAGGACGGACGTATTACGAGAGCTGACCTTGAGCTCTGTGTCAAGAGGATCCTTATAATGTTTACAAAACTTGCCTGATTTTATTGAGATGTCGCTTTTGCGGCATCTCTTTTTTCTTGACAATATACCCTGTGGGGGTATATAATGAAAGCGTAAAGGATGTGGATATATGGATAAAATCTGTTGTTCGGGAAAAACGAAAGAGCGTTCTGCCGAGGAACATAAAAAGCTCATCAACAGGCTTAACAGAATTGAAGGACAGATAAGAGGCATAAAGGGAATGGTTGAAAACAGCGCATACTGCACGGATATCCTCGTTCAGGTTTCAGCAGTCAATGCCGCACTCAATGCATTTAATAAAGAGCTTCTTTCTGAACACATCAAATCCTGCGTTGCCGAGGATATAAGAAACGGTAAGGATGAAACAGTTGACGAGCTTGTTGCAACTTTACAGAAGCTTATGAAATAGAGGTGGTTCTATGCAGAAATTCAGAGTAACGGGTATGACCTGTGCCGCTTGCAGTGCAAGAGTTGAAAAGGCTGTAAGCTCCGTCCGGGGGGTTGATTCGTGTACGGTTAATCTCCTTACAAATTCAATGGGTGTTGAAGGAACGGCAACAGCTGATGAAATTATTAAAGCTGTTGAAAAAGCGGGCTACAACGCTTTTGAAGAAGGTAAAAATTCGGAACAAAACAAAAATCAGACGCTTGAAGATACCGAAACACCTGAGCTGTTAAAAAGATTTACGGCATCTCTCGCTTTTCTTCTTCCGCTTATGTATGTGTCAATGGGACATACAATGCTCGGCTTTCCGTTGCCGTCGGTGCTTGAAAACAATCATATCGCCTTAGGAATAATTCAGTTGCTCCTTTCACTCGCAGTAATGGTTATTAATCAGCGATTTTTTATTTCAGGCGTAAAGGGTGTAATTAAAAAATCTCCGAATATGGATACACTCGTTTCACTCGGTTCAGCGGCATCACTTATTTACAGCGTGTATGCACTTTTCGCGATGACTCGGGCTCTGCTTGACGGAAATGCGCAGGCAGTTTCAGGGTACATGCACGAGTTTTATTTTGAATCAGCGGCGATGATACTGGTACTGATAACTGTCGGCAAAATCCTTGAATCCCGTTCAAAAGGCAGGACAACTGATGCACTCAAAGCGTTGATGAATCTTGCTCCTGAAACAGCAATTGTTTTAAAAGACGGTATTGAAACGGAGATTGGAATATCGCAGTTGAAAAAAGGTGATGTTTTTGTCCTGAAGCCCGGCAGTGCAATTCCCGTTGACGGTAATATAATTGAAGGCTCGGGTGCAGTTGATGAATCTGCGTTGACGGGTGAGAGTATTCCCGTTGATAAAAAAGCCGGTGATAATGTTTCGGCAGGCACACTCAACCGATCAGGCTATCTTGTCTGCGAAGCCACAAAAATCGGTGAAGATACAGCTCTTGCCAAAATAATTAAAATGGTAAGTGACGCGTCAGCAACAAAAGCTCCGGTTGCAAAAATCGCAGATAAGGTTTCGGGCGTTTTTGTTCCCGTAGTTATTGCAATTGCAATTGTTACTTTTACGGTGTGGTTGCTCGCAGGTCAGTCGGTCGGATTTTCTCTTGCCCGTGCTATATCGGTTCTTGTAATAAGCTGTCCTTGTGCCCTCGGCCTTGCAACACCCGTTGCAATAATGGTTGCTAACGGTGTGGGAGCTAAAAACGGTATTCTTTTCAAAACAGCAGTTTCACTTGAAGAGGCAGGAAAGGTGAATACGGTTGTGCTTGATAAAACAGGCACGGTAACTCTCGGCAGTCCTGAAGTGACGGATACTATCCCTTCGTCCGGGTACAGCGAAAACGAGCTTGTTAAAATCGCATATTCTCTTGAAAAAAAGAGCGAGCATCCGTTGGCTCAGGCAATTGTGAAAAAGGGCGAAAAAGAAAATGTCGGCTCTTATGATGTAAGCTCGTTTAATGCAAGTGCAGGAAGCGGTATTGAAGGAATAATCAACGGAGAAAAGGTTATTGCAGGAAATCTCAGATTTATTGAAAGACTTTGCGATATTCAAACTGAAATGAAGTTGAAAGCAGATGAACTTTCAAAGCAAGGCAAAACACCGTTGTGGTTTATCAAAAACGGAAAGCTTGTCGGAATAATTGCCGTTGCAGATGTGATAAAACCCGAAAGTCCGCAGGCAATCCGTGAACTTCACAATATGGGAATCAAAGTCGTGATGCTTACCGGTGATAATGAAAATACTGCAAAAGCAATCGCGAAAGAAGTCGGAATTGATGAGGTTGTAGCAGGCGTACTTCCTGACGGAAAAGAAAAAGAAATCAGAAAATTGCAGAAAAACGGAAAGGTTGCAATGGTTGGCGACGGAATCAACGATTCTCCTGCACTTACACGTGCTGATATCGGCATAGCAATCGGTGCCGGTACTGACGTTGCAATCGATGCGGCGGATATTGTGCTTATGAAAAGCAGACTGACAGATGTTCCTGCGGCAATAAGGCTCAGCAGAGCAGCTTTCAGAAATATAAAAGAAAACCTTTTCTGGGCATTTATTTATAATATAATCGGGATTCCTCTCGCGGCAGGTGTGTGGATTCCGCTGACAGGCTGGCAGCTTAATCCTATGTTCGGTGCGGCGGCAATGAGCTTATCAAGTTTTTGTGTTGTGATGAATGCGTTGAGGCTGAATCTTTTCAAGGTTCACAGCACGAAGCACGACAGAAAGATTAAATATAAAAATAAAAAGGAGAAAAAGATTATGGAAAAAACAGTAAAAATCGAAGGTATGATGTGTCCGCACTGTGAGGCACGAGTAAAGTCAATTCTCGAGGAACTTGCTGAGGTTGATTCAGCAGTAACAAGCCACGTTGAAGGTACGGCGGTTCTTACACTCAACTCAGAGCTTTCAGATGACAAAATCAAATCCGTCATCGAAGCACAGGGATATAAGGTTGTTGGTTGATTTTTATTGACATTATAATATCCGGGTGATATAATCCTGATATAAATTACTGAAAGGCAGGTGGACAAAATGACAATGACAGTGAACACAATGTTTCGGAGAGCCGTTTTGTCCGTTTGTGATTGATGTAAAATATCTATCTGAACTTACAGGCATCTCCGTATATCCGGAGGTGCCTTGTTTTTTTTAGGAGGAGGTATTGAAATGATACTTGAAGAAAAGAAAATTGTATTGAAAAATGGCGTGGACGCTATATTAAAAACCCCCGAAATTGAAGATGCGGAAATGTTGCTTAACAGTATTAAAACTTCTAGCGGTGAAACAGAATTTCTTTCTCGTGTAATTGAAGATTGGCAAGGTGTTACCGTAGAAAGTGAAGAAAAATTCATTCTTAATGTACGTGAAAGTAATAATACACTGTTTATTGCTTGTTATATAGACGGTATAATTGCAGGCAACTGTGACATCACTTTTAATACCGGTAGCAAGACATCTCATAGAGCAACAGTAGGTATCGCTATTCAGAAAAAATATTGGAATATTGGTGTTGGTTCAGCAATGTTTAAAGAACTGATAAAAGCGGCAGAAGAACATAACGGTACAGAAATTGTTGACCTTGAATTTATTGAGGGAAACAACCGTGCTAAAGCACTTTATGAGAAATTCGGGTTTCAAGTTGTATCAGTAGAACCGAAATTCTTCAAACTCAAAGACGGAACGTATCAGAATAAAGTTTATATGCAGAAATATTTATAATACCGGAGATGAAAATATGAACAAGGAATTAAAACCGATTACTTTCAGAAAAATGAATGATGAAGAATTTTCTGTTTATGCAAAGTGGTCTGCAAAGAATTATGCGGAACATCTTATTAAATCCGGTGATGAAAAATTCAGATTTAAAGCACGAAAAGCTGCGAAAAGTGAATTTAAGGATATTTTTCCAGATGGTGCAGATTCTGCTGATAACTATCTGTATGTCATTATAAATGAACACGGTGAAAAAATCGGTGTTATCGGGTATCAGAAAAGTCCTTTTGAAGAAAATGCCGCATTTGTTACTGAGAATGTTATCAAAGAAGAGTATCGGGGAAAAGGCTACGGTAAAAGTGCTTTTGTGAAGCTTCAGGAGGATGCTCGTGAAAAAGGTTTTGGGAAAATGGTACTGAATGTTTTCAGGCATACGCCCATATCGTATGCAATGTACGAGAAAAACGGTTTTAAAGCAATAGAGGATTACGGCGGAAGCGTAATAATGGAGAAGATATTTTTATGAAATTGGTTATAATATTCGGAAGCCTTGCAGTCGGTAAAATGACTGTCGGTCAGGAGCTTGCAAAAATTACAGACCATAAACTGTTTCATAATCACATGACAATAGAGCCTGTAATAGAAATTTTCGGATATTATGAAGGAAAAACAGTTAACAGACTGCGTCAGGTTTTCTTTGAAGAGTTTTCAAAGAGCGACAATTACGGAATGATTTTTACTTACGTATGGGGTCTTGACTTAAAAAGCGATTGGGACTACATAAAATACGTTTCTGAATTGTTTGAAGAACAAGGTGCAGAAATTTATTATGTTGAGCTTGTAGCTTCGCAAGAAATAAGGCTTGAAAGAAATTCAACCGAAAACCGTCTTGAAAACAAACCCTCAAAACGCAATCTTGACTTTGCAAGAAAAGATTTGCTTGATACGGATAAAAAATACCGCACAGAAAGCTATGACGGTGAAATAACCTTTCCGAATTATCTTAAAATTGATAATTCATATTTAGCTCCCGATGTTGTTGCGAAAATGATAAAAGAAAGATTTTCTTTATAACAGGAAGTGATAGAATGGACAATCAGAATATTTACGATAACGAAGAATTTTTTAATGGCTACAGAGCTTTGCGTAATAATGAAGTAAACTATAACGATTTACTTGAACAGCCTGCAATAGCAAAAATGCTGCCCGATTTAACTGATAAAACAGTTCTTGACTTAGGTTGCGGATACGGTCACAACTGTATTGATTTCGTTCATCGTGGTGCAAAACGCGTTGTCGGTGTTGATATTTCCGAAAAGATGCTTGAAGTTGCCGAAAGTGAATCGGCAGATGAAAAAATTGAATATTTGAATATGAGTATGACAGATGTTGCAATACTTAATAAGACTTTTGATTTTATATACAGTTCTTTAGCATTTCATTACATAGAAGATTTTGATGCGTTTGCAAAAGAAATGTATTCTGTTTTGAACGATGGTGGTCAACTGTTGTTTTCTCAGGAACATCCTATTATAACTGCAACTATTGACGGTAACGGGCATTTTAACAAAAACCTTAAAGGAAAAAGAGTTTCTTATACATTTTCAAATTATAATGAACCCGGTGAAAGAAAGGTGCATTGGTATGTTGACGGTGTTATAAAGTACCACAGAACATTCAGCAATGTTATAAATGCTCTTACAAAAGCAGGATTTGTAATCGAAGAAGTATGCGAACCTACTCCTGAAGATTGGGCGGTTGAAAAACTTCCGACAATCGTTAAAGAGTACATAAAACCAAACTTCCTTATTGTTAAAGCAAAGAAGGTATAATCATGAACTACAAAGCAATATTCTTTGACCGTGACGGAACTTTGACATATTTTACTGCTGAAAAAGAAGCGTGGCGTGATAAGACGATTATCGAGTGGAGTGGCAAGCCGTTTGAACTTGATTACGATAAAATGATGTCGTTGTTTCAACTCGCAAGCGAAGGCAGAAAACCTTGGTACAAAACACTTGATGATGAGCGTGGTTTTTTCAAGAGATACTATTATCATTTGCTTATTGGTGAAGGTGTTACAGAAGATGTTGAAAACAAGGCTGAATTACTTCTGAATGAACTTTGGTGTAATGGTGACAGAGCATTATTTTCTGAAACGGCAGATGTGCTTGAATATTTCAAAAATCATGGCTATAAAATGGGAGTTATCAGTGATACTTCACCATCACTTAAATTCACATTACAGCAACTCGGTATTGCAAAGTATTTTACTTCATTTACAGCAAGCTCTTTAGTCGGTGCAGGTAAACCAAGTCCGATTATTTTCAATGCAGCACTTGAGGCACAAGGTGTAACCGCATCTGAAAGTATATTTGTTGACGATTGTAAGGAAGAAGCTGACGGAGCAAGAAAACAAGGCTTTACAACATTTTATCTTGACCGAAGCGGTGAAAACAATGATGAATGGACTATACACAATTTGAAACAGCTTATTGATTTTGTTGAGGGATAATAATGAAAAAAGCAATTATAATCGGTTGTCCCGGTTCGGGGAAAACGACCTTTGCGGTAAAACTGAATGAATGTACGGGTTTGCCGTTATACCACCTTGATGCTATCTGGCACAAGCCCGACAAAACTCATATCCATAGGGAAGAATTCGATGAACGGATAAAGGAAGTATTCAGCACATCCGAATGGATAATCGACGGCAATTACTCGAGAACAATAGAAATGCGTATGCAGGAATGTGACACGGTCTTTCTTTTTGATTTGCCGACGGAGGTCTGTCTGCAGGGGGCGACAGACAGAATCGGCAAAGGCCGCTACGATATGCCGTGGATTGAAAAGGAACTCGACCCTGAATTCGAGACTTTTATAAAAGAATTTCCTGGAACAACTCTTCCGAAGATATATGCGTTGATTGAAAAACTCAAGCACGAAAAAAACGTGGTGATTTTTAAATCACATAAAGAGGCAGATGAATATATCAGAAACCTTTCTTCAATAACATTTGAGTTCCTCGATAAAACAAACTTTATGCAAGCATCAAAGGAGATTTTCGATATACTTGCCGACAATATGGAAAAAATTGCACCGACAGGGAATACGCGGGAAGAGGATTATGCTTGTTGGTCTGATAGCGTCAGCGAAGGTCTGGAACGCGATGAACGACAGATAATTCTTATTAAACAAAAAGGAAAATTAATCGGATTTTTTCAGTATTTCACTAATGCGGATACATTCAGAATGGAAGAAATTCAGCTTAAACCCGAGTATCACGGCAAGGGCATATTCAGAAGTTTATACGGTTTTCTTCTTCCGAGTTTAGATGAGAATATTGATTTCGTTGATGCTTTCGCAAGTATTCACAACACAAAATCAATCGGAATTCTTGAACACTTAGGACTGGAGAATGCTGGTCTTAATAAAAATGGTCGGTCTTACCATTTCGAAGGAAAGCTTGAAAAATTAAAAGAGTGGTATGAAAATGAAGATAATTAACACTTGTGAAAAAATTAATACAACATTTTCTGATGGTTTTGATATTAAATTATGGCGTAAGTATGCGGAAGAAATATCAAAAGAACTGCCATCGAAATGTGAAAATGATGCAAAGAGCTATGATTTTAATAACGCTGTTCTTCCTGTTCTTGAAGCCGCATTGAATGCAGATAAGATTGATTTTGTCAGTAAGAATTTTCAGCTTGTTGTTGACACTCTGAACGTTAATCTCACAAAGCTTTTTGATACAGAACCCGATATAAATATCATTCTGTATCTCGGTCTTTGCAACGGTGCAGGCTGGGCAACAACTCTTGACGGTAAAAATACTGTTTTGTTAGGTGTTGAAAAAATCATCGAGCTTAACTGGGGCGATGAAACAAATATGCGTGCCTTGATTCTGCACGAAATCGGTCATCTGTGGCATAAACTTAATGGTAATTTATATTTTCCTGATTTTACTAAACGCAGAAAAGCTATTCAACAGCTTTACCAGGAAGGTGTTGCAATGGTTTGCGAACACATCTTATGCGGTGATAATGATTTTTATCATCAGGACAAAGACGGTTGGCTCGATTGGTGCTATAAAAACGAAAACGATATAAGGAGAGAGTATCTACGCCGTATTGATGAAAACGAGAGCGTGCAGGATTTTTTTGGCGACTGGTGTTCGTATAACGGATATTCAGATGTCGGGTATTTTCTCGGTTGCAGATTTATCCGTTATCTTATGAAAACATATTCTTTGTCAGAGATTGCCGGTCTGAAATATAACAAAATAAATAAAGCTTTTTCAGAGTTCGCAAATACAGTTATCGAACCCCTCAGCATTGAAGACTATCACAAATGCTCAAATATCTGGAATATGAAATCTCAGCCACTTGCAGAAAAATGGCGCGAGGAAATCGCGTCCGGTAACCGTCAGGTTTTTATCTATAAAATAAGCGGCGAATTCATAGGCGAGGGTGCGTTGGTTCTTGATACAGGTGATCCCGACTACACAATACCCGGCAAACGTGTTTATGTTTCAAGGATGATTGTCAAGAAAGAATACCGCAACCGTGGTATCGGAAGTGAAATTCTTGAATTTTTGATTAAGAAAGCAAAGGAATCAGGCTTTTCGGAAATGACAATCGGCGTTGATAAAGACAATGTAAACGCACTTCATTTGTACAGAAAGTACGGCTTCACAGAGGTTTTGTTTGAAGGAGCCGACGAAGACGGTGAATATTACAAACTGATGAAGAGGATATAAAATGAAAATTGCAGTTTTAGGTTACGCAGGAAGCGGTAAAACATATCTTTCAGACTATCTTTCTCAAAAGACAAATATTCCCGTTCTGCATCTTGACGATATCAAGTGGGATAAGGAATGGGAGCCTGTTGATGATGCGGTTGTGTTGCCGAAAGTCAAAGAGTTTATGGAAAAGCCTGGTTGGATTATCGACGGATATTATACATACCTGATGATAGATGAACGGCTTGAAAGTGCAGACGAAATTATTCTCTTGCTTCTTCCGCGTTTGACTTGTTTTTTCAGAGCGTTGAAACGCACAAAACTGCGAAGAAAAGACGGATATAAAAATGACATGAATTGGTGGTTTGTGAAGTTTATTTTTTTCGGATGCAGAAACAAGGAAAGGCGAGCGTTTTATAATGAAATTACGAAGAAATATAAATACAAAACCGTTGTTCTTAAAACAAAGCGGCAGGTTGATGAATTTTTGAGGAGTATGTGATATGTTGCAACACCCGTTCCCACCTTTATACGACGAAAACTCAAAAGTGCTTATCCTTGGCAGTTTTCCGTCAGTGAAATCCCGCGAACAGATGTTTTTCTACGGACATCCGCAGAACAGATTCTGGAAGGTAATTTCAACAGTTATGTGCACTGACACACCCATAACAATTGAAGAGAAAAGTGTTTTTCTTCATTCAAATCATATTGCCCTATGGGATGTTATTGCCTCTTGTGATATAACAGGTAGTTCCGACAGCTCTATCAAAAATGTCGTTGCAAATGACCTTACGGAGATACTTGACAATGCAGATGTTAAACAAATTTTTGTCAATGGGAAAACAGCTGAAAAGTATTATAAAAAGTACATTCGTGATACGATTGGCAGAGAGGCTGTTTGTTTGCCCTCAACATCACCTGCCAATGCCGGCTGGAGTGTAGATAGGCTGATCGAGACATGGGGCGTAATAAAGAATTATCTTGATTAAGGAGAATACAAATGCTGCAAATAAAATACGGTATGCCCACATTGATTGAAACAGGTACTCTTGAAGACTGTGCAAAGCTGTGTTCGGAATTGGGTCTTGATTTCATCGAACTTAATATGAATATGCCGCAGTATCAGCTCACGAAAATTGATGTTGATTATTTTAAAAAGGTTGCTGATAAATATGGCATTTACTACACCATTCACCTTGACGAAAATCTTAATGTAAGCGATTTCAACCCCTACGTTGCAGAAGCTTACAAAAAAACGGTTGCCAATACCATTGAAATTGCAAAGAAACTTGATATTAAGGTCTTAAATATGCATATGGCAAGAGGTGTTTATTTTACCTTGCCTGACAGAAAGGTTTTCCTTTTTTCGGAGTATAAAAAACAGTACATAAAAAGCATTATTGATTTCAGAGATATGTGCGAAAATGCTGTTAGAGATTCCGATATAAAAATCTGCATTGAAAACAGCGACGGTTATGAGGGTTTTCAAAAAGACGCCATTGAACTGCTTTTGGAAAGCAAGGTTTTCGCTTTGACTTTTGATGTGGGACACAATCACGGCATCGGCGGTACAGACGAAGAATTTATAATGAAACACAAAGACCGCTTGCATCATGTTCATTTACACGACGCAAAAGGTAAGAAAAATCACCTTGCACTCGGTGCAGGTGAAACTGATATTGTGAAATATATCAATCTTGCAAAAGAGCAGAACTGCAGAGTGGTGTTAGAAACAAAAACTATTGACGGATTGAAACAGTCTGTTGAATGGTTGAAAGGAATTTGCAATGCTTGATTTTATATCAAAAGAACCTATAAACAAAGGTTGGTCGGGTGACAAGAAATACTGTGTCACAACTGCTGACGGTACAAAATATCTTTTGCGTGTTACGCCCATTGAAAAGAGTGCAAACCGTGAGAATATGTACCTTATGCAGAAAGAGGTTGAAAAGCTCGGCGTTCCTATGTGTAAACCCGTTGATTTCGGCAAGTGTGACGAGGGTATTTATACACTACAGACTTGGATTGACGGCAAAGATGCAAATGAGGTTGTTCCATATCTTGCAGACTCTGAACAGTATGCACTCGGACTTGAAGCAGGCAGAAGCCTTAAAAAGATTCATTCAATCCCTGCACCCGAAAGTCAACAGGATTGGGAAATCCGTATAAACAATAAGGCTGATTTGAGAATCGGAAAATATAACGAATGTCCGCTGAAATATGATAACGGTCAGGCTTTTATTGACTTCATCAACGCAAACCGTTATCTGCTCAAAGGAAGACCGCAGGTGTTTCAGCACGGTGATTACCACATAGGCAATATGATGATTGAAAACGGCAAAATTGTTATTATCGACTTTGATCGCTACGATTTCGGTGACCCGTGGGAAGAATTTAAGAGCATTACCTGGTGTGCACAGTCTTCTCCGCTTTTCGCTTCGGGTATGGTCAACGGATATTTTGATAATGATGTACCTATGGAGTTTTGGAAACTTCTTGCGTTGTATATCAGCCTTGGTACAATCACTTCTCTGCCATGGGCAATTCCGTATGGTGAAGGCGAAGTTCAGACTATGAAAAACCTAGCAAATGAAGTACTTGAATGGTATGACAATATGCAGAATCCTGTGCCGAGCTGGTACACAAGAAAGGTAACTAAATGAATAAATATCTCAAAAACTTAAACCGAATAGAATTCGTTGTAACCATGGCTTGTACGGGCAAGTGCAAGCATTGTTCTCAGGGTGAACACAGAAGCTCTGAAAATATTGATAAGAATATTGCAGCAGATGCTGTCCGCAAAATAGCAGGGGAGTATGATATTAAATCCGTTATGACTTTCGGCGGTGAACCTTTGCTTTACCCCGAAACCGTATTTGAAATACATAACGCGGCCCGTGAAATGAATATCCCTGAAAGACAGCTTATAACAAACGGTTATTTCAGCAAGGATTCTGACAGGATAAGGCTTGTTGCAAAAAAGTTAGCCGACAGCGGTGTCAATGAAATTCTGCTGTCAGTTGATGCTTTTCATCAGGAGACAATACCTCTTGAATATGTAAAAATATTTGCTCAGGCAGTTAAGGAAACCGGTGTAGAAATCAAAGTTCATCCCGCCTGGCTGGTAAGTCCTCGGGACGAAAATCCGTATAACAATAAAACAAGAGAGTTACTTGCACAATTCAATGCAATGAATATTGAAACAGCGGAAGGAAACGTTGTTTTTCCGAGCGGAAATGCACTTGTATACTTAAGCGAATATTTTGCTTTAAGCAAAGAAACCAAAAGTCCGTACGACGAAGACCCGAACGATATAAAAGCAATTTGCTTCAGCGCAAACGGAGATATACTCGGCAGTAATATTCACAATCAGAAGATTGAGAAAATTTTGTCAGATTATTCTCCGGAATGACTGAAGTTATCCGACACTAACGGGTTTTATGTCTTGCTTTTTAATTTAAGTTTATGATAAAATAATAATGTAATATGTAAAATTTAATCAGGAGGTATGACCCCCTATGGCACAGAGAATTCAGGCAGAAATGTGGGATAAGCTTCATTATCTTTTCAGAACTTACAATGACAGAGTTATCCATGTAGAGCTGCACTATGATTTCGAGCTTGATGCTGAAATTGTTAAAAAATTTGTTGCAAATCTTTACGAGAAAGCTCCAGTCCTTCACTCATCATTTGTCAATAACTATATCAGACCTTATTGGAGAGTAAATCCGTATAATATTGATGATGTTTTCACTATCAAACACATCACAGAGGCTGAAAAGGATGCAGAAATCGAAGCTTTCCTTATGCAGGAAATAAATCCGGGTGATAAGCTTCAGTTCCGTGTAGGTCTGTTCTATTACGAAGGTAAGACTGCGTTCTGTTTCGTTTCAAACCATATGTGTTTTGACGGCGGCGATACAAAGTACATTGTTGCAAAGCTTTGTCAGGCATACAATGAGTTTGTTGAAACAGGCAAAATCACAAATGACATCAGAGTAGGCTCAAGATCTCATAAGATGATCTACCGTGACCTTTCTGAAGAGGACAGGAAGGCGGCGGGTAGGCTTATCCGTAACCCGTCTGTAAAGGATCCCCATAAGTTCCCGTTGACAAAGAGCGAACCAACAGACAAATCTTTTATGGCAAAGCATACGCTTGACAGGGATGTTTTTAAAAACGTTAAAATTCTTGGCAAGAAAAACGGTTTTACACTTAATGATATACTTATGGCGGCATATTTTGAGAGTGTATACAGACTTGCAAATTTTGATAAATCGGACAGCCTTGTAATCGCAGGAGCTATAGACCTTCGAAGATATATCAAGAGTATGGAAGGTGTAGGTCTTACAAACCATACCGCATGGATGCAGTGCCGTATTCCTCATCTCGGCAAGGATATTTTTGAAACCCTTAAACTTGTATCTGAAAGTACAAACGAGTTCAAAAAGGACAAGTTTATGGGTATGTACGGTCTTCCTCTTCTCAACTTTGGCTATACATTACCGCATTTCATCGGCGAGATTGCCGTTAAAATCGGCTATGCAAACCCGCATCTTGCAATGAGTAATATCGGTTTTATCGATCCGGTTGCAACATCACTCTGCGGTCACGAGCCAATTTACGGATTTATGAGTGGTGCTGTTAAATACAAGCCGTTCGTTCTTCTTTCAGCTATAACATACAAGGAAGATTGTATTCTTGCTATGGGTGTAAGAGGTAATGAGAAGGATAAGGAAATCGTAAACAAATTTTATTCAATCTATGACGAATGCCTCAACGAAATCATCGAAGGCTGGAAAGAATAATTTAATATGTGTTTTACAAAGTGCTGTTGTCTTTTGATAACGGCACTTTAAAATTTTGCTCCACAATGAAAAACGAGAAAAACAGAGAAAAAATGAGTAAAACAGAGCAATGAAGAGTATACCATAAAAAGCTCTTGATTAGTCACGGATTTGCAGCGATTTTTTGCAAAAAAATGTTGACATTTGCAGATTATTGCACTATATTATAGAGTAATATAATAGCTGTTTTATTGCATTAAAGCGAAAGCGGTTATTCAGACAAAAACAAATAATCTTTTCGTGAGAGAGGGGCTGCATAATTGAAAAAGAACGTTATTATTGATCTCAAAAATATCTCCGTCAAGCTCGGTGATGCACAGATCCTCGAAAACCTCAATATGTACATCCGTGATAAGGAGTTTATTACACTTCTTGGTCCTTCAGGTTGCGGTAAAACCACAACACTTCGTATAATTGCCGGTTTCCTTGAACCTGACAGCGGAGAAGTTATATTTGAAGATAAAGTGATAAATGATGTTCCGCCTAACAAAAGACAGGTGAACACCATTTTTCAGCGTTATGCACTTTTTCCTCATCTTAATGTATATGAAAACATTGCGTTCGGTTTAAGAATCAAAAAGATGAAGGAACAGGAAATTAAAGAAACAGTAACCGAGATGCTCAAGCTTGTGAATTTAAGCGGCTTTGAAAGAAGAAATATTAATTCTCTTTCAGGCGGTCAGCAGCAACGTGTTGCAATTGCGCGTGCTCTTGCAGTAAAACCGAGAGTTCTTTTGCTTGACGAGCCTTTGGGCGCACTTGACCTGAAACTCCGCAAGGATATGCAGGTAGAGCTCAAGAATATCCAGCAACGTCTCGGTATCACCTTCATATACGTTACTCATGACCAGGAAGAAGCTCTTTCTATGTCTGATACCGTTGTTGTTATGGACGGCGGTGTAATTCAGCAGATCGGCACTCCGCAGGATGTTTATAACGAACCGAAGAATGCATTTGTTGCAGACTTCATCGGTGAAAGTAATATCCTTGACGGTAAGATGCTTGAAGACTTCAAATGCTCTTTCTCGGGTGCACAGTTCCAGTGCCTTGATAAAGGCTTTGGTTCAGGCGAGTCTGTTGACGTTGTTGTACGCCCGGAGGATGTTGATATCGTTCCTGTTGAAAAGGGTATTCTTACGGGTGAAGTAACTTCTGTAACATTCAAGGGTGTTCATTTTGAAATTATCGTCGATATCGGCGGTTTCAAGTGGATGATCCAGACGACGGATTATGAACCCGTCGGCAAAAAAATCGGTCTTGATATTGAGCCTGACGCAATTCATATTATGAAGAAATCAAAGTATTCGGGTATGTACGGCGACTACAGCTCGTTCAGTGACGAATTGGAGCATCTTTCAGATATTGTTGAGGAGGAGTAAACGATGAATAAAAAGTCTTCTCTTGCTCAGAAACTCTGCACATCTCCGCATATTGTATGGTCGGCAATTTTCATTGTTGTTCCTCTCATTATGGTTGTTTACTATGCTTTTACGAATTCAGACGGTGCGTTCACGTTCGAAAACATCGCAAGACTCGGCGACTATACAACAACCTTTCTACGTTCAATCTGGTACGGTATTGTTGCAACAATCATCTGCCTTGTGATTGCGTATCCGCTGGCATATATTATTGCACAGTCTAAAGCCAAGGTGCAGAGCACGATGGTTATGCTTGTAATGCTTCCGATGTGGATGAACTTCCTTCTTAGAACATATGCATGGATGACTCTTCTTCAGGATAACGGTGTAATCAACAGCATACTTGTAAAAATCGGGTTTGAACCGTTACATATGATCAATACTTCGTCAGCAGTAATACTCGGTATGGTATATAACTTCCTGCCGTATATGATTCTCCCGATTTACACGGTTATGACAAAGCTTGACAGAAGTCTTATTGAAGCGGCACAGGACCTTGGTGCAAATAAGATAAGAGTTTTCAAAGATGTTGTCTTGCCGTCTTCACTTTCAGGTGTTGTTTCGGGAATTACGATGGTTTTTGTTCCGTCCGTAAGTACATTCTATATTTCACAGAAGCTTGGTGGAGGAAGCTTTGCTCTTATCGGTGATATTATCGAAATGCAGTTCCAGGTTTCAAACAACTTCAATTTCGGTGCTGCACTTTCCCTTGTTCTTATGGTACTGATTCTCATCTGCATGGCTGTTATGAACAAATTCAGCGATGACGATGCGAGCGCAGCGGGAGGTATGATGATATGAAGAAAATGTCACTTTCCTCAAAAATCTACCTTGCAATTGCCCTTCTCTTTTTGTACCTGCCGATAATTATGCTTGTTGTTCTTTCTTTCAATGAATCAAACAGTACGAGCGTTATGAGCGGTTTTTCAACGAAATGGTACGTTGAACTTTTCAGAGATGAAGAAACTATCAAGGCTTGCTACAACACATTGATTCTTGCTGTTATGACTGCGGTTGCATCAACCTTTATCGGTACACTTGCGGCAGTGGGAATCAATAAAATGAAAAAGGGCTTTGTTAAATCAAGTGTTCTTTCGGTAACCAATATTCCGATGATGAACCCTGAAATCGTAACAGGTGTTTCGATGATGTTGCTTTTCGTTTTCATCGGAACAGCACTTAAAATTAATGGTATTCTCGGCTTCTGGACGCTGTTTATTGCACACGTAACGTTCAGCCTTCCGTATGTAATACTTAATATTATGCCGAAGCTCAGGCAGACGGATGTCCACATTTCGGAAGCCGCGCAGGATCTTGGCTGTACAAAGCTTCAGGCTTTCCTGAAAGTTGTTCTGCCGTCAATCCGTCCGGGTATTGTTGCGGGCTTCATAATGGCATTCACTCTTTCGCTTGACGATTTTATTATCAGTTATTTTGTCAGCGGACCGAAATTTCAGACTTTGCCCATCCGAATCTTTTCGATGACAAAGAAAAGAGTTACTCCGGATATGTATGCTTTGTCAACGATTATTTTCCTCGTGATTCTTGTTCTTCTTATTCTTGTGAATGTTTTTCAGTCAAAGGATGATGAATCAAAGAATCAAGGCAAAAGGGGGGCAGAAAAACGATGAAAAAAGTTTTCTCCTGCCTTTGTGCATTAATGATGTTTTTATCTGTTGCAGTGCCTGTTATGCCGACAGCATCCGCAAAGGATTACAGCCACCTCAGCGGAACTGAAATCAATGTTTACAACTGGGGTGAATATATTTCCGACGGTGCGGAAGATACAATGGATGTAAACAAAGAGTTTGAAAAGCAGACGGGTATCAAGGTTAACTATACCACCTACGATTCTAATGAGAATATGTACAACAAAATCAAGGGTGGTGGCGCGAACTACGATATCATCATTCCGTCTGACTATATGATTCAGCGAATGATCGAAGAGGATATGCTCGAAAAAATCGATTTCAGCAACATTCCGAACTATACGAACATTCTTGATGAATATAAAAATCTTTATTTTGACCCCGACAATGAGTATACAGTTCCATATAATGTCGGAATGGTCGGTCTGATCTATAATACCAAAATGGTGACCGAAACTCCCGACAGCTGGGGCATTATGTGGGATGAAAAGTATGCGGGACAGATTCTTATGTTCAACAATCCGCGCGATGCTTTCGGAATCACACAGTGCTACCTCGGAATTGACCTCAACACAACAAGCTCCGAGGATTGGCACAGGGCATACGATAAGCTCAAGGAGCAGAAGCCTCTTGTCAGCTCTTATGTAATGGATGACGTTTACAATAAGATGGAAAGCGGCGAGGCTGCAATGTGCGCTTACTATGCAGGCGACTACCTCAGTATGTACGAAAACAATCCTGATCTTGCTTTTGTTTATCCGAAAGAGGGAACAAACATCTTTGTTGACTCTTTGTGTATTCCTAAGGGATGTCAGAATAAAGAGGGAGCAGAGCTTTACATCAACTTCCTTTTAAGCGGCGAAGTTGCGCTTGCGAATGCGGAGTATATCTGCTATGCGTCACCCAACAGAGCTGTTGTTGAGAATCCGGACTATTCTCTTAAAGATGAAAAAATCCTTTATCCCGAGCCTGAGGACATGCCGAAAACTCAGTATTATCACAACCTTCCCGAAGGCTTGCTTACTCTTATGACATCGCTTTGGGACAACCTCAAGATTGAAGGTAATGATGATGTTTCAATTTACGTCGGACTGATTTCGTTTATGGCAATATGTGTTGTTTATTCGGTTTACCGTTTTGCACGTAAAAAGAAACGTGAAAAAATGTACTGATTTTGACACTCACGGAAAAACCGTGAGTGTTTTTCTTGCAATAAATAACAGGTTGTGTTAAAATTATGTGACCAAGGAAGTGATTGATTGAAGGAATTAAAACGGTTTTTAATAATGGCTAAGCCTTTCAGGGGACCTATAATAATCACCGTGCTGATGCTCATAGGTGTTTCTGCAATCAGCCTCGTTACGCCTGAAATGGTACGTAAAATGACAGGTATACTTACCGACGGCAGTGCAACGGTTGAAAAAATGGCAGTGTATGCCGCGGTTTTGCTTATCGCATACATAATCAAAGGTGTATTTTCTTTCTTTGCAAAGTGGCAGGCACATATAGCTGCGTGGAATTTTGTCGGTGAGCTTACTCTTAAGGTTTACTCAAAATTGCAGACATTATCGATGGGCTACTTTACAGATAAGCAGACTGGCGAGATGATGAGCCGTATAATCAATGATACGAGAAATCTTGAAAATCTTATCGCACACTCATTGCCGGATTTGCTGTCTAATGTGCTTATAATCATGCTGGTTGCGGTAATGATTTTTAATATCAATCCTCTTCTGGCGATAATAGCTCTTATTCCCGTACCTTTCCTGATTTTTGTCAGCACTGAATTTTCAAAAAAGGTACTCCCGAAATTCAAGATAAATCAGCAGGTGCTCGCTGAGCTCAACAGCGTGGTGCAGGATAATATTTCCGGCATTAAGGAAATTCAGGCTTTTGGCAAGGAAAAGACGGAATATCTCAGAATGAAGGATTTCTGCCGCCACTATAGCCAGGTCAATATCAGCGCAAACTTCTCAGCAGCAATTTTTCATCCGTCAATTGAGTTCCTTACGTCAATAGGTTCTGTGCTTGTTATGGGAATCGGCGGTACACTTGCACTGAAGGGTAAGCTTGATGTTGCGGACGTTGTCGGATTCTTTATGTATCTTTCTCTCTTCTATTCTCCGCTTGCTGTTCTTGCAAGAATTGTTGAGGATGCACAGACTGCCTATGCAGGCGGACTCAGGGTGCTTGAGGTTCTCGATACAGAGCCTGAGGTAAAGGACAGCGGAAATGCTGTTGAAATCGGCAGGGCAGAGGGTAACATTGAATTTAAAAATGTCAGCTTTTATTATAACGAGAAAGAACCGGTGCTCAACGATGTTTCGTTCGATGTAAAAGCAGGTCAGATGATTGCGTTCGTAGGTGCAACAGGTGTTGGTAAATCTACTATTGTATCGCTTCTTGAACGCTTCTATGACCCGATAAAGGGAAGTGTTCTTCTCGACGGTAAAGATATAAAAGATATATCAATAAAGTCGCTTCGTGAAAATCTTTCAATTGTCCTGCAGGATGTCTTCCTCTTCAACGGAACGATTTTTGAAAACATAGCCTATGGTAATACTTCTGCAACGGCTGAACAGGTACTTGAAGCGGCAAGGATTGCAAGAGCTGACGATTTTGTAAAGCTTATGCCTGACGGATACGAAACACTTATCGGTGAACGCGGTGTGCGTCTTTCGGGTGGACAGAAGCAGCGTATAGCAATCGCAAGAGCTGTTCTTAAGGATTCGCCTGTACTTATTCTTGATGAGGCGACATCTGCTGTTGACAACGAAACAGAGGCACTTATTCAGCAGGCAATAGATGAACTTTCAAAAACAAGGACGGTTGTCGTTATCGCGCACAGACTTTCAACCGTTATGAAAGCGGATAAGATTATTGTTCTTGAAGAAGGCAGAATAACTGAGCAGGGAAGCCACGAAGAGCTTCTTCACAACAACGGACTTTATGCAAGACTTTGCAATGCCAATACGAACCAATTAAGGACGGAGGTTTAATTATGATAGTAACAACAATCGACAAACTCACAAAATACAGCGAGATTCCTTATGCACAGGATATCGTGGATTTTCTCAGTGATTTCCGCAAAACGGAGATGGCACCCGGACGGTATGACATTCACGGTGACAACCTTTTTGCGGCGGTCAGCCGTTATGATACCGAGCCTGACGGTGACAGAGTTTTTGAAAATCACAAGAAGTACATCGACCTTCAGATTGTCCTCGAAGGTAAGGAAGAAATTCAATGGGCAGATACAAAGACCCTCACAATGGTTTCTGAGGAGTTTTCAAAGGGCGGCGACATTGCCTTCTATAAAGGTGAGTCAATGGGATACACACTCCTCGGCGGTGAGCAGTGCGTAATTCTTTTTGAAGAAGATGCGCACAAGCCGAATGTCCTTCACGAAAAAAGTGAAAACGTGCTCAAGGTTGTTTTCAAAATTATGCGCAGTGAATAATTATTCAGTTTTTGTTGACAGAAATATTATTTAGTGGTATATTTAAACAGCAAATAAAACTTATTGGAGGAGTTTATTATGAAAAAGTTTTTAGCACTTGTTATTGCTGCGCTTATGGTATTTTCACTTGCAGCTTGCGGCGGCAACCCGGCTGAATCAGCAAAAGTAAAAATTATTGACATCAACCTTACAGAAGAGCAGTACGCCTTCGGTGTTGATAAGGATCAGCCCGAACTTCTTGCGGATGTTAACGCTTTCATCGCTAAAATTATGAAAGACGGTACATTTGACGAAATCTGTAACAAGTATTTCGGTGACGGCGAACCCACAGCAGTCAAGTCAGCTGTAGAAGATCCTTCAAAGGATCAGCTCGTTGTTGCAACAAACGCAGCATTTGCTCCTTTTGAGTATATGGAAGGCGACTCATACTACGGTATCGATATGGAAATCGCTGCACTTCTTGCTGAAGAACTCGGCAAGGAACTTGTTATCAACAACATGAAGTTTGACTCAGTTTGCCTTTCAGTTGGCGAACATAAGTGCGATATCGCAATGGCAGGTCTTACAATCAACGAAACAAGAAAGGAATCTGTAAACTTCACAGATTCATACTACAACGCATATCAGAAGCTTATCGTTAAGGCTGATGACACAACATTTGATGCTTGCAAGACAGCTGCAGATGTTGACGAAATAATCAATGCAGACGGTACAAAGAAAGTCGGTTACCAGAACGGTACAACAGGTAACTTCTACGTTGTCGGTGATGAAGAGTGGGGCTTCGCAGGTCTCAAGGCTCAGCCGAAGGGTTACGATAACGGTGCTCTTGCTGTTCAGGACCTTCTCAACGGTAACATCGATTATGTTATCATTGATGCTGACCCTGCAGTTCGTATCGTTGAAAACTTCAACGCTATCGGCTGATAAAATTTAAAACCAATAAAACGGTGCCTTACTTCATATGATGTAAGGCATTGTTGATGTTAGACAAAGAAATGGCGGGAAATCATCCGATAAATAAAAAGGTTCGGATTGTTACCACCACTGCAAAGGAAAAAGTATATGAACGGATTTATGTTTAAAGTCGAGAAGTTCCTTGACATTCTTTTGAATAAAGGCGGCTACAAAGAGGTTCTCACCGGTTTGCAGAACACAATGATTATAGCTGTCGCAGGACTTCTCATCGGTATCGTAATCGGTACTCTGATAGCTACGGTGCGTGTTATGCCGAAGTACAAGGCAACAGTCAGGGCTATGGATAAATTCTGCAGCTTCTATGTGGGACTTTTCCGCGGTACTCCCATGGTTGTTCAGCTTCTTGTATTCTATTATGTTATGCTTCCGTTATTGGGGCTCAAAATGTCTTCGGTATTGGTTGCAATTACCGTTTTCGGTCTTAACAGCGGCGCATATATCTCTGAAATTATGCGAGGCGGTATCCTCAGCGTTGACCCCGGACAGATGGAAGGCGGACGCAGTGTAGGCCTCAGCTACGGCACAACAATGATGAAGATTGTTATTCCTCAGGCGGTTAAGAATATTCTGCCGACGATGGGTAACGAATTTATTGCACTTGTAAAAGAAACATCGGTTGTTTCATTTGTTGGTGCGAAAGACTTATACCTTGCTTTCCAGAGCATCGGTTCAGGTACATATGAATTTATGGTGCCGTATCTTGCAATGGCAATTATCTACATTGTGATAGTTTGTCTTATTACAGTGCTTATCAGGATTATGGAAAGGAGGCTGAGTAAGAGTGATAGAGGTCGTTAATTTGTGTAAATCTTTTGGCGATAATCAGGTACTCAAAAATATCACCACCACAATAAAAAAAGGTGAAAAGGTCGTTATCATCGGCCCCTCGGGCTCCGGTAAGAGCACATTCCTTCGTTGCCTTAACTGCATGGAGGACCCGACAAGCGGTTCCATAATATTCAGCGGTGTAGATATCGCAGACCCTAAGGTTGATATCAATGTCCACCGTCAGAAAATGGGAATGGTGTTTCAGCACTTCAATCTTTTCAATAATAAGACGGTTATTGAAAATATTATGATGGCTCCCGTTCACGTTGCCTCTAAAAAGCTTAAGAAGCAGAAAAGAGCCAATCTTCTTAAGAAGCTTCACCTGAAAAAAGGTACACCTGAACCTGTAAATACAAGTGTGCAGGAAATCAAAGCTCAGGCTCGTGAAAAAGCAATTGAACTTCTTAAGAGAATCGGTCTTGAAGAAAAAGCGGATGCATATCCTTCAAGCCTTTCGGGCGGTCAGAAGCAGAGGGTTGCTATCATCCGTTCTCTTGCAATGGATCCTGACGTTATCCTCTTCGACGAGCCTACTTCAGCTCTTGATCCCGAAATGGTTGGTGAAGTTCTTGACCTTATGAAAGACCTCGCTGAGCAGGGTATGACAATGGTTGTTGTTACCCACGAAATGGGCTTTGCAAAAGAGGTAGGAACAAGAAGTGTTTTTATGGATGAAGGCACAATTCTTGAAGAAGGAACACCGAAGGAATTCTTCGGTAATCCCAAAACAGAAAGAAGTAAGGATTTCCTCTCTAAAGTTCTGATATAATGACATTTTTATACAAATTTTTAGTTCAGGACTATTTACATTTTTCAGGAATGAATGTATAATCAAATTACTATGATATGCTTTTGAAAGGAGCAGATACTATGGTTAAGAAAACTCTTGTGGCAGCAATTGCTGTTATCATTTGTGTTTTCCTCGTAACAAACACAATCTCAAGTAGCATTACAAAATATGCAGATGCTAAAATTGAAATTGCAGGAAATGCAGCAACAAATTCAGATTCAGGTTCAGGTTCAGGCGAAGAACTTGGACTTGATCAGCAGGCAGGCCTTATGGAAGGCGGCTCATCATTGGACAGCGATACAAGTGCTGACGCTCAGACACCGTCTGATGATACATCAGCTGATGCTTCAACAGACAGCAATGCAGGCGACACAGCAGCAAAGCCGGATGATTCAGCAAAACCGGGCGATGCAGCACAGAACAGCGGTTCAGCTCAGCCGAAGGACGGCGTTGAAACACTTAATTACTACAACAGCGTAATCGACAAGGCTGTAAAGGCTAAGGTTGGTTATGATAAATCAAGAGTTACAGATAACGCTAAGATGGAAGGTTCTGCAGGTCTTGAAGCAATGAAGAGCCTTGTATACCAGTTCATGGGCATCGGCGCAGAGAACAAGTATACAGCAAAAGTTGAAAAAGGTAAGTGGGGCGACGAAGCATTGCTTAACGCAAGTAAGCTCACAGCTTCTGACGTTACTTCAGCAACTTGTAAGGTTTCAGGTGACAACTACGTTATCACTCTTAAGCTCAAGAACGGTTCAAGCAGTGCAAACAAAGCTAATCCGACAACAGCTCCGACAACAGCACTTGATAAGTGCGGTATCTGTGTTGGTGACAGAGACAGAAGTGAATACGACCACAAGACAGGTTCTGTTATCTACAGTGCAATCGGCGGTACATTCGCAGGTGCTGAAGTTAAGGAAAGCTACTCAAATGCAACAGTTACAGCAACAATTAACGCAAAGACAGGTAACATTGTAAGCCTCTTTGTTGACTGGAATCAGGCAGTAACTCTTTCAAAACTTTTGGGTATGTCTGCGGATGCAACAGGTATCTCACACGTTAAGTACGAAAACTTCAAGTACTAATCTTAAAACTCAATAATTAAAACACTCCGTTAATTCGGAGTGTTTTTACTTAAACGAACAGCATAAACATTTTAAGGGATGATTTAATGTTAAATAAACGTGGTGCAGGCGTGCTTATGCACGTTTCATCGATTCCGTCAGATTACGGTATAGGTGTTTTTGATAAAAACTGCCTTTCATTCATCGATAAAATTAAAGAAATGGGTTTCGGTTATTGGCAGGTGCTTCCGTTTAATCCTGTTGACGATGCAAATTCACCGTACTGCTCATCTTCAGCCTTTGCAGGAAACTTTATGTTTATTGACCCTGTGAAGCTTATGAATGACGGACTTGTTACCGAGAGTGATGTGAATGATAACATCTATCACGGTACACCGTATACTGCTGACTATGAGTTTGCGGCAGAAAAAAGAATGGCTCTTCTCAAAAAAGCTTTTATGAATATTGACGCTGAAACAGCAGTTGCAGTAAAAGAGTTTGAAAAAGAAAACCCGTGGGTTGTGGATTTTTCACTTTTTATGTCAATCAAGGAAGCTAACGGAAAGAAGCCCTGGTGGGAATGGGACGTAGGCTATGCTCGCTATGATGAGTTTATAAAACACCACCGTTATGATTTTGAAGAGCAGTCTGCTTTCTGGCGTTTTGTACAGTATCTTTTCTTTAAACAGTGGAATGAAGTCAAGGCTTATGCAAATGAAAAGGGTATAGCCGTAATCGGTGATATGCCGATTTATGTTGCAATGGACAGTGTTGATGTATGGGCGAACCTCGGACAGTTTAAAATTGACGAAGAAACACTTAAACCGAGCAAGGTTGCAGGTGTGCCGCCCGATTATTTTTCAGAGGACGGACAGCTCTGGGGTAATCCGCTTTACGATTGGGATAAAATGAAGGCTGACGGATATGAGTGGTGGCTTTCTCGTCTTGGTGCTGCATTGAAAATATACGATGTCGTGCGAATTGACCATTTTAGGGCATTTGCAAGCTATTGGGAAATTCCTGCCGAAAGCGAAACAGCAAAAAACGGAAGTTGGGCAATCGGTCCGCGTATGGATTTCTTTAACAAGGTTTTTGAAAAATATCCCGATGCACCTATCATTGCCGAAGATCTCGGAATTTTCGGTGAGGATGTCGTTAAGCTTCTTGAAGATACAGAGTTCCCGGGAATGAAGGTTGTTCAGTTCGGCTTTGACCCTGACGGTGATTCATCACATCTTCCTCATAATTCGGGTGTGAATTCCGTGAATTACGTCGGCACACACGATAACAACACAATTCTCGGTTGGCTATGGGAAGCTGATGAACGTCAGAGAAGTTTTGCACTTGATTACATAGGCTTTGAGGGTGACAACTGGGGCGACGGCGGATATCATTCAAAAAGCTGCCGCAAGGTTATTGAGGCTGTATGGAAGTCATCTTCGAATACCGCTGTTGTTGCATTTCAGGATATGTGCGGTTTCGGCAGCGATGCGCGAATGAACATTCCGAGTGTGCCTGAAAAAAACTGGCGTTTCAGGACAACTTCAGAAACGATAAATTCTCTTGATGTTCAATACTTCAGAAAACTCAATTCAACATTTAGAAGAACATATCCGGTTTTTGACAACAAATAATTTATTGATTTAAAGTATTGACACAAACGTGTGATTGAGTTATACTACCTTTGCAACTCAGATAAGTGGTGGAGTCTGTCATAGAACCGATGGTTCTATTTGTTTCGAGTTGTGTTTTGGTTGTTCTGGGCGTACGTCCTAAAATTTCTGAATCTTACAGAATCCGCTTTCGGGGGCGGATTCTTTTTTTGTGCAGACAAAAATTTTAACCACGGAATCGGAGTATTTAAAATGAGTCAAATCACAATTGTCGCATTGATCCTCTTTGCGATAACCTACGTTCTTATGCTGGCATTCCAGAAGATAAGACCGCACATCGTTGTTACATCAGCGATTATTTTCGTTGCCCTTGGTGTTATTGCATCGGCGAACCCGAATCTTTTCGGTGAAGGTTTTTTTGCAACCGCTACGGGTACATATTCCTACGGCTTTGTCGATATGCTCAACGCAATTGACTGGAACGTAATTATGATGATTGCAGGTACAATGGGTACGGTTTATCTTTTCATCGAATCAAAAATGCCACAGCTTATGTCGGATTTTCTTATTTCTAAAATGCCCAATATGCAGTGGGCAATTGTTACACTTTCTCTTTTTGCAGGTATTGTTTCAGCGTTTGTTGATAACGTTGCAACTGTGCTTATGATTGCTCCTGTTGCTCTTGCTTTCTGCAAAAAGGTTAATACATCTCCTGTTCCTGCGATTATCTGTATTGCTGTTTCCTCAAACCTTCAGGGTGCGGCAACCCTTGTCGGTGATACAACATCAATTCTTCTCGGTAAGGCAGCAAACCTTGATTTCTCATCATTCTTTGTTGATAACGGAAAACCGGGTATGTTCTGGGTTGTTGAAGCAGGCGCTTTGGTTAGTGCACTTATCATTCTTGTTATGTTCCGCAAGGAAAAAGGCAAGATCAGCTTTGATTCAAGAACAGTTGTTGAGGATAAATTCCCGACATTGCTTCTTCTCGGCACAATTGTTGCACTTATCGCAGTTTCGTTCATTCCGTATGCTGATAACGCTAAGCCGGGTCAACTTACAAAACCTGACATCACAAACGGTATAATCTGTATCGCATTCTTCGTAGTTGGTCTTATAAGAGAACTGTTCATCAAGAAAAACAAGGAAATTGTTAAAAATGCTTTCAAGGAGATCGACTATTATACAATCGTCCTTCTTACAGGTCTTTTCGTTGTAATCGGCGGTATTGAGGCAGCAGGTGTTGTTCAGGTTATCGGTAACGCAATTGCAAGCCTCGGTTCAGGCAATACCTTCGTTGTATTCACAATCATCGTGTGGATGTCGGTTATCCTTTCTGCATTCATTGATAATATTCCTTATACTGCAACAATGCTTGCGGTTGTTCCGGCAATCGGTGCAGGTATCGGTCTTGAGGGTGAAGGTCTTAAGCTTCTTTACTACGGTCTTCTCTGCGGTGCAACGCTCGGCGGAAATCTTACTCCCATCGGCGCAAGTGCAAATATCACGGGTATCGGTATTCTCCGTAAGGAAGGCTACGAGGTTAAGGCTACAACCTTTATGAAATACGGTGTTCCGTTTACTCTCGCAGCTGTAACTACCGGTTACCTCCTTATCTGGTTCATCTGGAAATAATTCAAATCGCAATCTTAAAGAAGGCTCTGCGGAGTCTTCTTTTTTGTGTGTCGGTTTTCTTGACATCAATATGCTGTAATGATATAATACATTGATACATTATGCAATTCAGGAGGTAGAGCAGATGAAGAATATTTACTTCGTTCAGGTTGACGTTTCAGCCAGCTCAGGAACACAGAATGCTTACTTGCCGTATACGGCAGGTATTCTTGCTGCCTCTGCATTCAAAAGCGAAACCGTAAAGAATAACTGCGAATTCAAAGAATTCATCTTTCTTCGTGAAGATGTGAACGAGGTCGTTGAAAGACTCGATAACCCGGCTTTTGTAGGATTTTCGTGTTACTGTTGGAGCACGGAGTATAATAAGCTTCTTGCAAAGGCTGTTAAGGATAAGTATCCCGATTGTCTTATTGTTTTTGGCGGACACGATATTCCCGATAATTTCTCAATGCTTGAGGAATATGATTATATTGACATTCTTTGCCACGGTGAAGGTGAGGACACTGTAAAATATCTGCTTGAAGCTTATTCTGAAGAAAAAAGCTTTGATGAAGTATGTAATATTTCTTTCAGAAATGCCGACGGCGGATTCACAAGAACGCAGACTAAACTTCAGGAAACACTTGATTATCCGTCACCGTATCTTGAAGGTTGGTTTGATAAAATAGTCGAAGACCATCCCGAAATAACATTCAATGCAATCCTTGAAACAAGCCGCGGCTGCCCGAATCAGTGTGCATACTGCGACTGGGGTTTGCTCAAGGCTAAAACCCGTCTGTTTCCGCTTGAAAGAGTAAGGGCGGAAATCCGATGGATGTCAGACCACAAAATAGCCTTTGTCTGGGGTGCTGATGCTAATTTCGGCATGTTCAAACGTGACCTTGAAATTGCGAATGAGCTTGCAAGAGTAAAAGAAGAAACAGGTTACCCCGAAAGAATGAGAATGAACTACGCAAAGAACAACTTCGAAAATGTTTTTGAAATTGTCAAAGTGTTCAAACGCTGCGAGTTTGACAGAATCGGCGCAACCCTTTCTTTCCAGAGTATGTCGCCCGAAGTTCTTAAAAATATCGGCAGAAAGAATACTTCTCTTGATTTTTATAAAAATCTTCTCACTACCTACAACAAAGCAAATATGAAAACCTATTCAGAGCTGATTCTCGGTCTGCCCGGTGAAACATATGAAAGCTTTATTGAAGGTGTCGGTAAGCTTTTTGAAATAGGTCAGCACTTCGTTTTTGAAGTCTACGGCTGTATCCTTCTTCCTAATGCAACAATGGGCCAGAAGGATTATGTGGAAAAGTTCGGTATTAAGACAGTACGTTCGGAAATTATCCGCCCGCATTTCAACAACGAAGCGTTCAGTGTGCCTGAGTATAATAATATCGTTGTTGAAACCAACTCAATGAGCCGTGAAATGTGGGTGAGGGCAACTGCGTTTTACTATATGACAAAGGCTCTCCACGGAAACGGTCTTATCCGCGCTTTCGGAATATATCTTCATAATGAAATGGGTGTTCCTTATGAAAAATTCTACGACGGTGCCCTTGACTATTTTGAAAACAATCCAGATTTGTTCATTTCAAAGCTTTACTTTGATGTCAAACGCCACGCCGACGAGCTTTCACTCGGCATAACTAACAGAAAGCTTATGTTTGAACCGTGCGGTGAGATTGTATGGGATGACCATGAATATGTTGTTCTCAATGCAATTTCTCAGCTTGATAAGTTCTATGAAGAAATCGTTCCGTATCTTGAAAGTTATAATATACCCGAAGAAATTTTCGAAGATTTACTCAATTATCAGAAAAGTATAATCCGTACTCCGTTCAGCGAAGAAGAAACGGTAAGCCTTCAATATGATATTCACAATTATCTTAAAGATGTTTATGTAAATAATATTCATGCTCTTAAAAAGAAAGAGCATACCCTCGTTATGCGCGACAGTAACCTTGTTGCCGATTGGAAAGATTTCGGCAAATTTGTTATCTGGTACGGCAGAATGGGCTGGTCATCTTATAAGGATGATGTTAAAGAAATATGATTTTAAAAAATATGATTTAAAGAAAGGGGAATAGTGTGATGAAAGAAAAATTTTATCTTGTGCAGATTGGTGTGTCGTATTCATCACCCGTATTCCTTCCTTATTCCGTAGGGTGTATAGCGGCATATCTTAAACGTGACGAGGAGATTATGAAGCATTATGATATCCCCGATATTATCGTAATGCGCGAAAAGATTGATGATGTTATTAAACGTTTTGACAATCCCTCAATCGTTGCATTTTCCTGCTTTACCTGGAATATTGAATATAACAAAACTCTTGCTGTTGAGCTGAAAAAACGCTTTCCGTCCGTTAAAATTATTTTCGGCGGTCACAGTGTACCTCACGACAGCAGTTTTCTCGATGACTATGATTTCATAGATTTCCTTATGCACAATGAAGGCGAAGAAACAACAGCACTTTTCCTTAAGGCTCTTATCAATAATGACAGCCTTTATAATGTGCCGAACCTTTCTTTCAGAACAGAAGAGGGGAATGTTACAACAGAGTTCAGACATCCTTGTGACCTTTCCTCTTATCCTTCTCCCTATACAGACGGAATCTTTGATAACATAATGAAAGAAAATCCTGACAAGGAATTTCACGCAACCCTCGAAACAAACCGAGGCTGTCCGTACGGATGCACGTACTGCGAATGGTGTTTTACAAAAAAGGTACGTCCTTTCCCGATGAAAAAAATCAAAAGCGAAATTGAATGGATAGCAAAAAACAAGATTAAATACTGCTACTGTGCAGATGCCAATTTCGGCATAATGGAACGTGATATTGAAATAGCAGAGTATGTAATTGAACAGAAGAAAAAATACGGATATCCCGATGTGTTTAAGCCGTGTTATGCAAAAGAAAGCGATGAAACAGTTTTTAAAGCAGGTTATCTTCTTAACAAAAATCGTATCGATAAGGGTGTTACGCTCGCTTATCAGTCGCTTGACGCGAAGACGCTTGAAAATATTGGCAGAAAGAACCTTACTCTTGAACATTTTGCTTCGCTTGATGCAAGGTATGACGAGGCGGGAATCCCGACTTATACCGAATTGATTCTCGGTCTGCCCGGTGAAACATACGAAAGCTTCTGCAAGGGTATGTGCCGTCTTCTTGACTCGGGTCAGAATAACTCAATGACTGTTTATGAGTGTCAGGTTTATCCGAACGCTCCGATGGGAAATCCCGAATACCGTGAAAAATATGGTATAAAAACATCGAAAATTCCGTTGCTCGGTATTCACTACAATCCCGAATTTAACGGAGTTCCCGAGTATTTTGATATTATTACTGAAACTGCATCAATGCCTAAATCTGATTGGGTAAAGGCTTGTATGTTTGCGGTAATTCTTCAGACATTTCATCATCTCGGTCTGCTCCGATATTTTGCAATTTATCTTCACCTTGAAAAAGGTGTTTCTTACTACGAACTCTATAACAGTCTTTTTGATTATATTTACAAAGAAAACAAAGGTTTCCTGAACGAATTTTTTGTTTCTCTTTATGAAAGAAAAGCTGATACAAAAACAGCTGATTGGACCTACAGCCGTGATGTTTTCGGCACAACGGGCTGGTATTTTGAGGAGGGTGCCTTCCTTGAAATGGTTTATCACAGCGAAACTTTCTGGCAGGAAATAAAGCCTTTCCTTGAAAAGTTTGAAATTGAAAAAGAGCTTTTTGAAGAGCTTTTTATTTATCAGAAAAATCTCGTAAGGCTTCCCGATGTCAGCGAAGTACAAATTAATTCAAAATACAATTTCTATAAATATTTCGAAGCGGCAAACGAAAATGCCGATCCTGTCCTTTTGAAGAAAAAATGTACTCTTCAAATCAAGGCACATAAAGAAATTTCATCGTGGACGGAATATGCACGTGAAATTATCTGGTTTGGCAAACGTTACAGTGCAACGCTTCTTGTTAACCCTCGTGAGATTATCACGTATTCGGAGGAATAACGATGTCAGATATACTTCTGATACAGCCGCCGCAATGGTATCCGGTTTCACCGTATCTTGCAGTGCCGCTGTTGGCAGGTCAGCTGAAAAAAGAAGGCTTTGATGTTAAATCACACGATCTTAACGTAGAGTTCTTTAACTGCCTGCTTACTAAAAATATGGCAACTGAGTGTAATATGAAAGCAAGACAGATGCTCGAAAAGCTTTCTGTCGAGTTTGAAAACGTCGATTTTACCGAAATTGAGAAAAACGGAAGCTATGACGAAAAAACACGTTGTCTTAAATTCTTGACCATTAAAAAGTTTTATGAGGATTATGGAAAAGAAGTTCCTTATATTATCGAAAATATTGAAAACGCAGTTAACGTAACAAGGGATAAGGAAGAATTCTATATTCCTGAAAAGTTAAGTGAGGCCAAGCATATCATCCGTCTTGCATTAAGGCTTGTTTCAATGCCTTATGCTCCGAATGAGATTGATTTTGACAATTATTTCGCGAATCCTCTTCTTAACCTTGATTGGAATAATATCAAAATTCAGGCGCAGGACAGAAATGTCAATATGTTCTACGACTATTTCGATAAATACACCGATGAAGTTAAAGCAGAAGGGTACAGCATTGTCACAATCGCAATGACAGATCTAAGTCAGCTTGTTTCAGTGTTTACTCTTGCTTCAATGCTAAAAGAAAAAACAGATGCAAAAATTATCCTCGGCGGAAACTATGCAACGCAGATTTACGAGGATATGATGAAGTTTGACGAGATTTTCATTTCTTACTTTGATTTTCTTGTTATCGGCGACGGTGAGCTTGCTTTACCTAAGCTCTGTTCTTATATTAAGGGCGAAGCCGGGCTTTCATCGGTTCCTAATATCGTTTATATGGATGAAAACGGTTGTGTTGTTTCGACAGGCTTTTCCTGTGAAAAAATCGATATGGATGATTTGGCTTATCCGGATTTTTCTGATTATGATATGTCAAAATATTTCACTCCTGACCCGACATTTCCTGTTCAGCTTTCAAAAGGCTGTTATTGGGGAAAGTGCAATTTCTGTGATTATGCTTACGGTCAGCAGGGCTACAGCCCGAAACATATCGGCAGAATTATCAAAGAAATCAAGCACTATGTAAAAACATATCACGCTTCTAAATTCATTTTTGTTGATGAAGCGATTCCGCCGAAGTTTTATAATTTGCTTGCCACTGCAATTGTTGAAGCAGGTCTTAAGATTAATTTCTATTCATTCGCAAGGCTTGAAACGGGATATACTCCCGAGGTTCTTGAAAACCTCTACCGTGCAGGCGCGCGTCTTTTTCTCTGGGGTTATGAGTGTGAATCTCCGCGAATTATGGAAATGATGAACAAGGGAATTGATGTTGAAAAACGTCTTGATATTCTTTCGGATGCACGTAAAGCAGGCATCTGGAATAACGGGCTTTTCATTTTTGGTTATCCTACGGAAACTATTGATGAAATACAGCAGACAATGGATGTCATCAGAAATAACAGAGATATAATTCCCAGCTGTACTCTTTCTAACTTTGCGCTTAAGAAGCATTCTCTTCTTAAAGAAAAACCGGGTGAAAACGGAATTGTTGACTTTTCCTCAAACGGTGAATTCTACACCGTTTTCAAGGATGTTATTGACGGTGTTTCTCAGCAGGACAGACGAACCCTCAGACGTGATTTTCAGTTTTCTTTCCTTGATGAAAACGCAAATTCGCTCTGGGCAGTTGTGTTTTCGGATTTTGACCATTTGCTTTTATATCTTTCAAAATACGGTTGTGACTATGTTTCATCTTACCGTTCAGAAAAACGCATTTGTCCCGAGTTCAGGTGATAAATTAATGAAATTTACTTCAGTAACAATAATAATCGGCACGACGGATGAAACAGATTCTTTAATAAAGACTGTTGATTACATAATGGAAAACTGTGATTATGACGATTTAAGCAGGGTCTTGATGGTCAAATCGAAAAATGCATCCGACGGTTGTAACAACGCAATTGCCTTTCTTGAAGAAAAGCATGGCGAAAAAGTCCGGGGTCTCGAACAAATACGTCCGTATATCGGTGGTGCAATCCGCGACGGTTTTGATGCTGCAGAGTCATCACACATTATGCTTCTTCCGTCAGATCTGGCAATAAGCCTTGAATGTATACCGGAGATGATAAGAAGGGTAAAGGAAAAACCCTATGTTATTTCTAAAACATCAAGGTGGCTGAAAAAGGGGAGCTTTCACGAGTACAACGGAGTGCGTAAAATCATCAATAAGCTTTCACAGAGTTTTCTGCGTGTTCTTTATTCAGCAGATTTAACCGATTTTACAAGTCCTGTGCAGACGGCACCTACAGAAGCTTATATGAAGTCAGATTGGCAGGAACTTAATTTTCCGTTCCTTCTTGAAATGGTGCTCGTACCTTTACGCAGGGGATATGAATTTGAAGAGTTTGCCGTCAAGTGCTACGGCAGACAGCAGGGGGAGTCTAAAAACTCAGTAAAACAGACTGCTCTGTACTTGAAAACAGCACTAAGAATCCGATTTACAAAAAAGTCAAGGCTTACAAAGGAGTAAGTAAAATGAAATTTCTTTTTGCAGCAGTACCGCAGTGGTATCCTGTCAGCCCGTATCTTGCAGGTGCACTGCTTGCAGGTCAGCTTAACAATGCCGGATTTCAGGCGGAAACGTATGATTTTAACGTTGAGTTTTTCAACGACATCCTGACAAAAGAATATATGGAAAAATGCCTCAACGCTGCAAAAAAAATTGTTGCTGACGAAAAGGCAATGTTTCCGTCTGACGATTTCAGCGACGATATAAATGCAAAAAGAGCCAAAACCGCGCAGGTCAGAAAAAAGATAATCGAAGATTATTTTAAGTATGACGGCGATAATATCGAAAACACTGTTGAAGAGCTTGAATATTCAATGAAGGTTCTTAAAACAAAGGAACTTTTCTACGACGCGGAGAAGCTGTTTAAAGCAAAAGATGTTATTTTTTCAGCTCTTGATATAGCGTCGCTTCCGTATGCTCCGTCAAGGATTATGCTTGATAACTTTATTGCTAATTCTGTTTTTACTTATGATTTTAAGGATGTTGATTATCAGTGTAAAAACGCAGATGTCAATATGTTCCTTCCATACTTTGAAGAAAAAATTAAAACACTTGATTTTTCGGAATATTCACTCATAAGTCTTTCAATAACGGACCTCAGTCAGCTTGTGCCGGGGCTTACTCTTGCAAGACTTCTTAAAAAACAAACAAAAGCCAAAATTGCAATCGGCGGAAATTATATTTTCAAAGTTGAACCGGACCTGAAGAAAATTCCGCAGATTTTCTCAGAATACTGTGATTATCTTTCAATCGGTGACGGTGAAACTGCAATTGTTGAATTGGCTGAATATATCGCAGGAAAAAGAGATATTGAAGATGTTCATTCTCTTGTTTATGCTGATGCAAACAACATTGTTCATACAAACGAAAGAGCCCCTCTTCTTAAGCTTGACATCGTTTATTATCCTGATTTTGATTCATATGATTTTTCAAAGTACCTTTCTCCGGAAACGGTTATTCCGGTTCAGCTCGGTAAGGGTTGCTATTGGGGAAAATGTACGTTCTGCGATTTTTATACGGGTCAGCAGAAGTTTGATATGAAGTCAGTTATAAGAGCTGTTGATGAGGTCGAATATCTTTCAAGGAAATACAACAGTAAGCTGTTTACTTTTGTGGATGAAGCCGTACCGCCGAAGTTCTATAACGAATTTGCAAAAGAAATCAAGAGAAGAAATCTTGAGATTTATTTCTACTCTTTTGCAAGGCTTGAAAAAGCTTTCACCCCTGAAGTGCTGAAAAACCTGTATGATTCAGGCGCAAGGTTCTTTATGTGGGGTTACGAGGCGGAATCAGAACGTATTATGAAGCTTATCAATAAGGGCATCGACCTGAGCTACAGAAAGAAAATTCTTGCAGATTCAAGGGATGCAGGTCTTTGGAATCTCTGCACTTTCCTTTTATGCTATCCGACCGAAACTCCCGAAGAGCTTCAGTCTACAATAGATGTTATCTATGACCATGAGCTTGTAAACAGCTGTACGCCGTCCAACTTTGCACTTAAGAAGAATGCAATACTCAAAGATGAAGCCTCAACTGTCGGTATCAATGATTTTACCGAAAACGGACAGCTTCATATTTCGTATAAGTATCAGTCCGATACGCAGACTATGGAAGAAGTCAAGTTTAAGAGAAATACATTTGAAAAGAAATATCTTGAAGATACGGCTGACCGCTTGTGGGCGCATACATTTACGGAAAGTGATTTTCTTCTTATGTATCTTGCAAAATACGGCAGAGATTATGTCAAAAATTACAGGCTGAAATATAAACGCAAACTCAGATAAAATTTACCCTCACGCTTCGTGAGGGTGTTTTTCTTTGTTTGACTCAGAAATTTAATTCTGATATAATCCTGTCACAGAAGAGTTATGAGAGGTGAGACGATGGGCAGAAACGACTCCTGTCTTAATTGTAAGCATTATACAGATGACATTGGTGATAAGGGTTACTGCAAGCTCTACCGTCACAACACTTCGTCGCCCGATGTTACCTGTCCTAAATTTGAGAAAAAAGAAACGAAAGAAAGAAGAAACAACTTCAATGTTGAAAGGGTAAAAGAACTCGTTTTTGATGAAGCTTCAATGAGTAAATACAAAAGCTCTGCGAATAAAATGCTTCTTCCGCTTTCTGTGGTGTGTATAACAGTTCTGTCGATTGTGCTTCTGATTTTCAGTACGATTCTTTGTGCAACACTTGCAACTTACGCTGAAGTAAAAACTTTACATAAGGTGATCTTTATCGTAGTTGTCGGAGCTTTTGTGATTTCGTTTATTGTTATAATCTGTATGCTACTTTCAAAATTCAGGGTAACGAGATTCATCGTTCCCGGATTGTCTTTACTGCTGGTGCTGTTTCTTTTGATTTACTCTAATGAAATCTGGTTTGATTTTCATTCATTGATAATGACAATTTCAAAAACAATTTTTAACACCGCAGTTTAATATTATTCAACAGCCCGAACAGGGCTGTTTTTTCTAAATTTTTCTATTTTTTTGTAAAAAACTATTGGAACTGAAAAAGAATTATAGTATAATTAAACGGTATATATAAAAGATGATGCCTTTTTATGTCTGGAGGGAAGAATTTGTCAGCAAAATATTCTATTTCTCTTTCAAAAATCGCAAAAATGCACGGTCTTGAAACGGTTTATGCGCCGAGAGATCTTTCGGAAATTATGGTAACGTCACCCGACGTAAACCGTCCGGGATTGCTTCTTACGGGCTTCACAAAGTACTTTGCACCTGACAGAATTCAGTTTCTCGGAATTACAGAAGTTGAGTATCTGAATGGCAGTAAGGATGACGAAAGAAGCAGGAAGATAAAAAGACTGTTATCAAAGAAACCTGTTGCAGTTGTTATTACAAGAAATCAGGAGTTTGCACCTGAATTCCTTGAACTTGCAGAAAAATACGGGGTTCCGCTTTTAAGAACTTCTGACGGTACATCAAGCTGTATGTCAAGTCTCATCTCGTATCTGAGTGCCGAACTTGCACCGCGTATAACGCGTCACGGTGTTTTTGTTGAAGTTTACGGTGAGGGTGTTCTTATTCTTGGTGACAGCGGTGTCGGTAAGAGTGAAATTGCCCTTGAACTTATCAAGAGAGGTCATCGTCTTATCGCTGACGATGCTGTTGAAATAAGGCAGGTTTCCCATAAAACTCTTGTCGGCTCAGCTCCTGAAAATATCCGTCACTTCATCGAACTCAGAGGTGTCGGTGTCGTTAATGCAAGACGACTTTTCGGTGTAGGATCGGTTAAGGTTTCTGATAAAATAGATATGGTTATTCAGCTTGAACAGTGGAATTCTGAAAAGAGCTATGACCGACTTGGTCTTGACAACGAAACAATGGATATACTCGGTGTGAGTGTTCCGATTTCGGTCGTACCGGTTACTCCCGGACGGAATATTTCCATCATTATTGAGGCGGCTGCGATGAATAACCGTCAGAAAAAGATGGGATATAATGCTGCAAGACAGCTTCTTCATAATCTCGGTATGACGGATGACATCGTGCCTGAGGAAGATGAACTTGAAATATGGCATAATTTTTAATTTTGGAGGAATTTATAATGTACAGAATTGGTGTGGATCTCGGCGGTACAAATATCGCTGTAGGTGTAGTTGATGAAAACTATAAAATTATAGGCAGAGGCAAGGTGAAGACAAACGCACCCCGTCCTGCCGAAGAGATTTTTGACGATATTGCAAAGGCAATACGTATGGCTGTTGAAGATGCAGGCCTTACAATGGATGATATTTCTTTTGTCGGTGTCGGCACACCTGGCTCAGTTAACAAGGAAAAAGGTTTGATTGAATTTTCAAACAACCTTGGTTTTAATAACGTTCCTGCAAACAAGCTTCTTGAAGAAAGAATCGGCAAGGCTTGCGTATTTGAAAACGATGCTAATGCTGCAGCACTCGGTGAAGCATATGCAGGTGCAGGTAACGGTGTCAAGAATCTTGTTGCTGTTACCCTTGGCACAGGTGTAGGAAGCGGTATCATCATCGGCGGAAAGGTGCTTGGCGGTACAAACGATGCTGCAGGCGAAATGGGTCACACAACAATTGTTGTTGACGGTGAGCAGTGTAACTGCGGCAGAAAGGGTTGCTGGGAGCGTTACGCTTCTGCAACAGCACTTATTTCTCAGACTAAGGCTAAGATGCTCGAATGTCCTGACAGCAAAATGTGGGAACTATGCGACGGTAACATTGACAATGCAAGCGGCAGAACAGCTTTCAGCGCTATGTACGAAGGTGACGAAGCTGCTAAGCAGGTTGTTGATCAGTACATCAAGTATGTTGCAATCGGTGTAACCAATATTGTAAATATCTTCCAGCCTGATGTGATCTGTATCGGCGGCGGTATCAGCAATGAAGGCGATAATCTTCTTGATCCGATCAGAGAGTTTGTAAGAAAAGAGTGTTATACAAAATACGCTTGGAAGCAGACTAAGATCTGTAAGGCTGTTCTCGGAAACGATGCCGGTATCATCGGAGCTGCACTCGCTGAATAATATTACGAGGTCATTTTATGAATTTCGATAAAGTATATGAATTGGCAACATCCCTCGATTGTAAGGCTGAGTGGGATGTTCCTATGTGTGATTATACGACGTTTAAAATCGGCGGAAATGCACGTCTTATGATAACACCGTCCTCGGACGATAGTCTTGCTCAAGTTATCAAAGCTTGCAAATCCGAAGGTATAAAGCCTATGATTATCGGCAACGGCAGCAATATGCTTATTTCCGATAAAGGACTTAATACTGTTGTTATAAATATGTGCCGCAGTAATGCTGAAGTACGTTATCTCAGTGACGGAATTATTGAATGCGACGCCGGAGTTACTCTTTCAAAAGTATGCAACTTTGCTCTTGAAAAGGAGCTTACGGGGCTTGAATTTGCTTTTGGTATTCCCGGCAGTGCAGGCGGTGCGGCCTATATGAATGCAGGTGCCTATGATGGCGAAATGAAGGATGTGCTTGTTTCCTGCACCCATATTGATTTGGACGGTAATTCCGGTCAGCTCAGCGGTGATGAACTTGGACTTTCTTATCGTACAAGTGCTTATGAGCATAACGGATATATTATCACAAAGCTTGTTTTGAAGCTTGAAAATGGTGATAAGACTGCAATCAAAGCTAAAATGCAGGAGCTTCTTCAGCGAAGAAAGGATAAACAGCCCCTTGAATATCCGAGTGCCGGAAGCACGTTCAAAAGACCTGTCGGCTATTTTGCTGCAGCTCTTATTGATGAGTGCGGACTCAAAGGCGCATCCGTCGGCGGTGCACAGGTTAGTGAAAAGCATGCCGGATTTATTATAAATAAAGGCGGAGCAACTGCTGATGATGTTATGAAGCTCATCACTCTCGTTCAGAAAACTGTCCTCGAAAAGAAGGGTGTTGTTATTGAACCCGAGGTCAGACTTATAGAAGAAGTTTAGGGAAAAGTATAAGGGGAGTTAAAAATGGAACTTTTAATTGTAACGGGGATGTCGGGTTCAGGAAAATCTGCCGTTACCGATGCGCTTGAGGATTTGGGCTATTTTTGTGCAGATAATATGCCGCCTGCGCTCATTCCCACAATTGCACAGTTTATGCATACTTCGCACGAAACAAACCAGAAAGTCGCAACGGTTACGGATATCCGTGTAGGTGAAAACTATCTCAATGATTTCAAAAAGACTTTTGAAGCTCTTGAAAAAATGAACTATGAATACAAGATTCTCTTCATAGATGCTGCGGATGATGTTATTATAAGCCGTTATAATCAGACAAGAAGAAAGCATCCCTTGCTTGAAAAGTGCGAAGGTTCATTATCTGCCTGTCTTGCATATGAGCGTGATATACTTCGCGATATCCGTGCAATTGCAGACTATACTATTGATACGTCAAAGTCGACCGTTTCCGAGTGTAAGCAGAGGGTCATTGATCTTTTTCTTGAAAATCCGGAGTCAGCAATTAAAATTTCCTGTATGTCTTTCGGATTCAAATACGGAATTCCTACGGATGCAGACCTTGTTTTTGATGTCCGCTGTCTGCCGAATCCTTTCTATATTCCCGAGCTCAAGTATCATACAGGGCTCGAAAAAGATGTTTGTGATTTCGTAATGAAATTTGAACAGTCAAGGATGTTGCTGAAGAAAATCAACGACCTTGTGCAGTATTCAGTCCCTCTTTATATGCAGGAGGGTAAGAGTCAGCTGATAATTGCAATCGGCTGTACCGGCGGCAGACACCGTTCAGTCTGCTTCTCAGAACAGATTAAAGACGGTCTTGCGGGTCTTGGTTATTCAGTTTCAATTAAACACAGAGATATCGAAAAATAACAGGTGAGATTATGTCCTTTACCGCAGATGTAAAAACTGAATTATCTGAATTTGACCGTTTCTCTGCTGCGCAGAAGCGTGCATATGCCTACGGTTTTTTGCTGCTTGGCAAAAGTTTTGGCGTACGTTCAGTTTCCTGTTCCTCAGATTATAAATGTGTAATTGATTCTTTTGCTTCGGTAATAACCGAATTAACAGGAATCAAGCCTGTTGTTTCTCGCCTTAAAAGCGGGAAATGGGTGCTGAAAATCCAAACGGCGGATGACAGAAAAAGACTGCTTGAATTTTTTGACCATTCCGCAAATGAAATTTCACTGAGAATCAATCACGGTAATTTTGAGGACGATGATTGCTATTTTGCTTTTTTGTGCGGAGCGTTTCAGTCCTGCGGTTCGCTTTCAGATCCCAATAAAGGATATCATCTTGAATTTGTTGTTCAGCACAATAAGCTCAGTGGCGATCTCCTTAAAATTCTTACGGATTTAAGCCTCGGTGCGAAATACATATTGAGAAAGTATTCTCACGTAATATACATCAAAGGCAGTGAGGATATTGAAGACCTTCTGACGATGATGGGAGCACCGAACTCAAGTCTTCAGCTTATGGGAATCAAGGTGCAGAAGGATGTCCGCAATAAAATTAATCGAAAAATGAATTTTGAATCTGCCAATATGAGCCGTGCGATTGAAGCAGGTCTTGCGCAGGTTGAAGCAATTGAAATAATCGAAAAAAAGCAGGGGCTTGATTCTCTTACGGATGAGCTCAAAGAGCTTGCGGTTTTAAGAAAAGAAAACCCTGATATGTCACTCAAGGAACTGGGAGCTTCATTGAGTGTCCCTATTTCAAGGTCAGGTGTTAACCACCGGCTTACGAAACTTATAAGTATTGCAGAAAAATACAGATAAAACAGATAAAAAAGGAGGCGGTGCAATGTCCGGGTTTACTCATTTACATCTTCATACCGAATACAGTCTTCTTGACGGTGCGTGCCGCCTTGATAATGTTCTTGACAGAGCGATAGAACTCGGTCAGACCTCAATAGCGATTACGGACCACGGCGTTATGTACGGCGCTGTGGATTTTTATAAAAAAGCTAAAACCAAGGGCATCAAGCCGATTATAGGCTGTGAATGCTACGTTGCTTCAAGAACAAGATTTGATAAAGTTCACGCGCTTGACAGCGAGAGATACCACCTTGTTCTTCTTTGTAAGGATGCAACGGGCTATCAGAATCTCATAGCGATGGTTTCAAAGGCTTGGACGGAAGGCTTTTATACAAAGCCGAGAATAGATAAGGAGCTCCTTGAAAAACACAGCGAGGGGCTTATTGCTCTTTCAGCTTGTCTTGCAGGTGAAATTCCAAGGGCGTTGACCGCAGGGAATTATGAAAAAGCAAAAGAAACCGCACTCTGGTACAACTCAGTTTTCGGTGAAGGTAATTTCTATCTTGAAATGCAGAATCACGGCATCAGCGAGCAGAAGCAGATTGAACCTTTACTTATCAGGCTTTCAAATGAGACGGGTATTCCTCTTGTTGCAACCAACGACACGCACTATGTCAACCGTGAGGACAGCAAAACGCAGCAGGTTCTCATTTGTGTAGCAACCAATACCACGATTGGTCAGGAAAATTCCCTTGAATTTCAGACAGATGAGTTTTATCTCAAGTCCGAAGAAGAAATGTCAGAGCTGTTCTCTCACGTTCCGCAGGCAATAGAAAATACACAGAAAATTGCAGATATGTGTAATTTTGACTTTGAATTCGGCAACACTAAATTACCGCACTTCGAAGTACCTTACGGAAAAGACCATTTTGAATGGTTCAAAGAACAGTGCTATGAGGGTATGATCCGCAATTACGGAGAAAATCCACCTCAGGAGTATTATGAAAGACTTGATTATGAGCTTGATGTAATCAATAAAATGGGTTATGTTGATTATTTCCTTATAGTCCACGATTTTATAAGATATGCAAAAAACAAGGGCATTCCCGTCGGCCCCGGCAGAGGTTCGGGAGCAGGCAGTCTAGCGGCATACTGTATCGGCATAACGGGAATTGACCCAATGAAATACAGTCTTCTTTTCGAACGTTTTCTTAACCCGGAACGAGTCAGTATGCCCGATTTCGACGTTGACTTCTGTTATGAAAGACGAGAAGAAGTAATCGATTATGTTATCAACAAATACGGTGCAGACCACGTTGCACAGATTGTTACATTCGGAACACTTGCCGCAAGGGCAGCTATCCGTGATGTCGGTCGTGCGATGGGAATTCCGTACAACGTTGTTGACAATGTTTCAAAGCAGGTGCCCAGAGAGCTCAACATAACAATTCAGAAGGCTCTTAAAAAATCACCTGAATTCAAAGAGCTTTACGAATCCGACGAGCAGATAAAGGAACTCATTGATACTTCAATGAAGGTTGAGGGTATGCCGCGTCATTCTTCAACTCACGCGGCAGGTGTTGTTATTACACGCGATCCTGTTGCAAGCTATGTTCCTTTGGCGCTTAACGATAATTCACCCGTAACTCAGTACACGATGACAACGCTCGAAGAACTCGGACTTCTTAAAATGGACTTCCTCGGTCTTCGCACCTTAACGGTTATCAGCGATGCTGAGAAGATGATCCGTCTTAAAAACAAAGACTTTGATATTTATAAAGTAAGCACTTCAGATGAAGATACTTTTAAAATGATGTCAAAGGGTCAGACTGAAGGCGTTTTTCAGTTTGAATCTGCAGGAATGAAGTCGGTTCTTATCGGCCTCAAACCCGTCAATATTGAAGATCTCATAGCCGTTATTTCTCTTTACAGACCCGGCCCGATGGATTCAATCGACACATATATCAACAACCGCCATCATCCCGAGGATACGGTTTATAAAACAGATAAGCTCCGTGATATCCTTGAGGTTACAAACGGATGTATGGTTTATCAGGAGCAGGTAATGCAGATTTTCCGTTCTCTTGCAGGCTATTCCTACGGCCGTGCTGATATCGTGCGACGTGCTATGTCAAAGAAAAAGCACGATGTAATGGAAAAGGAAAGAAAAAACTTCATCTACGGTATGGTCCGCGAAGACGGTACAGTAGAATGTGAAGGTTGCGTAAAGAGGGGAATACCTGCAGAAGTTGCAAACGATATCTTTGACGATATGTCCTCGTTTGCATCCTACGCTTTCAACAAATCCCACGCGGCAGCCTATGCCTATGTTTCATATCAGACGGCATATCTTAAATGCCATTATCCGTGCGAGTTTATGGCGGCACTTCTTTCAAGTGTGCTTGATAACTCAGCGAAGGTTTCCGAGTATACCAACGAATGTAATAATCTTGGTATAAAGGTGCTTCCGCCGCACGTTAACGAAAGTCTTGAAGGCTTTACCGTCAGCGACGGCAACATCCGTTTCGGACTTCTTGCAATCAAGAATCTTGGCAGAAACTTTATTAAAAATATAATTGCTGAAAGAAGACTCGGTAAATTCACATCGTTCTATGATTTCTGTTCAAGAATGCACGGAGCGGACTTCAATAAACGTGCAGTTGAAAGTCTTATCCGTTGCGGTGCTCTTGATTCTCTGGGTGCAAACCGCCGTCAGATGCTGATGGGAATGAATGAAATCATCGATGAGCTTGATAATAAGAAAAAGCGCAATGTTGAAGGTCAGCTCGGTCTTTTTGATATGGGAGGCGACCTTTCCAGCCACGGTGAACCTGTACTCAGGTATTACGATGAGTTCCCGTTATATGAAATTCTCAGTATGGAAAAAGAAACAACGGGACTTTATCTCTCAGGACATCCGATGTCTGAATATACTGATATGGCGGCAAAACTTCACTGTGCAAAGGTTTCTGACCTGAATATGTCAGACAGCGATAACGCAACCTATAAAGACGGTGAAAGAGTCAAGGCTATGGGTATTATTACCCACGTCAAGAAAAAGGTAACCAAGAGCGATACAACAATGGCGTTCGTTGACCTTGAGGATATAACGGGTTCAATTGAAGTGATTGTTTTCCCGAAAACTCTTATACAGAATTCTCCGCTTATTGCCGAGGGTAATGTTGTTGTAATCAAGGGTCGGCTTGATGTGCGTGACGATGAACCGCCGAAGCTTATCTGTGAATTTATATCTACTCCCGAAAATGCACAGAAGGAACAGGCACAGCCTGTAAAAACTTCTGAAACAACTCAGGAGCAGTCGGCTAAAAAGAAAAGAATCGGCTTGTTCCTGAGATTCCTGTCGGAAGGCTGTCCCGAACAGCTTCAGGCTGAAAAGCTCCTGGCAATCTTTGAGGGCAGAACACCTCTTTATTATTATTTTGCGGATAAGAAGGAATACAGAAATATGCCTTTTGAACGTTTTGTCGACGTTAATGAAACGCTTCTTGATGAACTTAGAAAGGTTCTTGGTGAAGAAAACGTTGTATTGAGGTAAAAAATACTATTTTAATTGACATTTTTTTCATTCTGGTGTATTATACGGAATGTTATGTTATTAATTTAACTATTAGGAGGAAGTTTGAAATGAAGACTATCGGCGTATTGACAAGTGGCGGTGACGCACCGGGTATGAACGCGGCAGTTCGTGCAGTTGTTCGTACAGCTTGTGAAAATAATATTAAGGTTTATGCAATCAACCGCGGTTTCCAGGGACTTATGGAGGGTGACCTCAAGCCCATGGAGATCCGTTCGGTCTGCGATATTATCCACAAGGGCGGTACATTCCTTCGTTCAGCAAGAAGCAAGGAATTTGCAACTGAAGAGGGTATGAGCAGAGCTATCGAAATGTGTAATGCATACGGTATCGAAGGTATAGTTGTTATCGGCGGTGACGGCTCATTCAGAGGCGCACGCGACCTTTCAGAAAGAGGTATTCCGTGCGTAGGTGTTCCCGGTACAATCGACAACGACATCGCTTGCTGTGACTACACAATCGGTTATGATACATGTATGAACACAATTATGGAAATGGTTGACCGTATCCGTGACACATCAGCTTCACACGACCGTTGCTCAGTTATCGAGGTAATGGGCAGACGTGCAGGCTACCTTGCACTTAATGCAGGCATTGCAGTCGGCGCAACAGCTATCCTCATTCCCGAGGTTGAGTTTGACCTCAAACGTGATGTTTTCGACAGAATCCGCCGTACACAGAAGACAGGTAAGACTCACTTCCTTGTTATTGTTGCTGAGGGTATTCCTGCTGACGGAATCATTTCTGTTGATGAGCTTGCAAAGGCTATCGAAGCTGAAACAGGTGTCGAGTCAAGAGCTATGGTGCTCGCACACGTTCAGCGAGGCGGTTCACCGACAGTACGTGACCGTGTAAATGCAAGCCGTATGGGTTACCACGCAGTTAAGCTTCTTATGAACGGTATCGGCAACAGAGTTGTTGCTATGCAGAAGGAGCAGGTAGTTGATCTTGATATCTTTGAGGCTCTCAATATGAAGAAGCACATTGATATGGATCTCTATGAGATGGCTAAGGTTATTTCTATCTAAAAGGACATAAATTATGCTTAGAGACGAATTTTTAGAACTTCGCCGCCGTATAATTGCAAAAGATTTTTCAAAAATGAACGACAAGCAGCAAGAGGCTATTTATACAGTAAGAGGCCCCTTGCTGCTTCTTGCAGGTGCAGGCAGCGGAAAAACTACGGTTCTTGTTAACCGAATTGCAAATATGATAAAGTACGGCAATGCCTATAATTCTGATAAGTGCGATTTCGAGCCTACTCAGACAGACGTTGCCATAATGAAAGAATATCTGAATGACCCTACGGTTGATCTTTTTGATGTGTACGACCTTCTGACAGTCGATGCACCTCAGCCATGGGAAATTCTTGCTATTACATTTACCAACAAGGCGGCAAACGAGCTTAAAGCGCGTCTTGCAAAGCTTTTAGGCGATGCGGCAAATGATGTATGGGCAAGCACATTCCACTCTGCTTGCTCGCGTATTCTGCGCCGTCACGGTGATTTACTCGGCTATACAAATCATTTTACAATCTACGATACTGATGATTCAAAGCGTGTCATGAAGGAGGTTCAGCGCCTTCTTGAAATCAATGACAAAATGCTTTCGCATAAAATGATTTTAAAAGAAATCAGCAAAGCGAAGGACAGGCTCATAACACCGCAGGAGTTTATTGAACAGGCAGGCTCAGACGTCAGACTTAAAACTATCGGCAGAGCTTATGAATGTTATCAGAAGCTTCTCAAAACCGCAGACGCTCTCGACTTTGACGATATTATTTTCAAAACAGTCGAGCTTCTTGAAAACAACGAGGAAGTAAGAAATTATTATCAGAATAAATTTAAATACATCCTTGTTGACGAGTATCAGGATACCAACCATGCTCAGTATGTGCTTACAAGCCTTCTTGCCGATAAGTACAGAAATATATGCGTAGTCGGTGATGATGACCAGAGTATTTATAAGTTCAGAGGCGCAACAATCGAAAACATTCTGAGCTTTGAAGAGAGATATCCTGAAGCAAAGGTTATCCGCCTTGAGCAGAACTACCGATCGACTCAGACGATTCTTGATGCCGCAAATGCTGTTATTGCAAACAATCAGCAGAGAAAGGGTAAAAATCTCTGGACTGATAACGGTTTGGGCGACAGAATTGTTGTCAACACTTCCTATGACGAAAGGGAAGAGGCGCGTTTTGTTGCAGACACAGTTATGAAAAACGTTGCGGGCGGCAGAAAAATGGGCGACCATGCCGTTCTTTACAGAATGAATGCGCAGTCAAGCCTTATTGAAAATGCTTTTGTCCGTGCAGGTGTGCCTTACCGTATTATCGGCGGTCTTCGTTTCTACGAACGGAAAGAAATCAAGGATGCTCTTGCTTATCTTACGGTTGTCAACAACCCGTCGGACAATGTGCGTCTTCGCCGTATTATCAACGAACCGAAAAGGGGAATCGGCGATACTACCCTTAACAACGCATCGGAAATTGCGGCAGGTCTCGGTGTAAGTATGTATGAGGTTATTTCAAATGCTTCAAGCTATCCTGCATTGAGCAGAGCCGCGCAGAAGCTTAATTCTTTCACCCAGATGATTAACGAGATTACCGAAGAAGCTCATGAACTCAAACCGTCACAGCTTCTTGAGCTTGTTCTTAACAAGACAGGTTATTACATCTCGCTTAACGAAGACAAGGATACAGCTCAGGACAGAAAAGAAAACCTTAATGAGCTTAAAGCTAACCTTATGCGTTATGAGGAAGAGTCTGAGGATCCGACACTCAACGGCTTCCTTGAAGAAATTGCTCTTATGACGGATATTGATAACTATAATGCTGATGTCGATGCTGTTGTTATGATGACGATGCACTCTGCTAAAGGCCTTGAATTCCCCGAGGTTTTCATAATCGGTATGGAAGACGGTGTTTTCCCGGGTTCACAGTCAATTTACAATCCCGAGGATATGGAAGAAGAACGCAGACTTGCTTATGTCGGTATTACGAGAGCGAAAGAAAAGCTTTATCTTACCAACACAAGAACAAGACTTATCTTCGGCTCAACTTCACATAATCCTCCGTCGAGATTCCTTAACGAAATCCCATCGGATCTGACCGAAAAGACAGGTGTCACATCCTACAGCTCATTCAGAAGAAGTGCTGAAAGTGAACCGTATAAGGATTTCGGCGAAGACTTCACAAGCGGAAGACCAATCAAACGAGGCTTCTCAGGTCAGTCATCTTTCTCGAAGTCTGCACAGTCCGCACCTGCATCATTGGCTTCATTCAAGGTCGGCGATACGGTTAAACATAAGGTTTTCGGTACGGGTGTCGTATTGTCTGCTCAGTCGGTAGGCAATGATACCTTGCTCGAAATAGCATTTGATAAATCAGGCACAAAGAAGCTTATGGCTAACTATGCCAAACTTACAACCTGATATTTTAGTAATACTGTTTATTGACAAATTGCTGTAATATGGTAAAATTAGATCATAAAGGGATTGCAAAATCCATAAAAATTTAAACGAGGTGTTATTATGACAAAATCTTTTTCTAAAGTATTGGCAGTAATCCTTTCATTGACAGTTCTTTTTGCATTGCCTGTAATGGCAAGTGCAGAGGAGACAGCAACGTTTGCTGTTAACGGTAAGCTTTACGGTGTTGAAGGCGACTGGCACGATGACTATGTTACTGATATCGCAATCGAGCTTAACGGCGGAATCGCAAACTTCGGTGCAGATGCTGTAGTGTCTGTTGGCTTTGGCGGCAAACTTGATAATTACAAGACTATTCCTCAGGCTGAGCTTGGTTATTCTCTCGGCGCAGACGGCAAAATCGTTGTAATTGTTGCTTTTAATAACGACATCAACCACGCTGAAACATATAATTTCCATTTTGCTGAAGGCACATTTATTAATGCAGACGGCTCTCTCAGCGAAGAGTATACATTAAGCATTTCGGGTAATGAAATCGTTGAAGCTCTTGATGTTGAGCACGTTTCAACAAAGCCGATTGAAAAGCTCATCGACTGGATGTACACTTGGGGTGCAGAAGGATTCTGGTTGGATGTTATCGACTTCATCGTAAGTATCCTTGAATGGTTCCTCTACATCTGATTTAATTTAAAATTTTAACGAGGCGGACGAAAGTTCCGCCTCGGTTTTTTAGAAGGAAAAAGCTATGGAAAAAATAAAGTATGCAATTTTTGATGCTGACGGTACTCTTATGGACTCAATGCATATCTGGGATACACTCGATAGTGCGTTTCTTATGATGCGCGGTATTGAGCCAAAGGAAAGCAGAATTTTCAGAAAATACGGATACGTCAACGCAATTAAGTATTTCCTTGAAAATTATGAGCTGGATATGACTGCCGAAGAAATCCGTGCGGATATAATGAAAATCCTTGAGTATTATTACGAAAATGTTGCAAAGGCAAAAGAAGGTGTCCGTGAATTCCTGCAGACCTTAAGAGCTAACGGCGTGCGTTGTGTCGTAGCAACAGCAACTGACCGATATCTTATGGAGCCTGCACTTGAGAGAAACGGCTTGCTCGAATATTTTGAAGCTGTTTTTTCAACAAGAGAGATTGGTATAAGCAAGCACGAGCCTGATGTATATAATATGGCACGTGACTTTCTTGGAGCAGATGAAAATACGTTTATCTTTGAAGATGCTGCATATGCTATTGATACAGCCAAGAAAGCAGGATATAAGGTTGTAGCGATTGAAGACTACTCTGCCGAAGATGAACGCGAACATATCAGAGAAATTGCTGATTTTTATGTTGCGGACTACTCCGAAATATACCAAATTTTTGATTTGAATATTAAATAATTTTGTTACAATTTTCCTTTTTCGTAATATTTATGTTAAGTGTATTGACGTGAATTTAACGTTTTGATATACTCATATCAATATTTTAAAGAAACGGAAGTGATGAGTTGGCAAAGAAAAAGGTTTTACTTATAATTAACCCGTGTGCAGGTGTTGACCGTAAACGTGTCAGCGCAGTTGATATAATAAATAAGCTTTCTCCTGCTGATTTTGAGTTCTTTGTTGAAACAACAAAAGGTCCCGAAGATGCTACTGCCATTGTAAAAGAAAAGGGCAGTGATTTCGACCTTGTTCTTTGTTGCGGCGGTGACGGTACGCTCAACGAAACAATCAACGGCCTTATGGCTTTGGATAAAAAGATTCCTGTAGGTTATATTCCCTCGGGCTCAACAAATGACCTTGCAAGCACTTTGGGTATTCCCGTTGGTGTAGGTCCTGCAACTGACCTCATCCTCAACGGCAAGACCAACGGATATGACGTAGGTCTTTTCCAGAACAGACACTTTAATTATATTGCTTCATTTGGTGCTGCGACAGACCTTTCTTACGCGACTCCGCAGAAGTGGAAGAACCTTTTCGGTCATGAAGCATATGTTCTTTACGGTGTTGGTGTGCGTCTTTTCCCGATGCTTTTCGGATTCAAACCGACCTATATGAAAGTTGAATATGATGGCGGTGTTGTTGAAGGAAACGTTTATTTCGGTGCCGTTTCAAACACAACATCAGTTGCAGGTGTTTTCAAGTATGACGACATCAAGCTCAACGACGGTGAGTTTGAACTCCTTCTTGTTCACGGACTTAAGAGAAATATCGATATCCTCGGAATTCTCAACAAGGTTATCAAAAAGGACTACAGCGGAGATCATATCGTTTTCACAAAGACAAAGCACGTTAAAATTACTTGTGAAGATAAGATTCCATGGACTCTTGACGGTGAATACGGTGGAGACCACGGTGACGCTGAAATCAGCGTAATTCACAACGCTTATGATATCTACTCAGATAACGACAAGCTCTTTATAGACAATAACGATTAATAAATAAGTGGCTGTTAAAAAAGTGCAGACCGCATAAAACGAAATTAACTAGGGGGTTCCTTTGGGGTGTTAAAGCTCTGAAGGAACTCCTAAATTTATAAAAATATAAATAGGTTTTATAAAATAGTGTTTTATGCTATAAACAGACTTCGCCACTCGACGTACCTTTGTACGCCTTCGGGTACCCAAAACAAAGTTAATCTTTGTTTTGGCTCAGTTTGTTCATTCTGCGCATTTTTTCCTAGCCACTAAAAAGTAACTGTAAAAATTTGATTCTTACAGTTACTTTTGTTGTTTTGCACAAAGAGAAAAAATGCTATTTGTTGAATTTATTTATATAAAAATTTTTTGTCAGGTGATATAATATTATAAATAATAATGTCCGGAGGTTTATTACTATGAAGGTTATAAGAAAAGAATATACATATCCGTCAGTAACTGGAGTTGCCGATATCTTTGCAAGAAGCTGGGCTCCCGAAAACGGTGAAATCAAAGCTGTTTTTCAGCTTGCACACGGCATGGCTGAACACGGCGAAAGATACGAAGAAATGGCAGGCTACCTCTGCGAGCAGGGTTATGCTTTTATTATGAATGACCACGTCGGACACGGCAGATCAATCAATTCTGACGATGATCTCGGATACTTCAACGGTGATAAGAACAAAGCAGGTATCGGCTTTGTTGAGGACGTACATAAGCTCACTCTTATGGCAAAGGAAGAATTCAACAAGCCTGTAATTCTTATGGGTCACAGTATGGGTTCTTTCGTTGCACGTCATTATATTACTAAATACGCATCCGATATCAAAGGCGCAATCATCTGCGGCACAAGCGGACCGAATCCCGCGGCAGGCGCAGGTATCCTTGTTGCATCTCTTATTGAAAAAATCAAAGGACCTAAATTCAAGAGCGAATTTATCAACGGACTTGCTTTCGGTGCATATAACAAACGCTTTGAGGGCAGAACTGCTTTTGACTGGCTTTCAGTGAACAAAGAAAACATCGACAAGTATATTGAAGACAAATACTGCGGTTTCCTCTTTACCTTGTCAGGCTATAAAAACCTTTTTGAAATTCTTCAGTTTATCAGCGCACCCGATGCATTCACCGCAACTCCGAAAGATTTGCCGATGTATCTTATTGCAGGTACTGAAGATCCCGTAGGTATGTACGGTAAGGGTGTTCAGACTGTTTACGATAAATTCGTACAGACAGGACACAAAAACGTGTCAATTAAGCTCTACAATGGCCTCAGACATGAGATTCACAACGAGGACGAAAGATTTGACGTATATGCTGATATCGCCGCCTGGTGCGATTCTGTTATCGGCTAAAAGGAGAGTTATAAATGCTTGTATTTTATAACATTGTAAAAGGTGCTTTTTACAGAATATTTGCAGGAATTATCGCCTTGCTTATGACAATGAGCAACGGCATCAATGCAGGGTTCAACGGGGATATTTATCCGTATGAATCAAATTCAAAGGTTTTCGGACTTGAAACGATTGAACGCGGTCAGGGCGTAACAACCGACGGCGAAGCCTGGTATTTCAGCGGAAAGACGTCGCTCGTCAAGATTGCATTTGATAATCAGACTGTACTTGCGTATAATTATGAAGCGATTCCCGTTGAGTTCAAAGAGAATTACGGTTCGGCGCACATCGGCGGAATCAGCTACTGCGACGGTTATATTTACGCACCGCTTGAGGACAGCAAGGTGTGGAAATATCCGATTGTTGCTGTTTACGATGCCGAAACACTTGAATTTACGGGTAAATATAAGGTTCTTCCGAATGACATTATGACACGGGGAATGTCGTGGCTTGCCTGCGATAAGGAAAACCGACTAATCTATTCTTCACACAGTAAGGAAGCGACCGACCTTTATTGCTTCGACCTTGAAACATTTGAGTATGTTAAAACCGTAGAGCTTTCCGAAATGGTCGGTAAACCCCAGGGCGGTGAAGTTTATAACGGCCTTATCTATGTCGGCACAAATGATATGACAAGAGCAGTTTATACAATTAATCCCGAAACAGGCGAAGTTGAAAAGTGCTTCGACAGAATTATGTATGAGTGGAAACTTATCGATAATTTCGGCGGCGAAGGACAGGACGTTACCGTTTATCCCATGGAGGACGGCACTCTCATCCACGCTCTTGATATAGGTGCATTGTTTATGGATTCTAACTTAAGGCATTATAAGTGGGATTGCTGATGCTATGAAAACTAAAAAACTTATCAGAATAATTAAATCGTATTTTGCCTTTTTTATTTTTTTCCTTGTGGGATTATATCCACTTTCTGAATCAATCAAATTTCAAGTAATGCTATCTGATTTGGATAAAGATGCCGTTTCAGAGTATTGTGGCGGTTATACTGTCTATGTGAAGGGATCCCGTCCTTCTACCAAACGTTATATAGTTGAATTGGAAAACGGGGACACTTTAGAGATACACCCTACATATATTGATAATTGCAACCAGTTTAAGAGTGATGATATAGCCCGTTTCAAGTATTCTCGTCAGAAGTTTGTTTCCACACTTGGCTTACATCGCCAAGGAATCAGTATAACATCTGCTGATAAAACGATTGTTTATATGGATGAAAACACAGCAACAGACGAAGCAAAAGGCAAAATAATCCTCCTGTATTTCATTAGCTTTTTAGTATTCACCGTGGCTCTTTTGCCAATCTGGATTCCAATGGTATTTCAGATAATAATAAGTAAAAAGAAACCAAAACACAAATCGAAGAATAATAAGTAATCCAAGAAACGGTGCTCGAAATCACAGGGAACGGTGTTCTGTGTGTTGATACGAGTATAATGTATAGAAACAACCTCCGCAGCGTGAGCTGCGGAGGTTGTTCTACACTATGCGAAAATGCCGACAATTTCGGGTTTGTTGAACAGAATTCAAATCATCATCGTAGGGGCGACCATTGGTCGTCCGTAAAAACGTAATTGATTAAGCGGACGCGCAATGCGCGCCCCTACGAACCCTGCTTCAGTCAACTGCGTAGGGACGGGCGTCCTCGACCGTCCGTTAACACAGCAGAATCTGCGGACCGTCCGGGAGGCCGGTCCCTACGAGCACAGAGATAGATTGTGCAAAACCAAAGAACCCCGACAAATCCGAATTTGTCGGGGTTTGTGTTACTCTATCTCGTCTGCAATCCTCTGCATATCTTCAGGCATTGCTGCATTGATTGTGATTTTTTCTTTGGTGACGGGATGAACAAATGAAACCTGATGGCAATGAAGCATCTGATGTCCATAATTATTCTCGTCTGTACCGTAAAGGCTGTCGCCGACAAGCGGCATACCGATATGCGCAAAATGAACTCGTATCTGATGCGTTCTGCCCGTTTCAAGGTTGATTTTTGCAAGTGCTTTTTCGTTGTCTTGCTTTAAAACTTCCCAATGTGTAACTGCATAATCTCCGCTTTCGCCGACAGCACGTATTGTTTTCATCGGGTCTGGACGGTATATAGGTGCGTTGATCGTCCCTTCTTTTTCAGGCTTACCGTTTATGATTGCAAGATATTCCTTTTCTACATTTCTGGGAATCATTGCGGCACAATGCTTGTTGAGTGCGCAGATAACAATTCCCGATGTGCCTTTGTCAAGCCTGCCGACAGCACGGAAAACTGAGTTCTTATTCTTTGATTTAAGGTGGTAGGCTACCGCATTTGCAAGTGTATCACCCTGATGATTATGTGTCGGGTGACAGGCGATAAACGGGTCTTTGTTGATTATAAGCAAATCGCTGTCCTCATAAAGTATCTCAAGAGGCATCTCAACGGGCTCAATTTCGCTTTCAGGGCAGGGTATGTCAACAGAGAGAACGTCACCCGTGTGAATGATATCAACGGTGCGGATATGTTCACCGTTGAGCATAATTCCGTTCGGAATCTGCTTGAGCGACTTTAAAAGACGGTATGAAATTTTTGCTTTTTCTCTTAAAAACTTATAAACGTTTTCTCCGTCGTAATCTTTGTCGACATTGTATGAAATCAGTCTGCCCAAACTCTCACCTCAAATCTTTGATAATTATACAATAAAAAAATCCGATTTCAAGTGAATTAGTGAATAAATATAGGAAAAACTATGGTTATAGTGAAAATTTACCCGTTTTTCTTTGTTAATTGTATATGCTTTTTTGTCAGGATTTTGTATTTTTTGTACAGATTACCAAAAGTTTAAAAATTGAGTTAAAAATATAACAAACCACTTGAATTAATTCTTTAAAAGTTATAAAATAGCTATCGGTAAATAAAATAAATTACTATTTTGGAGGTAATTCAAATGTCAGTTAAAGTTGCTATTAACGGTTTCGGTCGTATCGGTCGTCTTGCATTCCGCCAGATGTTCGGTGCAGAAGGTTACGATGTTGTTGCTATCAACGACCTCACAAAGCCCTCAATGCTTGCTACTCTTCTTAAGTATGATACAGCTCAGGGCGGTTACTGCGGTACAATCGGTGAGAACCTTCACACAGTATCAGCTGATGACGAAGCAGGTACAATCACTGTAGACGGCAAGACTCTTAAGATTTATGCTATGGCTAATGCTGCAGAGCTTCCTTGGGGCGAAATCGGTGTTGACGTAGTTCTTGA
>JAZSQQ010000073.1:0-12233 GCA_045538055.1 Acutalibacteraceae bacterium
CTACTCGTTCTACTAAAGTCGGTGCTATAATTTCAGCGTCGCAGCCCCTTAATGTTTGCGATGCAAACACATCATTAGTGAAGCGACATCATTCATCATATCCGCATCGCGGATATATCATTGCAAAGGCATCGCCTTTGCTCTACAAACCCGAATTTGTGATGCTTCATCTTATGTCTGTTGTTTGCTGTTTAAAGTATAAAATAATTGTCAAAAAATATCGTCAAATTATTGACAAAGTTATCTTTATAGAATAAAATAAACTTTGTTAAAAAATTAAACAAGTCGGAGGTTCAACTGTTTTTATGAACTACACAATCGCGCAGAAAATTATTAAAAACCACCTGCTTTCGGGCGATATGACCGTTGGCAGCGAAATCGGTCTCAGGATCGACCAGACTCTCACTCAGGATGCAACAGGTACAATGGCTTACCTTGAGTTTGAGGCTATGGGAATTGAAAGAGTCAAAACTGAGCTTTCAGTTGCTTATATTGACCACAACACACTTCAGACAGGCTTTGAAAATGCTGATGACCACCGTTTTATCCAGAGTGTTGCGAAGAAGAGAGGTCTTCGTTTCTCACGTCCGGGTAACGGTATCTGCCATCAGGTACATCTTGAGCGTTTCGGCGCTCCCGGTAAGACACTTATCGGTTCTGACTCACACACTCCTACAGGCGGCGGTATCGGTATGCTCGCTATGGGTGCGGGCGGACTTGACGTTGCTGTTGCTATGGGCGGCGGCGCATACTATATTACTATGCCGAAAATGGTAAGAGTTAACCTCACAGGCAAGCTTTCACCGTGGGTTGCTGCAAAGGACATCATCCTTGAGGTTCTCCGCATTATGTCCGTCAAGGGCGGCGTAGGCAAAATTGTTGAATACGGCGGAGAAGGTGTCAAAACGCTTTCCGTTCCCGAAAGAGCTACAATCACAAATATGGGTGCTGAGCTTGGTGCTACAACATCAATCTTCCCGTCAGACGACATCACACGTGAATTCCTTAAGGCTCAGGGCCGTGAAAAGGATTGGATTGAGCTTTCAGCTGACGAAGGTGCAGAATACGATGAGGTTATCGAAATTGACCTTTCAACTCTCGCTCCCCTTGCAGCTATGCCTCATATGCCCGATAATGTTAAAAAGGTTGAAGAAATCGGCGAAATCAAGGTTGATCAGGTTTGTATCGGTTCATGCACAAACTCTTCACTTATGGACATGCTCAAGGTTGCAGCTATTCTTAAGGGTAAGACCGTTTGCCCGTCGGTAAGCCTTTCAATCGCTCCGGGTTCAAAGCAGGTTCTCAATATGCTTGCTCTCAGCGGTGCGCTTTCAGATATGATTGATGCCGGTGCAAGAATCCTTGAGTCAGCCTGCGGTCCGTGTATCGGTATGGGTCAGTCACCCAACTCGGCAGGTGTATCACTTCGCACATTCAACCGTAACTTTGAAGGCCGTTCAGGTACTGCAGATGCAGGTATCTACCTTGTAAGCCCCGAGGTTGCAGCAGCATCAGCTCTTACAGGCGTGCTTACAGATCCTCGCAAGCTCGGCGAAATGCCCGAAATTGAAATGCCTGATGAGTTTATCATCAACGACAATATGATCGCAATGCCTGCAGCTATCGAAGATGCAGACAGCGTTGAGATTATGTACGGACCGAACATCAAGCCTTTCCCGAAGACAGAGGCTCTTCCGGAAGAAATCACTGCAAAGGCTGTTCTCAAGGTCGGCGACAATATCACAACAGACCACATTATGCCTGCAGGCGCAAAGATCCTCCCCTACCGTTCAAACATCCCCTTCCTTTCAAACTTCTGCTTCAAACAGTGCGACGAAAAGTTTGCAGAGCATTGTAAGGAAGCAGGCAAGGGTATCATCATCGGCGGTGCTAACTACGGGCAGGGTTCATCAAGAGAGCACGCGGCTCTTGTTCCGCTTTACCTCGGTATCAAGGCTGTTGTTACAAAGTCTTTCGCACGTATCCATTGTGCAAACCTTGTTAACGCAGGTATTATTCCGTTCACATTCAAAAACGAGGCTGACTACGATAAGATCAGTGTAAACGACGAGCTTTGCCTCCCCGCTATCCGCGATGCAATCGCAAACGGCAGTGAGGTAACACTCAAAAACATTACAACAGGCGAAGAATATGCTCTTGATTATCAGCTTTCTGAGCGTCAGAGAGATATCATCCTCGCAGGCAGTCTTCTTGACTACACAAGAGAGAACTCATAAGGAGAATTACCATGACAGAATTACAGATTAAAAATGCAGTAGAAAAATTTGAAGCTCTTATGCGCGAACAGAGCGACCGTTCAGATGCAATCAAGGCTCAGGGCGATTTTGTTGACTTTGAAAAGCTTGATAAAATCATCATCGGCGTTTGCGGCGGTGACGGTATCGGCCCTGTTATTACAAAAGAAAGCGCAAGAGTTCTTGAATATATGCTTGCCGATAAGGTTGCGGCGGGTAAGGTTGAATTCAAGGTTATCGACGGTCTTACAATTGAAAACCGTGTTGCAGCCAACAAGGCTATTCCCGATGACGTTCTTGAAGAGCTCAAGGCTTGTCACGTTATCCTCAAGGGACCCACAACAACACCGCAGGCTGGTGATCCGTGGCCGAACATCGAAAGTGCAAATGTTGCTATGCGTAAGGCTCTCGACCTTTTTGCTAACCTCCGTCCCGTTAAGGTTCCCGACGAGGGCATTGACTGGACATTCTTCCGTGAGAACACAGAGGGCGCTTACGCTGTCGGTTCAAAGGGCTTCAATGTAACAGACGACCTTGCAGTTGACTTTGTTGTTACAACAACGGAGGGTACTGAAAGAATCGCAAAGCTTGCATATGACTACGCAAGAAGAAATAAGAAGGACAGAGTTTCTATCATTACAAAAGCAAATATCATCAAGACAACTGACGGTAAGTTCCTCAACCTTTGTAAAAACATCGGTAAGGATTATCCCGAAATCACAACTGACGAATGGTATATCGACATCACAACAGCAAAGCTTATCGACCCGAAGCGCCGTAAGGACTTCAAGGTATTCGTTCTTCCCAACCTTTACGGTGATATCATCACAGACGAAGCTGCTGAATTCCAGGGCGGTGTAGGCACTGCAGGAAGTGCAAATATCGGTAAGAGATACGCTATGTTTGAAGCTATCCACGGTTCAGCTCCCCGAATGATGCGTGAAGGCAGAGGTCAGTACGCTGATCCTTGCTCAATGCTCCGTGCTACAGTTATGCTTCTTTCTCACATCGGTGAGCAGGAAAGCGCAGACTTACTTGAAAGAGCACTCGACATCTGTATGTATGAAGAAAAGAAGCTTCAGATTACAGGCCGTGACACAGGCTGCACTTGTGAAGAATTCGGAAACTACGTTATGGAAACAGTAAAAAAACTCAGAGCATAAATACCATTACAGGAAGGAATTATTATGCCAAAAGAGAAAAAGGATATATCAATGTCCGTAATCAAGCGTCTGCCGAGATATTACAGATTCCTCGGCGAACTTAAAAAAAAGAATATTTCAAGAATTTCATCACGCGAGCTTTCACAGATGATGGGATTCACGGCATCGCAGATAAGGCAGGATCTTAACTGCTTCGGTGGTTTCGGTCAACAGGGATACGGCTATAACGTTGACCAGCTCCGTACTGAAATCGGTTCCATCCTCGGTGTCGGCAACGGGTTCAAAACAATTATTATCGGTTGCGGTAACCTCGGTAAAGCTATCGCCGCACATATGGCTTTTGAAGACAGAGGCTTTGAGTTAGTAGGTATTTTTGATAAAAGAGCTGAAGAAATGCAGGATATCAGAATCAAGGGTATTTCCATCTCCCCCATTGAGGACCTTGAGATTTACTGCAAAGAGGTTGAGCCGATTGTTGCCGTACTCTGTACTCCGACACTCGCAACTCCCGAAATTGTTGACAGGCTTATAAACTTAGGTATCACAAATTTCTGGAACTTCAGCCATTACGATATCAATTCAGTTTATCCCCAGGCAAATGTTGAAAATGTTCACCTTAACGACAGTCTTATGACTCTCAGCTATCAGATTACAAATAACGGTGGTGTTGAATAATGAAAGTTATGACTTTTAACATCCTTTGCCACGGCTGCGAAGGTCACGATTGGTTTGACCGTCAGGACGATGTTATTGCTACAGTACGCAAGTATATGCCGGACATCTTCGGTCTTCAGGAAGCTCATCTTGATTGGATGAAAGTATTTTGGAAAAATATGCCTGAATACGATTATATCGGTGTCGGACGTGATGACGGTAAGGAAGACGGTGAATTTTCTCCCGTTTTCTATAAAAAAGACAAGTTTGACTTCATTGAAGGCGACACCTTCTGGATAAGCGAGACTCCCGATGTACCGTCAAGGTCATGGGACACAGCCTGCACGAGGGTATGCTCTTATGCAAAGCTCCGTGACAAGGAAAGCGGAAACGTTTTTGTCGCAATGAACACTCACCTTGACCATATCAGCGTTGAGGCACGTAAGAACGGTGTACGCCTTATCAACGAATTTGCAAAGAATATTGACTGTCCCATCGTTATCACGGGTGACTTCAACATTCCCGAAAAAACGGACTGCTACCCGGATATGATCGGCTACGGTATTTTCAGGGATACAAAGTATGTTGCTCCCGTTACTGAGGATACTTTCACGTTCCACGAATTTTTCCACCACAACGGTGAAAGATCGGTTATCGACTTTGTGTTTATAACAGAAGGCTTCAACGCTTTGGTTTATCAGGTTGTGCAGGATAAAATCAATGGCGCATTCCCTTCTGACCACTGTCCCGTTATTGCTGAAATTGAGTTTGAATAATGTAACAAAAACCTCAGGTTGTAACAGTCTGAGGTTTTTACATTATATCAGGTATGTAAAACTAACAAGCTTTTTGTGTTGATTAATTACGGATTTTATGTTATAAACATAAATATTCTGGTTTAAATGAAAGGATTTATAAAATGAAAAAGAAGACTGAAAAAAGCAATAAAAAGCATAAGGGATTGAAAATATTTGGCTGTATTGTTCTTGTACTCGTCCTTTTCTTTGTAACAATCAACATAATTCCACCGAAGAAGAATCTTGAGGAAAACCCGTTTGTTTTAAAAGAAGGTCAGCCGACTATGATCGCAGCTCATCGCGGCGGTGCGGCAATCAACCCCGAAAACACTCTTCTTGCCTTCAAAGAAGCTGTTCTTACATACAACGTAGACATCGTTGAAAGTGACATTTATATGACAAAGGACGGCTATCTTGTATTCAATCACGACAGCTACATCGACGAAACCTGCAACATAAACGGTGATATCAGTTACGAGGATATGAAAGCTCTTATTGAAGATGAGTCTAAACGTCACTACATCGCGGATATGACACTTGAAGAACTTCAGCAGTACAACTTCGGCTACTATTTTGAAGACGAAAACGGCGAGCGAATTTACAAGGACGTAGAAGATTTCAAGGCTATAGGGCTTCAGATGGCAACTGCTGATCAGCTTTTTGAATTTTTCTACGAAAGCCACCCTGACCTTATGTTCATTCTTGAAATCAAGAATGAAGGTGAAGAAGGTAAAAAGGCTTGTAAGATTTTCTACGACATGCTCAAGGAAAGATTCCCGAACTATCTGGATCAGATTGTTGTCGGCACATTCAAGGATGAAATCGGAGAAGAGCTTAAAGAGAATTACCCCGACCTTCTTGACGGTGCAGCACCGTATAAGGCTGCACAGTTTGTTCTTACACAGTACCTTGGTGTAAATCTTTTTGACAACAGCAGCTTCTCAACCCTTCAGATTCCTGTTTCTTACGATATCGGTTTCGATCTTAACCTTGTAAGTAAAAGTCTTGTTAATCGTGCTCACAAGCGTAATATCGCTGTTCAGTACTGGACAATCAATGATCCTGACGAAATGCGTACTCTTATAGAACTCGGTGCAGACTGCCTTATGACAGACAACCCAAAGCTTATGAGAGAAATTCTTGAAGAATACAAATAAACACAACAACACCCGGATGTATCTGAAACATCCGGGTGTTTCTTTGCAGTAAATCAATTTTGCACAAAAAAACAACCTGCCGTTAAGCAGGTTGTAAAAAATCAGAACTTTTCTTCTTTATTCTTCTTCTTTTTCTCTGTCTTTCCCTTAGCTTCCATACGGGCAGCCTTTTCTTTTTCTGCTGCTTCCTTGGCTGCAGCTCTTTCAGCTGCAAGCTTTTCGTTAGCTGTGTTGTTCTGGCTGACAGCCCAACGAGTGATCTTGATATGGTTTCTGTCCGCACCTGTTTCAATAACGATTGTATCGTCCTTTACAGTAACGATTCTGCCGATGATACCGCCGATTGTTGTGATTTCATCACCGTTCTGAAGGTTGTCACGCATTGCCTGCTCTTCCTTCTGCTTTTTCTTCTGCGGTCTGATCATCATGAAGTACATAAGAGCAACCATACCCACTAACATAATGAGCATTTTAGGATCGCCAAACATATTTCCCATAATTTTATCCTCCTTAAAAACAATGTTAATATTATACAGTACTTTGTATAAAAAAGCAAGTTAAATTTTAATCTGTAAAATGTTATATTCTTGTATCGAGTAAATCGACATATTTTTCTTTGAATTCGTCAAAAGTTCCGTCCTCAAGCGATGCACGGATTTTTTCCATAAGCGTATTATAAAAATAGAGGTTGTGCGTTACGCAAAGGCGCATTGCGAGCATTTCCTTTGCTTTGAAGAGATGACGGATATATGCCTTTGAATGCTTTCTGCAGGTCGGGCAGTTACATTCGGGGTCAATCGGAGTGTCATCCTTCTGATATTTGGCATTGTTTATATTGATTATGCCGTTCATTGTAAAAAGATGACCGTGACGTGCATTGCGGCTCGGCATTACGCAGTCAAAAAGGTCAACTCCGCGGCTGACCGCTTCAATAATATTTCCAGGAGTACCGACGCCCATAAGGTAACGGATTTTATCCTTTGGTGCATACGGCTCAACAGCAGAAATAATGCGGTACATATCCTCTTTCGGCTCACCTACAGCAAGACCGCCGATTGCATAGCCGTCGAGGTCAAGCTCTGCGATTCTCTGCATATGCTCAATTCTTAGGTCATCATATACACAGCCCTGATTTATACCGAAAAGAAGCTGATTTTTATTGATTGTGTCGTGCAAAGAATTGAGTCTTTCCATCTCTTCCTTACAGCGGATGAGCCAACGCGTTGTTCTTTCGCAGGAAGCATTTGAATATGCATGAGTTGACGGGTTTGCAACACACTCATCAAAAGCCATTGCGATAGTTGAACCAAGGTTTGACTGAATACGCATGCTTTCTTCAGGACCCATAAATATTCGCCTACCGTCAATATGCGATGCGAAAGTTACGCCCTCTTCCTTAATCTGACGGAGCTTCGCAAGTGAGAAAACCTGAAATCCGCCACTGTCCGTGAGGATAGGACCATCCCAACCCGTGAATTTATGAAGCCCGCCAAGCTCCTTGACAAGCTCGTCACCCGGACGAACGTGCAAGTGATAGGTATTACAAAGCTGTACCTGAGCACCGATTTCTTTTAAATCGTAGGCATCAAGAGCACCTTTGATTGCGCCGCAGGTTGCAACATTCTGAAAAGCAGGGGTTTTAACCGTACCGTGTACGGTGGTGAATTCGCCAAGTCGTGCATTGCCCTGTTGTTTGATTATTTTAAAAGAAGCCATCTTATTCTCCTTTATGGTTTGCTATAAACATTGCGTCTCCGAAACTGAAAAATCTGTATTTTTCATCTACAGCAGTTTTGTACGCGTTCATTGTATTTTCATATCCGCAGAAAGCACTTACAAGCATAATAAGTGTGCTTTCGGGAAGGTGGAAATTTGTCAGAAGTGCATCTATACATTTAAAGTCATATCCCGGATAGATAAAGATGCTTGTCCAGTCATCGTATTCACAGACTTCGCCCTTTGCCTGACAGACAGATTCAAGCGTACGGCAACAGGTTGTACCGACCGCAATAACACGTCCGCCGTTTTTCTTTGTGCGGTTGATGATATCTGCCGTCTCTGCAGGGATTGAATAATGCTCCGAATGCATCTGATGTTCTTCAATGTTCTCGGTCTTAACAGGTCTGAAAGTACCTATTCCGACATGAAGCGTTACGAATCCGACTTCTATCCCTTTCGCCTTAATCTTTTCAAGAATTTCGGGAGTAAAATGAAGACCTGCCGTCGGTGCTGCGGCTGAACCGAGCTCCTTTGAATAAACGGTCTGATATCTTTCACTGTCTTCAAGTCGTTCCTTTATGTAGTGCGGAAGCGGCATCTCGCCGATTTCATCGATCACATTATAGAAATTACCTTCATAATCGAATCTTACAACACGGTTGCCGTTTTCCATAACCGAAAGAACGGTTGATTTCATAAGTCCGTCACCGAAAATAAATTCAGCACCTTCTCTCGCCTTTTTACCCGGCCCTGCAAGGACTTCCCATTCGTGAGCATCGTGCTGATTGAGAAGAAGAAACTCAACGACCGCGCCCGTGCCGACCTTTACACCGTACATGCGTGCCGGAAGCACTCTTGTATTATTGAGAATGAGGCAATCGCCCTCTTTAAGATAATCAAGAATATCATAGAAATGCTTGTGCTCAATATCACCCATTTTCTTATCTAAAACGAGCAGACGTGATGCATCTCTCGGCTCAATCGGGTGCTGTGCGATAAGCTCTTCGGGCAAATCGTAAAAAAAGTCGCTTTTTTTCATCATAAAACCTCAAAATTTTAGTGTTTTCCTGAACATTGGTATTGACTTTAAATATTTATAATGGTATCATATTCACCAAATATTCGTGTTCATATTTGTATTATATTACAGAAATCTTGAATACGCAATACATTTTTAATTTTTATTTACAGGTGATTCAATATGAAAACTTACAAAGTTGGTATTATCGGCGCAACAGGTATGGTTGGCCAGAGATTCGCTTCTCTTCTTGAGAACCACCCCTGGTTTGAGGTTGTTCTTGTTGCAGCAAGCCCGCGTTCAGCAGGCAAGACTTACAAAGAGGCTGTAGGCAGCCGTTGGTGCATGGACACTCCGATGCCCGAGAGCATGGCTGACCTTGTTGTTTACGACGCAACAGCTGATGTTGAAAAAATCGCAAAGCTCGTTGATTTCGTTTTCTGTGCAGTTGATATGAAGAAGGACGAAATCAAGGCACTTGAAGAAAGATACGCTAAGGCAGAGTGCCCCGTTGTTTCAAACAACAGCGCTCACAGAGGCACACCCGACGTTCCGATGGTTGTTCCCGAGCTTAACGCTGACCACATCGAGGTTATCGCTTCGCAGAAGAAGCGTCTCGGCACAAACCGCGGCTTTATCGCAGTTAAGTCAAACTGCTCACTTCAGAGCTATGTTCCTGCTGTTTATCCGCTTGATAAAGCAGGCTACAAGGTTGATGACGTTCTCGTCTGCACATATCAGGCAATTTCAGGTGCAGGTAAGACTTTCGAAACATGGCCTGAGATGATCGATAACGTTATCCCCTTCATCGGCGGTGAAGAGGAAAAGAGCGAGCAGGAGCCGCTTAAGATCTGGGGTACAGTTGAAGCTGACGGTATCGTAAACGCTGTCGAGCCTCACTTCACAGCACAGTGTATCCGTGTTCCCGTTTCAAACGGCCACCTCGGTGCAGTATTTATGAAATTTGCTGACAAGATTCCTTCAAAGGACGAAATCATCAGCATCTGGGAAAACTTCAAGGGCGTACCGCAGGAGCTTTCACTCCCCAGCGCACCGAAGAAGTTCCTCAACTACTTTGTTGAAGACAATATGCCGCAGACAAAGCTTCACCGTGACCTTGAGGGCGGTATGGCTGTAAGCATCGGCAGACTCCGTGAAGATACACAGTACGATTACAAATTCGTATGCCTTTCACACAACACTCTCCGCGGTGCTGCAGGCGGTGCAGTTCTTCTTGCTGAGCTTCTTGCTGCTAAGGGCTACATGGACTAATAAAATCACAATAACGTTTAAAGCCGTATCGAAGTTTAAACCTCGGTACGGCTCAATTTTATTCATAGGAGTAGATATATTTGAAACACACCGTTTTTAAAGGTTCGGCGTGTGCAATAATCACACCGTTTACCAAGGACGGAAAAATTGATTATCCGACGTTGAAAAAGCAGGTTGAGTTTCAGATTGAGAACGGCACGGATGCGATTGTCGTCTGCGGTACAACGGGAGAAGCCTCCGTCCTGTCAAACCGCGAGCACCGTCAGGTTATCCGCATGGTTGTAAAATATGCAGAGAAGCGTGTACCGGTCATTGCAGGCACAGGAAGCAATTCGACCGAAGCTGCCGTTAAGCGTTCAAATGCTGCTGAGGGTGCAGGCGCAGATGCACTGCTGATTGTAACACCCTACTACAACAAATGCTCTCAGGACGGACTGATTAAGCATTACAGCTTTATAAGTGAGCGTACCTGCCTGCCGATTATCGTTTACAACGTTCCGTCGCGTACGGGCGTTGACATCAGACCCGAAACATATAAGGAGCTTGCAGAGATACGCAACGTTGTTGCGACAAAGGAGGCAAACGGCAACATATCCGCACTGATGAAAACGCTTGCTTTATGCCGCAACAAGCTTGACGTATACTGCGGCAACGATGACCAGACAGCAGCATCTATGGCTATGGGGGCCAAGGGTGTGATATCGGTCCTCGCAAACATTATGCCCGGTGAAATGCACAAGCTCGCAAAGCTGTGTTCGGACGGCAAAACAAAAGAAAGTGTTACCCGTCAGCTTGAATTACTTGATATTGCAAACACAATGTTCTGCGACGTAAACCCCATTCCCGTAAAATACGCTATGAATGTTATGGGACTTGACAGCGGTGTTTACAGACTGCCACTGAGCGACACGAGTGAAATCAACAAAAAATATATACGCGAAGTATTAACAGAACATAAGCTGATAAAGCCTTCAAACCATACATAAAAAACAAACAACTTGACAAATCATATCATATATGTTACTCTCAAACAAACTGAATCGGGGTTTTATTTATGAAAACATATCTTTTCAAAAAACTTGATATGTATACTCAGTGGCTTGCACCATATTACGGTTGCAGGTCTATACCCCTATATTCATTTCGGGATATATAAATTTATCGATATGATTATAAACGGTGTAGGCTTTTATCAGAAGCTTACACCGTTTTTCATTCAGGAGGAATGTAATATGAATTTTTTCAACAAGAAAATTGAAGCAACCGCAAATTCGGTAGTAGATTTTTACAACAACTACGACGAAGAAGCCAGACTAACACGAAGAAGCAGAATGCCTGAATATCTTACCACAATGCAATATATTGAAAAATATCTTTCACAGGGTGCGAAAATCATTGAAATAGGTGCAGGTACCGGAAGATATTCTCTTACGCTTACAGAAATGGGATATGATATTACGGCAGTTGAACTCACAGAACATAACCTCAGCATAATGCAGGAAAAAGTTAAACCTCATCATAATATCAAAATCTTTCAGGGAAACGCCTGCGATTTGTCTGCATTCAGAACAGATACTTATGATATCGTGCTGTTGTTAGGTCCTATGTATCATCTTTTCAATGAAGAAGACAAGCATAAAGCGCTCAGCGAGGCTATAAGAATTGCAAAACCCGGCGGTGTTATTTTTGCTTCATACTGTAACAACGATACATCAGTATATAAATTCTTTTACACAAACAGAATATTGGACTACCTTGACAAAGGGCTTATAAAAGACAATTATCATACGGTTTCTGCAGAAGAAGAAATATTTGAATTATACCGCAAATCTGATATCGATGAGCTTATGAAAAAGCATAAGGTCACAAGACTTCACTTTGTGGGTGTCGATATGCTGTCATATATTTTTGATGATAAGTTTGATTCATTAAACGACCGCGAATTTGAGGAATATATGAAGTTTTTATCAAACCTTCGTGAACGTGAAGATTGCGTCGGAATGTCAATACATATGCTTGATATATTCAGAAAAAACATCTGATGTATTCGGGTTTGCCGGGATGTTTGAAAGTCAGTAGTAACCCCAAGCCCTCCTTGTGTAAAGGAGGGTGGCACGGCGTAGCCGTGACGGGAGGATTGTTGATAATTCAAGGGTTTTTGACAATCCCTCAGTCGCTACGCGACAGCTCCCTTTACA
>JAZSQQ010000080.1:0-7235 GCA_045538055.1 Acutalibacteraceae bacterium
ACTCACTGCAACACTGTCGGCACGTCTTACCTGAACGTCAAGAGCTGAAACATAAGTTGAAAAGGCATCGTTATTGTTTTCAAATTCATCGGTTGACATTGCAATAAAATTATCCTTTTCATCTTCCATTGTTCTCTTGCGCATAACAGAAGTTTCCGCAAGCGTTTCGGCAAGAAGCGGATATTTTTTTTCCGTTGCTTCATCAAGGGTGACATCCGTATATTCGCTTCTTACAAGCATTGTGGAAGTATCCTTGTACCATTCGTAATGCGAAACATACTCTTTGTTAAGTGAAAGAACAGATATTTCTTTATTTTCGGTCTTCTCAGTTGTTCCGCTCGGAGTAACCTCCTGCGGAGGTTTTTCTCCGCAAGAGGATAAAGTAGCCGTGAAACACAGGGCCAATAATATACAAACAATTCTTTTTATCTTTTTCATTGAAATCAGAATCCTTTAACGACGAACGCTACAAGCTCGGTTGCGGATCTGTCTTCACGCTCGTCTGTCATAATTGTAAAGATGCTGCCGTCGGAAAGAACAGTTGCATCGCAGAACCACGGGTAATTTGTGGAGAAAATATCTCCGTCAGAAATCTCTGCAATAAATTTGCCGCTGTTATCCCACAGAAGAACATCTCTCATATTACCGTCAAAAGCAATGTAGCCGTTGGAGGTCTGTGTAACAAATGTTACGCTGCCGAGACCTTCACCCTCTGCATCGCAGAGAGTTTTTTGCAGCTTGCCGTCCTTGTTGTAGATAAATATCTTATGACCGCTGTCGTCTGCGGCATTTGCACAAACATAAATATTGTTCTCGTCAACACAAAGCTGCATTATTGTATCAGCTTCTTTGAAAGTAACAGGCTTTGATGTATATGTGCTACCATTGAATGTTACAATACTACATTCATTCGAAGTGAAGAAATTTACGCCCCATTTGCCCGACGGATGAATTGCGAGGTTGTCGATGTCTTCGTATGTTGCAACTGTTTTGCCGTCCTTGATGCAGAGAATGTCATTCATTGAACCGCTTACCCAGAGAGTACCGTCGGCTGTTGCTTCAACTCTGTCATAATCATCTTCGGGAAGCTCAATTGCCTTTACAAAAGCCAATACCGAGCCGTCATAGTGACATTCGCTGAGTTCGCCGTCAACAAGAACATATACTCTGTCACCGATTGCGGCAACGGAATGGTCAAATGTTTCAAAGGTTGTGACAGGCTTTTCAAACGGGACAAAAGTTGAACTAATTGTCAGTGAGCCTGCCTGTGCGCTTGCAGGTTTAGCAGAGAAGGGCTTGCCTTCCCACTCCCACGGGCCGTCTTCATTTCCAATATCTTTAATGTTAAATGTTATACCGTCGAGAAGTGCCTGAATGTGAGCATCCTTGATATCGGTTGTATCAAACTTGACGTAAACCGATGCGTTTGCACCTTCAATACGGTTAAAATAAACGAGAGTTTCTTCGCCGTCGTCATATTTGAGAAGGTCAACGCCGCCGATTTTAACGGTTTTATAAGACTTGTTCACTTCATATTCATACTGATTAAAGCCGTAATAAACAAGGTCTTCACGGAAGTCGTAAGGCTCATCAATTTCAACGCTGATTGTTGCCTCGACTAAGTAGTATTCGTTGTCCTCGGGGTCAAGCACCTGAAGAACAGCTTTGGAGTATTCCTCTTCATTCTTGAAGTCTTCTTCAATATTTATCCAGCCGTCACTGAGTCTAACCTCAAAGAATGAGGTTGTGATGTCTGCGTTACCCGAAGGTTGTTTAGTGTCGTTGGGTTTATCGGGATTTTTATCGCCGCAAGCCGCAAGTAAAAATACCATTACAAACGCAAGAAGTAATGCAAATATTTTTTTCATATAAAAATCTCCTTTGCTTTAATTATGTTATGCCCAGGGGTCTTCTTCTACGGGCACACGGATGTCGGCAAGACACTGGATTTCAACAAGGAACCATTGTCCCGTTGAAGGCTTTTTGCGAAGCTTCATCGGTCTCGGGTTATCCGCACCGCCGCTCTGAACATAGAGCGTTGCCCAATTTTCGTTATCAAAAGAGTACGGGTTTTCAATAACTGTTATTTTATAGGGTGTATTTGGCTGATACCCGTTCTGCGGAGTTGCTCCCTCAAAAAACGAGCGTGCTTTATAGCCCTCAGAGCCAAGATGCTCTTTGATGAACTGCTTTTCAAAGCCGCTGACCTCACCGGGTCCCTTAAGAAAGTTCAGCATCTCGATTGTTGCATCGGGATTGTGCTCATAATTGCACAAAGCCGCAAGAGTAAGCGCCGTTGTTTTAAAAGCAGAATCAAGGCTCGCTTCTGGGAGCGTCTGAAGCTCTGCAACATTTGTCGGAAGTGACGCAAAGGTAAAGGTTTCGGTATGATTTTTACCCTTACCGACTGACTGTACGGCATTGTTCACCGCATTGTTTATTCCTTGCGAAACCTCTCTTTTAATTGCGGATTCTGCCTGTCTTTTAAGTGAATCAAAAAGTCCCATAGGAAATCCCTCCTTAAAGGTTAATTTTTGTTTTCCTGCTTCGGTTTTTCTCTGCGTTCAACATTACTGTAAAGGAAATTATCTGCGCTGCCCGTAATAATCATACTGCCCGGGCGAGTGTAAACCGTTGCATTTTTCTGCATATAAACCGACTTGTTTTTTGAAGCGATTGAATTGATGATAAGGAAGCCTATTAACAGACCGATTCCCAAAGAAACGGGAATCCAGATAATACCCACACCGTCCTTTTCTTCGGAGGTGTCATCATCTGTTGTAACGGCTTGCGCATTATCGGACGCTGTTTCGCCGCTTGCAAGCAAGCTTTCCGCCGCCTTATAGTAGTCGGAAATGCCGCCGTAATAGCTGTTGCTTGAGTTGTAAGCGTCGCGCATTTCATTGACTGCTTCGTCGTCAAGAATTTCTTTCGCATTGCCTGATGTGAACATTCCGTAGGTGCTTTCGCTGTCATTATGCACAAGGATAAATCCGTTTTCGTTATCGGTGTTATCGGTATAAATTTTCTGTGCATATTCGCTGTCAGACATTCCCTCAGTATCCCGGGCTATACCAAGCATAATGCAGATACCGTAAGTGCTTTCAATTTTTTCTGCATAAGCTTCGAGCTCTTCAATTTCGTCATAGGTAAGGTTTCCTGCAGGGTCTTCAATGTATTGGTATGTATAGGCTGATGCAGAAATCATCATTGATAAACTGATTATCACCGCAATAAGAATTGCAACGAATTTTTTAGTCATATTTCTGCACCTCCTTAAAACAGCTCAATCAGCCATAAAAGGCCGTAGATGAGAGCGCCTATACCTGCACCGAGTAAAAGCGAAGCCTTTGTAACGGCTTTTTTATCCGTCGGGATGTTTCCGACGAATTTACCCGTCTGTCCGTTCATTGCAAAGGTGAAATTCTCACCGTTCCACTTTGTGTTGAGAAGCCACACGGGATAAAGTGCGTATTTGTATAAGCCGTTGGCAACGTTCATATTCGCACTCTGATTTTCAACCTCATCATAGCCCTTTACGGTTTCTTTGAAAGAATCAATGATGCTTTGTCTGATTCTTTCGTTTGCTCTGGGCATACTTTCTTCCGCAGTAACATCATACTTATCGGCAAGATAGCCTGCGAGATATGCGGTGTTGAAGTCAACAGCCTGCGACAAATCAAAGGGTTCAACGGATTCCATAAGGTCATCGGGCATTTTTGTTGAGCCGTCAACGGGAATGTTGTCAAAGCCGATATTGCCGCTTCTGTAAATATCAAAATATGAGGTTTCGGTGTAGTCGTAATTTTCGTCCGACCATTTTTTTACCTTTGTAGCTTTATAGTTTGCGTTGCCGATTGCATCACAGGTGAAGAGCCAATGAGGCACGTAAACGCCCTTGACTTCTTCAAGGCGGTTATCGGTAAGAAATGATTTCGGAACAAACTTCTTTGTTGAAATATGCTTTTTAAGTGCTTCCTTTGCCGCCTTTTTATCGAGCTTGAAGGGAATAACGAGGTCAGGTCTGAGTGCACCCGAAAACTGCCCCTTCATAACAACCTGATTGCCGCAATACGGACAGGTTGTGGCGCCTGTTGTTGAATCGGCAACAATTTCACCGCCGCAGGAATTGCAGGCATAGACGCTCATACCGTCGGTTTCACCTGTACCCCATTGTGAGCCCTGCGAATTCCAGCTTATCTGTTCAACCTGATTTGCCGTATCCTCGGGCATCGCGGTAATATCAAATTCGGTGTCGCAGTAAGGACATTTCAGCTTTTGCACACCTGTATTGAACTCAACCGCACCGCCGCAACACGGACATTTCTGTTCAAGAATTGTTGACAAGGTTAATCATCTCCTTGCTTGTTTATATCTGAATCATAGTAAACCATACCGTTTTTATCCGGTACATAGAACTTGTTTTTGTAATACCACACGCCTGCCGCAACGGCGGCGACCAATGCAACAATCACAATAATAATGACTGCGGTTTTTATTCTACTCATCTCTGTCGGGGAGTTCCGCAGCAAGTGCAGAATGCACCGCCTTCGTTTGTTGCGTTACAAGCGGGACATACCCAAGCCTGTGATACAGGCTGCTGAGAGTAAGCCGGCTGCTGATTGTAACCCTGATTCATCGGCTGATTATACCCGTTATTCATAGGCTGGTTGTAACCGTTAGCAGGAGCATATCCGTTGTTCATCGGCTGATTATATGCATTCTGCTGAGCATAGGGATTCGGCTGACCGTATGCATTCTGCTGTGCGTAGGGATTCGGCTGACCGTATGCGCCCTGAGGAGCATAGCCCTGATTCATCGGCATACCGTTATTCATAGGCTGATTATAGCCGCCACCCATCGGCATACCTGCATTGCCGTTCTGTGTGAGGTTGTTTATAACCTGCTGTGCAGTCTGCTGATAACGGTTATATTCCATTGTGCCCATACCCTCAACGTCGCTGTCATTGAGTCTTGCGGTAATTTCATCAAAGTAAGGATTGTTTACCTTGATGTCAATGTAGAAATCATAAGTAAACTTGTATCTCGGCGGATTGTAGCTTACTTCCTCACCGTCCTTGCCCTGTGTATAGATTTCTTCACGGTCTTCGTCAATTCTGAGGCTACAGCCCGCAACGCTTGAAAGCGGAATAACATCGGGATTTTCGTCACTCCAGCTTCCGGGATTGCGGCGTGAAACAACAAAGCTCTGCTTCATAGGGTCGATGTAGATTTTATCGTCCTCACCAAAGGTGAACATCGGTGAAAAGCCGGCAAGAATCTGCTTGTTCTGCTCTCTGTATTCGAGCTGCTGTTTGATTTCGGCAATAGTTGAGCTTCTTCTTTCGCTGAAGAAGGGCGAAAGCTTCTTTGCACAATCCTTACACATATTGCCGTCTTCAAGCTTTCTGTTGCCTAAAAGTCCTATTTTATCACCGCAGATATCACAATATTTTTTATCAAAAAGTCCCATAGTTAAATCTCCTTTATAAATTAATTAATATCGTTTTCGTTAAAAATGTCTCCGCATTCGGGGCAGAACTTAGGTGGATTGTGTGAGTCTTCGGGCTTCCAACCGCATTTATCGCACTGATAAAGCGGTGCACCCTCGGGCTTTTTGCTTCCGCAGTTGGGGCAGAACTTGCCTTTATTCACCGCTCCGCAAGAGCACGTCCAACCTTCTTCGGCAGGCTTTTTTGCACCGCATTCTGTGCAGAAATTGCCGTTTACCGTTGCACCGCAGGCGCATTTCCAGCCGCCCTGTGCAGGAGCAGTCGGTGCAGGTGTCGGAGCAGGCTGTTGCTGTGCCATCTGCTGCTGTTGCTGAACGCCTGCCTGATACATCTGTGCCGCATTGAATCCGCCGTTTGCTCCCATTGCCATATTGAAGCCCATAAAGCCGTTCATTGCTCCGTTGGGGTTACTTGCCGCCGCTTCCATAGCGTTTGCCTGTGCGTCAGTCATTCTGCCTGCCATCATAAACGGATTGGAGCCCATTGTTGCGGCATCCTCCATTTGTGTAATCTTCTTCATATCCTCGTCTGTGAGGGTAATGGGATTGAGCGCAATTGACTCAACGGAAATACCTCTGCGGTCTGTCCATTCAGCTTTAAGAGCCGCATTCATAGCATCCTTGAGCTCCGTTGTGTGCGCAGGAATCTGTGCAGGGCGAAGTTCAAGCTCTGTCAGTCTTGCAAATGCGGGCTGAAGAGCAGAAACGAACTCGGTTTTTAACTGCATATCAATTTCATCGCGTCTGTATTCATCGTCAACGTTGCCTGCAATCCTTGTGTAGAAAAGAAGCGGGTCTGTGATTTTGTAGGAATAAACACCGTTGCATCTTACCTGAACGGTTCTTGCCATACCGATTCGTTTGTTTACAACCTCAAACATAAAGGGGTTGGCAGTTCCGAACTTGTTGTCGAGAATTTCTTTGGTATTGAAATAGTAAACTCGCTGGTCCTTGCCTGTATCTCCGCCGTAGGTGAAACGCTTGCCGACCGTCTTGAAGGTTTCTTTGATTGAATCACCGAGCTTGCCTGAGAAAATTGAAGGCTCTGTGGAAGAGTTGTATGTAAATTCACCCGGCTCTGCACAAAACTCGACTACCTTTCCTTGCTCAACAATAATCATACACTGACCGTCAGCAACAGCGATACCCGAGCCATTGGAGATAATGTTATCGTTTCCTTTTGTGTTTGATGAGCGTCCGCCGACTCTCTTTGAGCCTTTGACCATAAGCACATCGTTTTCCAATGAATCGCAGTAGAAAAACTCCTTCCACTGGTCAGCAAGTGTACCGCCGAGTGCACCTATGCCTGCTTTAATAAGTCCCATATTGCATTTCTCCTTTCGGAATTAATTACTTGAACACTTTTTACAACATACCCCGCCGTTGAGGTTTTCGCCGTAAACCGTGCAGTCCTCGCAAACCATATTTCCGCAAATTTCACATCTGTTAAGCTCAAGACGAACCTCATTGTTTGCCCGTTCATAAGCCTTGCCGTGGTCATTTGCGTAAATGATTGCTCTGGCTTCCCGTTCATCATTACTTAAAAACTTTTTATCTTTGAAACCTGAAACAAATTCGTGAACCTGTGTTTTTATCGGTTTTCCGCAACAGTCACAGTAAAACTCAAACTCGAACTGCTTTATTGTTGACTTGTCGGTAAACCTTTTTGTTACAGCTTTCAGCATTCTCAACAACCTCCTTATACGAGTATTTACAATATAAT
>JAZSQQ010000008.1:0-2588 GCA_045538055.1 Acutalibacteraceae bacterium
AGCCCATCTTTGAGTGATAAATCTTTGGTACATCTGTCATGCGGCAAATGTACGTTATGAGGTATTACCATCAGTTTCCCGAAGCTATCCCTCTCTCAAAGGCAGGTTGCTCACGTGTTACTCACCCGTCCGCCACTAAGATATCTAAGTAAACCTAAATATCTCCGTTCGACTTGCATGTGTTAAGCGTGCCGCCAGCGTTCGTCCTGAGCCAGGATCAAACTCTTTATGAAAATAGTATATCAAAACAACTTTAGTTGTTATGAAATCAATCCTGTTCAATAACGCTTGCGTTATTACTGCGCATTTTTTACTCTTTGCTTGAGCTTTTCCTTTTCTTACAAAGGAATCTCAAGGGTCGTTACTTTTCTTGCATTGTTCAATTTTCAAGATGCTGTTCGCTTACCACTCTTTTGAGCAGTGCAGCTTTTCTATTATATCACATCTTTCTGCGTTTGTCAAGTGCTTTTTTCAAGTTTTTTTAAAAACTTTTTCAGCGCTCGTCCGCTTTAAGACGTCCGTCATCAGACAGCCTATCTATTATATCACTTCCAGTTCGGTTTGTCAAGTACTTTTTTGAAAAGTTTTTCTTTTAACCTTTTCGCAGGCTAAATTCTTTCCCTTTTCTTTCTCGCCTCTCTTACACTCGTCCTATCTGCGATTTTCAAGTTTCAACCGCCGTCCCCTGACGACAGTATTTATTATAGCACATTACTCCTACTTTGTCAAGAAGAAGATTGTCCAAATTTCATCATTTGTTTTGGATATTTTCACCAAACCGTCACTTTTTCTTCTTTTTATCAACCATAACCATATTATTTTTTATCTTAAAATCGGGCAAATTCTCGACAAAACGGCTGAATTTCGAGTATCCGTACTTCTTCAGATTGAAATCGGGAAGCTTGATACAAAGCTGTTTTTTCAATTCGCCAAGATTATATCCCTTTGAACCGTTTGTCTGAACGATTGCAGCAAGAACATTTTCAACAGATTCAAGGTCAATTTCCTTGGATTTCTGAGATACAAGAATACTGCTGCCGACTTTTCGGAAACTCAGGCAGTCAAAATCCTTGAGAAACTGAGAAAACTTGGAATATCCATAATTTCTCACATCAAAATCAGGATAACGTCCCTGCAGACGGCTCCCCAGCTCACCAATGTTGATTTCTTCCTCCAGATTGGCATTTTCCGCTATAATACGTATAATAGCTTCTTCCAGCGTCTTTAATTCAACACGGTCAACCTCATTGCTCTGAACTTCCTCCTCTGCAAGAATCTCCAGATACTTGAACGCATTGCAGGCTGTGCTGAACGGCTTAGGCGTTTTCTTTTCGCCCATACCTATAACGTGCTTGCCCGACTCTCTCAGACGAATCGCCAGCCTTGTAAAGTCGCTGTCACTGGAAACAATGCAGAACCCGTCTACATTGTTTGAATAGAGAATGTCCATTGCATCAATTATCATTGCTGAATCGGTAGCATTTTTTCCCGTTGTATAGCTGTACTGCTGAACCGGAGTTATAGCATTGTCAAGTGCCATATTCTTCCAACCTGCAAGATTAGTCCTCGTCCAGTCGCCGTAAACTCGCTTATATGTAGCTATTCCGTAGTTGGAAAGCTCGTCGAGAATATTTTTCGTGTATTTTGCCGCCACATTGTCTGCATCAATCAGTACGGCATATCGCATTTCGTTTTCCATTTTTCACCTCACTAAATTATTAATCGTCATAAGTTGAATATTCTAATTCTTTTAAATGATACATTGCGCTATTTTCGCCCCACTCTATTTCAGATTCATCAAAATCTGTAAGACTAATCTGAACTTCATAAGTGAAAAGCCCAGTACGATTCATAATTGTCACTCCGTCACGTACTTCATCGTCAACAAATCTTCTGACTTTGTTTTCACGGTAATACAAACTGTGCTCTCCGTCGGAACTTTCAAATTTCTTAACAAGGCTATACTCCGGCAGCTTTCCAAATATGAAGCATCCGCTGGAAACAGCAGGCAATGAAAACAGAAGTATGCCTATACAAACGAGAATTTTTCCTTTTTCACCGTTTTTTATTCTCATAACAAGCAGGATTATACACACTGCAACAAGCAAAGTACTGCCTATAAAAAAAGAAAAATCTGAAATAACATTTTCAGGCAGTCTGAAAATTACCCAATATTTTTCACTGATTGATACTAATAATCCGATTGCCAAAAACAGAACAGCCAGCACTGTAAGTATACCATTAACTTTTTTCATTCCCCGACTCCCTTGTTTGAATATGCAAAAAAATCCCGAAACTACTGCTTCGGGATTTACTAAATACCGAGGTTATTACCCCGATAAATCTGGAGCGGATTACGAGGCTCGAACTCGCTACCTCCACCTTGGCAAGGTGGCGCTCTACCAGATGAGCTAAATCCGCATTTTATAAAGAATGTTGTCACGTATACATTCTTTATGGTGCCTCCGGTCGGAATCGAACCAACGACACGAGGATTTTCAGTCCTCTGCTCTACCAACTGAGCTACAGAGGCATAAATGGCGACCCGGATGAGGCTCGAACTCACGACCTCTAGCGTGACAGGCTAG
>JAZSQQ010000081.1:0-60636 GCA_045538055.1 Acutalibacteraceae bacterium
CGTGACAAGCATCGGCTCTAATGCATTCGATAACTGTAGAGGACTAACAAGTGTGACAATTCCTGATGGAATTACAAGCATTAACTCTTATACTTTCTACGGTTGTAGCGGTCTTACAAATGTAACAATCCCCGAAAGTGTCACAAGCATTGGTTCTTATGCATTCTATAGCTGTAGCGGACTTACAAGCGTAACAATCCCAGATAGTGTAACAAGTATCGGTTCTTATGCATTCTATAGCTGTAGCGGACTTACAAGCGTAACAATCCCAGATAGTGTAACAAGTATCGGTTCTTATGCATTCTCTGGTTGCACAGGACTTACAAGTGTAACTATTCCTGATAGTGCAACAAGTATCGGTTCTTATGCATTCTCTGGTTGCACAGGACTTACAAGTGCAACTATTCCTGATAGTGCAACAAGCATCGGTTCTTATACATTCTCCGATTGTACAGGCATTACAAGTGTAACAATCCCTGACAGTGTAACAAACATCGGTTCTTCTGTATTCCGCGGCTGTACTGGTCTTATAAGTGTTACAATTGGCAGCGGTTTAACTTCGCTCAGTACAACTGCATTTAACGGATGCAGCTCTTTGGCTTCAATTACCGTTTCAGAAGACAACGGATATTTTTTAAGTGATGAATTTGGTGTTTTATATGATAAAAATAAAACGAAGCTCGTTCTTTATCCCGGTGGCAATGAAAGAGTAACATATACAATACCTTTTTCAGTTGTAGAAATTGCTCCTTATGCTTTCAATACCTGTCCTAATCTGTTGATGTTGGGGTATCCGGGCAATGAACAACAGTGGGCTACCGTGACGGTAGGCTCAAACAACGAGGTCATCACAGATATACTTGTGCTTGATTCGGATTCGGAAAATGCTGTTTATAAATCCGGCACTTGCGGTGAAAATCTTGAATGGGTATTATACATTTCCGGCGAGCTTGTTATCAGCGGTACAGGAGATATGGATGACTGGGATTTCTATATATCCGATTCGGGAGATTTCCATACATATGCACCGTGGGATTCACGCAGAGATTTTATCAGATCTGTTACTATAGGTGAAGGTGTTACAAGCATCAGCGAGCATGCATTTGCTATGTGTACAAGTCTTGAAAGCGTAACAATTCCGGAAAGTGTAACGAGCATAGATGCAGGTGCGTTCGTCATGTGTTCAAGCCTTAAAACTGTAACAATTCCTGACAGCGTTACTAAAATAAGTATCTCAACGTTTGAAGGCTGTACAAGTCTTACTGATGTGATAATCGGTAACGGAGTAACATATATTGGTGATTATGTGTTCCTCGATTGTTCAAATCTTAAAAATGTGACAATTCCTGCAAGCGTTACATTTATTGATTGCGATACATTTAAGGATTGTACTGCACTTGAGAATGTTTATTATGGCGGTGATCTTGTAAGCTGGTGTGCAATCCATATTGCTGAAGCTGACTCTAATCCTTTATATTATGCTGATAACCTTTATTTCAACGGCGAGCTTGTTACGGATATTATTATACCTGAAAGTGTAACAAGTATTGGTTCTTATGCTTTTTATGGTTATAGTAACCTTAAATCCGTGCATTATCTTGGTGATGAGACTCAGGTTACAATTCCGGATAATGCTTTTGAAGGAACATCTGCAACTGTTCATTACTGCGTGGTAGTGGGTAATCCACCTTCAACCTGTACACAGCTGGGTGAGGGTAGTTGGTACTGTGAAGAGTGTAATAAAGAAATAACAGACAAGTTTGATATACCTGCTCTCGGACACAATTTCGGTGAATGGCAAGAGACAACAGCACCGACCTGTACGGAAACAGGTATTGAGACAAAATTCTGTTCGCGCTGTGACGTGACTGAAACAAGAGCAGTTGATGCCCTCGGTCACGACTTGGGTGATTGGCAGGTAACAACAGCTCCGACCTGTACTGAAATAGGTGTTGAAACAAGAAGCTGTTCACGCTGTGGTGTGACTGAAACAAGGACTGTCGATGCAAAAGGTCACGATTGGTCAAACAAGGACGGTGTTTGTGCAAGGGACAACTGCGGATATGAATGTGAACATCCAGAAGAATCTGTGATATGGGAGACGGTTATTGAACCTACTTGTGTTCCCGGTCTTGAACGCGGATCATGCGATATTTGCGGAATTGGCGGAGACGGAGCAATTGTATGTGACAAGTCAACATATCCGGAATCACCGCACAACTATTCTGACAATTATACTCGAACCTGGAGTTTCAGCTATGCGGGAGCGGATAAGCTTATACTTAAGTTCTCGAGCTCCACACAAACCGAAAATAATTACGATTTCATTTATATCTACAACAGTTCAGGTGCACAGATAGGTAAATACTGCGGAACTCAGCTTTCAGGTGCTGAAATTGAGGTTGAAGGCAGTAGCTTCCAGATTAAACTTACATCAGATGGTTCTAATACAAATTATGGATTCAAATTCGATTCCATTACAGCTGTTATAGAGGTAAGTGCTATCGAAAGAGAAATTCCTGCGGTGTCAGACCACGACTGGTCCAACAAGGACGGCGTTTGCGCAAATGACTGCGGAACAGAGTGTTCACACGAGTCGTTTACAGATGGTGAGTGTGATGTTTGCGGAGGTACGTGCTCAACTCTCGGACATGTATACGATGCTGACCTTGAGGAATGTACAGTTTGCGGTCACAACTGCACTACTATGGGTCATATATTCAATTCAGCTAACACCGAATGTGAAGTATGCGGATTCCTTAAAGGTACCTGCGGCGACTCGCTTACCTGGACATTGGACTTGAAGGGTCAACTTGTAATCAGCGGTACGGGTGCGATGTATTATTATTTGTCATCGTCTGTTGTACCGTGGAATAATTCAGGAATACCGATAACAAGGGTTGTTATTGGCGACGGTGTCACAAGCATTGGCAATTATGCATTCTATAACTGTACCGGACTTACAGAACTTACAATGCCGATTTCCGCAAAGATATTTAACAGTTCAAACACATTCTATAACTGTTATAATATCGAAAAAATCACCCTTACCAAGGGCGACGGTACGGTGCAGAATTATTCAAGTTATTCAAGTGATTCCAACACCTACTACGAATATACCCCGTGGTACATCAGCAGATGCTCTGAGGTTGTTATTGAAGATGGAGTAACAAGTATAGGTTCTTATACATTCGGTGGTTGTAACGGACTTACAAGTATGACAATCCCTGACAGTGTAACAAGCATAGGTTCTTATGCATTCATTGGTTGTACAGGACTTACAAGTGTAACAATCCCTGACAGTGTGACAAGTATTGATAATGAAGCATTCTACAACTGTAGTGGACTTACAGAACTTACAATGCCGATTTCAACAAAGATATATAACAGTTCATATACGTTCTACAACTGTTATAATATCGAAAAAATCACTCTAACAAAGGGTAATGGAACGGCACAGAATTATGAAACAAGCTCATACTCTTCAAATACCTGTTATCAATACACCCCGTGGTACATCAGTGGATGCTCTGAAATTGTAATAGCAGACGGTGTTACGAGCATAGGTTCGTATACTTTCTATAATTGTACAGGATTAACAAGCGTAACGATTGGTAACGGTGTTGCCAATATTGGTTCTTGTGCTTTTTACGGTTGTACAGGACTTGCCAATATAACAATCCCTGACAGTGTAACACGTATCGGTTCTTCCGTCTGGTATTCTTGTTCAAATGCGGATGTTTACTTTACGGGTGATCTGGCAGATTGGTGTGCAATCACCTTTGAAAGCTATTCTGCTAATCCTAAGAATAGTGTTCGAAATCTTTATATCAACGGCGAGTTGATGGCAGGCGAGTTAATAATCCCTGATGGTGTTACAAGTATTGGTCACTATGCATTTTATAACTTTACAGGTATAACCAGTGTTACGATTCCCGTAACACTCACAAGTATCGGTAACGAAGCATTTTATGGTTGTGACGGAATTGAAATAACGTATTATCCCGGAACTATGACAGAATGGAATCGTATTTCTCTTGGTTCTCAAAACTGGAAATTGACAGAAAATGTTATTTTTGAATGCAATTCCGATGTTTCGAATTATGGTTCGGGAACTTGCGGAGATAATATTGCATGGATTCTGTATACTGACGGCGAACTTGTGTTGAGCGGTACAGGTGCAATGGTTGAAGATTTTGAATCAACCTCAATGACTACATGGCAAAGGGTTGCCGATAAAGTTACATCTGTGATCATAGATGACAGAATTACAAGCATTGGAGCCCTAGCATTCTACGGTTGCTATAACCTTAATAAAATAACAATTCCCGACAGCGTAACAAACATCGGCGCATATGCATTTGCAGAATGTGACAGTCTCACTGAAATAACAATTCCCGACAGTGTTACTACAATCGGTGATTATGTATTTGGAGGATGTGATAGCCTTACTGAAATAGCAATCCCCGATAGCGTCACTTCAATCGGTGACTGGGCTTTCGCTGAATGTGAAACCCTTACAAATGTCACAATCGGTAACGGTGTTACGAGCATTGGTGATTATGCTTTCGGTGAATGCGTAGCTCTTACAAGTATAACAATCCCTGACAGTGTTACTACGATTGGAGAATGGGCATTCAGCTATTGTGTTTCTCTCACAAATGTAACAATCGGCACAGGTGTTACTGAAATCGGAAATTTTGCTTTTGCATTATGCCAAGAATTGGAAGAGATTATATTCCTGGGTGAGGAAAAGATTTCTCTGGGCAAACACCTTTTTGTTATAGAAGTTAATGATGAACTTGAAACTATCGTGGATAATCCCAATCTGATAATCGGCTGTAAAGAAAACTCATGGATGCATTTCTATGTGGAGTCAAATGATAAGAGATACTGTCTGCTTGACAGTGACGGAAATCCCGCTTTTGAAATTAAGGGTGATTCTCTTGTTTCTTACCGCGGAAGTGCAGACAGCGTTTATCTGTCTCAGGTAACACAGATCGGTTACGGAGCATTTGAAAACAACAGCACAATAGAAAAAGTTGAGTTTGCCCCCGGTGTTAAACGTATTTATAACAGTGCATTCAGAAACTGTTCTGAACTTAAGGTTGTTATTATTCCTCAGAGTGTAACATCAATTGGTGCAAATGCTTTTAACGGTTGTGACGGTGTAACGTTCTGGTGTTATGCAGGCTCTTATGCTGACGAGTATGCATTAAGTCATAACATTGACGTTGAATACATATCCTTCCACATTGATAATGATGTCGTTTATCTTGCTCCCGACGAGCAGATGACGATAACGTATTCATTGAACATTCCTCTTATGGATAACGTGAGTGTCGACTGGATAAGCACTGATGAGTCTATCGTAACTGTTGATGCTAACGGAAAGCTCAATGGTGTCAGAGCGGGTACCGCTGTCATTGTTGCAACAACAAAAGACGGTGGATTAAGTGATTATTGTATTGTCAAAGTTGCAGGCATTGAAGCATTGTCAACAGTTAATATCGATTATGATAATGGCTTTATATCAGGCTTTGCAGCTAATACAACTTCGCTTGACGGATTGATTGGCCTTACGGACTCATCCTGTAATCTCGATTACAGCACATTGGGAACGGATTCCGTTGTTTATGTTGAAAGAGGCAATGAAATTGTTGAGGCATACACAATCCTCATTTACGGCGACGTCAATGGTGACGGATGGTACGACGGTCAGGACGCGGTTCTTGTTGCCTGCCTTGCAAACGGAATGCTTACACAGGACGATGTCAGCGAAGCTGTTTATATGGCTGCGGACTGTAACCACGACGGAGTGATTGATCAGCTTGATGTTGACCTTCTCAATCAGGCGGGTACACTCCTCGCTAACGTTGACCAGTCAAATCCGACAGAGGTTCTGCTTGAAACATCATCAGCTTATGTTGAATATCTCGACCTCATCGACCAGTCTCCTGAAATTGAGGTTGAAGACGAGACAGATACAGAATTTGACACAGACACCGACGCTGAACAGGAAGAAACTCCCGAAGCAGATGTTGACCCAACACCCGAACAGGATAAGGCAGAAGTAAATATCTTTGAAATGATAATTAACTTTATCAAATCAATATTTGAGCTTTTCCTAACATTTATTCCTGTTCCATACAAATAATTAGCTAAGGACAGTGTAAACGCACTGTCCTTTTTGTCATCGTCTTTGCCGACGATTCGCCGCCGTAAAGGTTATAGGGTGAACCGTCACTTTCTCAATTCGTACAATTTTATGCAATCTCACAAACCCATACAGAACAAAGAAAAAAGCCAGGGAACACCTAGTGTTTCCTGACTTTGTTTTTATGGTCGGAGTGGCGGATTTGAAGCATTAAAAACACGCTCAGTAACCTGGTAAATTCAACAAATTCGGGGTTCAAAACCCATCTTCGCCGACGTCACGCCGACGGCAAAAACGAGCAAATTTTGCTTAAAAACTCACTTAAAAACAGGGGAGTGGTTCAAAAACAAGAAACCGAATTGCGCCATCGATCCACTTCTTCAACGTTGACTATTGACTGACGACAAAAACACTAGAAGCTTCAAGACGAAAAAACTTTTGTTGAAGTGCATCTTCCTTTAGTTGTTGATTTTGCGGAATAGTTATTTCTGATAAGTTTCAGTTCTAATCAATAAAATCATATGGGTTAAAATCTATATTGTTTACCTGCGACCACTTTCGTATTGCTTCAGTCAATCCTGGCATCTCATTTATGTAGCCGTTTCTGTACATATAAGCTTGTTGGACTTTGCCGGAATTTAATTCAATCGCAGCTATAATATTTTCATTAACACTGACGGTAACAACAGTGTCATCATGGCTCTGCCACTCCGTCAGGCAATTTTCCAATTCTTTGCCTGCTTTGAAGCATTCACCCGTATTGCGTAAGCACCGGAAAGAGAATTTGCCGATTTTGCAATCGGAATTTGCTGAAAAATTTTCTGACATCGGCAAAGAATAGTTTGCTCCTATACTGGCAAAATCTGTTGGCCATTTTTTCTGTTCCTTTACTTTGCCGAAATTACTCAGCGAGCAATAATAAATCGCATAGCCTCTGATATAATCCCATGTATGAGTACGGATTTTGTTAGCTAAACTTACTGCGTGGCCCATTCTGCAATAATCGATAATAAATTTGATCATTAACGGAAACTGATGAAGATTTTCTAGAATATCAAAACACAATTTACATTCAAGCATTTTCCTGAAAATATCGATGTTATCAATAGCATTAAAAAGCATTTCAATTTCCGGAAGATAGAACAAAAGACCCTGATTAAGGCAAACAATTCGTCGCACAGACTTGTTTTTGGCACAGGAAAAAGTTGAAACATATTCAAGAGCTTTCTGTGGTGTTTTCAACCTGTCGAGATTCGTAAAACTTTCATCAATTTTCATCGTTTCTTTTTCATACGGAATCGAATCGTAAAACAGTGCATTGTATCCTGTGAAACGGGTGAAGAAAACAAGTTTTTCAGGGGTGGTTTCCGCCTCTGTAAACGGAAACAACAAGTTTGTTGTCTGACTGAATATTTTTATAATATCGTTACGAAGTGTTACAGAATTTAAAAAGGACTTTGCGAACCTGCTTTCTGTCAGCATAAGCGGGTTGTTTGTAATGTCCACCGTATGCAACACTTTGTTATTGTCAGTTAAGATACGGATACAGGTATGTTCGTTAAAAAAATTGAATTCAATTTGCTCGTAAAACGGAAACTCTATCGAAAATCCCTTTTCAGGCAGATATGGCAGAGCGAGAATTTCAATTAATTCTTTGATTTCACAGCGAACAAAAACTTTGTGCTTATATCGATTAACGAAGATAACCGACCCTTCAATTACGGTTTTATTTTCTGTAGGCAAAAAGACACCTCCCGTTACTTTGTAAACACATTGTAACAGGAGGTATGGGTTGTTTTTGACCCACATTATGCTTTTTTGATGTACAGTATTTTCACACTCTGACCTGCATACATGCTTCTGACGAGCTTTTCTGCTTCTGCAGCGCCCGTTGCAGAAACTATCGGCTCAGAATGTACGTTGTTAATCAGGCACACAACCTTCCACTGGTTCACAAAAATCACCTCCCGTTACTTTGTAAATACATTGTAACAGGAGGTGTGGGTTGTTTTAGGGAGATGTTAAACTATGTATCTAAAAATAAGATTTAAGAATCCGTTTCCATCAATCAATAAGACATTGTTTTTGTTTGCCATCTCTTTACATTTGGGAGTGAAATTATCGGTAGTAGAAATGAGAATCTTAATTGCGGCATTTTCATCTTTAGCACGTTTAACTAATTGTTCAACGCCTTCAATATCATTGTAATCTGTACCGTATTTATTTTTTACTTGAACAAAAATTTCTCCTGATACTTCAGCACCATTTATACTGATCTCTGAAAGTTCACCGAAAGAATTATCTGCGAAAATTAAATCTGCATCTCCGCCTACTTTATCATAACTGTTTCTGCGGATAAATTCATAACCCATATTTTCAAAAACAATCTTTACAATTTTTTCGGTTTCGTGATTTCCGAGATTACGAAATCTGTCTATGGCAGATGTTTTAAAAATATCGTCTTTAATTTCCTTGACAATATTCTCAGTTGACTGTTCATTTGTATCAGAGCAACCTTTTTCCATAATGCTTTCTGCGGCTTCAATGACGATTTCTGACCAGACTCTGTTTATCGGAGATTGGTATGCTCTAAGCTTTGCGTGAATTATTTTACATTTTTCATTGGCATGATAGCTGAATTCGTATATTTCTTCTGTGTCAATCGGAATAATATGATAAAAGTCATCACCATCATATCCTTCTGGTTTTTCAAAATAATAATTCCCTGCAGCTTTGCAAATTGTAAATTTTGTGTAATCCGGAGTTTTGGGGATGATAATTATATCATCCTTTCGAATTTCCAACATTTTTACAAGATTTTTATATTTTTTTGAATAGTATATTTCGTTTTCTGTTTTCTGATTATCGGAATATATTGCACACTGACCATCAACCCAGTTTTTTTCATCTTCAACTTTTAATAATGCTTTTGAGTTACCCCATCCTTGACGGAGACGACCATATTTAAGTTCTCTTTTTATGAAATCGATATTGCTTGCGATTCTGAATACAAATACATTTGCCATAAATTTAATCCCCTTTTTATTAAATTTGATTTTTCAACACTTTAATGAAATCCGACAAATCGCCTTTATTGATATCGTACACACAGTCATCACTCGGCTTGAACCTGTAGCCAATCAATTCATCTGCAGGCAAGATGCCGTCTTCGTGCCATAAAAAATCGTTTACAGCTCCATTAACCAAAAGACGGGTAGCAAGCTGCGATGCCCTGAAAACAATGTTTTCGGTATCTTCTGTATATTTGTCTGCGGCATATTCCCGCATGAATCCGATAAGATACATCAGATGATTTGCTCCAAACGCTTCTGAGTTCCCTGTAACTTTTACAGTTTCAAGTGAATACATTTTGGCAAAAACTTCAAATGCGCCTCGCATTGCATCCGCAAACATTTCTTCGTTAAGTTCTTCCTCAGCAAAAAAATAGGCATCACTATTATCACGAAGCTCTTCCCACATATCTCTTGTTTCATAAAACTTTTCCATAAATTCTTTCATATCAATTCTCCTTATTATTTTTACATTCTTCTATAAATCTAATTATATCAGATAGAACTCATTTTTATCACCTTTTATTCCCAATGTATCACGAACGGTTTCGTCTCCTGAATAGATTTCAAAGATAGTGTTTATCTCACTTTCTGAATTACTCTTTCTGTTTTATTCAACAACAACCTTTTTTAAATCGATGTATAAATTCGAATAGTATTCACGGCGCGGCTGGAATCTGTCTTCAAGATAGAAGAAATAGTCAATATTTTCATCGTCCATAACAAACATATTGGTGTGGATATAAGGCAAAACACCGTTGAAGGCACCGTCATCATCATCTTTCATAAGAAGTGTGATTTCATTGTCAGTGGCTTTGATTTCAGCATCATACATATAATTTGTCACATAAAAACTCTTAATGCCATCAATATCATCTTTTGTGATTTCTGACATACATAATTTCCTGAGAAGGTCTTCTGTGTATTTGAAAGTATTTCTGTCTTCAATTGATTCATCGTCGGATGCTCCCCTATAGTATAAATCAGTCTGACCGAGCATTTCTTTGATATTTCCGTTTCCGTCAAAAAGAAATCTGTCATCCGAAGCATAACCCTTAAGCAGATTTTTCATAGCGGATTTTGCTTTATCAAAATTTTCAAATACTTTGCAACTTGTTGAGTAATTTTCGTAATCGTAATCGTTTCCTCTGTTAAAATCTGTTCTTTCATATAATGCCCATACCGATTTCATATTAAATACTCCTTTATTAATTATATTTCTCCATTGCTTTCTGCAGTGCATTTTTTATATCATCCACAAGGCTTTCAGGGGAGGTGACGGTTATGTGCTCACCGTACTGCATCGCCCAGAATTTCATTGCCATATGGCTTACTCTGACTTCTGCCGTAACTTCATCATCGGCCTCATCAAAGAAGCGGACATCCCGTCCGAACCAATCGATGATTTCGTTTACGATATACTTCTTTGCCTTGAAAGTAACTCTCTCCGACTTATCGGCAAACATATAGATATGCTCTGCCATATGCTTTGGCAAATCAAGTCCGTTTTTAAGTCCCTCAACCTTTTTCATCGGTTTTGCAGGTGCATCAAGCAAGCGGATATCCGTTATCCTGTCTACACGGTAATTTGCCACATTGTCATACTTATCATAGTTGCAAACGAGATAGTATCTGCCGTTTGTCGCAACCATCTGATACGGATTGACTATATACTCTCTTTCTTCACCCTCGCTGTTTGTGCGTGGGTGTTGCTTTTTATCCGTTTGATAATTGTTGTATTTAAAAGCGACCTGCCGTCCTTTTTCTATAGCTTCATCAAGAATTTCAATTGTATAAAAAAGCTCTTTATTACGTGGCATATTTTCGGGGAGATTGCAGATGTGTTTTACTTTTGTGCTGAAGTATTTATTTGATAAACCTTCAATTTTTTCAACGAGTTCCTTACATTGAGAATACGGAATATGCTTTGAGAAAAGCAGACTGTCAATGAGTAATCTCAACTCTGCATCTGTAAAATCACGGACAAGGTAAAAATCAGAAAGAATGATATTTTCTTCAATCTCACCGTTTTTATTTTTGACCATTCTTACCGTTTCGCTGTATTCGATGTCATAACCGAACTCAATAAGGTTCATAAGATTGCGCTTGACTGCTTTACGGTCAATTTTCATATCGTATTCTTTTTCAAGAATATCGGCAATTTCACGCTGACTTAACCTATGGTTTTCATCAGTATACCTTTTGAGTATATCAAGAATGTTGACAATAATCAATTTTTTCGGTTGCATAGAGTTCATCTTGTATCCCTCCGTAAACTTATTCTATCACCGTTGACAATATTATGCAATAGTTGATGGGATATTTTTGGTGCACGGCGTATTGTAACATACATTTGCTGATGTGCAATCTGTTTTATGGGACTGACAACATGGCATAATAATTATGCTGATATCTAAACACGGAAGGAATGTTATTTATGACACATTTAAGGAAGTTTAAATTAGCATCAGACGTAGACGAGAACACTATAATATCCAATGAGCACCGGACTTGCTTTAACGGAGTATATCCGTTGAAGATTTTCCCTCAGAAGGGACTTGAGAGGATTGAATTCGGAAACATAACGTGTTTTTATGGCTCAAACGGTTCGGGGAAGACAACTCTGCTCAACATCGTTGGCGAAAAACTGAATGTAATCAGACACTCTGAATTCAGCAATAGTGCATTTTTCGGCACTTACCTTAAATATTGCGATTCTTTCGGAAAGGTGCCTGAAAATAGTCAGTTTTTATCAAGCGATGATGTGTTCGACTATGTTATGAATATGCGTTATCTTAACCAGAACATTGATGATCATCGTGAACAATTAATAAAGGGTTATGCTACGATGCGTAATCGTGCAGGTTTGGACGAAGAATACCGCCAACTTCATGGACTTGATGATTATGACAGATGGAAAGAAAGAAAATCAGCTTTTCTTAAAAATAACACTCAGTCAAAGTTTGTCAATGAGCGCCTCGCAAGAAACATCGATATGTTTTCAAACGGTGAAACCGCATTGCGTTACTTTACGGAACATATTGACAGAGATGCTCTTTATCTGCTTGATGAACCTGAAAACAGCCTGTCAATAAAGTATCAGCTTGATCTTGCAAAGTATATTGAGGATTCCGCACGGTTCTATAATTGTCAGTTTATCATTTCAACTCATTCGCCGGTGTTTTTGAGTCTGAAAGATGCACTGGTTTATAATCTGGATAAAAGTCCTGTAGTAACAGAAAAATGGACCGAACTCGAAAATGTACGGAAATATTATGATTTTTTCAAATCTCATGAAGCGGAGTTTGAAAACGATTGAAAATATTTTAAACTATAGTTATACAGAAAATAAAACAGAAAACAGAGCAGATGAGATTGCTGTCAACTTCCGAGTTTTGCTTTACCAAATGATATATGGTATGTTTTTGGCACACTGTTTCCGCTAAATTAATTGCGGAGGCGAGAATATGAACGACAAAAGCATTCGAAAGATTCTTATTGCATATCTGCAATCTTTAAATGATGAAATCAGAATTTATCAGGAAAAAAGCATCGGCAACTCTATTTGCGATGTTATGGTGGTTGCGGATAGTCTGACCGGTTATGAAATCAAAAGCGACCTCGATAATTACAGCCGACTTGATGAGCAGGTGCGTCAGTACAGCCGTTTCTTTGATTATAATTATATAGTTGTAAGCCGTAAACATCTGCAGAGTGCTGAAACGAAAGTGCCCGGGGATTGGGGAATCATCTGTATTTTTGATGACAACGTAGCCGTTATAAGAAAGGCGAAAATCAACAATAAAGTTAGCAGGCGCAGACAGCTTTCAATACTTTGGAAAATCGAGCTTAAGAATCTGCTTATCAAAAATGAGATGCCCTTGTTCGCTCAAAAGGAAAAAGGATATATTGCTGATAAAATTGCAACTTCTGTTGAGTCTCATCTGCTCGGCAAGCAGATTGCGCAGGAACTTATGGACCGCGACTATTCAATCTATGACGCAACTGATTACACGATAAAAAGCAAGAAGGCCAACGAAAATCTACCCGAGAGGGAGATTGTTGACAGCTTATCGGAAGAGAACCTTGAGGAATTTACCCTTGATCAATGGATCGAGATGTATCACAAAGCAAAGATAGTTCAGGAAAAGAAAAACACAATCTACGTTGAGAAAAAGATTGAAAGGAAACCTCACGAAATACCGTATACGGATATTGAGGTTTCTCTCGGTGCACCTTGGATAAGTGTTGGGATCATCAACGATTTTGCCAACCATCTGCTTGACTACGGAAAAGAAATACCACGAACGACGAAGTTCGCTAACTATGAACCCGTTACGGGAAGTTGGTTCATAGAAAATAAAAAATCCTATAATTCACCGAACTTAACTGCCCGTTTCGGTACACCTCGGTTCAATGCGTTTCAGATTCTTGAATCGACTCTTAATCTGAGGGAGATAAAGATTTTTGACGAAGGCAACCGCTTCAACGAAACAGCGACGATAGCTGCCCTTGAAAAGCAACAGATCATAAATGAAGAATTCAGAAGCTGGATCTGGCTCGATGAGGACAGACGATGGCAGGTTGAGGATGATTACAATAAAACGTTTGCAGGATTCAAGCCTAAGAGATATGATGGTCAGAGTCTTGTATTTCCTGACATGAACAAAGATTTTTCTCTTTTTGATTATCAGAAGGATGCCGTACAAAAAATTATTTCAACTCCCAATACTTTACTAGCATTTGACGTTGGCGCAGGCAAAACTTACATTATGATTGCCGCCGCGATGGAAATGAGACGGCAGAATATCTCAAGAAAAAATATGTTTGTCGTGCCGAACAACATCGTCGGTCAATGGGAGAAAATCTTTTCGAATTTATATCCCGGTGCAAAATTGCTGACGGTTGAACCTAAAACCTTCAAGCCCGAAATGAGGCATAAGGTTCTTAGCCAGATGCAGAAAGGCGATTACGACGGAATCATAATCGCATACAGTTGCTTTGAAATGATTCCGTTGTCTGTTGATGTTGTAACGAACGAGATGCAGAAAAAGGTTAATAAAATTAACCAATCAATTGACAGGCTGAAAAATAGCTATCGTTGGCAATGGGGAACGGTGCCGCTGGAGAACGAGAAAAGTTATATTAAAAAAACAACATCCGAATTTCTCGATAGCTTCGACATTTCAACCGATGATATCACCTTTGATTCTCTTGAAATAAACACACTTTTTCTTGATGAAGCTCATAACTACAAAAATATTCCGATAAGAACGAAAATGAAAAATCTTATCGGAATAAACACAAAGGGTTCAACCAAATGTATGGGAATGATGCAGAAAATCAGATGTGTTCAGCAAAACAACGGCGGCAGAGGTGCCGTTCTCGCAACGGGAACTCCGCTTTGCAATTCTATTTCAGACGCATATGCAATGCAGATGTATCTTCAGCCGGAAGAAATGGCAAAAACGCAGCTCGATGTTTTTGACAACTGGGTAAGAACCTTCGCAAGCCCCGAACAGGTATGCGAGGTTGATGTTGATACTTCAAAGTTCAGATTCGTCAGAAGGTTTGCAAAGTTTTTCAATCTGCCTGAGCTTTCAAAAATGTTTTCTGATGTTGCGATTTTTCACGCTGTTGACAACGACAACGGTATTCCCGATTGTGACGAATACACGGATGTTGTTATCAAAAAATCAAAGGCTCTGGGGAAATATATGAAATCCCTTTGCGAAAGAACGGAAGCAATCAGGGCAAAAGAGGTTGAAAGAAATGTTGATAATATGCTCAAAGTCAGTACGGACGGAAGAAAGGCTGCATTGAGTCTGGCACTTGTCGGCGAAAAGCAAAAATATGACAAAACCTCAAAAATATTCAACTGTGTTGAAAACGTTATTAAAATCTATAAGGAAAATGAAACTTATACTCAGCTTGTTTTCTGCGATTATTCAACTCCGAAGGGTGATGATTTCAGCGTTTACAAGGAGCTTAAAATGCGACTTTGCGAAAAGGGGATTCCCGAAAAGGAAATTGCATTCATCCACAGCTATAAAACCGAAAGCACGAAGCTTAAGCTCTTCAAAGATTTTAACGAAGGAAAAATCCGCATTCTTATTGGCTCAACGTTCAAGCTCGGCATAGGAGCAAATGTGCAGACAAAGCTCAAAGCGATTCATCATCTTGACGTGCCGTGGCGACCTGCAGATATGGTGCAGAGAGAAGGTAGAATCCTTCGACGAGGAAACGAGAACAAGGATGTCTATATCTATCGTTACATCGCAGAGGGAAGCTTTGACGCTTATTCATGGCAGATTCTCGAAACGAAGCAGAAATTTATTTCGCAGTTTTTGAACGGAAGCTCATATCAGAGAAGCGTAACGGACCTTGAAAATAATGTTCTAAGCTATGCCGAGGTCAAGGCACTTGCTCTTTCTCAGCCTTTGATGAAACAGCTTACGGAAAAAGAAAACGAGCTGCGCAACGCGAGAATTATGCTTATGCAGGAAAATCAGAACTCAGCAAAGCTTGAAGCAGAGCTTCCCGAATTAAAAGAAAAGCTTTCTTCCGAAAGAATCAGGTTGTTTGATGCTGATACAGCACAAAAAAGTCTTGTATCTTTTTCTTCAAAGGACTATTATAAAGAAGCGAAGAAATATAAAGGACTTCTGACAACAGATTTTCTTATGAGTCCTCTGAGTCAGTTCAGGTTTCTTTTTTTTGATGTTCTGATTCCTGAAAATCAGAACAAGGAAAAGCCCTTTATTCAGCTTCGTGCAAGGAGATCGACCTTCAATATTGAAATGGGTTCAAGCTCCGACGGAAATATGCGCAGAATTATTAACTATATTCAGAAGCTTGATACCGTCGTTGAGAATATTAAAAAGCACATTGAGGAATTGGAAACGAAGATTTCTGAAACTGAGAGATACCTCAACGAGGGCAGCGACCTCAGCAGACGTGTTGTTGAACTTGAAAAAGAAAGAGAAGAGATATTCGGCCTTATCCGTTTCAGCGAAATGTTTGAACAAGAGTCGGAAGTTACATGGAGAGATTGAATCGGATACATTTGTAATTTAATAATTTATGAAAAGGAGATTGCAAAATGAACTTGAATGGAAACGAAACTAATTGTGTGCATGAAACATTCAATAACGAGAAAACAGTTCTGAAATCTGTTAAAATCAGGTTGCCTGAAGAATATACTGTTCCTGATGGTGTGTTGGAAATCGGTACAAAAGCGTTTTACAAATGTCAGAATTATAAAAAGATCAGATTGCCTTATGGGTTGCGTGCTATAAGGAATAAGGCTTTTGAAGGTTGTAAAAATCTTGAAACAATAGTAATTCCTGAAACCGTTACGGAAATTGAACCCCGAGCATTTTTCGGTTGTAAAAGTCTTAAAAGAGTGATTCTTCCACCGGATATAAAAATCATTTCGAAATCTTTATTTGAAAATTGCCATTCATTGGAGTATGTTTATATTCCGAATTCTGTAATCAGAATAGATGACAGAGCTTTTTTTGATTGTTACAGATTATCGGAAATAAATACACCTTCGGGATTAGTGGAAATTGGCAGTCAGGCGTTTCGATGTTGCGACAATTTAGAAAATTTTTATTTTACAGAAGGTATCAGGACGATATCTTCGGATGCATTTATAGATTGTGACAATCTCAAAGAAATTGTTCTGCCAAAATCATTGAAAAACTTGGGCGATGGCGCGTTTGCCGGTTGTGTTAATGTGAAGAAAATTGAGATTTATTCTGAAACAATAGAAAAAATCGAAAGGAGATCGTTTGCGCACAATAAAAGTCTTGAAGAAGTATGTTTGCCAAATGGTTTGAAAGAAATAGGAGCTGAAGTCTTCTTGAATTGCCATGGTTTAGAAAAAGTATTCGTTCCATCAACGGTTCAAACTATAGGAAATGATGCCTTTGCAATATGCCGATCATTCTGGGAACCAACTGTTTACTGTTGCATTCAGGCTGAAAAAGGTTCGTATGCGATCGAATATGCAAAAGAACATGGCATCCCATATGAAGAAATGTAAGATTTTGGTCTTGTCCCGGTTTCTTTAATGATAGAGTGTACATCTCTGTGAACATCGCCTTACCGACGTTAAAAACACTAAAAGCTATCGAAGAATGAGGATAATTTTCTCACATCGATAGCTTTTATTTTTTTGATTATTCTTCCTCAGCATCTTCAAATGAATAGTCGTTCAACTCATCGAAGTCAAGAAATTCAGCTAAGGTCATATTAAATGCAATAGCTACTTTGTGCAGTGTTTTTGCCCTGGGATCTTTTGTAATTCCTCTGACTATATTGTCGAGAGTAGACTGGTTTACACCACTCATTGTTGCGAGTTTATTAATTGCAATACCTCTTTGCTTACATAAGGATTTGATGCGATTTACATAAATTTCAGAGTAGTCCATGATTTGCACCTCATCATAATCATTACCCATTTATGGGTTAATAATATGATATCTGCAAAAACGGAGTATATTACCCGAATACGGGTTGACTTTATATGATAAGTTGTGTTAAAATCAAATTACCCGTTTATGGGTAATTAAAACTGTATCTGATTTGACAGCTATACACATATACGCTTCAGTATGTTTCAGCCATACATTCAACTTTGTACGAGATAGCTATGTCAAAGGATTGCCCATCGGATTTATTTCGATGGGTATTATTTTTTTTGAGGAGGGTAGTTATGACAGTAACGTTTTTTGGCCATAGAGATACACCAAAAGAAATAGAGCCGACCTTGCGGACGACTCTGATAAATCTTATTGAACAGGAAAATGCAAGAGAATTTTATGTAGGCAACAATGGCAATTTCGATGCGATGGTGCGGCGTCAGCTCGAAGATCTTTCTAAAGCTTACGAAATTAATTTTACTGTGGTTTTAGCTTATCTGCCTGAGGACAGAAGGGAACATGGCGACCTTGCAAACACCGTTTATCCTGAGGGGATAGAATCAGTTCCTAAACGCTTTGCAATTTCCTGGCGTAATAAATGGATGCTCAGACAGTCCGATACGGTCATAACCTACACAACCCATCCCTCATCCGGTGCATATGAATTTGAACAGCTGGCATTGAAGCAGGGAAAGAGGGTTATAAATTTATTTAATATCTAGAAACTTTGTAAATCAGACTTTTTGAGAAAGAAAGCAAAGTACTATACTATCAAAAAAAGAAGTTTGCCGTAACTCTGCTGATGCAAAATGCCCCAGCCCATACGCTCAAAGCGGGAGTCGGTCAAACTTCTCAAATACTGTATCACCTTCATCTGAATATGCCAACAAGATTCAGAAAACTGACCAGTCATATCTTGATGCAGTTAAGAACGATGATATTTATACTACACGAAGAATAATGAGTTTATCCTTTATTGTTAGCTCTTGTGATTATTGTTATAATGTGTTAAAATAATCTTAAATTAAGTTTTAATAAGTTTTTGAATCTTTTGTGATATTATTGTGAAAAAAGCAGGAGGATATGATGTATGTTTAAAAGGTTTTTTGCCGGTATTCTTGCCTTTATTTTTTCAATTCTTCCGTGCGTAAACAACAAGGTGGAATACACCTGCAAAGAGGCGGTTGCTGTAACAGCAGAATTCGCTGAAAATGAAAGTGTTGCGATTGACACACCGAAGCCTGTTTTTGCGGCGGATATGCCGGAATCAGAGGTTATCTCGGTTAACGGATTATCACGGCTTTCAATCAACGGTCAGCTTACATCTCCCGTCCTCTTTTTCGGCAATACGGATTTCCCGAATCCCAACGGTGTCACAACAAGTCAGGCAGGATTTGCCGCTGATGCGGGAATACATCTTCACTCCATTATTGAAAATATCAATTATTATGCCGACCTTGACAGCATCAGCGAGGCGGAATACAGACAGTTATACTCTCATCTTCACGAGAGCGTTAAGAGTATTACAGAGGGGGATCCGGACGCAAAAATCCTGCTTCGTGTCAAGGTGACAATGCCCGATACAGGCTCCATACCCGAAAGCGAAATAATACAGTATAAAGATAAAAGCATAAAATCCGGTGTTGTATCAATGGCGTCAGATTTATTCAATGAAGAATCAAGCAGAAGGCTTGCTCATCTGGTCGATTATGTCAGCTCCAACGATGAGCTGTCGAAGCATATTATCGGATATCATCTTGAAAATAATGAATGGTTTCAGTATCTGTACCGTGAAAACGGACAGGACTTTTCAAACGCAAACAATGAAAAATTTGCCCAGTGGCTGAAAGTGAAATATCCGACAGACAGGGATTTGCAGAAAGCGTGGGGGAATTCTTTCGTGAAGCTTTCCACAGTGACTATTCCGAATAATCTCCCCGGAAACATTTATGACAACAGCAAGCTGTATAAAGATATTCTCTTTTACGGAACAAAAACGCAGAAATATGTTGATTATCATCAGTATATCTGTGACCTTACGACAGCGCGCATTTCGAATCTTGCGCGTATTATCAAAGAGCGGACAGAAAACCGCGCTATCGTAATTTCTTTCTACGGTTATCAGTTTGAACTGTACAGCTCTCTTTCAGGACACCATAATCTGAATTGGCTGCTGTCTGACAAAAATATCGACGGCTTTGCAGGGCCAATCAGTTACAGAGACCGTAACGTCAGTTCATACGCTCCGAATTCACCTGTGGGTGCTACGGGCGCATATATGTCAACGGTTGACTCAATTCAGCGAAACGGAAAAATATGGTTTCAGGAAAGTGATGAGCGGACATTTATCAATCACACCGATGAGCCGTATGAAGATACTTTTTTAACTCCCATAAGAAGCCTGAGTGACATTATTGAAGTGCATAAGCGAGAGCTGGGCGATACCATTATCCACGGTAACGGTTTGTGGGCAATGGATTTATGGGCGAGGGGATGGCTGGATGATTCGGCAATATGGGAAAACCTCGGAAAGCTGTCGAATCTGTATCAGGCATATCAGAACGGGTACGGTCAGGCATCTCGGTTCGATGTGGCACTTGTTGTAGATGAATATTCGCTTCACCGCATGGCAAATCAAGGACCTGTGGGTGATGAATTGCTGGGTGAGATGCAGCTTAATCTCTATCACGCAGGACTCTCAACTTGCTATGTTCAGCTTAAAGATGTGCTTGCGGGACGTGTTGACGATGCGAAACTGTATATCATCACATCTGCGTTTGATATGACGGATGAGCAGATAGAACAGCTTCAGACAGCACTTCATAAAGACGGCAAGACAACGCTCTTTATGTATAATTTCGGAAGCATGACCACTCAGCAGGCTAAAGCACTCACGGGTATGGAATTCAAGGTAAAGAAATTACAATCCAAAACCGGAATAAAAATGACAAAGCAGTCTGCCGTTCCGGGTCTGATTAGCGATAATCATACTGCGCTTATCTCCCGTGCTATGAAGGTTGTCGGCGGACAGACCGAGACTCTCGGTAAATATTCCGACGGCTCTGTCGGTTTTGCAATCAACAGACAGAAAGACTATACCACTATTTATTACGGTGATTCGCTGATTTCAGTCAACAATCTGAAAGCCATTGCACGTGCTTGCGGAATCCATGTTTATTCCGATTCAGAGGATGTGCTGATGGCAAATCAGAATATGGTGGTATTCCATGCTGTCACGGCAGGGGAGAAGGTCGTCACTTTTGAAGGAAAGACTGATGTATGGGACTATTTTAATAATAAATGGTATACAGATGTGGATTCAGTCACATTCTCTGCGGAAATCGGCGAAACAAAATATCTGTTCTACGGTGATAAAGAAGAGATAGAAAATTGGAGCCTGCCGATTTACAGATAGAAACAGGAACAACCGTGAAAGGGTAATGGTGACAAATAAACTAAACAGCCTGCCGGGGTGATTGCCTCGGCAGGCTTTGTTATGTCTTAGCACAGCCCTCCGGGATTAAACCTCGGATGGCTTTTTGCGACTGATTTATATGCTGAATTTACCTCGATATTGATTCGGAGTCCATCTTGGGAACTGCCGTAAACAATTGAAAACCCGTTCAGAGTTCAAGGAGAACCAATATATCCTGTGATCTGAAATGCGTATTTGCCGACATTTCGCCGACGGAGATTTTAAGCAAATTTTACCCCAAAAATCAGTCGAAAGCAAGGGAGTTGTTTAAAAACAAGCAATTGGCATGCAACCTCTGACGACGTGTTTGTCGTCGACTATAGATCGACGTCTTAAATGATAAAAGCTTAAAAACGAGAATAGAATATGTTTGACCGTAAAAGTTATCGCTTATTGCAACAACGCATCTGTAACGAACGGTTTCCATTCTTTTTTTGCATAATCATAAGCTCCGAAGCCTGCATTGTATTCCCAATAGCACCACGAAAGATTGTGCTTTTGCATCAGATTAACTGCTCCGCTGAGGAATTGTGAAACCTCTTCTTCGGGAACTTGTTTCTCATATACGCCGAATTCACCAACAATAACCTTGATTCCCGTTTTCTTCTGATATTTTTCCGCTTCTGTCAGCGCCTGTTCAAAGTCATTCAACATATCCTGCGAGAAAGGAACTTCTTTCTGATATGTTTCGTCCATCCATTCAGCACCCTGATGCGTAAACTCCATAGGTTCATAATTATGCACATCCACGACAATATGCTCGTCCGAACGCTTGACGCGCATTGAGGAAAGCTTATAAGCACTGTTGTAGTTCATTGGTGAAAGAACAATCACTCTGTCCTCATCAATGTTTCTTATGGCGGCAACTGTGGAAAGCTGAATGTAATTCCACCTTGCATCGCTCATTTTACCGCTGTCATTATTCGGCTCATTAAGTATTTCGAACCAAAGCTTTTCGCTGTAATCGGCATATCTCTCTGCAACGTGCTCCCAGATAGAAATCAATCTTTCGATGTTCTGAGCATCAGGATTTTTAGTGAATTCTGACCAGCCGTGTAAGTCAAGAATTACAGTCAGATCAGACTCAAGTGCGAGATTGAGAACAGTATCAAGATTTCTTATCGCGCTTTCATTTAATCTGCCGTCATAATCAAGCATCCAGCCGAAGTTTACGGGAAGACGTATATAATCAAAACCCTTATTCCGTACATTTTCAAAGGTTTCTTTTTCCATTATGTAATCCCTTGCGAAGCCTGATTCCATACAAGGCATATTGATTCCTCGCTCAATATCATAATTGACATTGGCGTTTTTATCGCAGGCAGGTGTAAGGAAGTACTCTATAATATTGAATATGTTTTTGAAAAAACTTCTGATTACGGAGAGTACTGACATTTCAGCCTCTTGCGGTGCCTCAGGTCGAACAGATGTATTTTCCGTAAATGTAACGCTGTCTTCTTTCACATTTTTTATTTTAATCGCAGGACGAATGCCTGTTCCTGTGAAATGTGTAAAGAAAGGATATCGGTTGCAATAAAAATCGTGACCGTATAAGCTTCCATCTACCGAAACGCAAACCGCTGTATATGAGTTATCACCCGGTGTGCGAAGATACCAATATGAATTGCCACCGTCAACAAACAAGCCCTGACATTTTGCATAATCCGTGCCGGTTGCGATTCTTTCCTCATTCTGACTGTTTTTAACTTCGTTCACAGACGGAAGAAAAACCCTATCTTCAAAAGCAGCCCATAAATCGTCAATATAGTTATATTCAAGATTTGCTTTTTCCTCTGTCGTAAACGCACAATTGAGGAATTCGTTATTCAGCATATTCCTTATACTGCTGACAACGTAATAATTTGAACAATCATAAAACTGATTATCAGCAAAATACTCCCAACCGTTATAAAAAATCATATTCTGAAACGGTTGTGAATCAATAATGGATTCGCAGATTGCAAATCCCGAATTTTCGTCAACAAGGCGCCATTTAAGAGGTTCAAATCTGAACCAGTATGTTTTTCCACATTCGTAGCCGTTATTATCCTGATATGTGTCACCGACAGATGTAGATTCAAAGCCTGTGAAATACGGTCTGTACGAATCAAACTTTACAGCCCTGTACTTATCGCCGTTATACTCCACGTCGGCGTACTTCATATAATCGGAGGTGTGCATTTTTCCGTCATTCAACTTACCCGTACCGCTGTAATAATCATAGCTTTCCCACTGAAGATCGGTGCCGTTAAGCGCAGACAGCAGTTCAGAATCTTCAACCTCGCTTTGCGGATAAGAACCGAAAAGGAAAACGTCATCTGCCTTGATTACCGTGGAAGCAGAAGCCATTGGCAAAGAAGTTATTATAATAACAATAGCAATAAAAATTGATAAAAGTCTATGTCGATTATTCATAAAACCCTCCTCAATAATCAATGTATATGTAAACATTACCATACGAGCAGATAAAAAAGCAAGTATAAAATTATACGTTTGTATTTTCAGAAATAATCGATACGATTGAAAAACACCTGTTGTCGACTCCCTACGATCGACGACAGACCGACGTTAAAAACACTAAAAGCTATCGAAAATGAGGATAAGTTTCTCGCATCGATAGCTTTTATTTTTTGATTATTCTTCCTCAGCGTCTTCAAATGAGTAGTCATTCAACTCATCGAAGTCAAGGAATTCGGCTAAGGTCATATTAAATGCAATAGCTACTTTGTGCAGTGTTTTTGCCCTGGGGTCTTTTGTAATTCCTCTGACAATATTGTCGAGTGTTGATTGGTTTGCACCACTCATTGTTGCAAGTTTATTGATAGCAATACCTCTTTGCTTACATAAGGATTTGATGCGATTTACATAAATTTCAGAGTAGTCCATGATTTGCACCTCATCATAATCATTACCCATTTATGGGTTAATAATATGATATCTGCAAAAACGGACTATATTACCCGAATACGGGTTGACTTTACATGATAAGTTGTGTTAAAATCAAATTACCCGTTTATGGGTAATTAAAACTGTGTCTGATTTGACAGCTATACACATATACGCTTTAGTATGTTTCAGCCATACATTCAACTTTGTACGAGATAGCTATGTCAAAGGATTGCCCATCGGATTTATTTCGATGGGTATTATTTTTTTTTGAGGAGGGAAGTTATGACAGTAACGGATTTTGGACATAGAGATACACCAAAAGAAATAGAGCCGACCTTACGGACGACTCTGATAAATTTGATTGAGCAGGAAAATGCAAGAGAATTTTATGTAGGCAACAATGGCAATTTCGATGCGATGGTGCGACGTCAGCTCGAAGATCTTTCTAAAGCTTACGAAATTAATTTTACTGTGGTTTTAGCTTATCTGCCTGAGGACAGAAGGGAACACGATAATCTTGTAAACACTATTTATCCTGAGGGAATAGAATCAGCGCCTAAACGCTTTGCGATTTCCTGGCGTAATAAATGGATGCTCAGACAGGCTGATACGGTCATAACCTACACAACCCATCCCTCCTCCGGTGCATATGAATTTGAACAGCTTGCTTTGAAACAGGGGAAGAGGGTTGTTCAGTTGTTTGACTGTTTTACAACTGAATTTTAAGAATAGCCGAGTACGTAATATCGTACTCGGCTGTTGTTGATTGTTGAGAAAGAATTTTAAAAGGGATATAATGTAATCAATCTAAAACAAAAGGGGATGAGTATATGCCTGATCTTAATGATTTCTATGCATTCAAAATGACTTCAGGAGACAACTACGGCAGAAATTCAAATAACAATACCGGTTGTGGCACAGTCATAATCGTCCTCTCCGTCATCGGTTGGGTTCTGTGGCTCATCGGAAAGCTGTTTGGGTAGGAATTATCGTTTTACGAAATCATGAAAAATGCTGAAATCTCAAGATTTTTGCTGAAATATATTGAGAAATTAACATAGCTGTGCTATAATTCTTTATTATAGTAAAGTCGCAAACTATTTTAATGAGGTGTAATATGGCTGCAAGTTATAAGAAGTTATTTAAACTACTGATTGACCGTGACATGAAGAAAAAAGAACTCGCCGAAAAAGCAGGCATCAGCATTGCTACCATAACAAAAATGGGCAAAGATGGTGCCGTTGTTTCAAGCAATGTTCTTGTGAAGATATGTACTGCTCTTGAGTGTACGATGGATGATATTGTCGATATTGTTCCAGGTAATCAGTAAATCAGGAGGAAAGGTATGAAAAGTAAGAAAACGATTAAATATATTGATCTTTTTGCAGGGCTGGGGGGTATTCGCTTAGGTTTCAAACAAGCATTTGAAAGTGTCGGATTTGAAACTGAGTGCGTTTTGACCGCTGAAATTAAAACCGCAGCCATAAAAGCATTAACGACGAATTTTGGTATTCACACAATTCGAGGTGATGTTACCACTATTGATAGTAGTGAAATTCCAGATTTTGATTTTCTGCTTGCAGGTTTTCCTTGCCAAGCTTTTAGTGTTGCAGGCAAACAACGTGGATTCCTGGACACGAGAGGTACATTGTTTTTTGAAGTTGAAAGAATTCTACGAGAAAAAAGCCCATATGGTTTTATTTTGGAAAATGTTGAAGGATTAGTAACTCATGATCGAGAGAACCCTAAAGATAAGATAGGAAGAACACTTAGTACAATCCTTTATAAATTGGAAAACGAACTAAACTATCAAGTTTCTTGGAAGGTTTTGGATGCTCAGAAATTTGGTTTAGCTCAAAGTCGCAGTCGAATATATATAGTTGGTACCAAAAATGAAAAAATTTCCTTGAACGGATTCAAGACAATAAAAAAAGTTTTTCGTGACATTATGGAAACTGGTTTAGAAACAGAGAATAGTCGTTTCACTAAGTTGTTGTTTGATAAATACAATCCTGAAGAATTATATGGGAAAGCTATCAAAGACAAGCGAGGCGGTATAGATAATATCCACAGTTGGGATGTTGAGCTTAGAGGTCATGTTACGGATCAAGAAAAAGAACTACTAAATACATTGTTAAAGGAACGTAGAAAAAAGCACTGGGCGGCTGTAATTGGAATTGATTGGATGGATGGTATGCCTCTTACCGCTGACCAAATACGCACTTTTTACGATTCAGAGAATCTCCAAGAAATGTTGGATGACTTGGTAGAAAAGGGTTACTTGGTTCTAGAACATCCTAAGAAAAAGGTTGCAATTATAGATAATGAAAATAATCGTTCGGCTTTTGAGCGTGTCCCTGATACCACAAAGCCCCAAGGATATAATATTGTGTCGGGTAAGTTGAGCTTTGATTTTACGCGAATTCTTTCTCCAGACGATGTTACTCCTACACTTGTTGCTATGGACATGGCCACTCTTGGCGTTATCGATAATGGCGGGCTTCGCCATTTAACCCTTCGAGAAGGATTACGATTGTTTGGATATCCAGATTCATATTCGTTGGATGATTTCAGCAAGACTCAAAAAGGAATGGACTGGGGATATGATTTGTTAGGAAACACCGTTTGTGTACCAGTAATTAAGAGTATTGCCGATCGTTTGGTCGACGCATATAGGAGGATAGAAAATGAATAAACCAGCGAATATTACTTATGATGAATTGGTAAAAACTATCACGATGTTCTGGATAGACAACAATTTGGAAGAATCTATCAACGCAGAGGTTGAAAATTTTGTTACTGAGTTAGAGACCAAATTAACTAAAATTGGCACAAAAGAGGGGTTGCGCAGTTACATTTGTGCTGACAAAGCTTCTCTTGGAAACATTCTTGGACTTATGGAAATTTCCGAAGAAAAATTCAAAAGGATTATATCTATGCTTCGACGCGATAAAAAATATGTCTTTTCTACAGAATGGTCTTTGGATAAAACCAGAAGTGTTCTTATGGACCAAGAAAGCTTTATGGATGATGTGTGTGAACTTTTGTTGAATGGTGCAAACTCTGAACGTTTTAAAAGAAAAATCCCAGACTTCTATAGAAAGGGGTTTGTGATTGACAATTCCATTTTGGCTCGATTATCCAATAAAACAGAATTAGCTAGATTAGCAAAAAAACAGCTTGATGTTAAATACAATAACAGTGTTGCCAATGCTGTTGCAAGAAAAATTGAGGAAACGGTGAAATTTACATGTGATTTAGAGGGGCTTACGTTAGTTAAGAACAAAGAAGTTGATATGTTTGGTAGATCGTATTGCATCGCAATCCCGAATGCATTGAATCCACGCGTTCTGATTGATTATTCATACAATATTACAACTTCAAGCACACAAAGCAGATATGCAGACAAGGTGAAAACAACACAGGAGATTATTTCCAAATCCGGAAAGAAAATCGTAACTATTAATGTTATTGAGGGCGCTGGCTGGGTAGGAAGACAGTCGGATTTGCGCCAGATATATGATTGTTCTGATTACACCTTGAATGTTGCAAATATTGGACTTGTTGACCAAATAATTCGATTCGCACTGGAGGTTTAAATTTATGACATCCGCAGAAAGAAAGCAAGCGATTGCTGATTATATTGCTAGAACAGAACCCGCAATGACAGGCATCAAAATTATGTATCATGGTGATAGAACTAAGTTTGATGCATATTTAATTCCGTTAGATTTATTGATATACAATCCATATAATGGAAGAATCGGAAGTGTTGTAAAATCTTACGAAAGGCAGAATCATAAGATTGATCCTGAAAATTCCGATGATGTTCTTCTTATTGAAAAATTTTTATGGGAGTCTAAAGTTGAAGCAAACAGAAAAACTATGCAAAGTCTTCTTGATGATCATCAAGAAAAATATGGTATTATAACTGCAGAAGGTGTAATTGTTGATGGGAATCGACGTGCTTCATTGCTCAATCGCATTCGAAGGGATGATAGTATTGATCCGATGAAGAAACAACACTGTGAGTATTTTTTAACCATTGTTCTTCCGATTGATGCGGATAAAAAAGAAATATTACGGTTAGAGACAACATATCAAATGGGCGAAGACGCAAAAGTTGATTATAACCCGATTGAAAAATATCTCAAGTGTCAAGATTTGCAAGATGCCGGTTTTACAATAAAACAAATTGCTCGTTTTATGGGCGATACTGAAACTAATGTAAAGATGTATCTCGCCGTACTTCAACTTATGAATGAGTATTTAGAAAACTATGGTTACACTGGTATGTATACGGTGCTTCCAAACACAAATGAGGACTCTTTTCAAAAGTTAAATGGTGCACTTAAGGGATATAGAGCAGGTAATGTTTCTTGTATGTGGGACTTTGATCCGGAGGTCGACACTACCTATTTGAAGTTGATTGCGTTTGACTACATACGTGCAGGATTTGATCAAACCAAATTTAGAGACATTATAAGGAAACCTACACCATCTAACCCTGCCGCAAGCTTTTTTGCTTGCAAGGATATCTGGGAATCTTTTAGTGATATACATTTCTCTAAAATTGACCCCGTTACCGATGCGGAAGAAAGTGTTGAATCAATTTTGCAGAATGCAGATCCAGAGGATGATGTTGCTCGACTTTTGCGCAAACGTGATAATGCGTGGAAAAATAAAGTTCGGTCTTCCATAGAAGAAAACTTTGGTAAGAGCAACGAAAAGCTTCGTAACAAGCAAGAAGCTGATAATCCGTTGAAGTTGTTGCAAAAAGCATTGGATACATTAAGTGATATTGATACTACTCAGCAGACATTCCAAGAAGATCCGCAGGTATTGGAGTGTATCCGAGAAATCGGAAAAATTGTTTGGGAGTATAAGAAGATGTTGGAGAAATGATGAAAACCATTTTTGTTGAAACCATATCCTCCGGTGTACGAATTACAGGTGATATTGCATCTATTTTTTCAAACAGGCGCGCAAATCGTCTCCTTAAAGATACACTTGAGTGTGATATTTCCGATTCTGCCATTGAAATTAAAAATATAGCAGACCTTAACCATTGTCTGAACAGAATCAATCAAATAGCACAAACGTGCGGTTGTCAGGTTTCTTATTCAGGAGCTACCGATGAAGCGGTTGATCGTTATTTGAAAGAAGAAGAGAAGTTTGTAGAATTTTCTGCCAAAGCACTGTCTATCCGAAATAATGAATGTGAGATATCTGACCTCCTTGCTTTCAAAGATGCGTTGATTGAAAATCTACCGGCTCGAACCCTCTATGACTTACAGCTTTTATCTGCATATCACCTGGCATTTTCTCAGAACGCATGTAACTTTTCTGTACCCGGTGCAGGTAAAACCAGTGTGGTATACGGTGCGTATGCATACTTGAAAAATCTTCCGAGTGACCACTTAAAGAAGGTTGATTGCCTTTTAATTATAGGTCCCTTGAGTTCATTTGCACCTTGGGAACTGGAGTATGAGGAGTGTTTTGGGCATCCTGCCTCTTCAAAGAGATTGACGGGACAGTTATCTCTTGAAGCAAAAAAGCAATACCTTTACGATGAAAATCCTGCGGAAATAACATTGCTTTCGTATAGTTCTGTTGTATCATTAGCATCAGAGTTAAGACATTTTTTACGTCAAAACAAAGTAATGGTTGTTTTGGATGAGGCCCATAAAATAAAGAACACGAGTGGTGGCGTAGTTGCGCAATCAGTAATGTCTTTGGCGGCTGAAAGTTCTGCACGTGTTGTTTTGACCGGCACCCCTGCGCCGAACGGATATGAGGATTTGTATAATCTTTTTAAATTCATTTGGCCTACTAAGAAAGTTATTCGCTTTCAGCCTGGACAGCTTCGTGATATGTCTAAAACTGTTGGAGACTATCGAGTGGAAACGTTGGTAGATCAAATTTCTCCGTATTTTATGAGAGTGAAAAAATCGGATTTAAACATTCCTGCTCCCACAATTCATCCTCCAATACGGGTCAAGATGCACGATGCACAACGTCGTATATATGATTTTATTGAAAGCAAATATATGCAAGACATTTCAGATGAAGACAAACAATTTAAATCTGCTGTTGTTAAGGCTCGCATGATCCGTTTGATGCAAGCGGCTACCAATCCACTATTGTTGAGACAACCGCTCAAAGAAATTGCGGATGCAGAAGGTATTGATCTTAGTGGAGTTACAGAAGATAACGGAATTTTAAATGCGGTTCTAAAATATGCAGAAATAGAGATTCCGGCAAAGTTCGAAAAAGCTTTGGAACTAATCAAAAGCATTACTATGAACAATGGTAAAGTAGTAGTTTGGGCTTGCTATATACGTACCATAGAATTGTTTAGTAAATTCCTTTCACAGAATGGAATTAAAAATAAAACTCTATATGGTGCTACCCCTGTAGCGTCGGACGCTATTACTCCCGAAAGCGAAGAGTATGAGCTTACTCGCGAAGCAATTGTTAAAGAATTCAACGATTTGGATTCAGGGTTAAATGTAATTATCGCTAATCCATTTGCAGTAGCAGAATCAATTTCGTTACACAAAGCTTGCCACAACGCCATATATATTGAGCGTTCATTTAATGCTGCACATTTCATTCAATCCAAAGATCGTATTCATCGCTATGGATTGCCGGCCGATACCGTAACAAATTATTACTATTTAGTATCCGAAGATTCTATAGACGAAACCATTGATGAGCGTTTGGCTATAAAAGAAAACAGATTGATCGAAATTATGGAAAGAATGCCCATACCGCTATTCTCAAATGTGATAGGCGATGGCGGTGATGAGGATGTAAAGGCGGTGCTTAAAGATTATGCAAGAAGAATTAAAACGAAGTAACTCCATAGGCTCCGCGAGAGGAATCGATTTTTTTCTTGAGCTTGTGTTTGTCAATAAAACAACCGGTATTGAAGCTATACAACAGGCATTCCGATATCACGCTCTTGCACAATTCAATTGCCATCTTGCACTTCTGTTTTTTCAAGAATTAAAATTCATTGAGATTTTGCCCAAGAAAATTCTTTTGACAGAAAACGGCAAGATGTTAACTGAGTTTTCTCTTGATAGCCAAAAAGAGAAAATTGCGGAGAAGATATTTGACTGCCTGGTACAAGAGAACTTAATTAGTTATGAGAAGATTACTATTGATCCTTCAAGCGGAGAGCTGAGAATCCCAACAAATGTTTTTTCCCTTTCTGCAGCTATATATCGAAATTTTTTATACGAGATTGGTTGTTTTTCAAAAAATGGCGCCTATTTTTCAATTGTTAATAAAAATCTTCTCGATAGAGTAGAAAAAGAGATTGTAATTGAGAAACGTAAACTGTCTCAAGAAGAACTTTTATTGAAGCTACAGAAACAACAAGAAGATGGAGATGCAGGCGAGATGTTTGTTTTGGAATATGAGAAAAAAAGACTTATGGGTCATCAAATGCTTCCTAAACGGATATCTCCAATAGATGTGTGTGCTGGATATGATATTTTATCCTGTCACAATTTGGCTTCATGTGGTTATGACCGGTATATAGAGGTGAAATCATATAGAGGTAAACCGCATTTTTACTGGTCTGCAAATGAAAGAAGCGTTGCAGAAGCTTTAGGGGATAATTATTACTTATATGTGGTTGACTTAGCAGCGGTAGAGAAGAACAGAATTGAATATGTACCACAAGTTATTGTTAATCCAGCTCAAACATTGTGTTCCGATGATTGGATTGTAGAACCTGATTCCTATCGTGTTACATATGTTAAATAAGAAAATATCTATGCGAATGATATGAAAGATGAATTTGGATTCAGGAAGATTGTTGTGTATGAGTGTCTTGTGTTAATGAACTTTCCTAGTAGTTTTAGTGGCGATGATTTTACAATTATGGGTAGTGAGGATAAAAAGATATCCAAACTTAGTTTCAAAATCATCCGAGAACTATATTTGTAGCGTTAAAGAGAAAGATACTTGAATAACAATAAGGTGATGTTATGGTTAAAGAACTTATGCACGATCCGATTTTTCTTAGCTTAAAATCGGAAGTCGCAACAAAAGAAGATTTGCAAGTGGCAGAGGACTTGCTTGATACACTTATTGCTCATAAAGACGGCTGTGTCGGTATGGCAGCAAATATGATAGGTGTGCGCAAACGCATAATTGCTTTTGATAATGAGGGTACATATATGGTTATGTTTAACCCGGAGATTATCAAAAAATCAGAGCCTTACGAAACGGAAGAAGGATGTCTTTCTCTGCTCGGTGGTCCTCGTAAGTGCAAGCGTTTTAAGAGTATAAAAGTCCAGTGGCAAACAGCTGAATTCCAAACCCGAATCAAAACCTTTAATGGTTGGACAGCACAAATTATTCAGCACGAGGTTGACCATTGCGATGGTGTGTTGATATAGGTATACAAATTGGTGTATAGGGTTTTGAAAGGTGAACAGTAATATGAGCGAAGAAATTACAATTCAACGGATTATTAATGACCAATTGATGGTTAGTGATAAGGATGGTCTTGTTGCTCCGATTGGTATTAATGAAAACAAAAAAATTGAATACGCCGATTATTCTAAAATTGCCAACTTGCTTGTTTGTGGTACAACCGGAAGCGGAAAAACAACTTTTGTGCGTACACTGATTGCATCTTTGGCTACAGTAAGCGATTGTAGCAATGTTAAGTTTTGTTTATTTGACTCAAAAGGAAATGATTATATAGATTTTCAAGGAATACCGAGTTTATTAATTCCAGTTATCACAGATATCAGAAAATGTGTTGGTATGCTTTCTTGGACATTGAGTGAAGCAAGAAATAGGTTAAGAAAGCAGAATGAAAAGATATTTGAATCGGATTGTCCGGAAATTTTCGTTATTCTTGACGATTACGCTGAAATAGCAAAAGAATCGGAGGCACAAGAAGCTTTATACGAGTTGTTGCGGATAGCACATAGAGTGAAGATTCATGTTGTTATTGTTACTTCAATTGCGTTAGCAAAAATTGTTTCAACGGAATTGAAGGTTAATCTTTCTCATAGAATTGCTTTTTACCTTCCAGAAAAACTTAATTCACGAGTTGTATTAGACCAAAATGGTGCAGAGTCTCTTGAAATGCCTGGAGAGTTTATTGCAAAGTTTTACAACCAATCTAATACATATCGTGTAATTGAACTGTCAAATGAAGAGATTAAAAAGGCGTGTGAAGCTTACAAAGTAAAGAATGACGTATTTAAAGAAACAGTTGTAAATCAAAATTATGTTGACGAAAGTCAATCTAAAAATGATTTGTTAGCGTTAGCAATATCAGTTGTTGTAAACGCCCAATCAGTTTCCGCCACAATGCTTCAGAGGCACCTGAAAATAGGTTTTGCGAATGCTGCAAGACTTGTTGATACTATGGAACAAATGGGTATAGTCGGACCTTTGAAAGGTGATAAGCCTCGCGAGGTTCTTATATCAAAGCAACAATGGGAAGAAATGCAGTTTTAGTGTGCGAGAACAACAAACTGTTTAAAATGTAATCTATAACTACATTGAGGTTTAATTTGAAGATTGAATATGAAATTTATAGATAAAGATAATGTGTACGGAAACGATTACAATGCCTGTACATTATGTGAATATGTTAGGGAATTAAAATTGATAAAGCAACTTATTGACATTGCTGATGTTGCAGTTCAAAAGGAAGGTGCAGTTAACACTTGGTCTTTCGAAGGTATATGTCATTCATTTGCTAAAACTATAGTAGATTATAGTAAAGCAGCGTATGATAATGTGTTGATGGGGCATTTTCACGCGGCTAACATGATTAATCGTGCGGTTTTAGAAAACGGTGTGTGTTTGGATCTTATTATAAATAATTATGAGATTGGCTTGTGGAAATATTATTGGGTTTATTCTTATCGAAGCGCTATCCATAAGTCGAAAAGGACACCGACACAAGATGAGTTGAATTTTCTTCAAAAGTTATATATTGACCTCGATATTTCTAAAGATTTTTATCTTAAGCAAAATAGAAAAAGAGCATATATACAAGAGCCATATGGTTGGACTTATAAGATCAACAAGAACAAACAGTTTACATTTGAAAATATTTGCAATCTGATCGAGGGTGAAGCGGAGTACAAGGGGTTTAGTCTGATGAGTGATTATTCTCACGGTACATCATTTTATATGAAACTACATAACTCGGTTTTTATGGGCGATATGATGATGTTGTTCATGAATATGTATATAAATCTTTATCGCATGGTTACTTTATACTGCTGGGGTTCAGTTGATGATGATTTTAATGATGTGACAGAAGAATTAGAGGATATGTTTTATCGTTTTGTCAAACATGAAGAAAGTCTTTATGAAAACTATGATTCTTGATGATATATTATATGAAATTTCCTTTATATACTAAGATTTTGATTAATTTAAGTGTATAACAAATTAAACAATCAAAAAAAGAAGCATAAGAGCATGGCACTGCCATGCTCTTAACTCTTTCAACCGCAGATTTATTTGAAGTAATATGGAACTTGATTTCAGTCTTTCGTGTGCCCTAAAAACGTATCATATGTAAATCTTGCACCGAGTCTGAAACCTGATATAAAGCTGTCGGCATTACTGATGCTTGTAAACTCAGTGCAAGATTTTGCGTAATCAAGAAACAACTCTTTCTCTTCACCATTAAGCAGTGCTGTGAGTTTTTCTTCTTTGTCAGCGAGCTTGCTTAATTTGATTTTAAGTTCATGTGCAAGCTCAGAATTCAGCTCCTGTGGTTCAATATTGCCATAATAAAATTCTTCAATGATATTAGCCATAAGATCAATACTCACTTGACAGCATATAAGTATGATACTCTTCAGCGTCAATGCAAAATACGGTACAATTAACAGCATCTGAGAAGGGGAAGTATGTTGTATGTTGTCGGGGTGGGTTTTCCTGCTCAATTGTGATCTCCTGGTGTATCTCTGACCCAATGAGCTTGCGCTTTAATCTGAACACCTGAAAGTAATCTACCTTATCAGAATCAAGCTCGGACAACGCTTCGATTTCTGCAATCATGTAAAGCTGAACAAGCATCGGAATCTCTGTGTTAAATCCTGTTGTGATGTAGCCGGGATTATTGAAGCTCAATTTCATACACCGTCCTTGTAAGATTATTTTCCCATTCGAGTCTTGTTGACTCGTCGAGAAGGCTGTCATCAACATATACTTCTTTGCAATGACTGTTGTTTATGGGGAATGTTGCGTGCCACACAACTGTTTTCTTACACCTGATTTTCTCAGTGAATTCAGGTGTTTTATTTTTGAACTGTGCAACATCATCCTTGCTTTGTAAAACAACTATTCCACCGTAAGCTTCCAATGAATCAGTTTCATACAGATTCAAAAGTCCGAACAGCTTACTGAGAATAAATCCCGGAAAAGTCAGACCAATAATGTCAGACACTTTGTTAATTTCAATCATTTTGAACGACCTCTTTTTCTTATAGGTTTTGTTCCGCAATAAAGAGTGATTGCTGCTGTCGCACCTGACATGAAATATTCAATGGCAAGCGATACAGCAATTGCTTCAAACAACATTTATTCTTACGCTCCTTCGTTCTTTAGTTTATTGTCGATTACAATCAATGAACATAATGTGACAATAAATCCTGCAATAAAATATCTCATACGACCTCCATTGTCTTAAACAATCGATTTCTTTGCTTCATCAATAAGAGCCTGCATAGTAACTTTTGTGCAGTCGGTTAAGCCGATGGCTGAATGAAAATACTCATAGTCTTCCATAAATTCTTTTGTGCAACAATCTGACAGTGTCTGCTTAGCGACAGAAGTGAGATGATCAAAGAATAAGCTTTCGTTCGGATGGTCCTTAGCAGCAACAAGAATATCGTCGAAGGTGAAAAGGTTTGTAACGAACTGTCCAATACCGTAATCCCCATCGGGGTTGAAGTATACCCATTTCACACTGCGGTTTTCTTCATCAATAAAGAAAGCGTCTGAATATTTGGTTGACTTAAGCATTAATTTGAGGAGCTTTTTGGGAATCGGTTCATAGAAAAGGGTCATATACTTTTTCACATCTTCATCAGAAAGTGAAATTATATCGCCCTCTTCATCAATTTTAATAATGCACATATTTCCGACAATGACATCTTCACCGAAGAATCTGTTGGGCTCTAAGCCTATGATCTTGCCTTCTTCGTTGCAAAGAATGTGACAGTCATCACAGAGAGGCACTATCTCAATAAGTCCTCCTACGGCCTCATGCAAGCCTTCAAGTGAAGAGGGGATGAAGGTGTCCTCCGGGCGCTTGTTGGGTTCAATTTTCACAACCCTGATTTTATTTTCGTTCATGTCAGTTCTCCTCCTGTATCTGTTTTGAATAAGGGCGTTTTGCGAGCAGTGATTTTACACTTGTTGATTTAAGGGTCCAATGATGCACACGCGGACAAAGCGGATGCATGGGGAAGTTGCCGATGGGGTCATAGATGCACTTGAGCTTGGATTCGTGCTTAACGAGCATGTTGAGCACTTCTTCCTCACGCTGTTGGAATGATTTATTTGAGGCTTTACCTGTGCCTGGGGCATAAACGAGAGTGTCTGACTTTTCGACGATTCTATCAATCATTTCAAGGTTTTCTCGGTCAGTGACAGTTTCACACGCATTGTTGATTGTAGAAAAGAGATTAAGGATGCTGACTGAACCGAAGCCGAGTTCAACACAGTTGTTGAGAATGTAGAGTGTTGTATGGTCGATTGTGACGCTTTCACTTGGGGTGGGGTTTAACATAATGATTGCGAGTGACGGCAATTTGCTGTCCCATGTTTTGTGGATAAGAAACCTTCTTTCGTTGTCGTCTGAAAGGATTGTTTCAGTGACCATAGTGGATTTTACTTTCTGCATATTTAATTCCTCCTTAAAATAAAAATGACCTTAAAGCCCGATTGCTTTAAGGTCAAAGATATAATATATGTTTCTAAGGTGGAAAAGAACGATTACACTCACATAGCAGTGCTTTCAATGAAATTCTCAAGGTCAAGTGAATTTACGTAGATTCGACCACCGACTTTGTAGACTTTCAGATTTTTGTGAACAAGCCTTCTGATTGCCTTCTTTGAGAGTGGAAGATATTCTTTCTGAATTGTATCAATATTTACATATCTGACCGTTTTTGACATATTGAGCCCTCCTTGTGTATTTTATTGATTTGTTTGTAAAAAAAGTGTAAAATGGAAACAGTCCTGAATTTTTTTTGCACCTGAAAAGTATATTGGTGAACCAACGCAAAGGTGCGTTTTGAAAATTTTGCACCTAAACTGCACCTGAAAAATATATTGGTAAACCAATACTGAGGTGCAAAAGTGCATTTTTTCTCAAAAAGTCAGAGAAAAAGTTTTTCAAGGGCTTATTAATTTTAGAATTTTTTAAACCTGAATTTCAAAAATTTTTGCACTTTTGCACCTGAAATTGCGAAAAGCTAAGGTGAATCAACACTTTTCTCAGGTGCATTTCAGGTGCGTTTAAAATAAATTCGCACCTAATTTTGCACCTGATCAAAGAAAAAGAAGCGTAAATGGAGTTGGATTTATGCAGACGTTAAAAAATATACATAAAGAATATTTAAATAAATTAGCTGTTGAGCTTGCAACTAAGGCTTGTGTCAATAAATGCAAGTGTGACTCCGATGACTCAACTGAGAAGAAAAAGTGTCTGTTCAGGAAGACCTTAAATGGATGTGATAAGGTTCTTGTGGACTTGTGGTTTGAATTGATTGATGCTGCCAGTGAAGTGATTTACACGAAAACTGTGGATGATATGGCTTATCCGGATTTAATCAGGGAACATTTTAGTCAAACAAAGGCTAAAAGTTTTTATGAGGTTCTTTCAGATGAATTTGAGTCAGTTATCTCTGATGTTTATAAAAAAGTATGCTTGAGAATTTCGGATGTATGCAGAGAAAATCCGGGGTTTGAAAAATTAGTTGATTACGCAGAAAAAGAATTGCATGAATATTTCACGTTTGAAAAAGCCTTTTCTTATTCAAGATATATGATAGAAAATCATTCATACATAGAGGATTGGTTTCCTGTAGCGGATATGGATACGGAAGAAATTCTTGTAGAAGCCGAAAAAGAGCCCAAAATGATTTATGCATATATTTCAGAAAAAAATTATGAATATACAGAAAACATCGAAGAACTTCTGGAGTATACATACCACGAAATGTATAACAAAAGTCAAAAAGATTTGTTTTCGATTTTTTTTGATTTTGACTGTGATGATACATTTGATCGTTATGCAGAGGATTATATTGACGATGATGATTTTGATCCTGACTATGATATTGACGATGTTATTGACGATGATGATTTTGATCCTGATTATGATATTGATGCTGATTATGACGAAATAAAGGTAGTAAAGGAATTGCTTTACTCCTACCAGCATCTAAGATGGTCAGAATGTCGATACTATGCACATGTATGGGAAAATATAGCATATATTACAAGTAAAGGTAAGGATAACAAGAAAAAACAGAAAGCTGTATTAAAACGGACAAAAAGCGAGGGAATGATTCCGACTTTAGAGGCACAAAAGGAGTATTATAAAGGGATTGAAAAACTTGAAAAATCTAGATTAGAGATATATAAATCACAAATGTACACGATTAATGATGATATATACAAAACAGAAGGTAAGCGAAGTAAATCTTCATCATCAAAGGGTGATGTGAATAAAATCATTCGAGAGATGTATTATGCGGCATTTGATTTAGATATATTGAAGATATATGAAAAAGAGCCTTATAGAAAAGTAAAAACAGGAAAAGCAACCCCGACCTTGCTATTTCCTAAATGTGTACGTATAGAATACGATATGGATAAGTGCATAGGGTGCAGGAAGAAATGTTTTAACTGTGAGATAGGAACCTCCACGCCATTAATAGAGGCTCTCGCAACAGCTCTTTTTATTATAGCCCCGGATTGCACAATTATCAAAGAAGAAACTACTTATATTGATCTGGAGATGTTACAATATATTTTTAACCCAAACGATGTTGACTCTAGTTATTATTTTGAAGAAGATGATTGTAAAAAAGATAATTGTAAAGAAGATGATTTTGATGAAGAGGATTCTAGCAAAGATGATTCTGAAGAAGATGTTGACAAAGAAAGTTCTAATGTAGGCTATGTTCTTGAAAATGATGATTATCAAGAATATTTAGATCAAGAATATTTCACTAAATTGTATTGGTACAAAGATAATTTTAACGAAGAAGATTTTTAGATTATAAATAGCTTATCAAAAAAATGAATTATTGACATGAAATGTAAAACAGCAACTTCGGTTGCTGTTTTTGTTTTTGTATCTGTCAAAACGGGGGGCAAAGGGCTACATTTAGCTGGTGTGCGATATGTTATAATATTAGTAGGGTCAAATGAGTGTACAGACAGTATGTTGCTTCGGCTCATAACTGACTTCAATGCACACTGACACTGTAAAGTTGTGAAAAAACAACTGCACCTTGAAAATGAAATGTCGCATTTCGTGGAATGGGTGATTCTAAATTATTCTCGGAAGGAGGTGAGATTATGTTAACCGAGAAATTACACCATAGGGGTATCTACATAGACTATCCCAGATTCTCAAAAGAGGTTCTTGAGCCTGCCTCAAACGAACTTGAGGAAATCCAAAAAAAGATATTTGACGACATAGGTCAATGTAACCTTGATGAAATTACAGATGTCGTAAAGCACCTGTATCAGAAAGGTTATAAGCCAGCCTATGGTTTGCCGGATTCCTGGCTAAAAGAAAGGCCAGAAGCAATCTTCAAATTGATATATCAGTACAAGAAGAAAAAGACTTTCATTAAACAGTACGGCACGAAATTTCAATCCTACATTCAATCAGATGGCCGTATTCACGCTAAATTCAAAGCTAACTCATCCGTAACAGGCCGTTACAGTGCAAGTTCTCCACCGGTAATGGCGTTAGATGGACGTATGATGAAATATTTATGTGCTCCGGAAGGTAAAGCTCTGATTGCCGTTGACTTTAAATCAATGGAAGTAAGGGCATTAGCTGCGCTGAGTAAGGATCCCTTCTTAATCAGAATGCTTTCCTTCGAGCCGATTGACTTCTATCGCCAGATAGGAGCATTGATCTTCAAAAAATCTGCTGAAGATGTCACAGATGATGAACGTACTATAGCCAAAGCGCTATGCATCGCAATTATATATGGAGCTTCAGCGAAGACATTATCAAAAAAACTCTGTAAGAAAACCCAAAAACCGATTAGTGAGTTCGAAGCCCAAAGGCTTAAAACTACCTTTTTAAACAGCTTTCCTGCAGTGAAGTCCTATCAGAAAGGACTTGTGCAAGGAACACTTCCCTGCAGATCACTGTCAGGTAAAGTTTTTGACGGCAACTTAAGCAGTACTCAGAAGTTAAACTTCCCGGTACAGGCTACAGCTGCCGAAGGTTTCGATTCGGTTATCAAGTGTATTGATAGCCTGAATCCAAACTGGATGCTATGTCTTATCGTTCACGATGCCTTCTACGTAGAAGTGCCGTATGACGAAGCTGATGCAGCAATTAAATTAATAGGAGGAACCGCACAATCAGTAATGTCCAGTTTCTTGAAAGTGCCTTGTTTCACTGAAAATAAAATAATAATTAAAAGATAAGGAGAAAAAATTATGACAAATTTTATCATTTACAGTAAGAACGCAAAGAAGGCAAGCAACATTTTACCTACAGGTAAGTACCATGCTTACATTACCGATATTTACACTGAAGAAGGTCAATCAACCCAATTCGGAGTCAATAATGTAACAACTATCAACTATGATGTTTTATCTGGCGACAAGGTCCATAAGGTAAAACAGATTCTTTACTTTAATTATAGTGAAAATTCTGATTTCCAAAAACGAGTTTCAGAGTTCATGTCTGTCTTTGATTTAACAGATGAATTAAAGGAGTCTGATCTCATCAATCAGTTTGTAGATATCGAGCTTTCTGTCAAGGTAAGCCAAAAAGGCAATGAATACAACCTAGTCGAACACATTCTGCCTTATACTGGTGACATCTCCGATTGGGATGCTGCCAAAGGTATTACCCCTCCGTCACCCAAACCACAGCCTAAGTCTGCAGCAGCAGATCTAGTCTTTGGTGATGAGGACGCAGACGAGGAAGGAGGTGACGCTTAATGAACAGAAAAATTAGTCCCAAGGATTATATTATGGATGAGTCAGTTTTAGCTGACTCATCCCAACTCCAAACTGATAATGATAAGGAGAAATTCTTAAGTAGTATCGGCGTTACTCTTGAAGAAGACGGATCGATCGGCATTAACACCGAAGAGATGCTTCGATATATGCTCAGTGCGATGTGTATCGTCTCTGATGAAGGAGAGAACCTTTGGCTATACAACAAGAAGTCAGGAATTTTCGAACCATGCCGCAAATACAACTTAATGGTGACAACCAAGTTCTTATTAAGCCAGGTCGCCGATTATAGTGTATGGTCTGCTTCGTTAGACAAAAAGCTTACCTACGAAATGGCAGGCCACATAGATACAGTTATAAGCGATTTTGACGTTGGTAGATTCATCACGCTCAAAAACTGCGCTTATGACACCGTGAAATTTAAGGCCGTAGATTTTTCACCGAAGCATCTTAACACCAAATGTGTTGATTACAATTATGACCCAAACGCTGAATGTCCCCACTTTATGAATTTCATCAAGGATATCACGTGTAACAACAGTCAGCTTGCCGATTTGCTTCAGGAGATAGCAGGATATGTGTTCACTAACCACAACAAGGCCGAGAAGGCTTTCATTGTGATTGGTCCTGCCAGAAACGGCAAGTCCACGTTCGCCTCGGCGCTCCGTAATCTGGTAGGAGCAGTCAATGTATCTGCTACACCACTCAAGACTCTCGGTAGTACCTTCGGTATGGAGGACTTAGTCGGAAAGCGACTGCTCCTTACCACGGAGTCTGATGTATCTGAGGCTGTTTCCGTTACAGAATGGAAAGCTCTTACTTCCGGCGATCCTGTCTGTGTAAACAGAAAGGGTAAAAAGCAGATCACCACTACACTTAATGTGAAGATAATCAGCTTTATGAACCACTTACCGCAATTTGGCGAAAGTGGAGCCGCAATACAGCGCCGCTTGATTCTTATACCTTTCACAGCAACAATACCCGAGGATAAAGTCGATCCGGATTTGGATAAAAAACTTGCCAAAGAACTCAGCGGTATCTTTAATTGGGCTCTAGTCGGCCTAAAGAGACTGACCGACAACAACTGGGTCTTTACCCACGTCGATGAATCGGACAAGCTTTTAGGTGAATTTTTGTCTCAACAGAATCCCTTACATGAATTTGTAGAGGATATGATCGAACCGTCCACATCTAAGACTTTCGTCAAATGCAAAGATTTGCATGAAGCTTTCGATACATGGCTTTACGAAAACGGCCGTGAAAGCTACAAAAAAATCACAGGCTTCAACAATGAAGTTGTAAAGGCCATAAAGACAAAGCACAGTATCACCGAGGGAAAAGTTGGTGGCGTAAGAGGTGTTTATGGTATTTCTATTAAGCAGTATGAGCACCGTCAAATTTCTGACATCAGAAAATATCAACGCAGAGCTTAATAGGTCTGCGAATCGAAAGGAGGTGAAGAGTATGTCGCATGATTACATAGAAGATGATGATTATATGTTTATTACAGAGATAACTCCAGAATTAATCGATATTATTATTTCTGTTCTTAAAGAAGAGGCAGGCGAAGAATAAATAGTTAATCACAAAGCGGCTGGCAGTACCCACCGTCAGCCGCAGATTCTAGAAAAATTTTACTTATATATTATATATTTGAAAGGAAGGTGATGACCCGTGCAATGTAGTGGTCATATCAGAAGGCGTGTCAAGAAAAACGGCGTTATAGCCTGGCAGATCGTTGTGGAAACGCCACCGGATTATGTGACGGGTAAACGCAAACGTATTTACAAGACCATAACCGGACCTAAAAAGGATGCTGAAAATGAGCTTCGAAATCTCATGTTTCAGACTGAGAAAGGCTATTCTGCAACTACAACCAGATTAAAGGTAGGCGAGTGGGTAGAAAAGTACATGGAGACTTATGTGAAGAATCGTGTCACTGAAACGACATATCACAACTATCAGAAAATAGTAAAGTCGTATATTTTACCCGAGCTTGGAGGCGTTGAACTCCAGAAGCTCACGACGATGGATGTACAGAACTGGATCAATGGCGTCCACGAGAAGTCTCCGGTATCAGGTAAGGAAGTTTCCCCAAAAACGTTGAGAAACATTTTCAGGGTGCTTTCACCTGCAATGAAGAAGGCATTGGTTCTCCATATTATCACTGAAGACCCTTGTCAGTTTGTTGAGCTTCCTCGTAATACCCATAAGTCTAATACGCACGAGTATGATTTGGAAACAATACGAAAAATCATCTCTGCTGCAGAGACTTCAGAAAATATTATGGCGCTTGCTGTACCGTTATTGATAAGCACAGGCTTGCGTCGTGGAGAGTTACTTGATTTGAAGTTTTCAGATATTGATTTCGATAATAAGAAGCTCACCGTTGATTCAAGCCGTGTTATTGCAGGCAAGAAGGTCGTTGTAAAGGACACGAAGACTAAGTCTTCAGTTCGTACGGTGTATTTGCCTGACACGATAGTAGGTTTGTTGAAGAAACGCAAGGTGGAGTATATGAAAAACAAGCTCGCACTTGGCAGTAAATTCAACGATACCGATCTTGTGATTTCCAAAGAAGATGGCTCAGGCTATTATCCGGAGACGATCAGCAATCTGTTCTACAGAATGCTCGAGAAGAACGGTCTTCCGCACATGAGATTGCATGATTTGAGAGCAATCAACGCTACAGTCATGATCTCAGAGTGTAAGATCGATCCTAGAACTGCATCGCAGAGACTCGGACATTCGAACAGCAACTTCACGTTATCGGTTTACGCAAATTTGCTTAAATCTGCCAACGAAGATGCTGCGGAAAAACTAGACTCAGCTTTGTTCAAAAAAGCTGAGATATCGTAAAAGAAAGGAGGCTTGTTGATGTGCAAAATATTAGCTGAAATAAATACTTTGCCGAAGGGCACATTCTTCAAATTAAATTATTTGTTGTCCTTCAAAGTTATGCACAAAGGTAAAAAAATAGCTTTAGGCCGTGAGTTCTCCAATCAGGTCAAAAGTGGCTTAATTAGCACAGTAGCGTTTTTGGGTAAAGATGCTTATCATCATCATGCTGTATATGTAAAATTATGATGTAATTCCTGACTCCCTTACAGGGAGTCAGGGAAGTGAATTTTTTTGCAAGGAGGTGACACTATGGATGCTATTTTGAAAGAAGTTAAAGTAATGCCACAAGGCTACGTTTTCAAGTTAAAGGATCTTACATGTTTTAAAAAGATGCGTAAGCGTGAAAGAATTAAAAATGGTAAGGCTTTTTCAGCAAATGTGAAAAGTGGAAAGGTTCCCAATGTTGTATTTGTTGACAAAGACATGTGCAATCATTCAATTTATAGAGTGATATAAATTAATGTTCATTATTTTGAGTTAGTTACAATTATAGTATTACAGGAGGTATAAAATTATGTACGAAGAATATTTTGATAAAAAAACTTACGATTTGTTACCAGGCCAGGAGTTCGTTTTCACAGATCTCTATACTCAAGAGGAATTAGACAGTGAATCTGCTGAAACACACAGAGTTCTTGGCAGAATGTTCCATGAACTTTATGAAGTTGGCGGATTACCGGATATAGTCTGTCTAGGTAAGAATTCACGTAATCATTATGTTTACAAGAAAAAATAAGTTTATACATATCAAGTAAGTCTTGCATGCAAGACTTACTTCTTTTTTTGCAATGTTGTGATAGTTTTTTGAAGAAGCAAAGGAATTATGCCGAATAAAGTCGATTTACATGTAAATAGTTGAGTAAAATTATATTGTGTGATATAATTAATATGTTTAAAAATATAAAACAGAGCTGATTGTGTGCATGACGGAATTGTTTTGAAAAAGGGATTGAGTAATTGTGGATGATAAAAAATCATTAATTAAGTTTTCACTTCAAAAGCGTATTGAATCACAAACTTTAGCGCCTACTCAAAGCGCAAACACGTTGTTTCGATTTTTTACTGACCCCAAATACTTGTTTGGTACAATTGAAAAGCAGGCATTAATCCCTAGATATTATGGTGAAAATATTGACTATTTAAATATAGGTTATCATCAAATATACTACCCAATGATCTGCTTTTGTGATATTACCATACATAGGTTGTCTGAACATCTCGATGTTTATGGCCGATATGGTATTGCTTTTTCAAAAACGTGGGGTGTGGATCATGGTATTCAACCTTTACAGTATGTCAATGAGAAATCTATTTTGTGCAATGATTTTTCTAAAGCTTTTAAGTTTGCTATAGATAATGAATCCGATACACCAGAGGCTAATTTTTTACTGACACAAATGTATTACATGAAACCCATAGAAGGAAATATGCCACGTAATGGTAAATATATTTTTAAAAATTTTACGGATGAGTGTGAATGGCGTTTTATCCCTAATGTGGCTGACATTGAGTTACCACAGGTAGTGACGGAAGACGATGCCGCTAGTATTGGCAAGCTGAATGACACCATTAATGAGAACAATTGTTGTTGGTTGGAGTTTGACTATTCTGATATTAAATATATTATCATACCGGACGAGTCGGAGTTGGCTGATGTTTGTGATGTGATTGAATGTTCTGTAAAAGATAAAGAAATACAGCGAAAACTAATTTCAAAGATTATTCTTTGGAGTGATGCTAAGGAGGATTTCTAATATGTTTTCAAATTTCAAAGATGCTTTTATTAGAAAGCCTCAATTTACAGTAAAAACACCAGACGCTGTGTTGGATACTATAAGTAAAGGTCTTCCTGAAGGATTTAGATACGTACATGACCATAATGGTTTATGTCGCCTAGAATGTGAGGGTGTTCTTAATATAACACCCAACAGGTATGCTTTATCAGAAGAGGCCAAACCTGCATTTGAGAAAAAACAGAATATTACTATACAGGATGTACTGCAATATGCATATAATTCACAAACGCGAATTGAATTGTTACCAGACGATGATAACTGTTATATCGTGAATGGCCACAAAATTAAACGTAGCGATTTTGTAACAGCTCCTTTGAAAGGATTGGAATTTACAGATGACCATTTGTATGTTTTTCCGCCATCTTTTCCAGATCCTTTTCCTATAGAGATTTCGGGTCATGGTTATTCAATGATGGTTATGATGCAAAGACAGCCTATGAATAGTTTTACGGAAATGAAATTCCAGTCAGTGGGGGATTCGGTAATTGAGTTAACTTATATAATAAATGCAGAACCAGGTAACACAATGCAATTTAATATTAAAACCAATCCCTCTAATAGAGCAAAAGAAGTGCTAGCTTCAAAAGAAATTTTTAACGCTTTTGTTTTAGGCGAAGGGTTGATTGGCGGTACAGAGATTAAACATTCAGAAGCAGATCACGGAAAGGTGATCCCTGAAGAAGCACTTGATTTTTGGCGAAAAGTTGTTGCTGTTGAAAATGTATTAAATGTTACATTTGAGGTTGATCAGGAGATATCGCTTGATGATATCAAAACCATCAATGCATTGTTTAGGTGTTTGGTGGAGAAACACCCATACAAGACATACCATAAAGAAAGTACATTGCGAGGTACAGGCGACTTCAAAGACCTTAGCAAAAGCAGGGAAAATACTCCTATTGGAAAAGAAATATTGTTTGAGTATGTTGAGGGCCTTATTGTTGATGTGTTTGGCATTAAGATAAACTTATATGCAGTAACTGCCATGTTCGATTGCGTTGTTTCGAAAATTGAACTTCCTGCTAAAGGAACATCGGGTGAATTCTATTTAAAATTAATTTCTGCTGATGGAAAACGAATGTATTCGTCTATACAGTATTATATTGATCGTGAAGTTATGGAAGTAGCGCAAGCAGATAAAATGCACCTGAAAGTTCTTCAGAATGCAACCGAACTAGAAACGTACTAATATTTGTGATAATTTATGATTAGGGGTGATTTAAATGGATATATTAGAATTACGCGAAAAGTCCTCGCATCTCAAAACACAAAAGCATGTTTTTATAAATGACACATATATGTGGGTAGAACTAGCTCGTAGTGCGATCGAAAATTTACCTGATGATAAAATGGAATTTTCTACACCAAAGGCAGGAAAGCCACAACAATTGCGTACAGTTTTAAGAGTCAATCCTGAAAAAACGAAAAATAGAATAATAAATAAAGATATTTACAACAGTGCATTTGTGTTACTTGTTGCAGGTGTAGAAGACTATTTATCTAAAATAATGGAATGGATATTGAAAACAGACAATCGTAGAATAAAGTGTACTGTAAATGGAATAAATATGGTTGACAAAGTTTCTGTTGTTGAATTGATTGACAATGATAAAGATACGTTAATTGATGAAATAATTAAACAGCGTTTAATGAGTTTGTTTTATGCAAGTCCCAATAAACAAAATGAATATTTAAAATCAGCATTAGATATTGATGTTGAAGAAGAACTTTGGGGTAAATGGATAGAAATAAAAGCAAGGAGAGACTTAATAGTACATAACGATAGTATTGTTAACGAGATGTATTTAAACAAAACAAAAGAATTTGCTTTGTTTGCAATAGGAGATGAGGCGAAAATAGATTCGAAGTATTTTACTGAAATTGTTGCACTACTAAAAAAATTAGTAGGTGTTTTAGATAGAGAAATACGAACGAAATATGTTGTTAAAATCTGAAAAAATTAAGCTTCGAGCTGTTAGATGTTTTGTACTACTGTAATAGCTTTTGGCTCCACAATCGTTTTAGACTTAAAAAGGTCAATGTAAGTGAAGAGTAAGAAAAAATAAAATCAACTAAAACACTATGTTTTAGTTGATTTTTACTATTTGCATAATGAAATTCTAATTTATAGTAGTGATTTCATAAGGAGTACAGTTTTTATAGTGTTTCATCAATTATTTTTTGATATAGAATGAGCGATGAAAATGCAAAATAGTATTTCATTCTAACAACTTCGTCGACAGTGCGTGTATCCCTCGCCGTCGTTTTTGCCGACGGTTTGCCGCCGAAAAGGTTATAGGGTGAACCGTCACTTTCTCGATTCGGACAAACTTACGCGACCTCACAACCCCATACAGAACAAAGAAAAAAGCCAGGGAACACCTAGTGTTTCCTGACTTTGTTTTTATGGTCGGAGTGGCGGGATTTGAACCCACGGCCTCTTGGTCCCGAACCAAGCACGCTACCATCTGCGCTACACCCCGTTGATTGCTGGATAATTATATACTATATCTCTGATAAAATCAAGTCTTTTTTAAGAAAAATTTAAATTAAATTATCATTATTTACAAAATTTTTATAACAATCTTGTTTAATTGGTAGACCACTATTCACTTGCACTTTTTTATGTTTTCCTTTATAATATAATAGTTAAGGTATAATAGTAGAGCTGTATCTTGTTGTACATAGAAATGCTTATAAGGAGGAATAGTTATGAAACGAAAGATTCTGTCGGTTGTAGTTTCGTTAATTCTAATAATAGGTGCGGTTTATCCTGCGTTGACGGTTGCAAGTGCGGCATGGACCGGCTCTATGACCACGCCATCAATTTCGGGAGGTGTCTATCAGATTGCAACTGCAGAACATCTTGCGTGGTTTGCTAATGCAGTTAATAACGGAACAACCACGATAAAGGCTGTCCTCACAGCTGATATAGAACTTAACTCTCCCGGTTCAACGGAGAATGAATGGACCCCCATCGGAACAACGGAACATCCGTTTGAGGGAACATTCGACGGTGCAGGTCATACGATCAGCGGTGTTTATATTAATACAACAGGAAGTAACGTCGGACTTTTCGGAAAGATAAATAATATAACTGACGAGGGCAAGACTGAAAGTGTTGCGCCTGAGTTTATCGTATCTAAAAAGACTATTCTTATAAAGAATCTGCGAGTTACTGATGCAAACATTACGGGACATCAGAATGTCGGCGGTATAGTCGGTAACAGCGACGGTGCAGGTATAAAAGATTGTTATTTTGAAGGTAATGTAACGGGTACATATAACAGTGTCGGTGCGATTGTCGGCCTTGCAAATTCTGAAACTGTAGTTAATCAGTGTCAGACAACGGGCACGGTAACAGGTGAACAGCGCACGGGCGGTGTTGTCGGTTATGCAAACGGTAACTCTGTTGTTTCAAAATGTTACAGTAATGCAAACGTTACGGGTACAAGAAATGTCGGCGGTATTGTCGGTACTCTTTCAGGTGCAAACCTTGTCGGATGTTTCTTCCGCGGCAACGTTACGGCTGACAACAGAGTCGGCGGTATTATCGGCTATTCAACAATGAGCGTTGTCCGCGGTGCTTATGCTATCGGTGGTGTTGACAGTGCAGGTACGGATAAAGGCGGCGCAGTAGGCACTATCTTCGGCGGTGAATTTGCAAGTATTTTCTATTGCTTTGAAATGTCGCAGTGCGACGGTCCTGTCGGTATCGGACGTACAATGGACGAACTTTACACAGCAGATTTTGTTAAAGAACTCAACAAGGCTATGCCATATTTCTGTTTTGACTATACTGAAATAAATGACGGTTTCCCCGTGCTTATGTGGATGCTTCAGTCGGATGTATGGTCAGGTGAGCTTGAGGTTCCGAAGAAGAATGACTCAGGATATTATCTGATTTATAAGCCTTCGGAGCTTGCATGGTTTGCGGGTCTTGTAAACGGTACTATTCCCGGCGTTGACGCAAATCCTGCGGCTAATGCTGAGGTTATGGATAACCTTCTTTTCAATATCAATGTTTACGATGATTCAATGGCTATTACTGAATGGACGCCTATCGGAACTGCAAAAAAACCGTATACGGGCTCGTTCAAGGGCGGCGGATTCAACATAGCAGGTATCTATACATCTGTCAATGCAACAGAAGACGGTAAAAATATCGGATTTTTCGGCTATGTCGGCTCAGGAGCTACTATAGATAACGTTCTTGTTATGGACGGTCTTATCTGCGGTGTTGAAAATGTCGGCGGTATTGCAGGCTATGTTATGGGTGCACAGGTCACAAACTGCGTTTCAAACAGTGAGGTCCGCGGTGACAAGGCTGTCGGCGGTGTTGCAGGTAATATTCTTGCTTCTGCAAAGCTTGTAGGCTGCGGTATGATTGGTTCAATCAATGCAACAAATACAACGGGAGACCAGTCGTTCGTTCAGAATATAGGCGGTGTTGTAGGATACAACAACCGTTCCGAGGTTAAGAAAAGCTTTTCTTATTCAGATATCAATGCGGCAAATGCAAGATATGTCGGCGGTGTTGTAGGTAATAACGTAGGCGGTACAATCCAGAATTGTTACAGTACATCCACAATCATCGGTAATACGAACTGCGGCGGTCTTGTAGGCTACTACAATCAGGGTTCGATTTCAAAATCCTATACTGCAGGTAAGGTTACCGCATCTTCACTTTCAGGTATTGCGTTCGGTCAGATAACAGGCACAGGTATTTCCGAATGTTTCTACGACTCAGCATATCTTACGATTTCAAATACGATTTCGGGTGCTACAGCAAAGACAACACAAGAAATGTCAGGCACACGAGCTATTGAAGCTATGGGCCTTTATACAAGCGAGTGGCGATTCCTCAGCGATGATGAGTATTTCTACTATTATCCGCAGATCAATACAATGGCATATGCGGCATCAAGAACAATTAAGGAAACTTCAAAAGAAAGTGTAAGGCGAGTTCAGCCACAGTATGTTGCAAGAGTTGAAATCGACGGCAGAACAGATACATATTACCAAACTCTTGATGCGGCTCTTGAATATGCTTCGACAACAGCTTCGGTTGTACTTCCGACGGTTTATCTTGTACGTGATTTTGAACTTTCTCAAACACTTGAGGTTTCGGCAACAATCGGCATTTTCGGTGAGGACGGAGCAACCCTTAAAAGGGCGGAAGGCTTCAACGGAACAATGATAAATGTTACAGGTAAGCTTACTATCGGTTCTGCTGTTTACGGATTCGACGATTCTCCGGCATTCTATGTTGACGGTAATTTTGTTGAGGGTACAGCTTCGGCTGTTACGGTACAGAAATACGGTGTGCTTACAATTGAAGACGGTGTTCAGTTCCGCAACTTCAGAACGGTTCCGCTTTCAACGGCGGCTGTACGTGGCTCTGTAATTAATGTGAATACAGGTGAGCTTGTTGTTAACGGTGGCTCATTCTATCAGAATATTTCTAAATCAACAGGCGGTGTTGCTTATAACGACAGCGGCACCGTAACTGTTACTGACGGTGCATTTAAAGAAAATGAAGCAACACAAGGTGCTGCGATTTACAACTATGACGGTACGTTGACAATCACAGGCGGTAAGTTCGAAGGAAATATCGCAAGCGGTAAGGGCGGTGCCTGCGCAACATACGGTCTTTACGGTAAGACAACGATTGCAAATTCTGCTGAGTTCAGTGGCAATCAGGCAACCGACGGCGGTGTATTGAGTGCTGATTATTACGGTACAATCAATATCGACGGCGGTTCATTTACGGGTAATGTCGGTTATGATACAGCCGGTGTCGTTTATGTAAGTGCTAACGGTACACTTAATATGACGGGCGGTTATTTGGCAGAAAACGTATCAAACAAAAACAAGGGCGGCGCCGTTTATAACGAAGGTCTGTTCACGATCAAGGGCATGGCGCAGATTGATTCATCAAATGATGTTTACCTTGCAAAGGATAAATATATTACAATTACGGACAGACTTGACTGTGCAGGCTATGCAGCTGTTATAAGTCCGCAGACCTATTCAGAAGGACAGCAGGTGCTTGACGGTGATTTCGTAGGTGCGGGATATGCTAAATTCGGTGTGACAAATTCCAATTGGTACATCCTTGCTAACGGTAAGCTTACGAGCCTTGCCTCAAAGACAATTGCAATCGTAACTAAAGAAAATGCATTCTCTGTTCAGTTCACAAATCTTTACGATGCTTTTGAATCGGTAAAGGCAGGGGAGCAGGCAATTATTACCGTTGTTGCAGATAACTCAATTACAAAACCGATTACGGTAAGAGGCGACATTCTTCTTACTTGCGATGAGGAAACCTTTGTTTCAATGCGCGGCGGTGCATTCAACGGAGTTATGTTTACTGTTGAAAACGGAGCTGTTCTTCGACTCGGTGACGAGGTCGTGAATCCTGAACAGCAGGCTCAGAAGGATTATGCCACAGGCACACGTACTGAGGGTCAGATGGTGCTTGACGGCGGATTCGGTCATACGGGTGTTGTCGGCGCTGCGGCAATCGATGTTAAATCGGGCGGCGAACTTCATCTTTACGATGATGCAATACTTCAGAACTTTAAAAATACAACATCAAGTGTGGTTACCGTTTCGGGTAAAATGTATATGTACGGCGGTACAATCTGCGATAACATTTCAACATACGGCGGAGCAGTTTATGTTAAAACAGGCGGTGAGTTCCATACAATGGGCGGTGTCATCTGTGACAATACTGCAACGAAAGGCGGCAACGCAGTTTACTCAGACGGTAAGGTGGTAAGAACGGTTTATTCTTATGATTACCTTTATATGGAGCACGTTTATGATGCCAGCGGTAACTATGTTGAAACAAAAGATCCTGTTTATTACTCAACAGTCAGCACAGATATCTTCATAAAGCACGGTGATGCAGTTTACCTTGCAAATAACCTTATGTATACGGCAAAGGCAAGTAGGGAAACAATTATAACAAACACGAACAATGTGCCGCTTGAGGATAATTTAAGTCTCGGTACAATGACGCTTGATTTTGCAGAGTATACTCTCGGTTCGGTAGTTCTTACCGGTACTCATATTTCAAACTTTAGTACCACTTTCGATACCGCTGAATACGGATACTATATCCTCAGCAACGGTACGCTTGGTATCAATAAGCTTATTCCGAAATCAACATCAGGACTTGAGGTTAACAAGGAAAAGGCTTTGATTTCAGGCTTTGACCTTGAAAAAATGACGGTCGGCAACTATTTGCAGAAGTTTGAAAACAGCTCTTCGCTTATAAAATTCTATAGTCCGAAGAGCAGCAGGGTGGCACTTAAAAATACAGACCTGCTTACAACGGGTTGTTATATCCAGCTTCGTGACAGTACCGATACGAGCAAGGTTATTGACACGGTAACGGTTGTTGTTTACGGTGATACTAACTGCGACTATATTATCGACGGTCAGGATTCAGTTATCATAAGTGCAATTGCAGGTGAGTTACTTACATCCGCCAATACTTCAGCGGCAGTTCTGGAAGCGGCTGACATTAACTTTGACGGTAAGGTTAACTCAATCGATGCAGAGCATACTGATATGAGCGGTCTCTTCCTTCAGACAATCGGTCAGAACAAGGCATAATTTAATAAATCCGCCCACTCGGGCGGATTTAATCTTGATAACGGGAGGCGATAAAATGGGCATTTGTTACATTGTTGCGGCAGGAGAGATGTACGGTGAATTTCCGTCTCTTCAGCCTGATGATTTGCTTATAGCCGCAGATGCAGGTTATCTTCATTCGCAGAAGCTTGGTGTTGAACCGCACATTCTTCTCGGAGACTTTGATTCAATGTCAGCTCCCGAAAATAAGGATATCATCGTCCATCCCGTGATGAAAGATGATACGGACACAATGCTTGCTGTCAAGCTGGGGTTTGAAAAAGGTTATACTGAATTCGTGATTTACGGTGCACTTGGTGGCGAGAGGACAGACCACACCATTGCAAATATCCAATCTCTCGCCTTTATTGCCGAAAAAGGCGGTAAGGGTACGCTTATCGGAAACGGTGAGTGTTTTACTTTAATAAAAAATAGCGAGATTGAAATTTTCAAGGGCGAAAATCCGATTTTCTCCGTCTTTGCTTACGGAGCAAATGCAGAGGGTGTAACGATTAAAGGTTCGCTGTTTGACGTTGAAAACGTTTCGCTTTCTCCGTTCTTTCCTCTTGGTGTGAGCAACAAAATCAAGGAAGAAAAAGTCCGGATCAGTGTAGAAAACGGATATCTTTTAATTGTTTATAACCGATAAAAATAACCTGCTGACTAAAATCAGCAGGTTTAATCTTTTATTTCTTAAGTTTTGTTTCAAAACAGAGCCAGCCACAACTTTCGTGTCTGCCGATAACCTCAAAACCGTACTTTTCAAAAGCGTCAAGTACGTCCTGCTCTCTTGTGTCAATGATTCCCGACGTAATGTAAACACCGTCATCCTTAAGGAACTGACCTACGTTTTCGGTAAACATAACGATGATATCAGCAACAATGTTAGCAACAACAACGTCGTATTCACCTGTAACCTTGTCTGTAAGGTTGCCTTCGAAAACGGTGAATGTTGGCTCTTCAAAACCGTTGATTGTGCCGTTTTCCTTAGCTGTTTTAACTGCAAGAGCATCAATATCGACTCCCGTTGCACTTTTTGCGCCGAGGAGAAGACCTGCAATGCCGAGGATACCGCTTCCGCATCCGATGTCAAGAAGCTCAACGTCAGGGTTGATATGTTTTTCAAGAGTTTCAAGGCAGAGCCTTGTTGTGTCGTGTCCGCCGTTACCGAAAGCAAGACCCGGCTCAATATCAAGAACGATTCTTCCGTCTGCGTCGTATTCATCCTCCCAGACAGGACGGATAAGAAGCTTCTCGCCGACGGGAAGAGGCTTGAAATATGCCTTCCAGTTGTTTTCCCAATCCTGATTTCTGCAGATACTAAGGTCGATTTCGTGTTCGATTCCTACTGCGTTATATCTCTCAGAAAGGAAAGCTACAGCTTCTGCAGGATTTTCTTCGGGAGAAATATAAATGTGCACAACTGCCTTGCTTCTGTCCTTCTGAAGAAGGTCTTCGTCAATGAGGTCGATGTGTGCAATTTCCCACGCAGCTTCTTCAAGGTCGCTGTAATCTTCAATGTAAATGCCGTAGGGGACAACCATCTGTGCGATGTCGCCCGCTTTGTCAACGTCTTTTGTGCTGACGTTGATTTTAACTTCTGTCCATTCCATAATATACCTCTTATAATAAATCAGCCTTCGGTTTGATTTCTTTTAAACCGTGGTTGTAAAGCTTTCTGTTGTCAAGTGCCCACTGACGAGGAGTGAAGTCGCCCGGTTCAACCTCGGACACAGCCTGTGAAATTTCATATATACGTGCATCAAGCAAGTCGAGCTGAGAAAGAATCTCGGCCTCAAGGAACATCGGACGTACAGCCGCACCGAACTCAGGCTCACCGTGATGTGAAAGTATCATATGCTCAACAAGCATAAGAAGCTCTCTGTCAATACCGAGCTCTTCACCGATTTTTTCAATGTTCATTGCACCTCTTACAAGGTGACCGATGAGTGACCCCTCAACCGTGTATCCTGAAACAACACCTGTTTCGCTTACGTCAAATTCCTGAATCTTTGCCACGTCGTGAAGGATAACGCCCGCATAAAGCAACTCTCTTTCAAGGCTCGGATAAATGTCGCATACAGCTTTTGCGAGCTTAAGGATTGACAGCGTATGGTAAAGCAGACCTCCTCGGATTGCGTGATGAAGCTTGAAAGCTGCGGGCCAGTAAAGAAGATTCTGCTTGTTGCTCTCAAGTACGGTAAGAACGAGCTTTTTAAGCTGAGCGTTTTCAAAACCGTTTACCGTGCTGATGATGTAATCGTACATCGCTTCGCCGCTGTAATCGGCACTCGGCACGAAATCTTCCATCTTAACTCCGTCACTTTCAAGAGCGGGACGTACGCGGTCAATACGAAGCTGAAGAGCATCGTTGAACATTGAAACTGTACCTCTTATTTTGATAAGAGAGTTGAGCTTGATGCCGCCGTGAACGTCTTCTTTGTAATCCCAGAGCTTTGCACCGATTTCACCTGAGCTGTCTGTAAGAATCAGGTCAAGGAAGGGTACACCCTTGGCAGTCTTTTTAACTTCAAGGCTTTTAACAAGGCAGAAGCCTTCAACACCGCCGTTTGAGTTAATTTCAGTAAAATTCAAAATAATCCCTCACAATCACGAGAATATAAATAATTATACCATATATAAAATATAAATAAAAGATATTTTTCTTGCAAATAGGTTTTCCGTATGATAAAATTTTTCTATAAATTTGTTAAAGAGGTTATGGCTATGTCAAAAAAGAAAAATCATTTTTTTGCAATGCTTTCAAGAATGAAATATATCAACCGTTGGGCACTTATGAGAAACACTCACAATGAAAATATCAGCGAGCATTCCCTTGAGGTTGCAACGGTAGCTCACGCTCTTGCCGTAATTCATAACACACGTTTCGGCGGTAATATCAATGCTGACCGTGTTGCAGTGCTCGGCGTTTTCCACGATGCACCCGAAATCCTTACGGGAGACATGCCGACACCGATCAAGTATTACAGTAAGCAGATTCAGGAGGCTTACAGCCAGATTGAGGACGATGCATGTAATGCACTTCTTGATATGCTTCCTGAAGATTTAAGGGAACAGTATGCACCTTACTTCATTAAAAGAGAAGAAGATCGTCAGCTCTGGAAATTCGTTAAGGCTGCGGATAAAATCTGTGCTTACACAAAGTGCATTGAAGAGGCGAAGGCAGGCAACCACGATTTTGACAAGGCGGCGAAAACAAACCTTAAAAGCCTGGAAGAAATCGAGATGCCTGAGGTTAAATGCTTTATGGAAGATTTCCTTAAAAGCTACAGTCTTACACTTGACGAAATGAATTTGGAAAACTGATTATATTCAGTTGACTTTTGCATAAAATGCTATATAATCTATTCTGGAATTTTTGCTATTGAGAGGTAATAATATGGGCAAGTACACAAAGGAAGACATTCTCCGTCTTGCTAAAGAGCAGAACGTGCGTTTTGTAAGACTTCAGTTCACCGATATCCTCGGCTGTATGAAAAACGTTGCTATCACTATAAACCAGCTTGAAAAAGCTCTTGACAATGAGTGTATGACAGACGGCTCATCAATTGAAGGTTTCGTCCGTGTTGAAGAGTCGGATATGTACCTTTATCCCGATTATGATTCTTTTGTTGTGCTTCCGTGGGAGCACGAAAGATTCGGTACAACTGCACGACTTATCTGTGACGTTTACAATGCAGACAGAACTCCGTTTATCGGCGATCCGCGTAATGTTCTTAAGCGAGCGATTGAAAAAGCGGATAAAATGGGCTACACATTCAATGTAGGCCCCGAGCTTGAATTCTTCCTTTTCTATAACGATGAAGAGGGCAGACCGACAACAAAGACTCACGACAGAGGCGGATATTTCGATCTTGATAATGTTGACCTTGGCGGTAACTGCCGTCGTGATATGTGTATCGCACTTGAGGATATGGGATTTGAAATTGAAGCATCTCACCACGAATGTGCAGAAGGTCAGCACGAAATCGATTTCAAGTACGGTGATGTGCTTGACGTTGCAGACAAGGTTATGACTTTTAAATATGTTGTTAAAAAGTATGCTCAGCTTCACGGCCTTTATGCTACATTCCTTCCGAAGCCGATTTACGGTATTGCAGGTTCAGGTATGCATACAAATATGTCACTTTTTGATAAGAACGGCAACAATGCCTTCTACGATCCTGACGGAGAGTTTGGTCTTTCAGATACCGCACTTCACTTCATTGCAGGTATTATGAAGCATATCAGAGCAACAACTGCAATCAACAATCCGCTTGTTAACTCATACAAGCGTCTTGTTCCGGGATATGAAGCTCCCGTTTATATCGCGTGGTCAGCATCAAACCGTTCAGCACTTGTCCGTGTACCTAAGGCAAGAGGTAAGGGAACAAGAATTGAGCTTCGCAGCGCAGACCCTGCTTGCAACCCGTATCTTGAAATGGCACTCTGCCTTCTTGCAGGTCTTGACGGTATTGAAAAGGGCTATATGCCGCCGAAATCAACTGTTAAGAATATCTTTGATATGACACCCGAAGAGAGAGAAGCAGACGGCATCACATCACTTCCGGGTTCACTTGAAGAAGCTGTTGATGCTTTTGAAGCAAGCGAATTTATCAAAGAATCTCTTGGTGAACACGTTTATACAAAGTTCATCGAAGCAAAGAGAAAAGAGTGGGAAGGCTATCGCACTTCAATTTCTCAGTGGGAAATCGACACATACCTTGCTAAATATTAATTTAAAACTCAACCTCCTGAACATCAGGAGGTTTTAGTTTTTCCGGTGTTAAATGTACAATTTCGGGTTTATAGAGGTTTTTTACAAAGATTAAAATCGTTCATAGATCCACTTTACTGATTTTTCCGTTTATTCTTTTTATGCGTTAATTTTGTTTATTTTGAAGCAAAAGCTTTAGAAAAAAACAGAACAAAACTGAATCTCTGCTGTAACGGCAGAGATTTTGTTGTATACAAATGTTTTTTATGGTATACTTTAAACGCTAACAACACATAAGTCTGAAATACAATAATATTACGCACATTCGTGCAGTTTTCTCTTTGCCATACGCGCGTATGCCTGCATCGAAAAGCTGCCCGACTGTACGCAATCTATTGCATTTCAGATGCAAAGCAGTTTTGAAAGAGTAGATTTTTGTCTCGGCAAGGCAAAAATCTGCAGTATGGCGGATATTTCAAAGATTTTTAACGAAGCCGAGGCGGAAAGATACCTTTCAAAACCTTATGGCTTGTTGGTGTTTAAAGTATAATAACTCAAATACAGGATTTTCGGAGGTAATATTATGAACGGAATGACAAGACGTGAAAGACAGGTTACAGACATAAATGAAATTATAAAAATTCTTGATAATTCGAAGGTGCTTCATCTCGGACTCGTTGACGGAGATGAGCCTTACGTTGTACCGATGAATTACGGATATACATACGAAAATGAAAAGCTTACAATATGGCTTCACGGTGCAAGACAGGGCAGAAAGATTGACGTTATGAGAGCTAATCCGAAAGTTTTCTTTGAAATGGAATACGGCATTACTCCGTTTGAAGGCGACGTTGCCTGCAAATACGGAATCACTTACTCTTCGCTTATGGGCAGAGGCGTTGCAACCATCATCGAGGATATCGAAGAGAAAAAGGCTGCCCTCACCTTCCTTATGAAAACGCAGACAGGTAAGGATTTTCAGTTTGATGACAGAATGGCAGAGGTTGTAGGCATTATCCGCATTGACGTTATTGAATTTACGGCAAAGTGCCGTCCGTTACCCAAGGAAATGAGATAGGGGTGTGATTTTATGACCAAGAAAAAAGGTGTTAAAAAAGCTTTAAAAGCTGTTTTGTGTATTTTCCTTGCAATTGTGCTTTTGCTTGTCGGCTACCTTGCATATCTTCTTCTGAGTTATTCAAGAATTGACGATAATCAGGAAATCGAACCGATAAAATCGGGTTTAAGCGAAGAAATAAAGCTTGGCGAAAGCTACACCGCGATTATTCAGAATCTCGGATTCGGTGCATATACTCAGGACTTCACTTTCTTTATGGACGGCGGTACGGAATCCTGGGCAGCGAGTGAAGAAAGCGTTAAAAACTGCATAAACAATGCAGCTTATGAAGCCGAGAAACATAACCCTGACTTCATTCTTTTCCAGGAAGTTGACTTTGATTCGACAAGAAGCTACCACATCAATCAAAGAGAAATGCTTGAAAAGCGTTTTTCTTCCTACAGCAGTGCATTTGCCGTGAATTATCATTCATCCTTCCTCTTCTATCCGTTCACTCAGCCTCACGGTGCTTCAAACAGCGGAATACTTACTTTAAGTAAATACAATATCACTTCTTCCCTTCGAAGAAGTCTGCCGATTTCGGACAGCGTAAGCAAATTCCTTGACCTTGACCGCTGCTATTCAATTTCAAGAGCACCCGTTGAAAACGGCAAGGACCTTGTTATTTTCAACGTACATCTTTCGGCATATGGTGGAAGTGACGAAATCAGATCCGCGCAGATGAATATGCTTTTTGAAGATATGAAAAAAGAATTTGAAAAAGGTAATTACTGTGTTTGCGGCGGTGACTTCAACCACGATTTCACAGGCGATTCAACGCAGAAGCTCAACGGCGGAGCTGAAGTTGATTTCGGATGGGCACAGCCGTTCCCGACGAATCTTCTTCCCGATTGCATTGAAAGGTGCGACGGATACACTGAGCTTGTACCGACCTGCCGCAATTGCGACATTCCGTACAAGACCGGCAATTTCACGATTATTGTCGACGGATTCCTTGTAACAAAGAATATCGAGGTTTCAAGCGTCAAAAATATCAGCACGGAGTTCGTTTATTCCGACCACAACCCCGTCGTGTTAGAATTCAGTTTGAAATAAAACTTTTCACAAATTCGGGTTTGTAGAGTTCTTAAAATCTTTATGTATCTGACCTGTTCAGGCTCCTTTGTGTAAAGGGAGCTGTCGCGTAGCGACTGAGGGATTGTCAAAAACCCTTGAATTATCAACAATCCTCCCGTCACGGCTAC
>JAZSQQ010000070.1:0-33233 GCA_045538055.1 Acutalibacteraceae bacterium
TTCCCCTTGAGGGGAAGGGGGACCGCTTGCGGTGGATGAGGTGGAAAATAAAGATATCGACAAATCCGAATTTATCAGGATGTTTGGATATCGATAAATATTTGCAACAACACAAATTTCCTCGTCGAAGGAGCTGATTCAGAAACTTATTTTATAGCAAACCGAAATCAAATGTGCTGCTTTTAAAATCCTTTTTGCTTTGAAATATTGATGCCCACAGAAAGAGAATTTCTGTGGGCATTTCTGTGTTTTAGAACGGATTGAAGAGTCTGTCTAATGTAATCGGATTATAACCGAGACCGAAATATTTGAATATCCAGATAATCGGGTTAAATCTGAAGAAGATTGCATCAATAACCGTTACAAGACCTCTTAAGAACCAGGGAAGGTCGTATGTCTTGGGAACTTCAACCTTTTCAAATTCCTCGCCTTCAACGTGAAGCACCATCGGCTGTGAGTAGCATATACCGTTTTCGCCTGTAAGATAAAATCTTACGTAAAGCTCAGGCTCGTTACCGTTGAGGAAGCTGTCAGCGTGAAGGTCAAGTGTTGCCTTGCCTGATGTGATGTTTTCGTCACGCTCGATTACGTTGCCGTTAGAAACCCATACAACTCTGTCAAAGTTTACACCTTCAACAGTGATTGTGTCGTTCTCCTGGTCGATTGTAAGTCTTGTTACGTTAGGAGTGTTGTCGAGCCAGTAGCTCTTTGTGTCGTATACATCCTGCTCAACAAATCCCGGAATTTCAGGGATGCCGTCAAGCTCAACACCGTTTGAGAAGTGCGAGATTGAGAAGAACTGTCCTTTTTCAAGGCAGGTGCGGAAAGCATCAGTTGTCTGCTCGGGCATCCAGCTCATTGTATAAGCATCATTGATTGAAGATTCGCTGTGTGAGTCTGCGAATGTATTGCCCCAAGGAACAACGCCGTAGGGGATAGTCTTCTGAAGAATCTGGTCATAAAGGATACGGTCGCAACGTGTATGTGCGTCTGTTGCGCTGTTGATACCCATACCGAGTGATGAACCGGGATTGTCAAGGAAGATTCTTGCAAACTTGTTTACGTAGTATTCGTCAACCTTCTGACCTACATATTTTTCAGAATCTTTATCGATGTAAACATATTCGCCGACGTGAGAAAGCATCGAAATACCGCCTGCTTCTTTTACACCCTTTGTAGGTGTCTCATAGTCACCGAAAACACCTGCAAGTCCCTGACCGTACTCTGCGTAATAACCTGTAAGATGACAGTCAGCAAACGGAGTTGCCATATTAAGCTCGTTACCGAGAGGGATATCAATCATTCCCGTGGTCTTTGTTCTGTTAAGCTCAACGCCGTCAGAAGTTACAAAAGTTCTGTTTTCGTTTGTGCCGTTGAGGTATGCCTCGTACTCTTCGTCAGAAATCGGAATAATCGGAGCGTTCTTGGTGCGCTCTTTTTTGATAGCTCTCATAAGAGGAACTACTTCGGGAGCGACATTCCAACCGCGGTTGAGTGTACCGTGGTCTGTAAGAGCGACAATGTCGTAATCAGTTGCATAGTGCATCTTGCAGAATTCATCGATTGTAAGGAAACCGTCACTTGCCGTCGTGTGGCAATGAAGCTGGGTTTTGTACATTCCCCATTCGTCCCAGTTGATTTCCTCATATGGACTTTCAATTATAAAGTTTTTTTCTGCGTTTGCAGCGATTGCCGCAGGTGCAAGCATTCCCACAAACAGAGTTGCCATAAAGACTGCAATAGCCTTTTTAGCCAAAGTAAAATACCTGTGTTTCATAAAATTCCTCCTTAAGGTTTATGTTAAAATTATACAGTTGTTTTTAAAGATTGTCAAATATTTTAAATAAATATTACAATAAGTTGTGCGACGTCGCTCTGTTGACACTGATTTTGCCTTGTGCTATAATCCGATTAAGAGAAGATAAGGAGGAAAGAATGTGAGAAAGTTTTTAAAAATTGCATTGATTATTCTGATGGTTATTATTCTCAGTAGCTGCTCAAAGCTTGTTTCAAAGGATAAGCAGGATTACGAAACATATTATAAATTCCATATGGAATCAACTTATGGAGGCGAAAAGTGTTTACCTGATATTGATGAGGTTTTGAATAACGACAGTTTTCAATTCAAGCATTACAAGTATTCAATGGTTTTTGTCGGATACGGTACGGTAGTGTCTCAGGAGCTGTCGGAAGAAGAATTCGAAGTAAAGAGGGAAGAGTTAAATAAAACTTATACTTTTTTGAATGAACCGATATATCGTACGTTTGAGGAAGAAAGTGTGATTATCCCCACGGGTAGTTTTGAAATTGACGGATATTCATTCAAAGTAATTTCGGACGGTTATTATCCTCATGATTTCGGTATGATTGCCTTTTCTGAAGAAGAAAACAGAATACTTTATTTTGCCTATTACGATCAGGATCTTGATTATATCGATGATATGGTTGATTTTGTAAAAGAAATATATCCGGGTTGGAATAAATGGTAAAATGCAAAACCCGACAACGGTTAATAAACTGTTGTCGGGTTATTTAATGTAATTCTTGTGTTTCTTTGTAGTTTAACTGACCTGAAGAAAGTGATATTAAAGTAGCGTCAATTACCCTTAGTTTTACGAAACACGCTTTACGGCATATACGGGTCAATATCCATATTATTGTACTTTTCGTCAATGAGGAACTGGCTCATATACTTGATTGTAAAGTCGATGCCCCATTGTCCTTTACCGCCGAACCAGTTGCTTGAATGAGGCTCAATTGAGAGAACTCCGTCATAACCTACATCGTAAAGGATTGCCATAACAGCACCCCAGTTAGTCTGGTCAAGACCTGCGGGCGGATCGTCGTAATGGTCGCCGCCGACGTGGAGAGTACCCTTGACGTGGAAGTGATGGAATCTGTGTCCCCAGTCAGCTATTTCCTTAAGGTAATCGCCGAAACGGTTCATACAGTGTGACGGGTCATATTTGATGCCGAGCTCAGGAATAGCTGTAAGTACAGCACCCCATGACTTTGCATCCCAGATGAAGTTTTCCCAGTCACAGTTGTAAAGTCCGATTTTAACGTTTTTCGGCTTTGCATAATCAACAAGTGTCTGCAGGTATTTGATTGCGTACTTACAGTTTTCTTCAAAAGTCTTGCCCTCAACTTCGTTACAGCCTACATTGAAAACAGGGCAACCGAGAATTGAAGCAAGGTCAACAAGATTTTTGTCGTGCTGTAAAGCTTCGGGAATGATATCGCCGTTTTCGTCAACTCTTGTCATACCCCAGCGTCCGATTGATGCAACGTCAACACCGTATTTCTCGGAATAAACCTTGATTTCTTCAGCTTTTGTAAGAACTTCTGCAGAATCATAGTTGTAGTTGATGCAGAATTCAACCGCTGTGAGCCTTTTTTCTTTTACGGTTTTGAAGTGACCTTCGTCCCAACCGTTGATAATACCTAATCTCATAAAAACACCGCCTTTATTTTGCTGTTTTTACTATAGCAAATAATGGGCGGTGTTGTCAATTATTTATTTTTCATATGTGTTAAGAAAGGCTTTTGTTCTCGGATTTTTCGGGTTGACAAGGACTTCTTCAGGGGTGCCTTGCTCGGCGATAACACCGTCATCCATAAATATTACTTCGTCCGAAACATCCTTTGCAAAGTTCATCTCGTGAGTAACGATAACCATTGTCATATTGTCTTCGGCAAGCTGACGGATTGTTTTAAGGATTTCTCCCGTAAGCTCAGGGTCAAGAGCTGATGTCGGCTCGTCAAAGAAAAGAATCTGCGGATTCATTGCAAGCGCACGCGCAATTGAAACTCGCTGCTGCTGACCGCCCGAAAGCTCACAAGGATAGTTGCCGAGCTTGTCGGAAAGTCCGACCTTGTCAAGATATTTCTTTGCAGTCGCATCGATTTCTTCAAGGATAGCTTTCTTGTTTTTCTTGTAATCAGGACGTTTTTTTGCCGCAAGCTTCATTGCAAGCGTAACGTTGCCGAGAGCTGTGTACTGCGGAAAAAGATTGAACTGCTGAAAAACAAGACCGATATTCTGCTGATTGTGTCTGAGAGCTTTGAGCTCTTTTTTGTCTGTAACCGTGCTGTCAAAAACAACCTTGTCATTAACGCTGATTTTGCCTGTTGTTGCAGTTTCAAGACCGTTTATGCAACGAAGCAGGGTAGTCTTACCGCTACCCGATGAGCCGATAATTGAAAGCACCTTGCCTTCTTCAAGAGTGAAGGAAATGCCTTTTAAAACCTTTGTTGAGCCGAAATTTTTGGTAAGCTCATTAACTTCAAGTATAGCCATATCCGTTCACCTCACACAGAGAAGAAGCTGAGCTTCTTTTCAATTTTATTAAAGAGAATTGTAAGCAGTCCGCAAGCGAGGAGGAAGAATGCACCCGTGTAGAACAGCGGCCAGAGAAGACCGTCGCTCTTGATGAATGCTTCACCGCTCCAGATGATTTCATAAACCGAAATAGTACGGGCGAGGGAAGTATCCTTTACAAGTGTGATGATTTCGTTGCTCATCGGCGGGATAATGCGTTTGATAACCTGAAGAAGAACAACGTGGAAAAATGCCTGCGGTTTGCTCATACCGAGCACGTGACAAGCTTCGTACTGTCCCTTTGAAATTGATTCGATACCGCCGCGGTAAATCTCTGAAAAATAACAAGCGTAGTTGATAACAAAAGAAACAAGAGCTGCTGTGAAACGATCCATAACTTTCCATGTTGCAAGCCATTCAATAAAGACGTTGGCGGTTTCCTGATCTCTTGCCCACATACCGACCATACCCGGTACGTAGAAAATAATGATAAGCTGGAGCATAAGGGGAGTACCTCTTATAATCCAGACGAAAGTACGTACAAACCATTTAATTGGTTTGATTTTGCTCATTGAGCCGAAGCTGACGATAAGACCCAACGGCAAAGCAAAAATCAAGGTCATTATGAAAAGTTCCAGCGTCGTGGCGAAACCTTCCAATAAAGCCTGAGTTACCGTTAAAAACATACAAAAATCCTTCCTGACTCTTCAAACATCCGAAAGGCAGGGAGCCGATGACTTCCTGCCTTTTGATTTTAAGTTTTGATTGAATTATTTCTCGATGTTTACTTCGTACTTAGCTGCAAGTTTTGCGAAGTCGCCGCTTGCCTGATAGTCCTTAAGGAATGTATTGAATTCAGCTGTAAGGTTTGAATCCTGTCTGAAAGCAACACCGAATTCTTCTGTGCTGAGTGTGATTGAAATAGCGAGCTTTTCGTAGCTTGTGCCTTCGCCGACTGTAGCTTCAGCCATTGTTTTGTCGATGATGCAACCGTCGCAAGCGCCGCTTGATGCTTCAAGAAGAGCCATAGCCATATCCTTTGATGCAACTGTCTTAAGCTTGTTATCTTTAGCGATTGACTGACCTGCAGAACCTTCTTCAACTGCAAATGTGAGATTCTTGAGATCGTCAACTGTCTTGACTGCAGCAGCCTTGTCAGCAGGAAGAACAACAACCTGTGAGTTCTTGAGGTAAACGTCAGAAACAGAAGCGTTCTTAAGAGCTTCATCTGTGATTGTCATACCGTTCCATACGCAGTCGATTGAACCTGACTTAAGCTCTGTGAACTTTGCGCCCCAGTCAGTAAGAACAACGAATTCAACATCAACACCGATCTTCTCGGCAAAAGCGTATGTAAGCTCAGTATCGAAACCTGTCCATTCGCCTTTTTCATCTTTGAAGTTCATGGGAGGATACTCTGTGATACCAACGATGAGCTTGCCTTTTTCTTTGATTTCTGCCAATTCGCCTGTTGCTTCAACAACATCGTTACTCGGATTTGTAGCATCGTTGTTCGGCTGTTCGTCTTTCTTTCCGCAGCCTGCAAATGCAAGAACTGAAAGAACTGTTACAATTGCGAGAATAATTGCCAAATACTTTTTCATAATATAATCCCTCCGATTAATAATGTGCTACTATACTAACACGTTAACACGCTAAAGTCAATAGGATTTCATCTCAATATAAGTTTATTTTAATAAAGTTTTTTGTAAAAAATTCTAAAATTTTTCATCTTGATTTTTTTGAATAAAAACCCTGCTTCCAAAAACAATATAAACAGGGTGATTTTATGGATTTTTTATGGGCATTTTTAGTCGGAGGTACAATCTGTGTTGCTGGTCAGCTTTTAATAGATTTAACAAAACTCACTCCTGCACGTATCCTTGTCTGCTTTGTTGTTCTTGGTGTTTTGCTTGAAGCACTCGGTCTGTATCAGCATCTTGTGAATTTTGCCGGTTGCGGTGCAACGGTACCGCTGACCGGCTTCGGATACACACTCGCAAAGGGGACAAGGGAAATGATTAACGAAATGGGTTGGCTCGGTATTGTCACGGGACCGCTGAGCTCAGGCTCTGCAGGAATAACCGCGGCGATAATCAGCGGACTTCTTGTTTCGTTTGTAACCCGTTCAGGAACAAAATAAAAAAGGAGCAAGTAAAAACTCGCTCCTTAAATATTGTGGTATAATTTATGCTTCAACAGGTACGGGATCGTCGATGTCGCAGCATGAGCATGAAACGTAATCGCTCTGGTCGTCTTCTTCAACCTTATTCTTGCAGGGAAGAACCTTCGTGATGAGCAAATAAACGCCTGCAGCAACAGCAGCGATAGCAGCGATAATACCTACAACTTTAAGAATCTTTTTAAGTGTATCACACATGGGATAGTACCTCCTGAATTTTGTTTACACTAATTATATTACAGTAAGGAAATAAAGTCAAGGAAATTTTGATATAAAAAACAAAAGGACGGATATACAATCCGTCCGTATTGTTAATCTCAATTAGTCTGCAAGAAGCTTAGCGAGAGCTGACTTCTTTCTGGCAGCGTTGTTCTTGTGGAGAAGATTCTTAGCACAAGCCTGATCTACCTTCTTGATAGCAAACTTAACAGCAGCTTCCTTATCAGGTGAGTTAGCTGCAGCAGCAGCGTTAGCCTTTTTGATAGCTGTCTTGAGAGCTGAATTTCTTGACTTGTTACGAGCAGCCTTTGACTTGTTTACAAGCACTCTTTTCTTTGCTGATTTGATGTTAGGCATCATTCCACCTCCTTTAATGCATTACACAGTTAGTAATCATATCATTAAAAGCATAAAATTGCAAGTATTTTTTTGAAATTTTTTAAATTTTTTTGTGGGTGATTGTATGGACTTCCGAACAGACCTTGCGCTCGAAAGACACGAGCTTTTAAAAGAAAGAATTCCCCAAGGAGTAGAGAGTGAAACGTACGAAAAAAACGCAGTTGTTTTCACCAAAATAAGGATAACTGACGAGACAGGAGCAAAAATCCTGGGTAAACCCATAGGCAGTTATGTAACCGCGGAAATACCTTCGCTGATAAACACCGCTGTCCTCGACGAAGAAACAGTTATCGCAATAAGCGACGAGCTTAAAATGCTTATTCCCGAAAAGGGTACGGTACTCGTTGTAGGGCTCGGAAATACGGATATAACGCCTGATGCAATCGGTCCCGAAAGCGTAAATATGGTGCTTGCTACCCGTCACATCACGGACGAACTTTCAAAAAGTATCGGCCTTGGCGAGCTTCGTCACGTAGCAGGCTTTATTCCCGGTGTTCTCGGCAAAACGGGAATTGAAACCGCTGAATCAATAAAAGGTATAGTAAAAGCCATAAAACCGTGTGCAGTGATTGTAATCGATGCTCTTGCCGCAAGAAAGCTCGCAAGGCTCGGTAATACAATACAGATGTCAGACACGGGAATAATTCCCGGTTCAGGTGTCGGAAATGCAAGAGCAGCTGTCAATAAAGAAACTCTCGGTGTGCCTGTAATTTCAATGGGAATCCCGACGGTTGTCGATGCGCAGACACTTGTCAATGACCTGACGGATAACGAAACGGAAATCTCGCGAAAAGAAAACAAGGAAATGATAATCACACCGCGTGAAATCGACCTTGTTGTTGAACGTGCATCAAAAATAATAGCCGTTTCAATCAATAAAGCCCTCCAACCGCACCTCACCGTTGAAGAAATCCTTATGCTTGTGGGAAGTTAGATTGTTTCCTCTTTGTAAACTTCACCGTCAAGATTCTTCCAGACGAGCTTGCTATCCTCAAGGATGATATATCCGTGTTCGCTGTTTTCCTTCGGGATTGATACCGAACCCGGATTTACATATGTGAAATTATCCGTAACCTCAAATGCAGGTACGTGTGTATGTCCGTTAAGAAGAATGTCACCCTTACGGATTTTCGGCGGATTTGCAGGATTGAAGTTGTGTCCGTGAGTTGCAAAAATCATTCTTTCGCCAACGTAAAGAATTGCATATTCTGCAAGTACGGGGAAATTGAGCACCATCTGGTCAACCTCGGTGTCGCAGTTACCGCGAACGCAGAGAAGCTTATCCGCAAGGGGATTGAGCATAGTGATAACTTCCTTGGGTGCATATTCCTTCGGGAGGTCGTTTCTCGGACCGTGATAAAGAATATCACCGAGCAAAAGAAGCTTTTCAGCATTTTCTCTCCGGAATGCCTCAATCATTTTTCTGCAGTAAAAAGCAGAACCGTGTATATCTGATGCAATCATTATTTTCATAACTGTTACCTCACAGCGTATTCGGCAATTCTTTCTATACACTTGCCGTCGCACGCACTCATGTATTTATTTCTGAAGTCCGCAATCTTTTCCTGCTGACAGCTGTCGCTGAGAATTGATGCGGCAATTTCTTCGTTTGTCATAACAATACGTCCCGGGACGAAGCTTTCATATTCAAAATAGAAGCTTCTGTCACGCTTGTACTTTTCAAGGTCATACGCAAAGAAAATCATCGGCTTGTCGAGCAAAGAATATTCAAAAATCAGCGAAGAATAGTCAGCGATAAGATAATCAGCCGCACACAGTGCAGTTTCAACCGTCAGCGAATTTGAAGCATCAAAAACAAAATCGCCGAACTCTTTTTTCTGTTCTTCGGTAAGCTTGTATTTCTTTGCCGTAAACGGATGAAGCTTGAGAACGAGAACGTAGTCCTTGCCGAGCGTTTTCTTAAGGAAAGCGTAATCAAGCGGTTGATCGTTGTATGACTCTTCGGGCGAATTGCCTCTGAATGTCGGAGCGTAAAGAATAATCTTTCGGTTACCGATTGCAGGGAAAGCTTTCAGCAATTCCTCACGGCGGGATTTAACGAATGCTTTATCGAAATAAACGTCCGTTCTCGGTGTGCCCAAAGCCTTGATAATACTCTCGTCGCATCCGAAAGCTTCGGCATAGCAGGGGACAACGCTTTCTGCCGAAACAAAAACGTCCGTGTATGTGTTATGCATCGGGAATCGGAGCATATCCTCACGGCTGCCGCCCCAGGCGAGGTCGAGAGTGGAATAACCCCATTTTTTGAAAGCACCGCAAGCGTGCCAGAGCTGGATTACTTTTGTACCCTTGTTTGGCTTATGTGCGTAAAGCGGATCAAAGTTGTCCGTAATAAAAACACATTTACATCTTGCGTAATATTTCTGGAATGCGATATCAAAAAGTATGCGTTTAACGGCATTCTGCGGAGCCTGCATAATTTTGCAGTTGTAGCCTTTGTTTTTAAGGTACTCGTAAAGCCCCGTAAGATTGTCAGGCATACTTGTATAGTTCTTGCTGAATGCAAAAAGGACGAGCTTTTCATCAATCGGCTTGAATGAAAACAGCCTGAAGGCGAGAGGCCACACGATAAAAAAGAAAAACTTCCTTCTTAATATATTTATAAATGACTTGAGCTTTGCCATAAAAACCTCCGTTGAAAGACAAAGAGGCTGTCAAAAGACAGCCTCTGTATCATCATGTGCATTAAACGGCACGTGTTACCTTACCTGAACGTAAACAACGTGTGCAAGCATATACCTTGCGCGGAGAACCGTTAACAACTGCCTTAACACGCTTAATGTTCGGCTTCCATGTTCTGTTTGAACGTCTGTGTGAGTGAGAAACCTGAATACCGAAAGAAACACCTTTGCCGCAGAATTCGCATTTTGCCATAGTCGGCACCTCCTTTTTACTTACGAATGCTAAACAACGTCCTACATAATAACAGATATTTTTGAAAAAATCAACCTTTTTTCAAAACAATTTTTATTTTATTTTAAAAATATTTAGGAAAACACTATTGATTTTTTCTTTTGCTTAATGTATAATACATTCATCGAACATTTGTACGGTGGGGTGGCGGTGATAATCTGAACCTGCCCGAAAGCAAGTCTTTTCAGTGCTTTTCGGCGTTTCGGATTTGAAAGGCGTCAGCCTGTCGGTATCTTCAACATCCAAAAATCATCTGAAAATCCTTAGCTTTCGGGTCGAAGATTTTTTATCGAGAGGATTTTTGGCAGTTCAAGGCAAAAACACAGCCAATCCTTGCGGATTGGCGAGTATTTTAACAAAGAAATTGCGGAAATCATCCGATAAAAAACACGGTTCGGATTATTACCGCCACCCTACGGAGGTATTACTATGGCAGATAAACAAAAGGCATTGGAAACTGCAATTGCACAGCTTGAAAAGCAGTACGGTAAAGGAACGGTTATGCGCCTTGGTCAGAATGCAGGTATGACGGTTGAAGCAATTTCAACGGGTTCACTCTCTCTTGACGTTGCAACAGGTATCGGCGGACTTCCAAAGGGACGAATTATTGAAATATACGGACCTGAATCTTCAGGTAAAACAACTCTTGCTCTCCACGCTGTTGCTGAGGCGCAGAAGGCAGGCGGCGAGGCAGCTTTCATCGATGCTGAGCACGCTCTTGATCCTGTTTATGCGGCTAACCTTGGTGTAGATGTTGATTCTCTTCTTGTTGCTCAGCCGGATAACGGTGAACAGGCTCTTGAAATTACAGAAGCACTTGTACGTTCAGGTGCTATTGATATTGTCATTGTTGACTCTGTTGCAGCTCTTGTTCCGAGATCTGAAATTGAAGGCGAAATGGGCGATTCACACGTTGGTCAGCATGCACGTCTTATGTCACAGGCTTTAAGAAAGCTTGCAGGTGCAATCAATAAGTCTAATACTATTATAATATTCATTAACCAGCTTCGTGAGAAGATTGGTGTTATGTACGGTAACCCCGAAACAACAACGGGTGGTCGCGCACTCAAATTCTATGCTTCAATGCGAATGGATGTCCGTAAGACAGAAGCTCTTAAGGCACCGGGTAATGAATTTATCGGTGCAAGAACAAGGGTAAAAATTGTTAAAAACAAGGTTGCACCTCCGTTCAAAGAGGCTGAATTTGATATTATGTTCGGTGAAGGTATCTCAAAGGTCGGCGAAATCCTTGATATAGCCGTTTCTCTTGATATAATCAATAAGAGCGGTGCTTGGTTCTCATATGGTGAAACAAGACTCGGTCAGGGTAGAGATAACGTCAAAGAGCTTATCAAAAACGATCCCGATCTTATGGCTGAACTTGAACAGAAGATCAGAGAAAATATGGACAAGCTTGCACAGATGGGAAAAGCTTCTGCAAAGAAGGGTGTTAAGCCTGTAATGCCTGCAGCCCCTGTGGCTCCTGCGGCACCTGCAGCGCCAGTAACAAAATCATCTGCAAAGGCAAAGCTTGATATAGCGGTTGATGATTAATGAAAATTACGGCTAAACAAGGTAAAGGCACAAAGATACATATTCATATTGACGGCGAATACCTGCTGACAGTCGATGAAGATTTCTGGTTTTCATCGGGCTATATTTCAGGTGATGAAATTAACGACGGGGACCTTGCTGCCTTCAAAGAGGCGGCAGGCTCCCGCCTTGCTTTTAACAGCGCAATGTTCAGCCTTGACCTGCGCGACCATTCCGAAAGGGAGCTTCGAAACAAGCTTTCAAGGAAGTATGACGAAAATTCAGTTGACACTGCAATCGGAAAACTCCTTGATTTAGGACTTGTCAATGACCGCCGATATGCCGAAAATCTTACACGTGAGCTGTTTGAACGAAAAAAATACGGCAAAAACCGCGTTAAAAGCGAACTTTTTAAGCGCGGAATAGACTCGGAGACTATAGATGAAGTTCTCGAAGAGTACGAAAATGATACAGATAATATTCAAACAATAGTTGATATTATTCAAAAAAAATATTATAATAAATTGATTGACGACAAATCACGGCAAAAAGTTATTGCCGCGCTCGTACGCCTGGGTTATTCTTTCGGGGATATACGACAGGCTATGAGGGAATTTTCGTCAGATGAATATTTTGAAGAATATTAAGGTGATATTATGGGTTATCAGATAGGTTTGATTTCTCTCGGCTGTCCGAAGAATCAGGTTGATGCCGAGCGTATGCTGGCTCTTATTGACGAAGCAGGACACACTATTGTTGATTATGTTGACGGATGCGATGTTGTTATTATCAACACCTGCGGATTTATTGACGATGCAAAAAAGGAAGCGATTGAAAATATCCTTGACACAGTTGAACTCAAAAATGAAGGCATCGTAAGAAAGATTATTGTTACGGGTTGCCTCGCTCAGCGCCACAAGGAAGAAATTGCAAAGGAAATTCCCGAGGTTGATGCAGTAATCGGCATCGGTGCGAACGGAAAAATCCTTGAAGTGATTGATGAAGTTATGTCCACAACCGAGTTGGTGGAAAGTTTCCCACCGCAGTCTGAACTGCCTCTTGACGGTCAGCGTATCCTCACAACGCCTGAGCATTGGGCATATCTCAAGATAGCTGACGGCTGTTCAAACAGATGTACTTACTGTACGATTCCGTCAATCAGAGGCGATATGCGAAGCCGTAAGATGGAAAATATCATCGATGAAGCTAAGCAGCTTGCAGAAGTCGGTGTTAAGGAGCTTATTGTTATCGCACAGGATACAACAAGCTATGGCCTTGATCTTTACGGTGAGCTCAAGCTTCCTGAGCTTCTTGATGAGCTTTGCGAAATCGACGGAATCGAATGGATAAGACTTCTTTACTGTTATCCTGACAGAATTACAGATGAGCTTATCGCAACAATAAAAAATCAGGAAAAGATTGTTAATTATATCGACCTTCCTCTTCAGCACGCTAATGACAGAATCTTAAAAGCTATGAACCGCAGAGGTACAAGTGAGGATATAAGAAATACAATTGAAAAGCTCAGAACAGAAATTCCTGATGTTGTTATAAGAACAACATTCATCGTCGGTTTCCCGGGTGAAGACGACGAAGCGTTTGAAGACCTCGCAACGTTTGTAAACGAAATTGAGTTTGACCGCCTCGGCTGCTTCTCTTTCTCGCCACAGGAGGGCACACCCGCTTACGACATGGAAGACCAGATTGAGGACGACGTGAAGCTGAACCGCGGCGATATAATTATGCAGGATCAGCTTGCAATTATGGAAGAAAAGAACAACGCAAAGATCGGAAATACATATAAAACAATTGTTGAGGAATACGATTCTTACACTGACAGCTACATAGGCAGAACTTATATGGATGCTCCCGAGATTGATTCCGTTGTTAAGTTTACAAGTGCGAAGAATCTTGAAATCGGCGATTTTGCTGACGTAAGAATATTCGATTTTGAAGAATACGATTTGCTTGGTGAGGTCAGATAATGAATACGCCGAATAAAATTACGTTGTTCAGAATGTTTATTGCACCTTTATTTCTTGTAATATATTTTCTGGATATAAGATATAAAATGCTTATTTCTGCCTTTATTTTCGCTGTCGGCGCAATTACCGATGCTATTGACGGAAAACTGGCAAGGAAGAATAATATTGTTACAAATTTTGGTAAATTACTTGATCCGATAGCCGATAAAATGCTTGTAACGGCAGGCTTTCTTGCTCTTATGCAGGACGGACTCTGTAATATCTGGATTGTAATGATTATGCTGACCCGTGAGTTTGCAATAACATCGGTAAGACTTATTGCAGCTGCGCAGGGAGTTGTAATACCTGCGAATATCGGTGGTAAAATAAAAACAGTGTTCCAGATGGTTTCGCTTGTTTCGATTATGTTAATCGGCGAAGCAAACGTTGTGTTTGAACTCGGATTGCCGATGCCGCTTATCTCAAACATACTTCTCGGCATAACAGCAATTATTTCGGTTGTTTCGGGAGTAATTTATCTTTATGACAGCCGTAAGGTTATTGACTACAAAGGATAGTGAAGTTTTATGGTAATTTCATCAGCAAGACTTATGAAAAGAGCCTCAAAGGAAGGTTATGCAATTCCTGCATTCAATATTGATAATCTTGAATCAGCTATGGCAGTTTCGGAAATTATGCACGAAATGCGTCTTCCTGTAATTGTGCAGATGATTCCGCGCACCCTTAATTACGGCGGTGTTGCGATTTATCCTGCAATGATGCGCGAACTTATGGCTGACTGCCCCGTTGACTATGCACTTCATCTCGATCACGGCAACAGCCTTGCACTTGCACAAAGATGTATTGCAAGCGGATTTTCTTCCGTTATGTACGACGGCAGTGCAATGAGCTTTGAGGATAACGTAAAATATACAAAAGAAGTAACTGACTATGCACTTCCGATGGACGTTTCCGTTGAGGGTGAGCTCGGTACAATCGGCGGCAAGGAAGAGGGCGACACAGATATGGAAGCTTCATATACAAGCGTAAGTGAAGCAGAAGAATTTGTACGCCGTACAAACGTCAGCACTCTTGCAATCGGTGTCGGCACTGCACACGGCATTTATAAGGGTGAGCCGAAAATCAACGTGCAGAGAATCAAAGAAATTCACGAAGCAATTGAAACTCCGCTTGTTCTTCACGGTGCTTCGGGTCTTTGTGATGATGTGCTTCGCGACTGTATTGCTGCAGGTATCAGCAAGATAAATTTTGCAACAGAGCTTCGTCAGGCATACACAAACGGTATAAAGGCGGAGTTCGAAAAGGATCCTGAAGTTTTTGACCCGAAGCTTTATATGCGCGGTGCAGTTGACTGCATCAAAGATGTGCTTCGTGCAAAAATCAATATCTGCTATGGCCTGAAATCAGAATAATAAAGAATAATCCTCAGCAGCTTCACACAACTGCTGAGGAAATTTTTTTATCTTGGCTTATATTTATTTATCATTTCGTTCTTCATATCCCAGAGAGACTGAGACATATCAACGTAATAATTGTGCGGGTTTTCAAAACGCTTTACCTCGTCCCAGAGTGTATCTACCTGCTCTGCACAGTACGCACGGATTGTTTCAATATCGGGATAATCATAAACACATTTACCGCCGATGAAAAGCGGCTGAAGAAGGGAACGTGCCGTGTAATTTTCAACAGTCTTTCTTTTCCATGTAACGTCAGGGTCGAAAAGCTCATAAGGCTGTGTATCGTCAATAACCTCATCAGCCAGAGTGATAAGGTCAGCAATGGCTTTGCCGGTTTCGTTATCGTAAAGTCGCCAGAGGTTTTTAGCGCCCGGAGTTGTAACCTTTGCAACGTTTTCGCTGAGCTTGATTTTCGGCTTCATAACGCCGTCATTCTCGACTGCAACGAGTTTGTAAACACCGCCGAAAACGGGCGTGGATGAAGCTGTGATAAGTCTTTCGCCAACACCGAAGGAATCAACCTGAGCACCCTGACGGAGCATATCTCTTATAATGTACTCATCAAGTGAGTTTGAAGCGATAATTTTAACATCTTCGAAACCTGCATCGTCAAGCATTTTTCTTGCTTTTCTTGAAAGGTATGTGATGTCACCGCTGTCAATTCGGATTCCCTTTGGTCTGAATCCGCGGGGGAGAACTTCCTTTCTGAAAGCCTCAATTGCGTTGGGTACACCTGATTTAAGAACGTCATATGTATCAACAAGAAGCGTACAGCTGTCGGGATAAGCCTTGGCATATGCACAGAAAGCGTCAAGCTCCGTGTCAAAAAGCTGAACCCAGCTGTGAGCCATTGTACCGAGTGCAGGCACACCGAACTCACGGTCGGAAATTGTACAGGCTGTGCCTGCGCAACCGCCGATGTATGAAGCCCTTGCACCGTAAACAGCACCGTCGAAGCCCTGTGCACGTCTTGAGCCGAATTCCATTATTGCTCTGCCCTGAGAAGCACGCACAAGTCTGTTTGCTTTTGTTGCAATAAGGCTTTGGTGGTTGATTGCGAGAAGGAGCATTGTTTCAATAAACTGTGCCTGAATTGCAGGACCTTTAACAGTAACGATTGGCTCACGGGGGAAGATGGGTGTTCCCTCGGGCACACAGTAAATGTCACACTTGAATTCAAAGTTACGAAGGTAATCAAGGAATTCTTCGCCAAAACCTCTTTTGCGAAGATACTCAATATCATCTTCAGTGAATTTAAGATTCTCAAGGTATTGCGAAAGCTGTTCAACACCTGCCATAATCGCAAAACCGCCGTTGTCGGGAACGGTTCTGAAAAACATATCGAACTGTGTAATTTCGTCGCCTTTTCCGTTAAGGAAGTAACCGTTAGCCATGGTAAGCTCATAAAAGTCAGTGAGCATTGTAAGGTTACGCTTTTTTAAATCATTCATTCAAAGCACCGCTTTCAACTGAAAATTTTCCAACATTATAACACAGAGAAAATAAATTTACAATATATGACAAAATATAAAAATTGTACAAATTTCTGCTTTTTATGATACAAAGCGATAAAATTGTCTAATTTTATCTGTATAAATTGGTGCTGTTATAGTCAAATCTCTAAATTTTAATGAAAAAGCAAAGTTGCTATTGAGATATTTAAACTAAAGTGTTAAAATGTATAAGCAAATTATGTTCACGACAGAAGGTGAATTTGAATGAGAACAAGAAAACAGGAGCTTGGCGATATGAATATTATCGGCGCTAAGGTCGAGAAGCAGAGAAAAGCAATCGGCATGAAGCAGAAGGATCTTCTTGCTCAGCTTCAGGTCAGCGGAATCGATCTTAATGCATCCGGTCTTTCAAAGCTTGAAGGTCAGCTCAGAGGCGTAACGGATTATGAGCTCAAAGCGATTGCCCTTGCACTTGATGTAAGCGTAAATTGGTTGCTCGGTATTGATGAATAAATTTAAAGCTGCTTTAAAAGCGGCTTTTTCTTTTTATTGACAAAGGTTTTTGGGTATAGTAAAATTACAAGTGTAATCTTTCACAAAGGAGAGTTATTATGGCAATTTTTAAGCCGTTCAGGGCAATACGTCCCGTGCCCGAAAAAGCCGAGGCAGTTGCCGCTTTACCATATGACGTTATGAACAGCGATGAGGCAAGGGAAATGGTTAAGGACAAGCCTTATTCTTTTCTTCACGTTGACAAAGCGGAAGTTGATCTTGAAAAAAATATTGATATTTACGATAAAGCTGTTTACCTCAAGGCAAGAGAAAATCTTGACAAACTCGTAACTGACGGAATCTGTAAGGAGGACGAAACTCCCTGCATCTATGTTTACCGTCAGATTATGAACGGCAGAAGCCAGACGGGTCTTGTAGGCTGCACGGCAATTGATGATTATATCAATAATGTTATAAAAAAGCACGAGCTTACACGTGCGGATAAAGAAGCAGACAGAATCAACCACGTCGATTACTGTGATGCAAATACAGGTCCGATTTTCCTTACTTACCGTGAGGATGATTTTATCAACAATCTTGTTGAAAAATGGAAGGCAGAGCACGAGCCTGTTTACGACTTTGTATCTGACGGAGTGAGCAACACTGTGTGGGTGATTGACTGCCCCGAAACTTTAGCGGTACTTACCGAAAAGTTTACGGCTATAGATTACCTTTATATTGCAGACGGTCACCACAGAGCTGCTTCTGCTGTAAAGGTCGGCAGGATGCGCCGTGAGCAGAATCCTGATTATACGGGCGAAGAGGAGTTCAATTTCTTTCTTGCAGTTCTTTTTCCGAGAAACGAGCTTGAAATTATGGACTACAACCGCGTAATGAAAGACCTCAACGGTTATTCAAATGAACAGTTTATGGCAAAAATTGCGGAAGTGTTTGATGTTGAAGCTGTCGGTACAGAAGCCTATAAGCCTGAAGCAAAGCACACTTTCGGTATGCTTCTTGATGGCACATGGTATAAGCTTACAGCTAAGGAAGGCACGTTCAATCCGAATGATCCCGTTGGTCAGCTTGATGTTTCAATACTTCAGAAAAAAGTTATTGGTCCGATTTTCGGAATTGAAGATCCGAGAACAGACAAGCGTATAGACTTCATCGGCGGTATCCGCGGGCTCGGTGAGCTTGAAAGAAGAGTAAACACGGATATGAAGATTGCATTTTCAATGTATCCTACAACTCTTGACGATCTTATGGATATTGCGGATGCAGGGGAGCTTATGCCGCCTAAATCAACCTGGTTCGAACCTAAGCTTCTGAGCGGTTTGTTTATTCATAAATTGTCATAAAAGTCAGTAAAAACAGTAACAGCGTATCTATGAGTTTTCATAAATACGCTGTTTTTGTTTATTGCTTATTCTTTTTTAATTCAGCTAAAGATTGCTCAACAGAAATGCTGTGTCTTTCCTGCATAGAGATTGTCCAGTCGTCAAGTATTTTTGAATACTTTTCAATGTCGTTCACAAAAACGGTGGATGCTCCGTTGAGAAGCGGTTCACAGAAGCTTTCAACCGAATCAATTCCCGAAACGATGAACGGAATTCCGAAATCGTTCAGGGCACTGATTACTTCGGGCGTTGCATCCTTTGCACTGATTTCAAGTCCGCTTGCGCCGTATTCTGCAATACATTCCGGTGCCGAAAAGCTTCCTTCCGCAATAGCATCCTTATCTTCTTTAGTCAGTTCATATTTCAGCAGAAACGGAATAATTGTGCTGTCTGTGGTAATCATTCCGTAATGCGTTTTGTCAATACCTGAGATAAATGTGCGACCGACCATATTATGATTGATTGTGACGGTGTTGAGCTTGTTCGTTTCAGAAAGCTGGACGATGTTAAGATAAATTATGATATCCTTGAAACCGTCATCATTCATTGCAACAAAAAGCTCTTCAATTGTGGTGGCAGATTCGCTGTTTTCGTAGTCGTCAGTGATAACGGGTGTGCCATCCATCCTGAAGCAAAGGTCAACAACGACTGCGTCTGCACCAAGCCGTACAGCTTCTTTAACACCTGCAACGGAGTTTGACATACCGTCAATTTCCGCACAGTGAGAGAGCAGAATAACGTTATCTACGTTTTTCAGGTTCTGTGAAGTATATTTGCGGATAGTGCTGTTTTCGGATGCGTTCCTGATAAGCGGTGCAGAGATAACAGCAACAACGGCAATAACGACAACGAGCGCACATGCGATAAGAATACTGGGTTTCTTATTTTTCAAGCAAAGCCCTCCTGTAAAGCTCGGCTGTTGTCTTATACATTTCATCGTAATGTGCCTCAATTTCTCTTACGAGCTTGAACTGGGTGCGGCACCTTACGAGGTTGTGCTCGGGATAATCAGTCTTGAAGTAAACATCTCCGTTGAGGAAGTCTGTAAGGAAACGCACACCGCATTCAAGTGTCATAAGCTTTGCAGAGAAAACAAGGTTATCAACCTCGTTCTGTGTAAGTGACTCTGCAGCTTCGGCAAGGAAGCCTTCTGCATATGCATTGTAAAGGTCAATATCCAGGTTGAATTTATCAAGGTCTTTTTCATCCTCATCGGATGTAACTGCGCCCGAACGGATACTGTCGCCGAAGTCATAGAGTGAAAGTCCGGGCATAACCGTGTCAAGGTCGATAACGCAGAAAGCTTCGTTTGTGATTTTGTCAAAAAGAACGTTGTTGATCTTCGTGTCGTTGTGGGTAACGCGGACGGGGAGCTCACCTGCTTTGATCATGTCCGTAAGCTTTGAAGCATCAGCTTCTCTTGAAAGAGCAAATTCGATTTCTTCCTTTGCTTCGTCAAGTCTGCCTGAAAGATTATTTTCAATGGCTTCTCTGAAAGCTTCATAGCGTGACGGTGTATTGTGGAAATTCGGAATTGTTTCGAAAAGATTGTCGATAGGGTAGTCAGCGAGTCTTTTCTGGAAAATACCGAAAGCTTTTGCTGAACGGAGCATCTTGATCGGTTCGTCAACCTTGTCGAATGTTGTGCAGTTGCCGATATAGTTGTAAGCTCTCCAACAAGCATCGTTTTCATCCTTGTAGTAAGGCGCATTATCCTTGGTATAAAGGAAGGTGAGGGTTTCTCTCTCGGGATTACCGCCGTCAAGGATAATCTTGTTTCTCAAAAAGCTTGTAACGTTCATAACATTGGACATAAGCTCGTCAGGCTTCTTGAAAACGTTGGGGTTGATAAGCTGAAGAATGTACTGATAGTTCATGTTTGAGTCTGAACAGGTAACAAGGAATGTGCTGTTGATGTGACCTGAGCCCGTAGGCTTGATTTCAACAAGTTCACCCTCAAAAGGGAAACTATCAACAATTTTAAGGAGCTTTTCGTCATTTGTGTAGTTCATGTAAACACCTCATATTATAAATACATACAAAAATATTATATATTTGTTTCCAATTTTAGTCAATATATTTATTTGTCAGTTTGTGTTGAAATTTGATTTAGGTTATGTTATAATTTACCCAAATGACTTGGAGGTAAATAGAGATGTTCACTAAGAATGGAATCTTAAGAGCAATCGCTGTAATCGGAATCATTACAATGATGGCTCTTACCGTATTACCGGGATGCAGTTTTGTAGGTAAAGCTGATATTCCCGAAGAAACAACAAACGATCCTTTTGCACTTGACGACACATTAAGTACACAGGGCTGTCCTGTATGTCAGTCAACTAACTTCACAGGACCGGACGATAAGGGATTCTTCACTTGCGGCGACTGCGGTACAAAGTGGGGAACAAACAACGACAGCGGCAACTATGAAGTTTATGATAAGGACGGAAATCTTGTTCAGCTTCCCGGTGTATCAGGCGGTTCTAACGGCGGCAGCTCAAACGGTGGTTCTAACGGTGGCTCAAACAGCGGCTCGAATAACAACAGACCGAACGGCGGCTCAAACGGCGGTTCTAACGGTGGCTCAAATAACAACAGACCGAGCACCGACAAAGAGCAGGTTGATAACTCAAAACCGGCACCTTCAATGAAGGATGTCATTGAAGCGGTTCAGTCTGTAGTGAAGGACAACGTTATAATTGACGACAAGGGAAATCTTACCATCAAAAACGATGAAGGTAAGGATACAGGTCTTTTTGGCTTCAAATATTCAACAACAGAGAAATGCTTCATCACAGCTGAGGATGCATGGCAGAGACAGTACGGTTACAACGAAATCTACGATGCATCAGCTCCGATTCTTGCAATTTCGTACGACACAATGCGCGTATACTTCGATTATGACGGACTTCAGTGGATGATTCAGTATTGGAAGGGTCAGTACGGCCTTGTTCTTGTAGGTGCTGAAATCGGTATTTACAACAGACCTGAAACTGCATCTCCGAGTACTCATTACAACTGCGCAGACGATGAAACAAAGCTTCTTCAGAGTATGAATGTTTACCAGTGCGGAACGGCAAACTCAAACGAATATAAGCTTATTCTTTCAAGAAATCCCTCAAATACATGGTGGTGCACAGGCTTTGTTCCCGGCACACTTGCATTTGCAAAGTATAATGTAAACGCTGACTATACAAACCGTCTGCGTGTTGACTCAAAGCTTACCCTCAAGACACCTGAAATGGCTCAGGCATTTATTGAAGGTCTTAAGAAGGTTGACAAGATTCACAATAACACAGCCGGCGGCTCAACACGTCCGATTTCCTTTGTGGAAATGACTTCGGCTGAAGAGTATGAAACAAAAGCTGCAAAGGCTAAATTCTTCCTTGAAGAAGATGGCGTAACAGTAAGAGTTTGCTGGAGATAAGAGGTTTGCTTATGAAAAAGACAGCAGCTTTATTTCTTGCAGTAATTATGCTTTTTGCTTGTGTTGCTTGCGGCTCAGAGGATTCTGAAGAGGTTGCAACGGTTCAGGCTACATACAGCCTCAAAAGCCTTGAAGGTGAATTTATTGTTGAGGTGCAGGACCTCGGCGGTGTGTATTCCGAGCTTTATGACAAGAACGGAATTTACATTAAGTTCAAGGAAGGCGAGAAGATTTACGATAAGGACGGTAACGAGATTTCACGTGAAGACCTTGTTGTAGGCGATACTCTTGAAATCCATTATAACGGAAAGCTTTCCAAAAAAAATCCAAAGACAATTACAGCGTATAAGGTTGTAAAATTGTTCTGACAAAAATAAAAGTCCGGGTGACCGGACTTTTATTTTTGTAAAATTATATAAATTCAGGAGTAGAAAGATATCTTGAACCCCCGTCAGGGAAGATTACAACAATTTTCTTTTCTTTCATTTCTTTTCGTTTTGCAATTTCAGTTGCTGCAAAAAGTGCCGCACCCGAAGAAATTCCGACGAATATACCCTCGCATTCAGCGACCAGACGTGAAAAATCATATGCTTCATCGTTGCTCACGGTAATAATTTCGTCAATAAGCTCGGTTCTGAGTATTTCGGGAATAAAGTTAGCTCCGATTCCCTGTATTTTATGAGCACCCGATTTTCCCTGAGATATAAGGGGAGAGGATGCAGGCTCAATGCCTACTATCCTGATTTCAGGATTTTTCTCTTTAAGGAACTCTGCGTTTCCGCAGATTGTTCCGCCTGTTCCGATTCCTGCAACAAAAACGTCAATATCGCCGTCAAGGTCGTTCCATATTTCGGGAGCTGTTGTTTTAAAGTGTGCCGTTGGATTTGATGGATTTGTGAACTGACCGGCAATAATACTGTCCGGTAAAGCTGCGTTAAGCTCTTCTGCTTTTTCAACGCAACCTGCCATACCTTTTGCACCTTCAATGAGTATAAGTTCAGCGCCGTATGCACTGATTAGTTTTCTTCTTTCTTCACTCGCGGTGTCGGGCATAATAATTATCGCACGGTATCCTTTGGCGGCAGCAATTGCCGCAAGTCCGATACCTGTATTTCCGCTTGTGGGTTCAATAATAACCGAGCCTTCTTTAAGCCTGCCGTCAGCTTCGGCGGCATTGATCATTTCAAGAGCAACTCTGTCCTTGATGCTTCCTGCCGGATTGAAATATTCGAGCTTGGCATAAATCTCTGCTTCAAGCCTGTTCTTTTTACAGAAATTATTAAGCTTCATAAGCGGAGTGTTGCCCACAAGCTCCGAAAAGTTATTAAAAACCTTCATAATAATCCTTCTTTTAATAAAATTTAATAAAATTGTAACACCTTGACCCGATTTGTCAAGTATAGTATTATATGTAACAGTGCAAATAATTTAAACGGGAAGTAATTCTATGCAGAAATTTATTGAAAAAATCAGAGCCTTTATGTACGGCAGAAACGGCATTGACAAACTCGGTATGTTTACTGTCTTTATGTACCTTCTTTTTAACGGAATTAAGATGTGTTTTACGTTCAACAGATTTGTTTATTTTTCTCTGTGGGCGGTTGCACTTTTATTCCTTGCAGTGTCTGTTATGCGATTCCTTTCAAAGAATCTTGAAAAAAGAAGATACGAAGCACAGCAGTTTGAAAACTTCCTCACGCGTATCCGTTTTCAGGATTTTGTACGTGTTATGAACAAAAAAATGAAAAGACTCGGAATAAGAATTTCTCAGATAAGGACACACCGTTTCCGTACCTGCCCTCAGTGTGACAAGCATCTCCGCCTGAGCAGAAAACGCGGTGTAAGGCATATAACCTGTCCCGGATGCGGCAGAAAAATTAAAACCTTTGTTTTATTTTAAATCTTATTGTAAGGGGTGAATGAAGTGTTAGGCTATATAAGAGCGCATAAACCTGAAATGAAGTTTAAAGATTATGAGCTTTATAAGGGCGTATACTGTACTCTTTGCAAAGCACTCGGCAAGCGTTACGGCTTCATTCCCCGATTCATCCTCTCTTATGATTTTACGTTTTTTGCAATGGTAAGGATGGCGGTACGAAATCGTTGCCCCGGTTTTAAACAGTCACACTGCTCTTTTAATCCTGCAAAAAAATGTCTCGACTGCAACCGCGATAATGAGGATATAGCATACACGGCGGATGTCACAATTCTTATGATGTACCATAAGCTGTGCGATAATATTCAGGACAGCAGATTTTTCAAGAGATTCCTTTGCAAGCTTATTATGCCCTATGCAAAGCATCTTTATAAAAAAGCCTGCAGAAGAACAGGTGACGTCAGCAGGGTTCTTGAAGTGCAGATGGCACGTCAGCAGGAAATTGAAAAGCACAACGGCAACCTTGACGAAGCCGCTGATCCGAGTGCCGTAATGCTTTCAGAGCTTCTTGTACATAATATTGACTGTGAGGATAAAGAATCGCTGAGAAAGTTCGGCTATATGGTCGGCAGATGGGTTTATATTACGGATGCTGTCAACGATTGTGAAGACGACATCAGGGACGGAAGCTTCAATCCGCTGAAAAAACGTGCAGATGACGAAAACTTTACGGAATATTGCGAAGAAATGATGAATCTTACGATCGGCGAAGCGATTATTTTTTATAAAAGATTGAAAATTTTCCGATTTGATGATATATTAACCAATGTGCTTTACGACGGAGTTTATACCGTTACACAGAAAGTACTGAAAAGAGGAGGCGCAGAAAATGAGAAATCCGTATGAGGTTCTTGGCCTTGAACAGGGTGCAAGTCTTGATGAAGTCAAAAAGGCATACAGAGAGCTTGCGCGCATTCACAACAACGACTATCAGAAAATGGATGAGCTCAATGCGGCTTATGATACAATTGTGATGAACTTCGGCAATAAAAACCGAAGCAACACTTATGCAAACAGAAATACTCAGTATACCTACGAGGCAAATACAACCGAAGGGACTTCCGAATTCGGTGATATAAGAGCAAAGCTTAACGGCGGAAGAATCGACGATGCGGAAATGCTTCTTGACGGAATTCCGCACCAACGACGAAATGCCGAATGGTTTTACCTCAAAGGTACAATTCAGCACCGTCGCGGTTGGCTTGAAAGTGCGGCGGAAAGCTTTGAGCGTGCCCACAATATGGAACCGCAGAATCCTGAATATACAGCGGCATTCAAACAGCTCAACAGAGAAAAGAAGGGTCATTACCGTCAGGAAAGAAACACAAACAACGGTTGCTGTGACCCCTGCGGTTGTGACGGTTGCGATATCTGTACGGGTCTTTGCTGTGCAGACTGTTGCTGTGAATGTATGGGCGGCGACCTTATCCGTTGTTGTTAAAAATATCTGAAGGACAGAAATTATGAATAATACCTTGAAAACCGCTTTGGGCGGAATGTGTATTGCTCTTTCAACGGCTGTTATGCTCGCTTCCTCAATTCTGCCGTATTTCACATATGCTTTGCCGGCAATGGCGGCGTTGCTTGTGCTTTTTATGTCTGTTGAGTGCGGATGGAAATGGGGATTAAGCGTTTATTTCGGTACTGCCGTTGTCAGCGCACTTGTTGTACCCGGTAAGGAAGCGGTCGGAATTTATATCGCCTTGCTCGGCTATTATCCGCTTGTCAAACCGTTTTTTGATAAACCTAAAAAGGTTATATCGGTAATATTAAAAATCATTTTCTTCACCGTTGTGACTGTTGCGGCATACAGTGTTATGATTTTTGTTTTCGGTATTTCAACCGAAATGCTTGATGAAGGTGAAAAATACCTTCTGCCGTTTATTGTCGTGCTTGGTATATTTGCATTTATGCTCTACGACAAGGCACTGATGATGCTCGAAATAGCATACTACAGAAAATGGCAAAGGACAGTAAGAAAGATTTTCAGAAAAAGATAAGGCACTCGACAGGGTGACTTAATTGATTTGAGGGGAATAAAATGTCAGATTCAATCAAAAGCTTTACAAGGACAAAGCGTGCCTGTTATTTTACATATCTCGCGATGGCATCGGTTTTCAGCCTTCCGCCGTTGCTTTTTGTGACTTTTCGTGAAATGTACGGAATTTCATATACTCTTCTCGGAACTCTTGTGCTCACAAACTTCTGTACTCAGCTGATAGTTGACTTGCTTTTTACTTTTTTTACAAAGTATTTCGACCCTAAGCTGTCAGTAAGGGTTATGCCTCTTCTTACTTCATTGGGGCTTATGATTTATGCCCTTGTTCCGTATTTCTTCCCGCAGTATGCCTATTACGGACTTATCGTGGGAACAGTGATATTTTCTGTTGCCGCAGGACTTTGTGAGGTGCTTCTCAGTCCGCTTATTGCCGCAATTCCGTCTGAAACGCCCGATAAGGATATGAGTCTGCTCCATTCCCTTTATGCTTACGGAGTAGTAACTGTTGTGATTATAAGTACGGCATTTTTTAAGCTTTTCGGCACGGAAAACTGGATGTATCTTACTCTTTTCTGGGCGGCACTTCCGATAATTTCTTTCGTTCTTTTCAGTGTTTCACCGATGCCTGAAATGAATCTTTCACACGGAGAAAGCGAAAAAATGAAAAAACGTCACAGGGGAATGTATCTCTGTGTTCTCTGTATATTCCTTGGCAGTGCGGCGGAAAATACTATGACAAACTGGATTTCGGGTTATATGGAAAATGCCCTGAATATCCCGAAAGCAACAGGTGACGTGCTCGGAATGTTGATTTTTGCGGTTCTTCTCGGTCTTGCAAGAACGGCTTATGCGAAACGCGGCAAAAACATAACGAACGTCCTTTTTATAAGTATGGTCGGTGCTCTCGGGTGCTACCTTGTTGCAGGTCTTGTGCCGAACGCAATTATCGCAACATTTGCGTGTATCCTGACGGGACTTTGTACCTCAATGCTCTGGCCGGGAACGCTTATCCTTATGGAAGAAAAATTTGACAATCCCGGTGTTACCGCATATGCTCTTATGGCGGCAGGCGGAGATTTCGGAGCTTCCGTAGCTCCGCAGATGCTTGGCGCGGTTGCCGATAAGGTTTCAGCGAGTGCGTGGGCGGCAGATTTTGCCCCGACAATATCCGTTACTGCCGAACAGCTCGGCATGAAGGTTGGTATGCTGACGGCGGCAATCTTCCCGTTGCTTGGTGTGGTTGTACTTCTGATAATTAAAAAGAAATTCAAAAAGGTAAGATAAAAAATACTCCTGACTGTGAAAAACAATCAGGAGTATTACTTTTTAAAACTCAAAATCAACAACGCATCTGTCAGTGATAACGGAATGAACGAATTCCTTTACCTTAAGATGCTCAGGATGCACCTGATATCCGTCAAGAGCTTCCTTATCCTTGAAAATTGAATATAATGCGAGGTCATAACCGTTAGGGTTAAAGTTAAAACCGACCTCCGCGCTGATAAGACCGTCTATCTTTCCGACAAGGGAAGTAAGGCGTTTTTTCATTTCTGTCATATTATCTTCTTTCTTTTCATCGTCTCTTACGTTCCAGAATACAATATGCTTAACCATATTAGACCTCCGATATGAATATTTTTAAATAATTATAGCAAAATAAAAACATATGTCAATGGAGATGATTCATTTTGAGAGCGAGCGGTATACTTCTTCCGATAAGCGCTTTGCCGTCCGATTACGGTATAGGCACGTTCGGCGAAGAAGCGTATGATTTTGTGGATTTTCTTTCCTCTTCACGTCAGCATTACTGGCAGATTCTGCCTCTGGGGCATACGGGCTTCGGAAACAGTCCGTACCAATGCTTTTCAGCTTTTGCAGGCAACCCTTATTATATTGACCCGATGTTGCTTTTTCAGTCAGGTTATATTGAAGAAAAAGACCTTCCGTTTCAAAAAAATGACGGCAGAATTGATTACGGCAAGCTTTACAAAGAAAGACTTAGTCTTATCCTGAAAGCTGCCGATGCAGTGGATCTGAAGAGTGATGATTTCACTTTGTTTGAAAAAGAAAACCGTTTCTGGCTCGATGACTATTCTCTTTTTATGTCGGTTAAGGAAAGCCTTGAAATGAAATCCCTGAAGGATTGGGATGAAAAAATCCGTCTGCCTGATGAAGATATGCTTAACAGCCTGAAAACAAAATTCAGCAAGAGGATTAAGCAATGGAAAGCCGTTCAGTTTGTTTTTTACACTCAATGGAATAATCTCAAAAAATATGCAAATAAGAGAAATATTGAAATTATCGGTGATGTGCCGATTTATGTTTCTGCCGACTCGTGTGAAATGTGGCTTCATAACGAGCTTTTTATAACAGATGACGACGGTAATCCTGCACTTTATGCAGGCTGTCCGCCCGATGAATATTCACCGCTTGGTCAGTTGTGGGGAAATCCCGTCTACGATTGGATGCATCACCGCAAGGATAATTTTTCCTGGTGGATAGAGAGAATGAAGCAAATATCGGCTGTCTACGATATTGTCCGTATTGACCATTTCAGGGGCTTTGAAGACTACTATGCCGTGGATGCAACTTCGCAGGATGCGGTGCACGGCGAATGGTATAAAGGCCCGTCAAGGGAATTTATTGATGCTCTTAAAAGAAATATACCGGGGATAAGGATTATTGCCGAAGACCTCGGAAATATCACGGATAAAGTCCGTGACCTTCTTTGTTATAGTGATTTCCCGGGGATGAAGGTGCTGCAGTTCGGCTTCGAGGGGGCTGAGGAGTTTCTTCCGCACAGCTATACACGCCACAGCGTTGCTTATACAGGCACTCACGACAACCCGACGATGAAACAGTGGTCACTCATTTCGGACGATACTGCACTGTCATTTGCCAAAAAATATCTTAACGTGAATAATGCGGAATGTTTAGTCAAAGATTGTATTAGAGCGTTATTTATGAGTGTCAGCGAAACCGTTATAATACCTATGCAGGATTGGCTGTCTCTTGGAAGTGAGGCGAGGATGAATGTCCCGTCAATACCTTACGGGAACTGGGAGTGGCGCCTCGATGGCGGCGCGCTCACCGACGAGCTTGCAAAGGAAATCGCTGATATGACAAAGCTTTATTCAAGAACCTTATAAGGAGGAAAAATAATGAAGAAAACAATTGCTCTTTTGCTTTGTGCCGTGCTTGGATTTACGCTTACGGCATGCGGAATGAAAAACGAAACTAAGCCTGATAACCAAACGTCAAACACGGGTAATGTTTATTTCCTTAATTTTAAGCCTGAGGTTGCGGATATCTACAAGGAAATCGCAACAAAATACAAGGAAGAAACGGGTGTTGAGGTCAAGGTGGTAACAGCCGCAAGCAATACCTACGAAACAACCCTTAAGTCTGAAATCGCAAAGAAGGAAGCACCGACGATTTTTCAGATTAACGGACCGGTCGGATACAAATCATGGGCAAATTATTGCCTTGACCTGAGCGATACAAAGCTTTACAGCTACCTGACCGACAAAAATCTTGCCGTTAAAAATTCCGATGGTGTTTTCGGCATACCGTACGTTGTTGAGGGCTACGGAATTATTTACAACAACGCGATTATGGAAAAATACTTTGCCCTCAAAGATAAGGCAGTAAGTATTTCAAAGGCTGATGATATCAGGAGCTTTGAAACCCTCAATGCTGTTGTAACGGATATGACAAAGCACAAAAAAGAGCTTGGTATTGACGGTGTTTTTGCCTCAACCTCAATGGGAAGCGGAGAGCAATGGCGATGGACGACACACCTTGCCAATGTGCCCGTATACTACGAAATGAAGGAAGAAAGCGACGATTCTCCGACATTGACAACCCTCAATGCAAAGGATATCGATTTCAGCTATTCCGAAAATTTCAGAAAAGTTTTCGATATGTATCTCAATAACTCAACAACAAAGAAAGAACTCCTTTCGGGCAAAACGGTTGACAATGCAATGGCTGAATTTGCTCTCGGCAAGGCAGCGATGGTTCAGAACGGAAACTGGGCATGGGAACAGATTTCAAACGTTAAGGGTAATGTTGTCAAGGCTGAGGATATAAAGTATCTTCCAATTTATATGGGCATAAAGGGCGAAGAGAAGCAGGGTCTTTGTATCGGTACGGAAAATTATCTGGCAATCAATAAAAATGCCACCGAAGCGGACAGAAAGGCATCAATCGCTTTTCTTGAATGGCTGTTTTCAAGTGAAACAGGCAAGGATTACGTTGTTAATAAGCTGAATTTCATCGCCCCGTTTAATACCTTCAAGGATGATGAAAAGCCCGATGATCCGCTTGCGAAGGAAATCTTCAGATGGATGGAAAAGGATGTCAACAATCTGGAATGGGCATTCAATTCATTCCCGAGTCAGCAGTTCAAGGACGATTTCGGCAATGCAATGCTTGAATATTCCCAGGGCAAAAAGGATTGGAAGCACGTTGAAACAACATTTAAGAACAGCTGGAAATCTGAACGCAAATAATATTATGGAGAGGATAAAATGGCACTGAAAAAGTATTTTCCAATATTCGTTCTGCCTACACTTGCGGCATTCACGATAGCCTTTGCAGTGCCGTTTATTCTCGGTCTGTATCTTTCTTTTACGGAATTCACTACGGTAGCGGATGCGCAATGGGTAGGTTTTCTTAATTATATCAGGGCTTTTTCAAACGACGATTTTCTCAATGCTCTGTGGTTTACAGTGAGATTCACCGTTGTTTCCGTTATAACCGTAAATCTGATTGCGTTTGCACTTGCATCAATTCTTACCAAAGGTCTGAAAGGCACAAATATTTTCAGAACTGTGTTTTTTATGCCGAACCTCATAGGTGGAATCGTGCTCGGTTATATCTGGCAGCTGATAATTAACGGTGTTCTGCAGATGATGGGTGTTACTATAACCTACGACCCGAAGTACGGCTTCTGGGGTCTTGTAATTCTTATGAACTGGCAGCTGATCGGTTATATGATGGTAATTTACATTGCAGGTATACAGAATATTCCGACCGATCTCATCGATGCCTCAAAGGTAGACGGAGCAAACAGGATGCAGACTTTGCGTAACGTCACAATTCCTCTTGTTATGCCGTCAATCACAATCTGCCTTTTCCTGACGCTTACAAATTCATTCAAGCTTTTTGACCAGAACCTCGCGCTAACGGCAGGCGCACCGTCAAAACAGACGGCTATGCTTGCTCTTGATATCTATAACACGTTTTACAGCAGGATAGGCTGGGAAGGTGTCGGTCAGGCTAAGGCTGTGATTTTCTTTATTATTGTTGCGGCAATATCTTTCGTTCAGTTGATGCTTACTCGCAAAAGGGAGGTTGAACAGTGAATACCGTTTCAGGCAGAAATACAGCTGTCAGAACCCTTCTTTATGTCATTTTGATCGGTGTTTCGGCAGCCTTCCTTGCACCGGTTATAATCGTTGCAATCAATTCTTTCAAGGGTAAATTTTATATCAGCGAAGAACCGTTTTCGTTACCGGACAGCGAAACCTTTGCAGGTCTTGAAAATTACACAAGCGGTCTTGAAAAAACTGAATTCTTCTCGGCTTTTTTCTGGTCACTTTTTATAACAGTGTTTTCGGTAATCGCAATCGTACTTTTTACGTCAATGACAGCATGGTACATCGTGAGGGTGAAAACCTTTTTTACCAAAGCTCTTTATTTCATCTTCATTTTTTCAATGATTGTCCCGTTTCAGATGGTTATGTTCACAATGACAAAAACGGCGGCTGAGCTTTCTCTTGATACACCGTGGGGACTTGTGCTGATTTACCTCGGCTTCGGTGCAGGCCTTGCCGTTTTTATGTTCTGCGGATTCCTTAAATCCGTACCGCTTGAAATTGAAGAAGCGGCGATGATTGACGGCTGTAATCCCTTGCAGACGTTTTTTATGGTCGTTTTTCCGATACTCAAACCGACTGCGGTGACGGTCGCAATTCTCAACGCAATGTGGATATGGAACGATTATCTTCTGCCGTATCTTCTCATAGGAAGCGAGTACAGGACGATTCCGATTGCTGTGCAGTATCTCAGAGGAGGTTACGGTTCTGTCGATATGGGTGCATTGATGGCGATGCTTGTGCTGTCAATCATCCCGATAATAATATTCTATCTTTTCTGTCAGAAATATATCATTAAGGGCATTGTTGCAGGCGCCGTGAAAGGATAAACTATGGCAAGTATCAGTCTTAAAAATATTTTTAAAATCTTTGAGGACGGCACCACGGCTGTCAATGACTTTTCTCTTGAAATAGAAGATAAGGAATTCATTATCCTTGTCGGCCCGTCAGGCTGCGGTAAGTCAACGACTCTTCGTATGATCGCAGGTCTTGAAAGCATCTCAAAGGGCGAGATGAAGATAGGGGACAGGGTAGTGAATACTGTTGCACCCAAAGACAGGGATATTGCAATGGTTTTTCAAAGCTATGCACTTTATCCACATATGAGCGTTTATAAAAATATGGCATTCGGTCTTGAGCTTAGAAAGATTCCGAAAGCTGAAATCGACAGCCGTGTCCGTGAAGCCGCAAAAATTCTTGATATAGAGCATCTTCTCAAAAGAAAACCCCGTGCTCTTTCGGGCGGTCAGCGTCAGCGAGTAGCCCTCGGCAGAGCGATGGTACGTTCACCGTCGGTGTTTCTTCTTGACGAACCGCTTTCAAATCTCGATGCAAAGCTCCGCACAACGATGCGTACGGAAATCAAAAAGCTTCACAAAAGGCTCGGAACAACCTTTATTTATGTTACCCATGATCAGACCGAAGCAATGACTATGGCGGACAGAATCGTCGTTATGAAGGACGGTGTGATTCAGCAGGTTGATACTCCGCAGAATCTTTACGATAAGCCTTACAATATGTTCGTTGCGGGCTTTATCGGCTCTCCGCAGATGAATTTTCTCGATGCCCTCGTCAGCATCAGGAACTCTCAGGTTTACCTCGTTCTTTCGCAGAACGAAATAAATGTAACGGGAGTTTTCGGTCTTGATGAAAGACTCCTCAGCTATGCCGATAAATACGTAAAGGTCGGCATCCGTCCCGAAGATATCACGAATGATGAGGAATTTGTGAAAAAGAACGCGGATAAGCTGATTACCGCCGAGCTTGAAGTAAACGAAATGATGGGCAGCGAAACTTATCTCTATCTCGATTACGCAGGCGAAAAGATAGTTGCAAGAGTACAGAATACGCAAAGCGAAAACGATACAGCACTTCTTGCAATCCGTACGGACAAAATCCACCTCTTCGACCCGAATACAACAGTGAATATAATGCTTTAATAAAGCAGTAAAAAAGTTAACTCCTTTTATCGTACAAATTCGGGTTTGTAGAGTTCTTAAAATCTTTATGTATCTGACCTGTTCAGGCTCCTTTGTGTAAAGGGAGCTGTCGCGTAGCGACTGAGGGATTGTCAAAAACCCTTGAATTATCAACAATCCTCCCGTCACGGCTAC
>JAZSQQ010000079.1:0-10551 GCA_045538055.1 Acutalibacteraceae bacterium
AAAAATAAACAGCCGCACGTGAGCGGCTGCTTGAAATAGTAATGCGTTGTCAAACTTCTATGCCCCTTTCAGGGGCTTTGCCTGTAGGTGCCCCTTATAGGGGCTGTGCAAACCACTAGTTTACTAGTGGTTATGATTTTAAAATTACAATTGTTCAGCTTTAAGTCGGTCGATTTGTTTGTGTAAATAGTCTGTATATATGCTGAAATTCGGATGGTTAAGAATCGCTAAAAGTTCAAGTGCTTTTTCGACTTCCAGGATAGCTTCAGAATAATCTCCTTTTGCTTCATAACATTCTGCCAGTTTCCACATCATCTGAATTAAGTTTTCGAAGGAAATCCATTTCTGCTTTTCAGCCGCATTAAACTTAGGCTCACCGTCCAGAAGATAAGCAATTTCAGTAAGCTTGGTAAAGTATATTTCTGGAATCTGTTCTATCGCATTTTCAGCACTTGTTAAATCGCCTTTCTTTTTATAAGCATATGCAAGAAAACGAAAAGCATCATATTTGATTTCGTTATCGGTGGTTCGCTCAGTAAGCTTTGATGCTATATTGATTGTTTCATCAGGGTCAGTAATGACATAAAGAAGGTTATTGAGAAGTATATCGTTTTCAGGATATATCTTTAAGCCTTCTTCAAGAATTTCACGACTTTTCTTGGGGTCGCATTCTCTGTATTCGTAAGCTTTATCCACGATTTCTTTGATTTCCTTTTCTTTTTCATCAAGGTTAAAATCAAAAAGCTCATCCATCGAAACCCCGAAAAAATTCGCAAGTACTGGAGCAAGTGTTATATCGGGATAGGCAATGTTGGTTTCCCATTTGCTTACTGCCTGAAAAGAAATACCTATTGCATTTGCAAGCTGTTCCTGGGTTAATCCTCTTGCTTTTCGCAATGCTTTGATTCTGTTTCCTATGTTCATTTTTACACCGCCTTGGTTGTGTTGTTCAGAATATAACACGAGCTCTGCATAAAAACAATAACATAATAAGTGATGTTTTTCAACTGTGAGTTGAATACATAAAAGTAAAAACCGCCGAGAACACTTTCATATCTCAGCGGTTTGAAATTTATGAGGAGTTTTATTTAATCAGGCTCTCACCGTTCATTTCTTTGGGCTGTTCGAGTCCGAGGATTGTAAGCATTGTGGGAGCAATATCTGCAAGTCTGCCTGTTTCCTTAAGTTCCTTAAGCTCGCAGTCATAACCGACTACGCAGAAGGGAACGGGGTTTGTTGAATGAGGCGTAAACGGCTTTCCGTCGTCGCCGATCATTCTGTCTGCGTTACCGTGGTCAGCTGTGATAAGCACTGCACCGCCCATTTCAAGTGTTGCATCGCAAACTCTGCCGACACACTCGTCAACAGCCTCAACTGCTTTGACAGCAGCTTCCCAGATGCCTGTGTGACCAACCATATCGCAGTTTGCAAAGTTGAGGATAACTGCGTCATACTTGCCTGACTTGATTTTTTCAACAACTGCATCACATACGGGATATGCGCTCATCTCGGGCATAAGGTCAAATGTCGGAACGTCGGGTGACTGAATAAGAATTCTGTCTTCGCCTTCAAAGGTCTTCTCTTCGCCGCCGTTGAAGAAGAATGTAACGTGAGCATACTTCTGTGTTTCAGCGATACGAAGCTGAGTCATATTCTTTGAAGCAAGATACTCGCCGAGTGTCATTGTAAGCTCTTCCGGCGGGAATGCAACTGTTACATTAGGCATTGTTTCGTCATACTGTGTCATACAGACAAAGTTAAGCGGGAAGAAGCCGTTCTTTCTTTCAAAACCGTCAAATGCTTCGTCAACAAAAGTTCTTGTAATCTGACGTGCACGGTCAGGACGGAAGTTAAAGAATACAACGCTGTCTTCAGCTTTGATTGTGCCTTCCTTGTTAAGAACTGTGGGAACAATGAATTCATCAGTTACGCCGTTTGCGTATGAAGCTTCCATTGAAGCCTTGCCGCATTCAGCCTGGATGCCTTCACCGTAAACCATAGCTGCATAAGCCTTTTCAACTCTGTCCCATGCGAAGTCACGGTCCATTGCGTAGTAACGGCCTGAAATTGTTGCGATTTCACCAACGCCGAGTTCCTTTGTCTTGTTGTAAACGTCTTCAACAAAGCCTGCACCTGATGTAACAGAAACATCACGGCCGTCCATAATGCAGTGAACGTAAACTTTCTCAAGACCTTCCTTTTTAGCCATTTCAAGAAGACCGAAAAGGTGCTCGATGTGGCTGTGAACACCGCCGTCAGAAAGAAGACCGATAAGGTGAAGAGCTGTGCCCTTTTCCTTACATGAAGCGTAAGCATCCTTGAGAGCCTTGATGTCAAAGAAATCACCGTCTGTGATAGACTTTGAAATCTTAACGAGCATCTGATAAACAACGCGGCCTGCGCCGATGTTTGTGTGTCCTACTTCGCTGTTACCCATCTGACCGTCAGGAAGACCAACGTCAAGACCTGAAGCGCCGATTGTTGTGAACGGGTTTTCAGCGAAAAGCTTTGAAAGGTTAGGTGTGTTGGCAGCTTCGATAGCGTTGCCTTTATCGCCGGGGTTGATGCCGAAGCCGTCCATGATACATAATACTACGGGTTTTTTCATAATTAATCACCATTCCAAAAATATGGGACGCTTTTCGGCGTCCCACGTAATAATTGTTGATTGATTATTTGCTTGCTGCCTTAACGATAGCTGCAAAATCAGGAGCCTTGAGAGCTGCACCGCCGATAAGACCGCCGTCAACGTCTTCCTTGCTGAGAAGCTCGTCAGCGTTACCTGCGTTCATTGAACCGCCGTACTGAACAACAAACTTGTCAGCAGCTTCGCTGTCGTAAAGCTCAGCGATAAGCTCGCGGATAGCCTTACAAACTTCTTCAGCCTGGTCAGCTGTAGCTGTCTTGCCTGTGCCGATAGCCCATACAGGCTCGTAAGCGATGATAATTCTGTCAAGCTCTTCCTTTGAAACGCCTGCAAGAGCAATCTTTGTCTGAGAACGAACAACTTCCATTGTGATGTTCTGCTCTCTCTGCTCAAGATACTCACCAACGCAGAGGATAACTGTCATACCGTTGTCAAGAGCAGCTCTTGTACGGTCACGGACAGTAACATCTGTGTCGCCGAAGTATGTTCTTCTCTCAGAGTGACCTGTGATAACATACTCAACGCCGCAAGCCTTAAGCATCTCAGCTGAAACTTCGCCTGTGAAAGCACCGCTTGCTGCCCAGTGGCAGTTTTCAGCACCAACCTTGATGTTTGAACCCTTTGTAGCTTCAAGAGCTGCGAAAAGGTCGATATAAGGAACGCAAACAACAACGTCACAGTCAGCATCTGCTACGAGAGGCTTGATTTCGTTGATGAGAGCTGTTGCTTCAGCAGGAGTCTTGTTCATTTTCCAGTTACCTGCGATAACTGCTTTACGAAGTGATTTATTCATCTTTGTGACGTCCTTTCAATTATTTGTTGTTAAGAGCTACGATACCCGGAAGCTCCTTGCCTTCAAGGAATTCAAGTGAAGCACCGCCGCCTGTTGAGATGTGTGACATCTTATCAGCGAAGCCGAGCTTCTGAACAGCAGCTGCAGAGTCGCCGCCGCCGATGATTGAGATAGCACCTGACTCAGCAACAGCAGTAGCAACTGCGATTGTACCCTGAGCAAAGTTTTCCCACTCTGAAACACCCATAGGTCCGTTCCAGATAACTGTGCCACTGCCCTTGATAGCGTTTGCGAAAAGCTCCTGTGTCTTAGGACCGATGTCAAGACCCATCCAACCGTCAGGAATATCGTCACTGTTAACGACCATAGCCTCTGTGTTGGGGTCGTATTCCTTACCAACCTTGTTATCAACGGGGATAAGGAAGTTAACGCCCTTAGCCTTAGCTGTTTCCATCATCTGCTTAGCGTCTTCAACACGGTCTTCCTCAAGAAGAGATGTACCGATGCTGTGGCCGAGTGACTTCATAAATGTGTAAGCCATACCGCCACCAACGATGATTGTGTCACACTTGTCAAGAAGGTTTGTGATAACACCGATCTTGTCAGAAACCTTAGCACCGCCGAGGATAGCAACGAGGGGACGCTTCGGGTTAGCGAGAGCACCGCCGATGAAGTTGATTTCCTTCTGGATAAGGTAACCGCAAGCTGCGGGAATATAATCTGCTACACCTGTTGTTGAGCTGTGAGCTCTGTGAGCTGAACCGAATGCATCGTTAACATAAAGGTCAGCAAGGTCAGCAAGCTTCTTTGAAAATTCAGGATCGTTCTTCGTTTCTTCCTTGTGGAAACGAACGTTTTCGATGATCATAACGTCACCGTCGTTAAGAGAAGCGGCAAGGCTCTGTGCACTTTCGCCGACAACATCTGTTGCCATCTTAACTTCTTTGCCGAGGAGCTCAGAAAGACGAACAGCAACCGGAGCAAGAGAGAACTCAGGCTTGAATTCACCCTTCGGTCTGCCGAGGTGAGAGCAAAGGATAACCTTCGCATTGTTTTCGATAAGGTACTTGATTGTGGGGAGTGAAGCAACAATTCTCTTGTCGCTTGTGATAACGCCGTCCTTGAGAGGTACGTTGAAGTCGCAACGAACGAGAACTCGCTTACCGCTTACTTCAAGATCCTCAACGGTCATCTTGTTAAGTGCATCCATTGTTTTCATCCTTTCAAAATAACTGCACAGGCCTTTAAACCCTATGCTTAATTTTTTTACAGGTAGTATTTTATACTAAAAAGGGAAATATTGCAAGTAAAATCATGTCAAAAAATTAACATTTATCAGTATATACATAATTTGCCTGAAAATCGTCTGTTTATTCACAATTTTGTGCAATTTCAGGTTGTAATATAATATGTATATAACTTTGAAAGGAAACGGCTTATTGACGTGTGAGCAACCTGAGTGATATAATTAAAACCGGAGTTACAATTTATTGTGGGAGGTTTCCTATATGAAACGGTGTCTCAGTCTTGTTTTAACTTTGATTATGATTGTTTCGGTTATGCCGATAACCTTAATCGCAGCTTCGGCTGCTGATTACGAAGTAACCGACATCGAAAACGGTCAGGTGGGCGGGTATGGCTATGAGCCGACTGTTTTTTATGATGAGAACGGAAATGCCATCGAAACTGACGGCCGTCTTAAAAACGAAACAGGTTTTCAGACGATGGGTACCTCTGCACTTCCGTCCTCATACGATTCGCGTTCAAAAGGTTTTGTAACATCTGTCAAAAATCAGGGCGCCTCAAATAACTGTTGGGCATTTGCAGCAACAAGCGTTCTTGAAACAAACAGTATCGTTAACGGCTATACTCAGCTCAGTGCGACGGATTTTTCCGAGCCGCATCTGGCTTGGTTTTCAGTGAATACGGCAACTGCGGATACGAGCGACCTTAACTTCGGTGAAGGTGTTACAGGTGATGCGTATCTTAGCGGAGGAAACAACCACGATGTTACGGAAGCACTTGCCCGTTGGGCAGGTATTGCTGACGGAAGCGGTGTCACATCAAGCTATCCTACAACATCGTCACAGCTTTCAAAGCTTCCTAAATACACTGATGCGGACAGATACAATACAAGCTCGGGTGTTATAATCAGGTCAATGGAAAACTGCACGACTGAGGATGAAGTTAAGCAATGGATTATGGATAACGGAAGTATAACTGCATCCTACCATCATTCAAATTCTTCAGACTACATAAAAAACGGCAGTAATTATGTTGCATACTGTTACTCTGATAACGATGTTTTTGCAACGAACCATATGATTGCCGTTGTAGGTTGGGATGATAACTTTTCGGCAAGTAAATTTAATTCAAAAAAGGCTCCTGCAGGCAATGGTGCCTGGCTTTGCAAAAACAGCTGGGGTTCAGGCTGGGGCAACGGAGGGGGATATTTCTGGATTTCGTATTACGATACAACAATAAAAGATTTTTACGGCTATACAACTCAGACCGTTGATAAATTCGACAATAATTATACATACAACGCAAGCGGATATTGGAACACAATATCGTTCGGTTCGTCAATTACAATAGCGAATGTTTTTACTGCAAAATACAGCGAGGAGCTCTCAGCAATTTCGACTTATACCCACAACGAAGATGTTAATGTAGAGGTAAGTGTTTATAAGAATGTTTCAACAGGCGAATCAGATGACCCTACAAACGGAGAGCTTATGCAGTCTTTTGCCGTGATATTGCCGCATATAGGTTACCACACAATTGATTTGCCGCAGACGGTGCCTCTTGAACACGGATGTGTATTTTCTGTTGTTCTGAAATTGTCTACGGCTTCCGGATCTGTAAATGTCCCGATAGAAGCGGGTGAGAACGCAACTTCGACTGAAGGTCAAAGCTTTATTTTGCGAGGTGACAACTGGTATACGACGGAGAGGTATAACGCTGAAAAATTATATAAAAATTTCCTTATCCAGGCTTTTTCTGTCACCACCTGCGATCATCTGAATCAGAAAACTGTCACGAAAACATATGATGATTGTTCAGGTCAGGGATACGAAAGATTAGTTTGCTCAGACTGCAACGGAATTCTGAAGGAAACTCTCTTTCCTAGGGTAGCTCATACCCCGGGTGCATGGACAACTGCCAAAGAAGCCAGCTGTACAGAAACGGGACTTTCAGTTAAAATATGTACCGTTTGCAACCAGACAGTTGAAACTCAGGAAATACCGATGCTTGAGCATGTAGCTGAGTGGAAAATTGATAGGGAAGCAACCTGCACAAAAGAAGGCAGAGAGGAAAGGCAATGTACGGTGTGCGGGAAGTACCTTGAATCACGAGCAATACCCATGATTGACCATACTCCGGGTGATTGGGTGGTTGAACGAGTAACGACTTGTACAGTAGCCGGTATTCTTGCAAAAAAATGTACCGAATGCAGTCTGATACTTGAAACACAGGATATTCCGGTGACCGGACACAGTCCCGGCGATTGGGAGGTTAAGGTAGAAACGAACTGTTTGAGAGACGGAACTTTGGCAAAACTGTGTAAAACATGCGGTGTGATACTTGAATCTCAGCCGATTCCTAAAGTTGATCACGACTATATTTACAGTGTGGTTACAAGCCCGACTTGCGAAAATAGCGGCATCGGAAAATACACCTGCTCTATGTGCAGAGGAAGTTATCAGGTGAATATTGAACCGACGGGTGAACATACATATTCCGAATGGGAGCTTATAAAAGCACCGACCTCCACGGAAAACGGTGAAAAGACACACAGGTGTGTTTATTGCTCCGAAACTGAAAACGCGGTTATAAAAGCAACAGGTTTCGAAACAAAATCAGGAGTAACGGTTGACTATATCACAGGCATCATCAGCGGAATCAGAGCGGGTGAAACCTCTCTTGATCCGTATTTCGAGCTTGTTGACGAAAACTGTTCGTGGGAATATGAAAACAAAGGCAGACTTGGAACAGACACTAAAGCCTTCCTTAAAAACGGTGAGGAAATCATCGGCGAATACAGCGTTCTTCTTTACGGTGATGTTAACGGTGACGGCTGGTACGACGGTGAGGATGCCGTTCTTGTAAACTGTTTGGTTAATAACATGATTAACAAGGACAGCTTGCCTGAGGTCTGCTATACGGCTGCAGATTGTAACCATAACGGATATGTTGATGCAAATGATATTAAATTGCTCAACGAGGCAGGACTTCTGCTTGCTTCGGTCGACCAGACAAAGACAGCAGAAATACTTTTTGAAACATCTTCGGCATATTCGGCGTATATTGATATTATAGATCAGTCGCCTGTTTCGGTTGAGGAAGAAACTTCAAAGGATAGTATAGAAAACGAAACTTTGACTGAGTCTGAAAGTACGGAAATATCATTCAATATTATGGAAATTATAGTAAGATTAATCACGAAGTTATTCGATATAATTTTGACGATATTGGTAAATTAAAGTAAGTGAACTGCGGAACTTTTGCTCCGCAGTTTTTACTGTCAAAAAAGAAAAAACTACTGTCAAAAAAAAGAAAAATTTTATATTGACAATAAAGTAACAAAGGGAGTATAATACTCTGCAATAATATAAAAATGTCGGGTAAACCCGATGTAATATGGAGGCATTCTTATGGCAAGAGTATACAATTTCTCAGCAGGTCCTTCAATGTTGCCTGAGGCAGTTCTCAAAAAGGCAGCAGAGGAAATGCTTGACTATCAGGGCTGCGGACATTCCGTTATGGAAATGTCACACCGTTCAAAGGTTTTTCAGTCAATTATCGAAGGTGCACGCGAGCTCGTAAAGGAACTTTACAACGTTCCCGATAACTACAAAATTCTTTTTGTTCACGGCGGTGCATCAACTCAGTTTGCGGCTCTTCCTCTCAACTTTATGAACAAGTCAGGGAAGGCAGATTTCATTATCTCAGGCCGTTGGGCAAAGATGGCTTACAACGAAGCGAAAAAATACGGCGATGTTCAGATTGCCGCTTCTTCAGAAGACAAGATGTTCTCATACATCCCGAAGACAACACGTGAAAGCTTCCGTCCTGATGCTGATTACGTTTACTATTGTATGAACAACACAATCTACGGTACTAAGTACAACTACATTCCCGATACAGGCGATATTCCGCTTGTTTGTGACGTTTCATCATGCTTCTTCTCAGAGCCTCTTGACGTTTCAAAGTTCGGTGTTGTTTACGGCGGTGTACAGAAGAACGTTGCTCCTGCAGGTCTTGCAATCGTAATCGTACGTGAGGATCTTCTCGGCAATGCACGTGATTACACACCGACAATGCTCAATTATCAGACACACGCTGATGCTGAATCACTTTATAACACTCCGCCGTGCTACATCATTTATATCTGTAAGCTTGTTCTTGAGTGGATCAAGGGCTTCGGCGGTCTTGAAGAGATGAAGGCACACAACGAAAAGAAGGCAAAGATTCTTTACGATTATCTTGAAACAAGCAAGATGTTCAAGGGCACAGTTGTTGAGGAAGACCGTTCACTTATGAACGTCCCGTTCGTTACAGGTGATGCTGAGCTCGATGCAAAGTTCGTAAAGGAATCAACAGAAGCAGGCTTCATCAACCTCAAGGGTCATAAGACTGTCGGCGGTATGAGAGCTTCTATCTACAACGCTATGCCTATCGAAGGCGTTGAAGCGCTTGTAGAATTCATGAAGAAGTTCGAAGAAGCTAATTCATAAGGAGCGTTTACTATGTACAATATTCTTACACTTAATAAAATCGCTGCCTGCGGTACAGATAAGTTTGATAAAAACCTCTATGCATACGGCGAGGATATAGCAAATCCTACAGCGATTATGGTTCGTTCGGCTTCAATGCACGAAATGGAGCTTGCGCCCGAAACAATCGCAATTGCACGTGCAGGTGCAGGTACAAACAATATCCGTGTTGAAGCTTGTGCAGAAAAGGGTGTTGTTGTTTTCAATACGCCCGGTGCAAACGCAAACGCGGTTAAGGAGCTTGTAATCTGCGGTATGTTTATGGCTTCTCGCCGTGTACCGGCTGCACTTGACTGGTGCAAAACTCTCAAGGGTGATGGCGAAGCAGTAGGCAAGCTTGTTGAAAAAGGAAAGTCACAGTTTGCAGGTCCCGAAATCCTCGGTAAGACTCTCGGTGTTGTCGGTATGGGTGCAATCGGATTTAAGGTAGCTCAGGCTGCAGAAGCACTCGGCATGAAGATTGTCGGTTATGACCCGTATATTTCAGAGGGCATAAAATCTGCTATGTCAGCTGATATGGTACTTGTTGACGATATCAACGAAATCTTCAGGAAGAGCGATTACATCACAATTCACGTTCCTCTCACAGATTCAACAAAGAACACTGTTAATAAAGATACACTTGCTCTTTGCAAGGACGGCGTAAGAATCCTCAACTTCGCACGTGGCGGTCTTGTTAACAACGATGACCTCAAGGCAGGACTTGAAAGCGGAAAGGTTGCGGCTTATGTAACAGACTTCCCTTCAGATGATGTTATCGGTGTTGACGGAATTATTGCAATTCCTCACCTCGGCGCATCAACTCCCGAAAGCGAAGACAACTGCGCAATTATGGCTGCAGATGAGCTTATCGCTTACATCGAAAAGGGTGAAATTGTAAACTCGGTAAATATGCCTGCAATGAAGCTTGAACCTGTCAACGGTGCACGTACCTGTGTTATCCACAAGGCTGAAGCAACAGATGCTGTTAAGGCGGCACTCGGTGCAGATGCAAAGTCAGCAACAAGAGGTGCGTTTGCTTATACAGTAGCAGATGTTGATGCACTCGCTGCAGTTGAAGCAATCAACGGCGTAATCAAAGTAAGAGTTATCAAATAAAAATTTGAATAATGGATAAGGGGCTGTAAAAACTTCGTTTTTTACAGCCCCTTTTTGCAAGCTCAACACCCCTACCAATTCGGGTTTGTCGAGGTGTTTAAAAGTTGGTAGAGTCTAGTCAGCCCTCCTTGTGTAAAGGAGGGTGGCACGGCGTAGCCGTGACGGGAGGATTGTTGATAATTCAAGGATTTTTGACAATCCCTCAGTCGCTTCGCGACAGCTCCCTTTACACAAGG
>JAZSQQ010000049.1:0-2543 GCA_045538055.1 Acutalibacteraceae bacterium
GAGTTTTTGGAATTTATTCTGACAGACACTCACGGAGAATGTGTTTTAAATATTAAAGGTTATGAAGTTATTGCAACATTCACCGAAAAGCCTAACCAAGAAATATTTTTTCGAATAAAAGAAATTCTTCTTGGTGATTCACACATTCGACAAAGTGATGTCCCTGATATTAAACTAAAAGAAAATATCAAGGAGGCGGTTTAATGTCAAAACGAGTGTGCTGTTTGTACCGAGTTTCAACGGGTAAGCAGGTTGATTATGACAGCAACAATGAAGCAGATATCCCGATGCAGAGAAAGGCTTGTCATAAATTTGCAAATGAAATGGGTTGGGAGATTATTTATGAAGAGCAAGAGGACGGTGTTTCAGGTCATAAGGTACGAGCTGAAAACCGTGATAAAATTCAAATCATAAAAGACCTTGCGAGAAAGAAAAAGTTCGATATTTTGCTTGTATTTATGTTTGACCGTATCGGCAGAATCGCAGACGAAACACCTTTTGTTGTTGAATGGTTTGTTAAAAACGGTATCGAGGTTTGGAGCACTCAAGAAGGCGAACAAAGATTTGATAATCACATTGACAAGCTCTTGAACTATATCCGTTTCTGGCAGGCTGACGGCGAAAGTGAGAAAACTTCAGTACGAACAAAAACAAGTCTTGGTCAGTTAGTTGAAGCAGGTCATTTCAAAGGCGGCGTTGCCGCCTTTGGATACGACCTTGTTAAAAGCGGTAGATTCAATAAAAGAAAACACGAGCTTTATGATTTGAAAGTGAATCCCGATGAGGCCATTGTTGTTAAGATTATCTTTGACAAGTACACTGCCGAAGGTTACGGTGCACACAGAATTACAACTTGGCTGAATGACAATGGTTACAGGGCGAGAACGGGTAAAATGTGGCACGAGGCTACAATAAGAGGGATTCTATGTAATCTCACCTATACGGGTGTACTTCGCAGCGGTGAAGCTCGTTCCGAGGTTATACCTGAACTGCAGATAATTTCACCTGAACAGTATGAAAGAGCAATGATGATTATGAAAGAACGCTCAAATAGGAAGAAAGAAAATCCCACAGTCCCCCTTAACACAAAAGGTAAATCACTTATCTCCGGTAAGGTTTATTGTGGACATTGTGGCTCAAGGCTTAATCTAACAACAAGCGGAAGATACCGTAAAAGAAAAGACGGAATGGTTGATACAACGAAGCGAATCAGGTATGCCTGCTACGGTAAAAGCAGAAAGCAAACGGAGTGTGACGGTCAGTCGGGTTACACACTTCACATTCTTGATGATTTGATTGATGAAATTGTCCGTGATATTTTCAGGAAGATGAAAGGTGTGTCAAAGAGTAATGTAATCAAACTCCGTTATGCTGATGAGCTTGAAGTGAGAAAAGCAAGGCTGAATATGCTGAAAGCAGATTACAATAAAGAGTTTGAAAATCTCACCATACTGAAATCTGAGGTTATCAAAGCAATCAAGGGTGAAAGCTCATTTTCGGCTGATACTCTTTCGGAACTGATTACAGAATCAGAAAAAGAGTGCAGCAGGCTTTTATCTTTGGTTGCAGATGCTGAAAAGGATGTTGCTGATGGTGAGAGCATACTCAAACTTTTATCTGACAGCTTTGATGAGCTAATTTCTTGGGCAGAACTTTATGAGGAAGCAAGTTTTGAAAAAAGAAAATGATTGTTAATTGCTTAATTAAACGGGTTGAGGTTTTTAGAGGCTATAAGCTAAAAGTGGAGTTTAATATTGACTTCGAGCAGTTTGTGGTGGGTATTGATAAGGTGGGGTAAATAGAAAAGGCTCCCCGTAGTCTGCTACGGGGAGCCTTTCAACAAAATCAGTTCTTTATTTTTATTGTTTTATATAGTACCATTGATAAAATTGCAGCTGAAACCATTATAAGCACTATATACATTCCTTCATAATAGCCGAAACCAATATCAACGTTGTCAAAAATTGCCAATCCGATAAGTCCGAAGGGATATAATATCCAACCAATAGTGAGTCCGAGAATCCATGTTATGATGCTTGAATCATTTAATGAAAGCTCATTAAAAAGGTATGCTATAATAGGTAAGCAAACAGCTGCCAAAGCGGAATAGTACATAACTTTATAATTATTACGTTTACCTGAAACTGATAATAAGATTAAATATAAACAAATCAAAAACGGTATACCTGTCAATACAATGTCGAGTATTAGATAAACGTCAATATCGCTCTCCATGAAAATATTGGAAAACCAATCAAACGGGTCATTTGCCAACAAACCTATACCCCATAAAAGCATTACAACTCCAAAGCCAAAAACGAATTGGATTCCGCTTGATTTTTTCTTATTCATATTATCACCTCTTTACAAACATCATACTACTCAATAAAATCATTGTCAACATCTCCATAAAAAGCACCCACTTAAAAGCGGGCAAAAAAATAATTACTCAGTATGCTGTGGTGGAGACGGAGAGGATCGAACTCTTGACCTCTTGAATGCCATTCAAGCGCTCTCCCGATACACGCAAAAACACACCCCAT
>JAZSQQ010000036.1:0-15093 GCA_045538055.1 Acutalibacteraceae bacterium
CCGTTTACTGCAATTCGGAATCCGCCGTCAAAATTATCATTGGCTTTAAGTGTAACTCCACCGAGCATTTTTGCTTTAAGCTCTGCAAGAAGTGTTTCTTCAAGTTTTTCAAGGTCATTACTGCTGAGAATAACAGACAGCTCATCTGTATCAGGTTTCATTGTCCAGCCTTCAACAGTTTTGATAATAAGCTGTGTCAGTGCATCGGAAGAATAAACCGATGAAACATTTTCTCCTATAATTGCTTTAAGCTCTTTCGCGACACTTTCTCTGAAGGATATAAGAAGATTGCGACCTGCCCGTCGTATTGCATCTCCAGCTGATTTTACTGTTCGATTATTTTCATTTTTTGCATCAGACATAATATTATCTGCCTGTGTCTATGCATCGGCAATTATTTTTGCAGCTTCTGCTTCAGCTGTTTCAAGTATTGTGGCAGACTGAGCTTCAGCAGCTTCAACACCGTCTTTTTTTATCTGATCAATAAGTTCCTGAAGTTGAATTTCCATATTACAGTCTCCTTTTACAGTTTTTAGAACTGTGTTTATGTTTATTTTTTACGTATTTTACTCTAAAAAAACATAAAGAAACCAACAATCCCCTACAGACAGCTGGTTCCTCACATTTCCTTTATTAATCCTGAATATTATATCACACTCATCAGTTTTGTCAACACTTTCGAAAGCTATCTTTGTTTTGAAATGGCAGATTTTGTGAAACCCATTGCCTGCTTGCGCATTGCTATAAATCAATTGAACGTCATAGGGATATAAGCATTATGATTTTATAAAATCGGCATATTGAAGTAAAAACCGTTAAATGTTATACTTTAGTTATAAAAACACTTGACATTCACCTAAGGTAAAAGTTTATTATTGGATTGAAAGGAGGCTGTTTATGAAAATTAAAGAGGCAATTGAACGGACAGGATTAACTGACCGAGCAATCAGATTATATATTGACAACGGTCTTTTCACTCCAAGCATAGAAGAATCTTTTAGCGGAAGAAAGAGCATTGAATTTTCTGAAAGTGATATTGAACGACTTAACAACATCGCAATGCTCCGAAAAGCGGAATTTTCGATTGCAGATATCAGGAACATGATTGATAAGACCGAAATAGAAAAGGTCGTAAAAAAATATATAGAAGAAGCAAAAGCTGAAATAAACCACAAAACTATAATCGTTGAAAAATTAAAAAATATTTCGTTTAATGAGGAAGTAACCATAGAAACGATATGTGCCTCTCTTTCAGCAACTGTTGCGAAAAACGAAATGCCCCCCGAAGACTTGGATCTGACTGTTAAAGAAAAGGTGAAAAAAGCAACATTAATTGTTTTTGCAAGTCTTCTTTTACTTTTTTCAGTTGTTTTTCTGATTATGATATGTGAGATTATTTTCGATTTTCGTTATATTCGTTTTGATCCCGATATGCTTGCTTTTTTGTGTGTTCATAGTTGCTGGTTATTTTTGATTGCATTATCAATATTAGTACTTTGGAGAAGTACAGGTAAACGTTATATAAAAACCAACCGAAGAAAAGCCAAGAGAATAACTGCCGTTTTGGTCGGAATTTCAATAATCGGTTGTATTGTATTAACACCTTTTTCGATTCTTCTGGCGGCTTTTTGCCCTTCGCCTTTTTATTCACAAACAGCAGATATTGAAAACTATATGGAATTTGATGATGTTCTTGACTCAGAGTTTAACGGCGACTACAGTAACTATCCGATATACGATATATTCCCCAAAAAAATTCCTTTAAGTGCAAAAATAACTTCTCATTACCCATATAACCCCAAGGTTCCGGACACAACAAAATATTATTATAAATTAACTTCTTGTCCGGGCTGTAACTATGGCACATACGATATATGTGCCGAATGGGTATTGAGTGACGATGAATATGAAAGAGCAAAAAATCTCTTCCCGATGATATATGTCTGGAAAATGATCTTTTCACCATTTCTCAACTTGAAACAAATGAGGAGCACAAAGAATATCTTATAAACCAAAGAAAAGAAAACAACGGGTATAGAATTGAAACCAGGGGTAATTGGATAGTAATTTATTATATAAATGATGAGAAGATGGGTTGCACATATCTTATTGTAGCCTATAATAATAAGGAGCAAAAGATAAGATATATTGCTTCATCATGCTGCGCACATGAAAAATTTGAAAATGGACCGTATTTTTTGACTCTTGATTGGTAAGGTTTAACTTGTTTTTAATTCAAAAACTGCCTTAACCGCAAAAAATTGACATTAATAATTTTCATTCTGATTACAACAATAATAATGCAGACGCAAGAAAACTTTTAAAAAAGGAGTGAAAAAGTTATGTCAAGCAAGAAGAACGTAGTTCCCGAGGCAAGAGAGGCTCTCGACCGTTTCAAGATGGAAGCTGCTTCTGAAGTAGGCGTTAACCTTAAGCAGGGTTACAACGGCGACCTCACATCAAAGCAGGCTGGTTCAGTCGGCGGTCAGATGGTTAAGAATGTGAACCCCGTACGAACTATGAAATTCGATAGACAGTGTCGCATCGTCAACGGGCACAAGACAACTGTTAAATATACTTTCCACCTTTCTGCCTGAACATAGTAACCCCCGATGCACGGTTAATGCATCGGGGGCTGTGTTTTTATATGCTTATTAAATTGGAATCAACTTTTGTTTTCGGAATTATCTTTGATACTGTCTACTGTTAACCTTACGGTATTGTTTTCCATAATTCCAAAGCCATCAGATGTTTCAGCAGAAAAAATCGGCTCATTATCCCTGTACGCAGTCACCGTACCTGCACTCAAAGAAAATACCGTGTCAGTGTGACCTTTTTTTATTCCGTAAGAGCCTGAAAATCTGCCCTTGATGTCATCAGCAATATTAAGCCTGATGCTGTCGCATTCCGAAACCTCGATTTGTCGGTCAACGGTAAAAATAATAAGTGAAAGCTTTTCGTTCATGGTGTCACCTGATATCCGCTTTGTACTTGTTGAATACGTCATCTATTGCTCCTGACATAAGAAAATACTGTTCAGGAATATTGTCGCATTCTCCCGAAAGGATTGCTTCGGCACTTTCGACGGTCTTTTCCAACGGGACATATATGCCCTGCTGACCTGTAAAGCTCTCTGCAACATGGAAAGGCTGGCTCATAAAACGCTGTACACGGCGGGCTCTTTTTACAACCACCTTATCTTCAGGTGAAAGCTCTTCCATTCCGAGAATAGCAATAATATCCTGAAGCTCGGCATATTTTTGCAAAACGCGCTGTGTTTCCTTGGCTACACGATAGTGTCTGTCACCGACAAAATCCGGAGAAAGAACTCTTGATGAAGACTCCAGAGGATCAACTGCCGGGTAAATACCCAATTCAACAATCTTTCTTGAAAGAACCGTTGTTGCATCAAGGTGTGAGAATGTTGTAGCAGGAGCAGGGTCTGTAAGATCATCGGCAGGAACATAAACAGCCTGTACCGATGTTATTGAACCGTTACCCGTTGATACAATTCTTTCCTGTAGCTTACCCATTTCGGATGCAAGCGTGGGCTGATAACCTACAGCTGAAGGCATCCTGCCCAAAAGAGCAGATACCTCACTGCCTGCCTGAGTAAAACGGTAAATGTTATCAATAAACAAAAGCACGTCCTTGTGTGATTGCTCACGGAAATACTCAGCCATTGTAAGACCTACAAGCGGTACACGAAGTCTGGCTCCCGCAGTCTCGTTCATCTGACCGAAAACGAGAGCGGTTTTATCAATAACTCCTGACTGATTCATTTCATTCCAGAGGTCATTACCCTCTCTTGAACGCTCACCTACACCCGCAAAAACAGAGTAACCGTCATGCTCAAACGCAACATTACGGATAAGCTCCATAATAAGAACTGTTTTGCCGACTCCTGCACCACCGAAAAGGCCGATTTTGCCGCCTCTTACGTAGGGAGTCATAAGGTCGATAACCTTAATGCCTGTCTCAAGTATATCGTTTGCAGAAACAATCTCTGCGAACGGAGGAGCAGGATGATGTATCGGCCAATGCTCTTTGGCATTTATAGCTTCTCCGCGATCAATGGGCTTGCCTGTAACATTAACCATTCTGCCCAGGGTTTCTTCACCCACGCAAATTTTAATCGGCGCTCCTGTATCAACAGCCTTGATACCTCTCGACATACCGTCGGTAGGATTCATTGAAATGCATCGGACTTCACCGTTGCCGAGGTGCTGTGATACTTCAAGAGTATATATTTCGTTATTGACTTCAACATTTATGGCATTGAATATATCGGGAATATCGAATTTATCAAAAAGAATATCGACTACGGGACCCGTAATTCTTTGAACCATTCCTACGGAACCTTCAGCCATATATCATTCATCTTCTTTCGTTGAGTATTCAGCTGAAATTTCAATAACATCAGCTGTAACCTGACCCTGACGTATGCGGTTAATCTGGGTTTCAAGCAGAACACAGTATTCGCACGCCGTATCATAAGCGGAGCGCATAGTTGTAAGCGTTGCCGCCTGTGCACCCAAAGCAGCTTCAAGCACTTTTTTGTACAGGATTGAAACAAATATTTTTTTGGATGCATTATTTATAACGGTTTCTTTATCCGGAACAAACATCGAATTACCGCTATCACTTTCTGTCTCGTCTGCACTGAACAGGTCACATACCACAGGGGATTGCTTCATCATATTAATGTATTCGGGATACACGATACGGACTGATGAAATCTTTCCCTCCTGCATAAGACAGCATATTTCTTCAAACAACTCCTGAACCTGAAAGTATAAAGGTATATCGTCAAAATTATATTCTCTTGCATAAGAAATGCCTTTTGTACGGAAATATTCGCCGACTTTTTCCCCACAGGAAAATATAAATGAAGGTTTCTCTTCCGATTCAAGTATACTTTCAAAATAATTAAGAAGCTCTGAATTAAACGCACCGCACATACCCTGGTTTGCACCTATAACTATGTAGCATACAGGTGCATTTGTGTTATTGAAATAAAACGCATCATTGAATTCCTTACGATATTTTTTATAAAGCTGAGCGCATTGTTGCTCATATTTTTCATAGTTACCGTAAAGTGTATTCAGACGTGAATATTTAACTGTTGAGGCTGTTTTCATAGCCAGAGTGAGTTTTTTTGTTGAACGTATGACCTGCAGCTTCTTTTTCAAGTTTTGTACCGTGGCCATAATCAAAACCTCGCTGAGAACTCAACGAGAGCCTCGCCGAGTTCATTTTTCAGTTTATCGTCAAATTTAGCTGCAGTCCTGACTTTTTCAACAAGACCTGCTTTTTTCTCTGCAAAGTATTTATAAAGTTCCTTTTCGAAATTCTCCATATCTTCCGGACTTATTCCGTCAGCATATCCTGCACTGACAGCGAAAATAAGGATTGTCTGCAGATGGTCGTCGATCGGCTTGTAACGACCCTGTTTGAGAGCTTCTGTCAGAAGTCTGCCGGAAGCCAGCGTCGCTTTGGTAGCATCATCGATATCAGAACCGAATTGCATAAACTCAGCAAGTTCACGGTATTGGGCAAGTCGTGTTCTGAGTGAGGATGAAACCTTTTTCATAACAGGATTCTGTGCTGCACCACCGACACGCGAAACAGAAAGACCGACATTGATAGCAGGTCTCTGACCTTCGTTGAACAGTTCGGCATCAAGGAATATCTGTCCGTCCGTAATGGAGATTACATTAGTCGGAATATAGGCAGAAATATCGCCGGCAAGCGTTTCGATAATCGGAAGAGCTGTAATTGAGCCTCCGCCGAGTTCATCAGAAAGATGCGCTGATCTTTCAAGAAGTCTCGAATGCAGGTAGAAAATATCACCCGGATAAGCTTCACGGCCCGATGGACGGTGAAGAAGAAGTGAGAGCTCGCGGTAAGCAACCGCGTGTTTTGAAAGGTCGTCGTAGATAATCAGAACATCCTTGCCGCTGTACATAAAATGTTCGGCAATAGCTGTGGCTGAGAATGGAGCAATATACTGAAGTGCCGCTGATGAAGAAGCAGGCTCGGCAACAATGACCGTATAATCAAGAGCTCCGTGGGATTTGAGCTTATCCTTGATCTCAGCAACAAGTGTATCCTTCTGACCGATTGCAACATATATACAGATCGTATCTTTTCCTTTTTGGTTGATGATCGTATCAATAGCAATAGCTGTTTTACCTGTCTGTCGGTCACCGATAATAAGCTCTCGCTGACCCTTACCGATAGGAACAAGGGCATCAATAGCTTTGATTCCCGTATGAAGCGGTAAATTTACCGGCGCACGGTCAAGAATGCTCGGAGCTTTGAATTCAATGGGTCTTTTTCCCTCACAAGTAATATAGCCCTCAGCATCAATCGGATCACCCAAGGCATTCACTACCCTTCCGAGAAGCGAGTTACCTACGGGAACCGAAGCAATTCTGCCGACTCTTCTGACACGTGTACCGCTTTCAATATGGGCAAAATCGCCAAAAATGACGCAACCGATACGGTTTTGCTGAATGTCAAGAACCATACCTCTTTCTCCACATTCAAATTCAACAACTTCACCGTACATAATATCGGCAAGACCGTCCATCCAGCATATGCCGTCAGATACAGTCAACACCCTGCCAAGCTGGAAAATATGAATCTGAGGACGGAAAGACTCTGCTTTTTCCGAAAACTCCTGAATAAGATGACCTACCGTATCTGTTGTCAGAATAGGTTCACGGTTAAGATTCTTCGAAAAACGATAAAGCTCTTCTGCGACGGTTCCGTCATAAACGGTATCACCGATTCTCAACTTGAGTCCTCCGATAAGATCAGGATCCTCAAGTACCCATAAGGATGTTTTGCCACCGACAGCTTCAAGCATCGCTGTGGTAGCTTCATCAACCTTTTTCACTATTGTCTCATCAAGAGGATATGCCGACGTAAGAGTGACATAGAGAACATCATGATGCTTTAAATATGCCATATCGCCGGGAGTAAGTTTTATCTGAGGGAGAATAGCATCTATAACATCGGCATCAAGGTCTCTTATTGCTTTCTGATATTTTTCATCGAAAAAGAGCTTTATTACATTTTCACGCATTATTAAAAGAAGCTCTTCGCGGGCATCCTCAATCATCTCGCGATGAATTTCACTGCAAAGATGATTACGGAATTCTTCAATCTGTGCAATTTTTTCGTCAACAGTTGCCTGTGCTATTGCGATTTCTTCAGCGTCACTCTCTACTGATTCCTCAGGCTGATATTCATCAAAAACGGGCATAGCTGTTTTTTCGGCTTCTTCTGCTTCGTCGAGCTCACGGTTGATTTTTTCAAAGCGTGTGTTGAAAATGGACTTAACCATTTTTCTGCCGAATAAAAACAGTATAACTGCAAGAATTATAAAATTTATAATTACATATTGTATTTCCATAACATCATACCCTGTGCGAAATTATGTTGTTAACAAAAATCTCTGTAACAGTCTCCATTTCGGGGGCAACAGATTTAACGATTTTTTCGCATTCATCACTTATACTGTCTCTGTATGCATTGATTTCGTTAAGACTTTCTCTTTGTGCGGCTTCAATTTTCTTTTTGCCTTCGGACTGTATTTCCTGTGCTCTGACCTTGGCTGCACTTTTTCTTGCTTCAAGGTCAAGCACCTTTTGCTCCTGAATGTATTTTTGATTTTCAGCAGTAAGTCTTTCGATTTCCGCTTTCTTTTCTCTTGCGGCATCAATTTTTTCTTTTCTGCTGTCAAGCATTCTGAGAACAGGTGTAAAAAGAAGGTTCTTAAGTATCAGCATAAGAAACATAAAACAAATAACAGTCCAGATTACTACAGAAATCTGTATATTCATAATATTTCTCCTTGAGTAACCGCTGACAAGCGATTATTGAAACTTGAACAGAACTGATTTATGCGATTTTTGAAACAAGCATAAAAGCAATAAGAAGTCCGTAAATTGTAAGAGCCTCCATAAGTGCAAGGGAAATAATAAGTGTTGAACGGATATCCTTTGCGGCATCGGGCTGACGTGCAATACTTTCCATGGCCGCTTTAGCTGTTATACCCTGACCGATAGACGGGCCGAGTGTACTGAGTGCGATTGCGATTGCTGCTGAAATTGCGATAATAGCTGAATCTGTCATAATAAAAACTCCTTTAAATATTATTCTGTAACTTCATCCAAATAGATAGATACGAGCATTGTAAATACTATTGCCTGCAGGGCACAAAACAGAATCGAAAGTGCCATCATTACAACAGGCGCACCTATCGGAAGGATGTGATAAAGCTCTTCTGTTACCGTTTCTTCACCGAAAATGTTACCGTAAAGTCTCAACGCCAGAGAGGCAGGCTTGATTATTTCATCAAGGAGCATCAGAGGAAGCATAAAGAACATCGGTGATACAAAACGCTTGAAATAGTGCTTGACGCTGTGTCGTATTCCGGATATCTGCAGGAATACAAAAGTAAGAATACCAAGCCCTAATGTTACGGACAGGCTCGCCGTCGGAGCCTTGACATAATCCGTAAGACCAACTCCCGGAATAAGTCCCGAATAGTTTGAGAAAATGATAAAAATAAAAAGTGAAGCTAAAAAAGTAAAGTATTTTCTAGCTTTTTTCTTTCCGAGAGTATCTGAAAAGCAATTATCAAGATACTCAACACCCGTTTCAATGATATTCTGAAATTTACCGGGTCGTTCCTTCAGACTTTTCTTTACGATGAGAGAAAGAATTGCAAGAACGGCAAGTATAATCCACATCGTTATAACCTCGCCGGTAACATCAAGAACACCGAAAATGCTGAAAATCACCTCGGATTTTTCACCCATCAGAGTCTTCCTCCTTTCTCTTTTCTGCCTGACGAAGATTCTCATTATACCTGAGAAGTTTCTTTGTAAAAACAAGCATCGGTAAGGTCATTCCCAAAGCTGCACCGATCAGAAGATACATCGGATCGTATTTGGTTTTTTGACCGATAAAGTATACAACAACAAGAAATCCTATCTGTATCAATTGCCTTAAAACCGTCACAGCCGAATACTTTTGGGGATTCTTTACCAAAACAGTTTTCGACAGCAGGTAGTTAACAAATGCCACTCCTACCCCAACCGCCGCAGAAACAGCCGCTCCGATAAGATCAGAAATCATAAGTTCACCTTCTTATGTTGCTATGATTTTTCATTATATCACTCCGATATCATTTTTCAAGTAAAATACGAATTTTTTCCGACCTGTTCGCCGTTAATCAGTATTTTAAATAATTAAAATATAAATACAGAAATCAGAAGTTGATAAGTTTTTCATACAGTAACACAAATCTCCTGATTCGATAAACACCACTCAATTCAGTATGCATATGTATTAACACATTATATTGAAATTACACAACTTGGCGATATTTAAACAGCCGAACCGAACGACCACTCTGCTTAATACATAATTTGTTTCAAATAAAAATAATGGTGGTAAAAAGCCATACACGCTGATTTCAAAGTCAACTTGTATGGCTTTTGTTTAAATATGCTTATTTAATTGGCATAGGGATGTATGAAAGAAGCATTTCGAAGATTGATTTAATGAAGTTCAGAATCATTTCGAAAATGTCAGTCTTTGCATCCTGTTCGGGTGTTGTGTCTTCCGTTTCTACATCGACTTCAGGAATATCTGTATCATCTTCAGCATCGATTTCGGGAGACTGGTCAATGAGGTCGAGATACTCAACATACTCTGATGAAGTTTCAAGAAGAACCTCTGAAGGTTTGGACTGGTCAACGTTAGCAAGGAGTGTACCTGCCTGATTGAGAAGATCAACATCAAGCTGATCGATAACTCCGTCGTGGTTACAGTCCGCTGCAGTATAAACAGCCTCACCTACATCTTCCTTTGTAAGCATTCCGTTTGCAAGGCAATCGACAATAATCGCATCCTGACCGTCATACCAACCGTCACCGTTTGTGTCACCGAAGATAACAGCTTCAAACTCGTTGATCATATCTTCTCCTGCCGTCAGGGTGATCACCGTACCTGTGCCGATTGTGTCAGATTCACAAGTGAATGTGTAGCCGTTGTTTGTGGCAGACAAGTAATCATCAATTGAAGATGAGCCTGAGTCAAAACCTGAGATAGTGTTTGTTTCGAAGTCAACATTTGCTGTGCTGTTGCCTGAAAGTGTGATTGCAGGAATGGTCTTTGTGTCAAACACCTCATCGCAAGCAGGGCAAATATGATTCATTGTGCCTTCTCTGCGAGTTGTCGGTGTAACAACCGTCTTCCATACAAGCTCGGAATGTCCGAGAGGATCAAGAATTTCGCTGATGTATGCATCTCTGCACACCTTACACAAACAAACTACAACACCTTCGTCCACGCAAGTCGGTGGTGCAGTAATTGTTTTATAGTCGTGGTCAAGCAAAGGAAGCTCTGTCGTTGAAACTGTCTGACTGCAATCGTCACAAACAACCTTATCATAACCATTTTCTGTGCACGTTGAATCCTGATGCTCTTCGTGAGTGTTGTTATGGTCACAAATCAGCTCATCAAGACGGATTGTTACGGGAATTTCACCCGAATTGCTTGAACTGTAGTATCTTACACCGAGATAATATACTGTTCCTGATTTGAAGGTGTAGGTAATCGAAAAGTTATTATTGTTTCCACCGTCATCGTCAGATACAATCTGATTTTTATCTGCATTGAAAACATAGCCGTATGTATCTGTGCTGCTTGATGAATAGAATGTGTATACACCTGAATTTGCAGGGACAAATTTGATGTAAACGGTTTCACCTGCTTTAACCTTAAAGTTCTGAGTAACACCGACCAAAATATCGGAAATCATCTTTTCACACACATCACATTTTCCGTCAGAATTTTCATCAGTGTGCGTAAGGTCTGTTCTTGCGTATCCGCAAAATTCACAATCAGGGTCACAATCGTTTTTGTATGTATGAACAAGTTCTGTTCTTATATCACCGCAGACGTCGCATTCGGGGTCGCAATCGTTTGAGTATGTGTGACCTGCATCCGTATTGATATAACCACAGATATTACATTCAGCATCACATGAATTGCTGTAAATATGCTCGTGGTCATCGTCAGGGATTAATTCAAAATTATAACCCGTTTCCGTTGCATACGCTTCAGCTGTTGACCCTGCATAGCCACAAATGGTTGTGTAATAACTTATGCATTCACTGCCGAAGGTGCAGTTTCTGTTATATACCTTCAGCTTTTCAATTTTCTGACAACCCGCAAAAGCATTATTGCCGATTGACTGAACGCTGACAGGCAAAGTAACACTTCCGAGATTTGTGCAGTCAGCAAACGCATAGGCACCAATACTTGTTACACTGTCTCCTATTGTGACGCTTGTAAGTCCAGTGCAACCGTAGAATGCTTCATCACCTATGCTTGTTACGCTGTCAGGTATCGTTATGCTTGTAAGTCCGGTACAATTATAGAATGCTCTCCAATCGATGCTTGTGACGCTGTTGCCGATTGTTACGCTTTCAAGTCTTGTGCAATCACGAAATGCATAAATGCCTATACTTGTTACGCTGTCGGGGATTATTATGCTTGTAAGTCTAGTGCAACCAGAGAACGCAGAATCACCGATGCTTGTTACGCTGTCGGGGATTGTTATGCTTGTAAGTCTAGTGCAACCAGAGAACGCAGAATCACCGATGCTTGTTACGCTGTCGGGGATTGTTATACTTGTAAGTCTAGTGCAACCGCAAAATACACATGAACCGATATTAGTTATACCATCTTCAATAATTATTTCAGTGCACTTATTTCGGCTTATGTACCAAGGGGTAAAGACATAGAATACATCATAATTCTGCATCGTCCCTGTACCCTTGGTAAGAGTAACTTTTTCAATGTTTGTGCAATTATAGAAAGTATTATATATCATTGCAGATGCAGGCATTGTAATTTCTTTTATTCCGGTACAATTATAGAATGCATCATAACCTATACTTGTTACGCTGTCGGGGATCGTTACGATTGTAAGTCCTGTGCAACCAGAGAATGCATCATAACCTATGCTTGTTACGCTGTCAGGGATAATTATGCTTTTTAATTCTTTAATCCCTTTGAACGCATTTTGACTTATACTCGTACAGCCGTCGTTAATTATTATATGCTTGATATAGGGCTTGTACTGAACCCAGGGTGCGTCGTCGTTAGCAAAAGAAAGCATATTTCCGGTGCAGTTAACAGTCATTGTATATGTTTCTTTATTTATTTCAAAGCTCAGTTTTGAAGTAACAACCACTGAAATTATTTTTTCATCAGCTTCGACCCCATTGTACATGTAATAATATTCAATATCATTATTTTTCGCATAAGTTTCGGCGTATGAATCCTTTACCAGATATGCAAACAGATTACGGCAACCACTGAACGCTTCATTACCAATGCTTGTTACGCTGTCGGGGATTGTTATGCTTGTAAGTCCTGTGCAACCGGCGAATGCACCATAACCTATGCTTGTTACGCTGTCAGGTATCGTTACGTTTGTAAGATTGATACACTCAACGAAGGCAAGAACACCGATGCTTGTGACACGCTTGCCGATTGTTACGTTTGTAAGGCCGGTGCAATTGGAGAATGCTTCTTCACTGATGCTTGTTACGCTGTCAGGGATTGTTACGCTTGCAAGGCTTGTGCAACCGTAAAACGCAAGATCGCCTATGCTTGTTACGCTGTCGGGGATTATTATGCTTGTAAGACCTTTGCAACCAGAGAATGTATCGAACCCGATGCTTGTTACGCTGTCAGATATCGTTATGCTTGTAAGACCTGTGCAACCGTAAAATGCACCAGAACCGATGCTTGTTACACCGTCACTGATTGTTATCGTTTTGATTGACGAACGATAACTGTCCCAAGGTGCATCAATGTAATAATAATCCGACATCGCACCTGTTCCACTTATGACAAGTTCACCTGTTTCAATGTCAAAAGTCCACGTAAGATTATCACCGTGGGTGCCACTATAACTTTCAGCACTTGCTTTCGGTGTGAAGTCAAGCCAATTAAAATTGAGCCAGTCAAGATCCAGCCTTAATCCCACAAAGCCACTCAGCGGTGCGGCAGTCAAAACCATAACCGCAACCATAAGCGATGCTAATATTTTCTTTAACTTTTTCATTTGGATTCCTCCCAACGAAATATCTGTCTTTTATATAAACAAGTAACTATATATTTAAGTGTAACACTTTTGGCATATAAATGCAATTATGCAATGTATCAAAAAATGTGTTTTGAAATATATCCGGGATACATTAATACCATCATAAACATAATAATTTCACCTGTTTTCTCCTCAAGTGTTGCTTTTTCTCGTCATTTAAGTACCTCTTGACGAAAAAAAGCACAAACCGAACCTACTGCCGTTTGGCAAAAGGTTCGGTTTGTTATTTATTGTAAGCTGTCACATCACGCTGCGATGGCATTTGCATTTACTCGCTCGATAACCTTGCGGATACCCATCCAGACAGTCAGATCTGTGAAAACATCGACAACACTTCCCTTGTCTGTAAACGGAGATTCCTGAAGCACCGAAAGGTCTTTCATCAAGCCGTTATGTACGATATATTCGATAATCTGATTCACAAAATAAATCTGTCTGGAATCAAGATTCACATTATTGAGAAATTCTGCAAAAGCTTCCTTAGCTGCATTCATATCAAGTCCAACAATTTCACGGACAAATTCGCCGAGCGGTTTTTCACCGTACTCTGCTTCGTAGTCTGCTTTTGAGCCGACTTCACTCCACAGAATTTGTTCAAGAACTTTTACATCATCTGCGTTGAGAGGGATATTCGATTTTAACTTTGAGATTACCTCGTTATCCTGATGCTGACGAACATAAAACTCTGCTTTTGCTTTGTAGTTCTTAAGGTCGTCGTTCTCGAGTTCGGATTCATTCCATTCGATAGAGAGTATTTCATCGTCGAAATTTGTGTCATATATCGGTCCGTCATAAGGAATGTATTTAATTAAATTTCTTAAACTCTTACGAATGTGCTCGAACTCATTTATTCCTGCTGTATCAACATAATCGGTGTGCAGGATTTTGTTAATCAGTTCGGACTGAACCATAATTTCAGGGATATTTGCAACACTTGCAACTCCTGCAACCTTCTTGAACAAGTCGCTTCTTGCACGGTTATATTTTTTGCCTACGAGATATGCAAGCTCAATGCCGTACATAAGAGCATCAAATCGCATTGCCTTCGGGTCGTCCTCGTCGGGTGTTATAAGAGGAGCAAGCTCGTCTGCAATAATCAATGTATCTGCATATGTAAGCGGTGTATAGTTGTCGGGATTTACATACAGCTCAACATACTTAAGGTGCTGACGAACAGCAAAGTTCTCTTTGTTCAGCTCCCTTACCTTACGAACCATATCGTCAACTAACTCTTTTCGGAAAGCGATAAGCTCATCGGTCTGATAATCTATATCCTGCAGCTTGAATACAATCTGTGACTTGAGGCTGAAAATAGCACCCTGCAGGGCAATCTGATTTGCCGACCTGCCTCCTCCGCCCATACGGAAGAACTCGAAATTTCCGCAGAAGTCAAAGATATAGAACATCTTCTTATCTTCGCCGTCGAGAAGTCCCGGACAAAGACGTGTTCCTCGACCGATCATCTGCCAGAATTTCGCCTTACTCATAACCTTTTTGAAGAAGACAAGATTAACGACTTCAGGCACGTCGATACCTGTGTCAAGCATATCAACGGAAATTGCAATCTGCGGCAGCTTTTTAGCTTCTGAAAATTCATCAATAGCACTCTGTGCATAGTTGATTTTGTTATCGATTACCTTTGCGTAACCGTTAAGATGCGGATATTCTTTATTGAACACCTCAAAGATTTTTTCAGCGTGACGGTGATTCTTTGCAAAGATAATAGTCTTGCCTATCTTCTGACCGTAATCAATTCTGATGCCGTTGGTCATCAATACGTTCAGCACTTCTTTAATGGTGTCTTCGTTGAAAATCCATTCGTTGAGTGCAGAAGAACCGATGCTTTCCGGCATATCGCCATCATGGGAAAATGTAGCCTCGTATTCTTC
>JAZSQQ010000083.1:0-43481 GCA_045538055.1 Acutalibacteraceae bacterium
TCAGACAATTCAGAGTCGCAAAGCTAAATCTGAATACACAAACAATCGTGTCTCGCAGGGTCTATCTTTTACATAATGATCCTAGGCAAAAAGTGTAAACCATGTCTTCAAACAATGTGTAAACCATGTCCTACTTGACAAGAACCCGTCCCCTACGAACATAAAGTTGGCTTGTTCAAGACCAAAGACCCCGACAAACTCGAAGTTGTCTAACTGTTTTTACAATAAAGAAAGGATCAAGTATGAAGAAATGTATAGTTTGCTATATTAACGGAAGCTCTTTACAGGGTGAAACATACATAAAATTCATAGAGCATTTATTTTCCGAAAGTAATACTTTTACATATACAAGGTTAGATACAGAAAATTCTATTGATGAATACGATAGAGAATATGCAGAAAAAATCAGAAAGTTTGAAACTTTAGTTAAATCCGATTTCAAAAGGATATTTTCAACTTGCAATTACGGGATTTCTTCAGGTAACGAAAAGCAGGTTTATGTATTGAATTTAAAAAGCGGTACATTGAAATCTTATATCAAAAACAAAAAAGATATAACAAAATGGAATTATCCCGAATGTGTCGAAGACATCGGCTTTTATAAAAACGGTAAATGCATTTTTGAAAGTTGTTCACATGAAGAAATATATCGATTTTATACAAACAATGAGTATGAGATCGACTTCCTTATAAAAATCGGTGTGAATGTTACAGACAAATATGATATAGCCGAAACCGATATTCCGATATTATAATAAAAATTAAAAATAAATATTTTATCGGACAATCACGAAAAGATATGCAGTACATAGAATGTTAGTGTAGGGCACGAGGCAATCCCTTCTGCCCCAATCCGAAAGGAGGTCACGACATGGGTTGCTGCAATAACTGGTTTATGATTCTCATTATCATCCTTTTATTCTCTGAGTGTGGTTGCGGTTGTAACAACAACAATTGCGGTTGCAATAATAACTGCGGTTGTAACAACAACGGTTTCCTCAACAACAACGGCTGTGGTTGCTAACCATTGACCATCCTGACACCTGCAGACATTGAGCCTGCGGGTGTTTTTCTTTTAAACTTTTAATTGTACCGACAAGTTTTGGCTCATCGCATATTAAGAAAAAAACACCCACAGTACTTCTACCGTGGGTGTTGAATTTTGCCTATACCTGATTATTTAGACTCAACATCGATAAGCTCGATGATGCACATTTCAGAAGCGTCGCCTCTGCGTGCGCCTGTCTTAATAATACGGCAATAGCCGCCGTTTACGTCCTTATATTTCGGAGCAATCTCATCGAAGAGTTTCTTAACAACGTCCTCTTTTGTGACGTATGCCAAAACCTGTCTTCTTGAGTGAAGGTCATTTGTCTTTGCAGTGGTGATCATTTTCTCAGCCATTGCGCGAACTTCCTTTGCTCTTGTAACGGTGGTCTCTATTCTGCCGCTTTCCAAAAGGTATGTTACCATGCCTCTGAGCATTGACTTACGATGGTCAGTTGCTCTTCCAAGCTTTCTTGAACCTGGCATTTAAAGTCACTCCTTTACCGTTAGTTGTAAAATAATTGTTACAGTCTGTTATCAGTCTTCGTCTCTGCGAAGATCATAGCCGAGAGATGTAAGCTTAGCAACAACCTCATCAAGAGATTTCTTACCAAGGTTACGAACCTTCATCATATCATCTTCAGACTTACCGATAAGGTCTTCAACTGTATTGATTCCTGCTCTCTTCAAGCAGTTAAAAGAGCGCACAGACAGGTCAAGTTCCTCAATGGTCATCTCCAAGATTTTTGCTTTTCCATCCTTGCTCTTTTCAACCATAATCTCAGTTTCAAATGCTTCATCAGAGAGATCTCCGAAGAGACTGAGATGCTCGTTGAGGATCTTGGCGCCAAGAGAAACGGCTTCCTTAGAGGAAATTGTACCGTTTGTCCACACCTCAAGTGTAAGTTTGTCATAGTCAGTGATCTGACCGACACGTGTGTTCTCGACTGTGTAATTTACCTTTAATACCGGTGAATAAATTGAGTCAATTGCAATCACGCCGATGGGCGGCTGAAGATACTGCTTATTACGTTCTGCAGAAACATATCCTCTGCCCTTGCTGCAAGTGATCTCCATCACTACGTGAGCGTCTGTATCAAGAGAAGCGATATGAAGTTCAGGATTAAGAATCTCAACTTCTGAATCTGTCTTGAAGTCGCCTGCAGTGAGTTCACCTTCACCTTTCATATCCACGTACATTGTTTTCGGACCGTCGCCGTGGATTTTAAGGATAACGCTCTTCAAATTAAGTACGATTTCAGTAACGTCTTCTTTAACGCCCGGAATCGTTGAGAATTCATGAAGAATTCCATCAATCTTAACGGAAGTAATTGCGTAGCCCGGTAATGAAGAAAGGAGTACGCGTCTGAGGCTGTTGCCGAGAGTTGTACCGTAACCTCTCTCCAAGGGTTCTACGACAAATTTACCGTAAGTACCGTCAGGTAAAACATCGGCTGTTTCGATTCTTGGTTTCTCTATTCCAATCATTCAAAACCCTCCTTGTTATATTAAGTATACGGTTAATTATTATTTTGAATAAAGCTCGACGATAAGCTGTTCCTCAACAGGACAAGCAATCTGATCTCTCTCGGGGAGAGCTACAATCTTAGCTTCTGTATCTGATGTCTTGTCAAGCCACTGCGGAACAGGACGAGCACCGTTTGCCTCGATTACTGCCTTGATCTTTGTGCTATCCTTGCTCTTGTCAACAATAGCAACTACATCGCCAGCCTTCACGAGGTATGAAGGAATGTTTACCTTGCGGCCGTTTACTGTGAAATGACCATGATTTACAAGCTGTCTGCCTTCTGCTCTTGAGCTTGACCAGCCAAGAAGATAAACAACGTTATCAAGACGGCTTTCGCAGATTCTGAGAAGGTTTGTACCTGTCATACCCTGCTTACGTTCAGCTGTAATGAAATAGTTATAGAACTGACTTTCCGGAATACCGTAATATCTCTTAGCCTGCTGCTTTGCACGAAGCTGGAGACCATACTCGGAAGTCTTTTTGCGGCTCTGACCATGCTGGCCGGGGGCATATGAACGACGCTCAATAGCGCACTTTCCTGTATAGCATCTTTCGCCTTTAAGGAAAAGCTTCTTACCCTCACGGCGGCACATCTTACATACCGCACCGGTATATCTTGCCATTTGTAGTTACACCTCCTGAAATTATAGGTTATACACGTCTTCTCTTCGGCGGGCGGCAGCCGTTATGAGGAATCGGAGTAACGTCCTTGATAAGACTAACTTCGAGACCTGCTGTCTGCAATGCTCTGATTGCAGCTTCACGTCCTGCTCCCGGACCCTTAACGTAAACCTCAACAGTTTTCATACCATGCTCCATAGCAGCCTTTGCAGCTACTTCAGCAGCAGTCTGAGCTGCGAACGGAGTTGACTTCTTTGAACCTCTGAAGCCCATCTCACCTGCTGAAGCCCATGATACTGCATTACCCTGCGTATCGCTGATGGTAACGATAGTATTGTTGAAGGTGGATTGGATATGAGCTGCGCCGCGTTCAATATTCTTACGTTCACGACGTCTGCGTGTTGCAGTGCCCTTCTTAGCGGAACCCTTAGGTGCCATATTATCCCTCCTAAATTACTTCTTCTTGTTAGCAATGGTCTTCTTCGGACCCTTGCGTGTACGAGCGTTTGTCTTTGAGCGCTGACCTCTTACGGGCAGGCCCTTTCTGTGGCGGATGCCACGGTATGAACCGATTTCGATAAGTCTCTTGATATCGAAAGCAGTTTCTCTGCGGAGATCACCTTCAACCTTAACGTTGTGATCGATGTACTCACGCAATTTTGCTACATCTTCTTCTGAAAGATCCTTGACTCTGATGTCAGGATTTACGCCTGTAGCAGCGATAATGTCGCTTGCTGTTTTACGACCGATACCGAAAATGTAAGTAAGAGCGATTTCAACTCTCTTATCTCTCGGCAAGTCAACACCTGATATACGCGCCATTCTTCAGTTGCACCTCCATAAATGGTTTGCGTCGGATTAACCCTGACGCTGTTTGTGCTTGGGATTTTCACAGATAACCATGATCTTTCCCTTGCGCTTAATAATCTTGCACTTCTCGCAAATTTTCTTTACAGAAGGTCTGACTTTCATTTGAATGCCCTCCTTGAAAAATTAGCCTTTAGCTTATTTTGATCGCCATGTTATTCGTCCACGGGTGAGGTCATATGGCGAAACTTCGACCGTCACCTTATCTCCGGGAAGAATACGAATGTAATTCATTCTGAGCTTTCCCGAAATATGTGCTAAAATTTTGTGTCCGTTTTCAAGCTCAACCTGAAAAGTTGCATTGGGCAAAGCCTCGATTACAACACCATCAAGTTCAAGCATATCCTGCTTTGACATAGACTGAACCTCCTTACAGCAGAGTTAGTATCTTTGGACCATTGGGCGTTATTGCCACAGTGTGTTCAAAGTGAGCTGACAGCTTACCGTCTCTGGTTTTGACTGTCCAGCCGTCGGGTAATGTTTTTACTCCTGCCGAACCCATATTTATCATAGGTTCGATAGCGATTGTCATACCCGGCAGCAGGCGAACTCCCCTACCGGGTGTTCCATAATTCGGAACACTGGGTTCTTCATGGAGTTCCTTTCCGATTCCGTGACCTATAAACTCACGGACAACCGAAAAACCTCTGTCCTCACAATGCTTCGCAATCGCAGCTCCGATATCGCCGATTCTGCCGCCTGCAACAGCCTTCTGAATGCCGATATAAAGGCTTTCTCTGGTCGTGTCACACAGCCGCTTCGCTTCGGAGCTTATTGCTCCTGCAGCGAAAGTAGCAGCATTGTCGCCGTTGTAACCGTTGAGCCTTGCGCCAAGGTCAATACTGACGATGTCGCCTTCTTTGATTACGCGCGATTTGCTTGGTATTCCATGAATAACCTCATCGTTTATGGAAATGCATGCCGTAGCAGGATAGCCGTTATAATTAAGGAAGTTTGGCTCAGCGCCGCATTTCTTAATGTAATCGTAGGCTATTTTGTCTATCTCAGCGGTTGTTACACCGGGTTGGACAGCCTCTCCTGCTAACTTTAATGCTCCTGCCGAAATGATGCAGGCTTCTCTCATGAGAGCCAGCTCTCTGTTCGTTTTGAGCACTATCATGCTTAATCCTCCAATGCCTTGAGAGTAAGAGCTGATGTATCAGCAACTTCCTCCTGGCCTTCTACTATACGAAGGATGCCCTTGTTTGAGTAGAAATCCTTGAGAGGCTCGGTCTGCTCGTGGTAGATTGCGAGTCTTTCAAGTACTGTGTCGGGGTGGTCGTCCTTACGCTGAATAAGTTCAGCACCGCAAGCATCGCAAACGCCTTCCTGCTTCGGAGCTTTGTACTCCAAGTGGTAGGAAGCGCCGCAAGCCTTGCATACGCGTCTGCCCGACATTCTCGCTGCAATCTTCTCATCAGAAACTTCGATATCAACAACTCGGTCGATTTCGATGCCCATAGCATCAAGAGCTTCTGCCTGAGGGATTGTACGCGGGAAACCGTCAAGGATGAAACCGTTTGCACAGTCATCCTTTGCAAGTCTGTCCTTGATGATGCCGATTACGACCTCATCGGGAACAAGCTGACCTGCATCTATAAAGGACTTAGCCTTAAGTCCCATCTCCGTGCCCTTTGCAAGAGCATCACGGATGATGTTGCCCGTAGAGATTGCAGGAATCTTAAGAGCGTCGCAGATAACCTCTGCCTGTGTGCCCTTACCTGCACCGGGTGCTCCGAGAAGAATTAATTTCATAACTCGATCTCCTTTAATTAATCAAGAAATCCCTTGTAGTGACGCATCATCATCTCTGATTCAATCTGCTTAACAGTTTCAAGAGCAACACCAACAAGAATGATGATTGATGTACCGCCGAGTGAAACCTGCATCGGAACCTTGCATGCAGTTGTGATCAACTGGAACAATACAGGGAACAATGCAACGACTGAAAGAAGAAGTGCGCCGAGTAATGTGATTCTTGACAAAATCTTCTGAATATAATCAGAAGTCGGCTTGCCGGGACGGATACCCGGGATAGCACCGCTGTTCTTACGGATGTTGTTTGCCATTTCGATCGGATTGTACTGAATTGAAGCATAGAAATATGCAAAGAAGATTATCAAAAGGAAATACAAAATTGCATATACCCAGCTGTCACTCTGGAAATGGCGGAAGAAATAATCATACCACTTGCTGCCCGCTTCAACACCGATAAAGAGGTTGATTGTCGGGGGAAGTGAAAGGATTGATGAAGCGAAGATAACGGGCATAACACCTGACATATTAACCTTCATAGGAATATGTGTGCTCTGTCCACCGTACATCTTACGGCCGACAACTCTCTTTGCATACTGAACGGGAATACGGCGTTCTGAATTGTCCATCCAAACGATGTAAGCAATCATAAGGAGGAGACAGATAACTACTGCAACAGAAAGAACTGAGTAAGCTCCGCCGTATGAGAAGTAACCGCCGTCACCGCTGAAGAGCTGTGCGAAAATTGTGGGAACACGAGCAACGATACCTGCAAAAAGAATGAGTGAAATACCGTTACCGATACCCTTATCATTGATCTGCTCACCGAGCCACATGATCAATGCTGTACCTGCTGTCAGGCAGAGAATAATAACAAGTGCCTGGAATACTGCTGCAAAACCTGTGAAAGCAGCGCCTTCTGCATCTTCGAGAAGGAAGCCGTTACCACGAAGGTAGAAATAGTAAGCAGTACTCTGAAGGAGACCGAGACCAACTGTACAATAACGTGTGATTGTAGCAATCTTCTTACGGCCCTCTTCGCCGTCTTTTGCAAGACGCTCAAGAGCAGGAATTGCAACTGTCAACAACTGAATGATAATTGAGCTGTTGATATACGGTGTGATTGACATTGCGAAAATCGTACCGTAGTTGAATGCGTTACCTGTCATCATGTTGAGGTACTCCATAAAAGTACCTGACATAATGCTGTCATTGAAAATACCGTCCTGGCCGGCATTTACGAACGGTACAGGAATTGCTGCACCGATACGGAAAATGAGAAGAATCAATGCTGTGAACAAAAGCTTCTTACGAAGATCGGGAATTTTCCATGCGTTCGCAAGTGTCTTCAACATGTCAGATCACCTCTGCATTTCCGCCTGCTGCCTCAATCTTCTGCTTTGCAGACTCTGAGAAAGCATCAGCTTTTACAGTGAGCTTCTTTGTAAGCTCGCCATTGCCGAGAATTTTAATACCATCAAAAGAATTCTTAACAAGACCGACCTGCTTGAGTGACTCAACGTCAACTACAGCGCCGTTCTCAAATCTAGCTTCAAGATCAGCTACGTTAACTGCAACGATCTCCTTGCGGAAAATGTTGTTGAAACCTCTCTTGGGAAGACGTCTCTGTAAAGGCATCTGGCCGCCTTCGAAGCCTGCGCGCATACCGCGACCTGCTCTAGCTTTCTGACCCTTATGACCTTTACCTGCAGTTTTACCCTGACCGGAACCTGCACCTCTACCGATACGCTTACGCTCCTTTGTTGAGCCAGCTGCCGGTGAAAGTTCGTGCAACTTCATAATTCGCACCTCCTTGCTTATGCTTCAGTTACTTCGAGAAGGTGTGAGATTTTCTTCACCTTACCGAGAGTCTGGGGGTTTTCAGGCTGTACTGAAACATCCCCGATCTTATGAAGACCAAGTGCATGAGCGGTGGCAATCTGGTCCTTTTTGCTGCCAATCAAGCTCTTAACAAGCTTTACTTTAACATCTGCCATTTTGAACCGCCCTCCTTAACCTAAAATTTCCTTTGCTGACTTGTCGCGTACTGCAGCAACTTCGTCAACTGTGCGGAGTTTTGAAAGACCGTCAATTGTAGCTCTTACTACATTGCACGGATTGTTTGAACGCAATGCCTTTGAACGGATATCCTTAATACCAACTGCTTCAAGAACGGCACGAACCGGGCCGCCTGCGATAACTCCGGTACCGGGTGCAGCGGGCTTAAGAAGAACAACGCCTGCGTCGAATTTACCGATAATCTCATGAGGGATTGTTGTTCCTCTGAGAGATACTTTAATAAGGTTTTTCTTAGCATCTTCAATACCCTTACGGATAGCGTCAGGAACTTCACCTGACTTACCGATACCGAAACCAACTGTTCCGTTACCGTCGCCTACTACTACGAGAGCAGCAAACTTGAAGATACGACCACCTTTAACTGTCTTAGAAACACGGTTGATAGTAACAACGCGTTCCTGAAGCTCCATAGCCGATGCATCAATCTTAGCCAAAAGTAATTCCTCCTTACTTAGAACTTGAGGCCACCCTCACGGGCGCCTTCGGCCAGTTCCTGAACACGGCCGTGATAGATATAGCCGCCGCGGTCAAATACGCATTCTTCAATGCCTTTGTCCTTGGCACGCTGTGCGAGCATTTCGCCCACTTTACGGGCTGCGGTTTTATTTCCGCCATATTCCACGAAATCCTTCTCAACAGTAGAAGCACTTGCAAGTGTAACACCTGCAACGTCGTCTATTAACTGAGCGTAGATGTGCTGTAATGAGCGGAATACATCAAGACGAGGACACTCTGCTGTGCCTGAGATCTTTTTACGAACTCTGGCATGACGAGCAAGTCTTGCCTTTTTACTGTCTGGTCTGTTAACCATAAGTGTTTCACTCCTTCATTAAGATTATTTGCCACCCTTACCGGTTTTACCTTCCTTACGGCGGATATACTCGTCAACATACTTGATACCCTTGCCCTTGTAAGGCTCCGGAGGACGCTTTTCGCGTACTTCAGCGGCAAACTGACCAACCTTCTGTTTGTCAGGACCGGAAATAATGATCTTGTTCGGTGAGGGAACTTCAATCTTGATTCCCTCGGGCTGAGCCATGATAACCTTGTGTGAGAAACCGATGTTCATTTCAAGGTTTGTGCCTGCCATAGCTGCACGGTAACCGATACCGTTGATTTCGAGCTCTTTCTTGTAGCCTGTGTTTACACCCTCGATCATGTTAGCGATGAGTGTTCTTGTAAGACCGTGAAGAGATCTGTTTTCTTTGTTGTCATTAGGACGCTCAACAACTACTGTGTTGTCTTCCATCTTAATGAGCATATTGCTGTTCATTGTTCTGGAAAGAGTACCCTGAGGACCCTTTACTGTAACAGTGCTGCCTTCAACGTTAACTTCAACGCCTGCAGGAATAGCAACCGGTAATTTACCTATACGTGACATCCTAACAGCACCTCCTTACCAGATAAATGCAAGAACTTCACCGCCGACGTTTGCCTTGCGTGCGTCCTTGTCAGTCATAATACCCTTTGATGTGGAAACGATTGCGATGCCGAGGCCATTCATAACCTTGGGCATATCTTCGCATCCTGAATAGATACGTAAGCCGGGCTTAGAAACTCTACGTAAACCTGTGATAGCTGCAGTCTTGTTCTGACCGTACTTGAGAGCGATTTCGATCATGCCCTGCTTACCGTCATCCTCGACTTTAAAGCTTTTAATGTAACCTTCATCAACAAGAATCTGAGCAATTGCCTTCTTCATGTTAGATGCAGGAATTTTGACAGAATCATGTTTTGCAGAACTTGCGTTACGAATTCTGGTCAACATATCTGCGATTGAATCTGTAATTTGCATACCGTCAACCTCCTTAATGCAATTGCTCGCTTACCAACTTGCTTTCTTCACTCCGGGGATCTGACCTGCGTGTGCAAGCTCCCTGAAGCAGATACGGCAAACTCCGTACTTACGAAGATAGGCATGTGGTCTGCCGCAGATCTTACATCTGTTGTATGCTCTTGTTGAAAACTTAGCAGTTCTTGCCTGCTTAACCTTCATAGCTGTCTTTGCCACAATAACCCCTCCTTATTTAGCGAACGGAGCGCCCATAAGTGTAAGCAACTCTCTAGCTTCTTCGTCTGTCTGTGCTGTGGTAACGAAGCAAATGTCCATACCACGAACTTTATCTACCTTATCGTAATCGATTTCCGGGAAAATCAACTGCTCTTTGATACCCATGTTGTAGTTACCACGGCCATCGAAAGCGTCAGGATTGATTCCTCTGAAGTCACGAACTCTCGGAAGAGCGAGGTTGAAGAATCTGTCAAGGAATTCATACATTCTCTCGCCACGGAGTGTAACTTTAACACCGATTGTCATGCCCTCACGGAGCTTGAAGTTAGCAACTGACTTCTTTGCCTTACAGAGATACGGCTTCTGGCCTGTGATCTGCATAAGGTCGCTTACGATAGCATCGATAGCCTTCGGGTTATCCTTTGCTTCGCCGCAGCCAACGTTGATAACGATCTTATCAAGCTTAGGGATCTGCATGACGCTCTTGTATTCGAATTTCTTCATCAAAGCCGGTGCGACTTCGTTTACATAGGCTTCTCTTAATCTTGCCATGTGTCATGTACCTCCCTAATTAAAATTCCGCGTTGCACTTTTTGCAAATGCGCTTCTTATCTTTCTTGCCTTCAGCCTTTGCTGCGTGACCAACTCTTGTCGGTCTGCCGCACTTCGGGCAAACGAGCTGAACCTTGTCAGCATAGAGTGCGCTTTCAGCCTTAATAAGACCGCCGGGCTCACCCATTTTTCTCGGCTTAACATGCTTTGTAACAATGTTAGCGCCTTCAACGATAACCTTACCCTCAGCCGGAGCAACCTGGAGAACCTTGCCCTTGTGGCCACGGTACTTACCGTTGATTACGATGACTTCGTCACCTGTCTTAACGTGTACTTTATTACTCATAGTTGCACCCCCTGATTAAAGCACTTCGGGAGCGAGTGAAAGGATCTTCATGAAGTCTTTGTCACGAAGCTCTCTTGCCACAGGTCCAAAAATACGTGTGCCCTTTGGGTTTTTATCTTCCTTAATGATAACAGCTGCATTTTCGTCGAAACGAATGTATGTGCCGTCGTTACGACGAACACCGCTTGCTGAACGAACAACAACTGCTTTAACTACTTCGCCCTTCTTAACTACACCACCGGGTGCTGCCTTTTTAACAGAAGCAACGATGATGTCGCCAATGTTGGCGTATCTTCTGCCGGTACCACCGAGAACTCGGATACATCTGATCTCCTTTGCTCCGGTGTTGTCGGCTACTTTAAGATTACTTTCCTGTTGAATCATAATTGTGCCTCCTTACACCTTCGAAATTATTTAGCTTTCTCGATGATCTCAACAACGCGCCATCTCTTATCCTTTGAAAGAGGACGTGTTTCCATGATCAATACTCTGTCGCCGATACCGCACTCGTTCTTCTCGTCGTGAGCCTTGAACTTGATTGTACGGTTAACGATCTTCTTATAAAGCGGATGCTTTACTTTATCTCTGACAGTAACAACAACAGTCTTGTCCATCTTGTCACTGCTGACTACGCCTACGCGAGTCTTTCTGAGGTTTCTTTCGCTCATAACAGTTAACCTCCCTTTCCTTACGAGTTAGCGCCGTGGAGCTCGATGTCGCGCTGAACAGTCTTGATTCTTGCGATATCCTTCTTAACGGCGTTAATACGCATCGGGTTTTCGAGCTGGTTAATGGCCTGCTGGAAACGAAGTTTGAAAAGTTCATCCTTCAACTCAAGAAGCTTCTTATCAAGCTCCTGAGCTGACATCTTTCTGATATCACTTGCTTTCATTACTGCTCACCACCCGTTTCTTCTTTAGTAACAAACTTGCACTTGATAGGAAGCTTGTTAGCTGCAAGGCGAAGAGCCTCACGTGCAAGTTCCTCATCAACACCTGCAATTTCAAACATAACTCTGCCCGGCTTAACAACTGCTACCCAATATTCGGGTGAACCTTTACCGGAACCCATTCGTGTTTCAGCCGGCTTCTCTGTAATCGGCTTATCCGGGAAAATCTTGATCCAAACCTTACCGTTACGCTTGATGTAACGTGTCATAGCGATACGAGCTGCCTCGATCTGGTTTGATGTGATCCATGCCGGTTCTGTAGCCTGAAGACCAAAATCACCGTTTGTAACCTTGTTACCACGTGTTGCCTTACCCTTCAAACGGCCTCTCTGAACACGACGATATTTAACTCTCTTAGGTAAAAGCATTATCTGGAACCCTCCTTACGGCGCGGTCTGCGATTGCTTGATTCGTGAAGAACCTCGCCCTTGTAAAGCCAAACCTTAACACCAAGACGACCGTATGTTGTCTTTGCCTCAGCAAAACCGTAGTCAATGTCTGCACGGATTGTCTGAAGAGGAATTGTACCCTCGTGATAAGTTTCGCTACGAGCGATTTCTGCACCGCCTAAACGACCTGAAACCTGAATTTTGATACCTCTTGCGCCGAGCTTCATTGTGCGACCGATGCACTGCTTCATAGCACGACGGAAGGATACACGTCTTTCGAGCTGAGCTGCGATGTTCTCAGCAACAAGCTGTGCGTCGAGGTCAGGCTGCTTAATCTCAATGATGTTGATAGAAACCTCTTTGTCGCCGCCAAGCTTTTTCTTACAAATTTCCTTAAGCTTCTCGATTTCTGAGCCGCCGCGACCGATTACCATGCCGGGCTTTGCGCAGTGGATGTTTACATAAACACGCTTCGCGTCACGCTCAATTTCAACCTTAGGTACACCAGCAGGAGCAAGTGTAGAAAGAAGGTATTCACGAAGCTCGTAATCCTCAACAAGGTTTGCGCCAAAGTCTTTCTTTGATGCGTACCAACGGGATTCCCAATTTTTAATTACACCGATTCGAAGACCGGTAGGATTTATTTTCTGGCCCATTTGTTTACCCTCCTTCTTTCTTATTCTGCTTCTTTGAGAACCAAAGTGATGTGAGAAGTTCTCTTGTTTATTCTGAATGCGCGGCCCTGTGCTCTGGGTCTGATGCGCTTAAGGATGGGGCCCGGTCCAACGTTGCAAGCTGCAACATAAAGACGGCTTACATCCATGTCTTTGTTTTCCGCATTTGCCATAGCTGACTTGAGGAGCTTTGCAAGCGGTTCACACGCAGCCTTCGGCGTGTGTTTAAGAATTGCCATTGCTTCATCACAAGGCTTGTTTCTGATAAGATCAAGCACTATCTGAACCTTTCTGGGTGCAATACGCACGTAGGTTACTTTAGCTGTTGCTTCCATTAATACACACTCCCTTCGGCTTATTTACCATTGTTTGATGTCTTTGAACCTGCATGACCTCTGTAAGTTCTTGTAGGTGCAAATTCGCCCAACTTATGACCAACCATGTCCTCAGTTACATATACGGGAACATGTTTGCGTCCATCATGAACAGCAAATGTGTGGCCGACAAAGTCAGGGAAGATTGTGGAGCTGCGGCTCCAAGTTTTGAGAACGATTTTTTCGCCCTTTTCGTTCATTTCCTGTACTCTTGCAAGTAACTTAGGCGCAACGAAGGGGCCTTTCTTTATGCTTCTGCCCATTATCTTTATCTCCTTTCGACTTATTTGCCGTTACGACGTCTAACGATAAGCTTGTTTGATGCCTTCTTAGTGCTGCGAGTCTTGTAACCGAGAGCAGGCTTGCCCCAAGGTGTAACAGGACCCGGACGGCCGATGGGTGACTTACCTTCACCACCACCGTGGGGGTGATCGTTCGGGTTCATAACAGAACCGCGGACTGTCGGTCTCCAACCCATGTGACGTTTTCTACCGGCTTTACCGATCTTAACGTTTTCGTGGTCAACATTACCAACCTGACCGATTGTAGCCATACAACCAACAGGAACCTTACGAAGTTCGCCTGAAGGAAGTCTGAGAAGAGCGTAATCGCCTTCCTTAGCCATCAACTGAGCTGCGTTTCCTGCTGCTCTTGCAAGCTGACCGCCACGGCCGGGATAAAGCTCAACATTGTGAATGAATGTACCTGTGGGGATGTTGATAAGAGGAAGAGCGTTGCCCGGCTTGATATCAGCATTCGGACCTGCCATAACCTTATCGCCAACCTTGAGACCTGCAGGTGCAAGGATGTAGCTCTTTGTGCCGTCCTCATACTTGATGAGAGCGATGTGAGCTGAACGGTTAGGATCGTACTCGATTGTTGCAACTTCTGCTGCTACATCGAACTTTGTACGCTTGAAGTCGATAACACGGTACTTTCTACGGTTAGCGCCACCGCGGTGACGAACTGTGATTCTACCATAGCTGTTACGACCTGATTTATTCTTCAGAGGCTCGAGGAGGCTCTTTTCAGGAGCAACCTTTGAAAGCTCTGAATAATCTGTAACCGACATGCCTCTGCGTGCGTTTGTAGTCGGCTTGTAGATTTTGATCGACATTTAAATCACACTCCTTAATAAGCGGCTTCGCGGAGTATGTCGAACTCCATACATTACCGCCGGAATTTAGATTTTAGATTATTCGTGGTTGATTACATCATACCGTCGAAGAATTCGATGGTCTTAGAATCTTCTGTAAGAGTAACGATTGCCTTCTTCCAGGAAGCTGTATAGCCCTGTGACATACCCTGTCTGCGGAGCTTACCGAGGCAGTTGATTGTGTTAACCTTTGCTACCTTTACGTTGAAAAGCTCTTCAACAGCTTTAGCAATCTCAATCTTGTTAGCAGTCTTAGCAACTGAGAATGTGTACTTCTTTTCAGCTGTGCCAAGCATACTTTCTTCTGTGATAATCGGACGGAGGATGATGTCCTGTGCTAACTTACTCATGCATATACCTCCTCAATCTTTGCGATGCCGTCCTTGAGGACAACCATTGTATCGCAGTTAAGAATGTCATAAACATTCAATGTGTTAACAGTAGCAACCTTTGCACCTGCAATGTTTCTTGCGCTTCTGTAGAGAACATCGTTTGTCTCAGGAAGAACAAGGAGAACCTTTTTGCCTGTTTCAAGAGCTGCGAAAACCTTAACAACTTCCTTAGTCTTGATAGCGTCAAGCTTGAATTCGTCAAGAACTACAAGCTCATCAGCAGCAACCTTTGAAGAGAAAGCTGACTTCATAGCAAGTCTTCTTACCTTCTTGTTGATTGAGAATCCGTATTCTCTGGGCTTCGGGCCGTGAGCGATACCGCCGTGTGTCCACTGCGGAGCTCTTGTTGAACCCTGACGAGCACGACCTGTGCCCTTCTGTCTCCAAGGCTTCTTTCCGCCGCCGCTAACCTCTGAGCGTGTACGGGTTGACTGTGTGCCCTGACGCTGATTTGCCAAATAATTTACTACGCAAAGGTGCATAGCAGATGCATTCGGCACGATTCCGAAAACTGACTCTGCAAGAGCAAGGTCGGAAACCTTTTTACCGTTCATATCGAAAACTGATACATTAGGCATACTTTAAACTCTCCTTCCGTTACGCTTTCTTGGCATTAGCGATAACAACGATGCCGCCCTTAGGACCGGGAATTGCGCCCTTAACAGCGATGAGGTTGTTTTCAGCATCAACCTTAGCAATAGTTAAATTCTGAACTGTTGTACGGTCTACACCGTAGTGACCTGCCATCTTCTTTCCTTTGAAGATTCTGGCGGGGTCGATAACACCGAGTGAACCACCGTGTCTTGCAACAGGGCCTGTACCGTGTGACTCTCTGAGTCTTGCGAAGTTCCAACGCTTGATTGTACCTGCTGTACCGTGACCCTTGCTTGTGCCGATAACGTCAACCTTCTCGCCAACTTCGAAAATGTCAGCCTTGAGGATGTCGCCAACGTTAACGTCTGCGATGTTTTCAAGACGGAACTCCTTGAGAACCTTCTTGGGAGCTACACCGCTCTTGTCAAAGTGACCCTTCATGGGTTTGTTGACTCTTGCTACTTTCTGATCGCCGAAACCAACCTGAACAGCTTCGTAGCCGTCATTCTCGATTGTTTTCTTCTGAACGATCACGTTCGGACCTGCTTCAACGACTGTTACGGGTACTACATTACCTTTTTCGTCGAAGATCTGTGTCATACCGATTTTCTTTCCGATAAGACCTTTTTTCATTATGTTTTCCTCCTTATTAGGTTATTGGTTGGCAACTGCGCCAACTTGACCTGTGAGCGTCACAGATTAAAGTTTAATTTCAATCTCTACGCCTGCAGGAAGCTCAAGACCTCTCAAAGCATCAACTGTTTTAGCTGACGGTCTGATGATGTCGATAAGCCTTTTGTGTGTGCGCTGTTCGAACTGCTCTCTGGAGTCCTTGTACTTGTGAACAGCACGAAGAATTGTAACAACTTCCTTCTCTGTCGGAAGAGGAACAGGACCTGAAACCTGAGCGCCTGTACGCTTTGCAGTTTCTACGATCTTTTCCGCTGCCTTGTCAACAAGGTTGTGGTCATAACCCTTCAATCTGATTCTGATTTTTCCCTTTACTGCCATGATTCTGCCTCCTTATAAATTTGGCGGGCAACGTCTAAAACCTATTCTTGCAACGTGTCCGGGTGTTTCCACTCGCCACATTTAAAAACCGGAAATGGGTTAGTTTCCGGGAAAGTGCATTTAAAGGTTTTAAACGCACATACATACACAGATCCGCAAAAGGGAAGCGGACCCGGTCTGTAGGTTATTCGATCGCCCGGTTTTAAATCGGACATACTCCGCGAGAATTCCCGACCTCGACGGGCCGCCACCTCTCACATCAACGCATATCTACGCACTTTGCTACATAATAACATAGCATGCTCGAATAGGATACCACACATTTTCCGATAAATCAAGTCTTTTTTTTAAATTTTTTGAATTTTTTTCAAAATATTTTTCAAGTGGTTTCCAAGCATACTTTTCTCTGTTTTTTATTGAAAATTTTCGGCACTTCTGACGTTGCTATATATTACATTATAAAATGTATACGAAAACAATGGTAATATTTTACATAATCAACACTTTGTCATACATTGATGTTTGACTTTTTACTTGAATGCAGTTATAATATACGGGACTATGAGACAGTATGGTCTAAAAAATAAAGGAGTGAAAACTATGCATTTTTCTGATTTAGGTGTTTTTCTCGGCGATTTTACTCTCTGGGAAATCAATCACCACACCAAAGACCCCATGAAAGCACAGCGCAGAACACTCAAAAAAATTCTTAACAAAAGCAAAAATTGTGAATTAGGTAAAAAGTACAACTTCAAAGATATTCATTCAATCGATGATTACCGTGCTAAAGTTCCTCTCACGAAGTATGAGGATTACGAGCCCTACGTTGAACGAATGATTCACAATAAAGAAAAGAACCTTATGTATACAGGACTCAATGTCCGTTACTGTTCATCATCAGGTAGTGTCGGCAAGCCGAAGATCCTTCCTAAATCAGTTATCGACCTCTGGCATATGCAATGCATCGGTTTCTCAGCTTCCGTTGCAACGGCATATCACTATCTCAAGGATGTCAAGGGCGTAAGAATGCCTGCTCAGAGAGGTCCGCTTGTTCTTATTCTTACAGGACATAAGCTTGAAGACGGTAAACAGTGTAACGGTGCAGGTCAGGTTCCTCTCCTTTACCTCAAACCGCTTCTCAACACTTTCTCTACATCCCCTGTTTCATTGCTTATTCCCGAGCACGAGGAATTGCTTGATACATCATATCTTCAGCTCAGATTTGCTCTTGAGGACAAAAAAGTTTCCTACCTTGAATCAATCGTTGTAACTCTTCTTACCACAATGTTTGACTATCTTGAGGAAAACTGGGAAATGCTCTGCGATGATATTGAAAAAGGTATCATCAACCCGAACATCAGAATCACACCTGAGCTTCGCAAGGAATACGAAAAGAAATTCAAGCCCAACCCCACCCGTGCAGCTGAACTCCGCCGTGAGTTTGAAAAGGGCTTTGATACACCTATTGCACCGCGTATCTGGCCGAAGCTTACATGGGCACACGGTATGGTTGGTTCAAACCTCAAGGTTTATGTTGACAAGCTCCGCAAATCCATCGGTGATCTTCCGCTTCACAATATGGGTTATGCCGCAGCTGAAGGTTTCTTCGCCATGCCGACAGAGCTTGACGTTCACGACGGTGTTCTTCTCCCCCATTGTATCTTCTTCGAATTTATTCCCATTGACGATGACGTGGAAGACGGTTCAGAAGACGCGAATCCGAAGACACTTCTTATAGACGAGCTTGAGGTAGGCAAGAAATACGAAATCGTTGTTTCTAACTATTCAGGTCTTTACAGATACCGTATTGAGGACGTTGTTCAGGTTACGGAAATGTATAATAACACTCCGAGAATCGAGCTTCTTTACAGAAAGAATCTTGATATGAACGTTGCAAACGAAAAGACAACAACTCAGATGTGTGACTTCTGTGCAAAGAACATATCAAAAAGAAGCGGCAAGGAATTCACACAGTTCAGCTATTATCCTGACTTCTCAACAAAGCCGCCGCGTTACTGTCTCCTCGTAGAACCCACAGAGGCTGTTACTGAGGAAGAAAGACAGAATATGATTGAAATTATGGACGAAGAATTCTGCGAGGTTAACGAAAAATACGCTAAGTACAGACGTTGGGGTATGCTCAACAGACCTGAAATTCTTATCCTTAAAAACAAGACATACTGGGATTACAGAGAAATGCTCCGCGCAAAGGGCGTTGTTCTTAACCAGATTAAGCCTGTTACTGTTATTAACAGCCAGGAAAGAAAAGATTTCTTCTTCTCACATGTAGAAACAGAAAATTCATCAACTCTTGACGAGTGGAAAGCATCTAAGGAGTGATGAAAATGAAAAGGTTTTCCAAAAGACTTTTAGCGATTGTTCTTTCTCTCACTATTGTTTTTGCGACCTTTGCATTTTCGGCATCAACTTCTGCATCTGATGCACAAGGTACGGATATCCCGTTGATTTACGTTGTCGGCACAGGCGGTCATCTTATAGCTGACAATCCTGACGGAACAACAAGAAAGATTTTTCCGTTGGTGTTGCCTGAAAACTTCATTATGGACACCGTTGAAGCAAATATCGGTATTTTCGCCAAAGCAGTTATAACACAGCAGTGGGACGAATTCTGCGACGTTCTTTACGACACTATCTCCCCTCTTTACGCTGACCTTATGCTTGACGAAAACGGCAATCCTCGTGACAACAGCCGTGCTGATTTCGACAGCCGTGACAGAATCAATCCTGCAAAGGTTAATGGTAAATACGGCACAGAACAGTTTAAATTCAATTACGACTGGCGTGTTGACCCGTACGTTACTGCAGAAAAACTTCACGAATACATAGAAGCTGTTATGGCGGCCACAGGTGAAACAGAGGTTGCTCTTCTCGGACGTTGCCTCGGTGACTGTATCACAGCCGCTTATATGGAAAAATATGATGGTGAGTATGTTGCTGATTATATTTCCTATGCAAGTGCCGTAAACGGTGCTGAGTTCTGTTCAAAGGCTTTCTGCGGTGAGATTTACCTTGAGGCAGACGGAATTGAAAGATTTGTTTATGACCTTGAGCTTGCTACAGACAGCAACATCAACGAGCTTATTCAGGCATTTGTAACTGTTCTTAACGAAACATACGGTCTTGATTTCCTTGCCTGGTCTGTAAACAATGTTTATCCAGACATTTACCTTAATATCGTTCCCAGACTTCTCAGAAGCATGTACGGTAACTTCCCTGCTTACTGGGCAATGGTTTCCGACGAGGATTACGAGAAGGCAAAGGAAACTGTTTTCCACGGCACAGACACAGCTACATATGCAAACTTCATCAACAGCATCGACGCATACCATTACAACGTTCAGGTAAAGCTTCCTGAGCTTTGGAAAGGATTTCAGGAAGACGGTATCAATATGGCAAATGTAACTAAGTACGGTTACCAGTCACTCCCGATAATCGAAAACGCTGATGTGTTGGGAGAAGATTTCTGCACAGCAGCTAAAGCTTCTCTCGGTGCTACAACATCAACAATTGATACAGTTCTTTCGGATGATTATATTGCTGCAGCACAGGTAAACGGAACAGATAAGTACATCTCTCCCGACAAGCAGATTGATGCTTCAACCTGTGTTCTTCCCGAAACAACATGGTTTATCAAGAATATGAAGCACGCAAACTTCCCCGATTCAATAAACCGTCTTTTCGACAGAATCATCAACATTGAAGGCTTTAACGTGTTCAGCGACGCTGATTATCCTCAGTTCCTTGTTTATGATGATGCGACATCCGCGATTTATCCGATGGTTCCTGAAAATATGAACACAACCGAGCGGTACAATCCTGATTTCTTCAAATCATTGAAAAAAATCTTCGAATTTCTTTTCGGACTTATCAAGGACGCTATCGCAAACAGTACAGCTCCCGAAGCTGCTCCCGCTGAATAAAGCTACATAAAATCAATCCCCGTTTCCAATAGGAAACGGGGATTTAAATTTTCACCTTATTTGCCTTTGAGCTTTGCTTTTAGTTTCAGAAAAGAAGGTGCGCAGGTTTTGTAAATAAACTTGTTGAACGGATTATGACTGAACAAGCCGAGCTTTGTGAAAAAGTTCTTCATAACATACTTTTCGTTATACATTGTTCCTGTAGTTCCACATACACCTTCAACATTAGGATAGGAACAAAAACTTTTGAACTTTATGCCATCCTCTAAAATAATTTTATAAAAAGCTTTTTCGATATCTATTCCTTTTCTCTCATCGCAAATATCCTTTGACCTAAAGAAATGGTCTTTATACTCCTGAATATTCATTTGGAATATAAGCGTATAACACCAGTCCATATCGTCTCTGAAAAGGAATCGGTTTACATTATGCTTTTTACCGCAAAGTTTTTTAATATTTTTCACGAAAACCCTACCGGTGCACTTCACGAAAAACTCTTCATTTTCTGCAAGTTTACTTTTAAGAAGGCCTTGCTCAATACAATCTGCCTCACCATAGGATTTTCCTAATTCAATAGTCTTTGCTATATCCGTCTTTATCTGCACAAGCTCGAAGTTTTGATTTTTTCGATGTGCGTATTCCTGAATTTCTTCCAACGGAAATCCCGCACCTGAATTTTCTACAAAAACAACATTTGAAAACAGTTGCGTATCGATATAGCTTTTAATCGAAGTCACGTACTGTTCCAGTCTTTCATTAGCTGCTGTTATTTTAACATTTGTATTATTGAATACTGAAGGGTCGATTGTGCCTGTTAAAAGCAGAAGCATAATCTTTCACCTCGAAAAATAAAATTAAAATGCGTAACCGAAGATGGCCTTGATCGGGAAAGTAAGAACAAAGAAAACACCTGCCTTGATTCTGTCCCAGAGAGGAAGATAATCGCAGTTCATATTGTAGTTAGCCATAGCCATCTTGCTGTCTGCAAAATAATCGTCAAACTGAACAAGATACGTGCTGTAAGTTGATGTATCCTCTTCGTTGATATCGATAATTCTTACAGCTCTGTCTTCGTTACCGTAGCTGTTGAATGTGAAGCCCGGTGTTGCTACAAGATCAATGTCGCCGTAAGCAACTTCAAAAGTATTGTTATGGTCGTGACCGAAGAACATTGCTACAACGTCACCCTGAGCCTGTACTGCCGGGAACTGCTTGCCCTGACGTGTCGGCGGACAGGGATACTCTTTCAGATAACCTGCCTTGAGAACGCCCTCTTTGAAGACGTAGTCCTTGCCGTCCTGATGAAGGAGTGAACCTTCTATATTTTCACCACTCTCGATAAGGTCAAAAATTTCCTTAACGATGATGTGCTGGAACATCATTGAGGGAACAGGCTTACCACCGTTTGCTGCCTTGAGTTCGTTTGACTTGTCTACATACCACTGAACCTGATCGTCATGAACGTAATCGTAACCGCCAAGCTCTGCATCATATGTGTTTGAGTCAATCATCCAGAGATTATAAGCCATCTTGCTGCTGTCTTTTGAAGAATAAATCGGAAGATTATATGTTCCGCAACCGTAAAGTGCATCACCTTCGTCAATACCGATGAAGCAATCATACTCTTCGTAGATATCAAAAAGTTCTTCCTTTGAAAGCATATTCTCGTCGTCGTGGTTACCGAAAACCGCTGCAACGGGCGCACCGTACTCTTCAAAGATATCCATAAACTGACCGATAGCGATTTCGCAGTTTAACTTATCCCAGCTCTTGAGCATATCTGTACGACAGGAGCCGCCTGAAATGTTATCGCCTGTAAGAACTATAAGGTCAGGCTGTTCCTGAACAAGAGCTTCTTTAAGGAACTCTTTGACTGCACCGTTGAGGAGCATATCGTCCTGAAGGTCAGCAACCTGCATAATTCTGAAGTTACCGTCATTGTTGAACTGAAGCTTGCTGTAATCATCCTTTGCTGAAACGCCGAAGCAAAGAGTTGCTATAAGCATTACAACGCAAAGCACTACTGAAATAATTTTTTTCATGGGTTTACCTCCGATTTTAGTAAGTATGTGTGCATACTTCTTTGATTTTATCTCTGAGCTTAAGGAAATCCTCAAGCGCCTGAGGCTTATTATTGGGGTTGCGCAAAAGTGCGGCGGGATGGAATGTTCCCATCATCAGCACCCCGTTTTTCTCAATAAATTCACCGTGTTGCTGTGTTACTTTAAAATCAGCACCGATAAGCTTCTGTGCTGAAATTCTTCCGACACAGACAATAATTTTCGGCTTCATCAGCCTTACCTGCTCCCTGAGCCAACCGAGGCATGCTTCCTGCTCTGCAGGCTGAGGGTCACGGTTATGCGGCGGTCTGCATTTTACCATATTGGCAATGTAAATGTTCTTATTTCTGTCAAGACCTATCGCATCCATATACTTATCAAGGAGCTGTCCGCTGCGACCTACAAAAGGTTCACCCTTCAGGTCCTCCTGCTCGCCTGGACCTTCACCGATGAAAAGCACTTCGGCATTTTCATTGCCGACTCCGAAAACAAGGTTAGTTCTCGTTGCACCCAAAGGACATTTCTGACAAGTTGAACATTCGCATTTAAGCTCTTCCCAGCTTTCATACATAAGGCTTACACACCACCTTTCACAGATGAAACATCTGATTTTATCTGTTCAATCAGTTCACCGAATGAACTGAATTTCTGCTCTTTGCGGATAAACCGCACAAGTCTTATGTCAACACACTTTCCGTAAAGGTCACCATTGAAATCAATAATGTGAGTTTCGCTGAGTATTTTTTCTGTTCCTACAGTCGGACGTGAGCCGATATTTGTAACGCCCTTGTAGCTTTTTGCATCAACCGTAACGACTGATTCATAGACGCCGGAACAAGGCACCGAAAGACCTTCAGGAAGTTTCTGGTTAACCGTCGGGAATCCCCACGTACGGCCGCGTTTGTCGCCGTTTATTACTTCTGTGCAGTAACCGAAACATCTTCCGAGCATACTGTTTGCTTTTTCGATATCACCGCATTCAACGGCTTTTCGTATCGCAGTTGAGCTGACAGCCATACCGTCAATTTCAACTTCATCTATTATAACACATTTTATTCCTTTTTCGATGCACAAATTTTCCAAAAGTTTTGCATCGCCTTTGGCTTTATTGCCAAAACGGTAATTGAATCCGCAAAGGACAACCTTTGCATTCAACTTTTTAATAAGTATTTCTTCAACAAACTCTTCAGGAGAAAAATCTCTTATTTCCGAAAAGCTAACCGTAAAAGTTTCAATGCCTTTTTTCTTAAACAACTCTGCTCTTTCCGAATCCGTAATGAGCTTCGGCGGAGCTTCGCCCGTAACGGCTTTCATACTGTGCTCATCAAAAAGCATTACAGCCGCAGTTAAGTTTTTCCCTGCTTCTTCAGCCGTTCTGTTTATGACGGCAAGGTGACCGATATGCAAACCGTCAAAATTGCCGAGCGCAACAGCACAGCCGCTATTCAGTTTTTTATCGGTCATAAAATCACCATTAATTATTTATTGAGAAAATCGTATGCAACACCTGCAAGCTCTTCTGCTCTGTCCTCGATACAGATGTGTCCGCCGTCTGCTACAAGGTAATGCTCTGCATTCGGGAAAGCATCAGAAATCTGCTGTTTCATTGTGTCGCTGATAATCATATCCTTTTCAGCGTTAACGATGAGAACGGGACAATCAATATTCTTTGCACACTCAAGGTCTGTCGGGCGCTGATGCTGCATAAGTACGCAAAGTCCGTCGCCTGTGCCGTCAAGCTGAAGCGGTGCCGTAACACCCTCAAGGTTATAATTCTTTGTGTACTCAAAGTTCGCTGTTGCCATAAAAACAACTATCTTCATAAGAAAATCAATCTTTGTCAGATACTTGAATACAAAGTTCACCATTTTGCCCATAATCGGCATAGCCGTCATACCCGACATATCACCCATATCAGCAACGGGAGCCGCACAGAAAAGCATAAGCTTCTGCACATTAACACTCTGTGCAACATTGATTGCAACCGCACCGCCCATTGAGTGGCCTGCGAGAATCCATGTGCGCTCGGGTGCAATGCTGAGCATAAGCTTCTCTACAAGAAGCTCACGGTCAAGAAGCTCCATATCCGTTGTTTCTCTTGTGCTGTAGCCGAAATTCGGGAGATCTACACAGTAACAGTCATATCCCTTTGCGCTCATTTCGTCAGCCATATTCTCCCAAGAGAAGCTTGACTGACCAAAACCGTGAATGAACATTATTCTGCCTTTATACAGACCCTCATGCTTAACAACACGGTAATGAAGCTCATAATCGCCGTAAGTAAAAAAGTGGCTGTTTTCATAAGGAAGTGCAGTTGCTTCTTCTGCGAAAGCAGGAATCGCTATTGCAAAAAGCATCACAAAACACAACACAAATGATAGAATTTTCTTTGTCATTTCCGTTTCCCCTTTTAAATGATTTTATTTTTTCTTGAACATCTGCTTCATACGAAGTTCTTTTGAAAGCACACGTTTACGAAGTCTTAATGACTGCGGCGTTACTTCAAGAAGCTCATCATCCTTGATGAATTCCATTGACTGCTCAAGACTGAGCGTTGTGGGCGGCACAAGGCGAAGAGCATCGTCACTGCCTGCCGCACGGGTATTTGTCATCTGCTTTTTCTTACACACATTACAGACGATATCCTCATTTCTTGCACATTCACCGACTATCATTCCCTCATACACTTCAAGTCCCGGTCCGATAAACAAACGGCCTCTGTCCTGAGTATTGAAAAGTCCGTAGCCTGTACTTGTTCCTGTTTCATGCACCACGATTGAACCGCGCTCACGTGTCTGTATATCACCCTTGTACAGCTCGTAACCTGCAAAGAGCTGATTCATAATTCCGTTACCGTTTGTGTCTGTCATAAACTCTGAACGGTAGCCGATAAGACCTCTTGACGGAATTCTGAATTCAAGATGAGTTGCTCCGCCGTCGCGTGAACCCATATTTTCAAGCTCACCCTTACGTGAGCCGAGCTTTTCGATAACTGCACCGACATACTGCTCAGGTACTTCAACAATAAGAAGCTCCATCGGCTCACAACGCTGACCGTTGATTGTTTTATAAATAACCTCAGGACGCGATACCTGGAATTCATAGCCCTGACGTCGCATTGTTTCAATAAGGATTGAAAGATGAAGCTCGCCTCGACCCGAAACCTTGAACGTATCGGTTGAGTCTGTTTCCTCAACGCGCATACTCACGTTTGTTTCAACCTCTTTAAAAAGGCGGTCGCGGATATTTCGTGAAGTAACAAACTTACCTTCCCTGCCTGCAAACGGGCTGTCGTTAACAATAAAATTCATTGAAATTGTCGGCTCGTCAATCTTAACAAACGGAAGCGGTTCAATGCAATCGGGAGCACAAGCTGTTTCACCGATATTAAGGTCAACTATACCCGATACGCAGACGATATCGCCCATCATCGCAGATTCAACTTCTACACGGCGAAGACCCTCAAACTGGTAAAGTCGTGAGATTTTCACATTCTGTGTTTCGCCGTCCTGCTTACAGAGGACAACATTATCGCCACGCTTAATCTTACCTCTTTCGACTCTGCCTACACCGATTCTGCCGATATAGTCGTCATAATCAAGGCTTGAGAAAAGAATCTGCAAAGGAGCTTCAATCTCACCCTCAGGCGGCTGAATATGTTCAAGAATCGAGTCAAGAAGCGGACGCATATCGCCTTCTCTGACATCTGAGTCAAGTGAAGAATAACCCTCTCTTGCTGAAGCGTAGACAACAGGAAATTCAATCTGGTCATCATCAGCACCAAGCTCGATGAACAAATCAAAAACCTCGTCGATAACCTCGGCAGGTCTTGCACCCGGACGGTCAATCTTATTTACAACAACGAGCACCTTCTTTTTGAGATTGAGTGCTTTTTTAAGAACGAATCTCGTCTGCGGCATACAGCCTTCAAAGGCATCAACCAAAAGCAGAACACCGTCAACCATCATAAGAATTCGTTCAACCTCGCCGCCGAAATCAGCGTGACCGGGGGTATCAACGATATTGATTTTTGTATCTTTGTAGTGAACAGAAGTGTTTTTGGAAAGAATTGTGATACCTCTTTCTCTTTCAAGGTCGTTTGAGTCCATAACTCTGTCCTGAACCTGTTCGTTTTCACGGAAAATACCGCTTTGTTTAAGCATTTCGTCAACGAGCGTCGTTTTACCGTGGTCAACGTGCGCAATAATCGCAACGTTTCTTATCGCATCTCTTTTTGTCATAATTTTTCACCCTCTTACAACCCTATATTTTAATATATAATAAGTATATAGTCAAGAAATTTTGTTGAAATCCGTACTGTTTTATGCTACAATCTGCAATTAGAAAGAGGTGTTTTTATGATTAGCAGAGAAGAATGGAAATCTTTCAGAGGGTCGCAGAAAAAGCCTGACCATATTATGCTCACTATTAAGGATAACCCCGAAACATCAATGACAGTTACGTGGCGTACAGATATCGCCATTGAAAACGGCTACGCACTCTGCCGTGAATACGCAAGTGATAACGAATGGATGCGTTTTGATGCCGTCAGAGGAAAATTTGACTCTGATATGGATTCAAGCCACATTTTCTGGGCAGATATGACAGGACTTAACCCTGACACAAAATATGAATACACCGTCGGAAATGATGAATACAGAAGCGAAGTTTACGGCTTTTCGACAATTCCCGAAAACCTTGATGACTTCAAATTCATCTGCTTTTCCGATGTACAGACAGGCGGTCCGAATCCTCCTGCTGACTATTCAGGTTTCAATTCTTTTCTTAAAGAAACACTCAAAAAACACCCTGACGTAAGTTTTATTCTTACTGCAGGTGACAACACAAACTGCGGTCAGACCGATATTCAGTGGACAGGTGCTCTTGAAGGCTACAAGGGAGTTATGGAAAGCATACCTCTTATGATGAGCATGGGTAACCACGACGATATGGGATTTGAAAATTACTTCACCTTTGAGGGCAAATACTACTGTGAAAAGGCTGAGTTTTTTTCAAATCAGTTCCGCGGTTCATATCCCTATAACGGTCCCGAAGAGTGGAAAACAGCAAACTATTCCTTTGATTTCGGCAATGCACACTTTGCGGCTATCGGTATAAGCGGTCCCGAGGACGTCAACGAATGGCTTATCAAGGATGCAGATGCAAGCAACAAGACATGGAAATTCGGCTCGCATCACTTCCCTATCTGCTATGCAGGCTCTGACCTCGCGTGCGATGATTCATATCCGATGATGATGGAAGGTATGGAAAAATTCGACGTTATGTTCAGCGGCCACGAGCACTGCTTTTCAAGAAGCTATCCCAGAAGAAACGAAAATCTTTACGACAAGCCGTCCGAAGGCACTGTTTTTTACAACCTCGGAAGCAGTAACAGAAACCCGTCAAGAATGCTCGCTCTTCCGAAGCTTTGGAACGCCGCGTGGTATCCGCACGAAGAGGAGCTTTCGATGTATGCAATCGTTCACGTAGAGGGTAGCAGACTCACTCTTACATCTTACCTTGAGGACGGCAGAATTGCTGACCGTTGCGTTATAGATAAAGAAAACGACAGCATTGAACCCATTGCTCTTGCTCCGGTTTACAAGGACACAAAAATGATGTTCAAGGGTGCAGACCTCGGCCTTTGCGCACGTACTACATCAGCAGAAAGCATTGACGGAGTTTGGTGCGTTCCGGCGGCAATACTTTTCCGTTATGCCGGCTTTGACGTTGAACTCAGCGAGGGTATAGTTTACATCAAGGCTTACCGCCACAAAGCAAAATTCACTGAAGGAAGTGACATCGCAGTTACGGACAGAGGTGAAATGAAGATGGAACACATTGTTGTTCGTTCACAGCGCGAACAACTTTACATTCCCGTTGACGGACTCTGCAAAGCCTTTGATATGCGTTGCAATTATTACACAAGAAACAACATTCTTTCCTTCGAACACGAAAAGCAGGATAAGCCTGTTCCCGTACAGCCGTAATTTTACACAATAAAAGCATTGTATATTGACTAAAAAGAAAATTAAGATTATCCTTTCTATGGGTTATATGAGGAATATTTTCAAATAAGTATTATTTCAATTGTTGCGGTAAGAAAGGATGTTATTATGGAACAAATTATTGATTTTCTCAACAACATTGATTTTGATGCAATTATCTCGTGGATTACCGATTTCCTCGCTATGATTGATTTTCAGTCGATTCTTGACAGCATTATGAATCTCATTGCTGGACTTGTAATCTGATATTCAGTCAAAAGTTTATACGCCGGCTTCAGCCGTAATTTTACACAACTAATCTATTGACAAAAAATCACAAAAGTGATAAAATGTACCCAAATCAAGTGATTTAATCACTTAAAATTTGAAAGGAGATTCACCATGGATCAGATTACAGCATTCTTTGAAAGCATTGATTGGAACGCAATTCTCGACGTTGTTATGAACAAAGTTACAGATCTTCTTGTTCAGATCGACTTTTCAAAAATACTCGATGCTATTGCAGGTTTAGTTGCAAACTTCATTCCGCCTATATCATAATTAAACTCAATATTAAGCAGCCGATTACTCGGCTGCTTATTTTTTGCAGAAAAGTTTAGTTTGACATATTGACAATATTGTATAACAGTGCTAATATATACGTAACGAGGTAGTAAGCTTACTGCCAGTATAGGAAAGGAGAAATATCATGGAACAGATCACAGCATTCCTTGAGGGTATCGATTTTGAAGCTCTCATCGCTACAATCACAGATTTCCTTGCAACAATCGATTTCCAGGCTATCCTCGATGAAATCGTAGCAATGATCTCAGGCCTTATGGCATAATTAATTGTTACATAAGAAAAGAGCAACCTTCGCGGTTGCTCTTTTTTCTTTAATATCGGAAAAATTACGACAAATTTTTCGCGATTATTTTGTAATAATAAGCATTGACCTGTGTGGTAAAAAGTGGTATATTGTTGGTGATGGACAGCATTTGGGTTTTCCTGTTCCAAAACCCCGTAAAAGGAGATGTAACAAATTGAAACATGTCGGAATCGTACGAAGCATTGACCTTGCAGGCAGGATTGTTCTCCCGATTGAAATCAGGAAAGAACTCGACCTTATGGGAGAAGACAGCAAGGTTGAAATTATTGCAAAGGGCAACGAAATCATACTGAAAAAATATGCCGATACCTGCATTTTCTGTCACGATACAACTGACCTTGTTGATTTTAACGGACAGAAAATCTGCCGTAAGTGCGCAAAAGATATTTCCGAGATATAACGCAAACGAGAGGGATCAACCCTCTCGTTTGCGTTTATTTCTTTTCAATTGTCACAGTATCAAACTTTTCGTTCGTATCTGTGTGATAGCTTGTAAGTGTAAGGGCACTTCCTTTGATTTCAAGAATTGAATATGTTGTTCTGTTTTCCTGCAAAGCGAACTCGCAATACTCTGATATTTCATCGCCCGTACCGCTGTAGTTACTGCCTGACGACGAATTCTGTGTAACATAAAGCGTTCCTTCGGGATTTTTGTAAATTCCGTTCTCGCTTGTATCATCCGTTATTTTTTTGTCTTTTATCATATAAGAACGGCTGTAATAATGGTCGTGACCGCTGAGGCAGATGTCAATATCAAACTCGTCGATATAAGGAACAACCGTAAAACGTGCGAACTTATTTCCGATATCGTCTGCTCCCCTTGCATCAAACGGACTGTGGTGCATCATAAGCACTCGCCATTTTGCATCGGGATAAGCCTTGCAGGCATTTTTGATAAGCCTTCTGTTTGCTGACGGGAAAAAGTTATTTGAATCAACAACGATAAAAAGAACATCATTATGTGAGAAATAATATCCCCTACCTGCAGGCCAATTAAACAAAGAAAACGTGTTGCTGTTCGGATTGTTGAAATGGTGGCTGTAATTCGGCGTATAAAACTCGTGATTTCCTATTGCCGCCGCAATGGGTGCCGAACGAAGAATTTCGGGAGATTCAAACAGCGTATACTGCTCCTCCGAATAAGAATCTTCAACCTGGTCACCTGAAGAAAGAATAAAATCTATACCTTCGTTTTTCTCAAAAGCTGTATCAAGGGTTTTCGTCCAGCCGTAGGTGTCGTTCTGATAAATTTCTTCCTGCGTACCGCTTGAACGGCCTATCTGCGAATCCGTAACAAAAAGCACCTTTGTGCAATCATCGGAATCTGTTGTGAAAGAATATATCTCACTCTCAGCTTTGTTTATTGTGTAGCGGTAATAATATGTTGTACCCTCTTCAAGATTCTCAGCAGTTGCTGTGTGTGTCCATTCTCCACCGAAAAGATTAAGGTTCGTTTTTACCTTAAGATTTTCGCCGTCACTCAAATCTGCAGACTTGCCGATCACAATGCTTTCTTCAAGCCTTGGTGACTGCCAAGAAAAATTTATTTTTGTTTCGTCTTCGCCCGGTGTGAGGGTTATGTAACCCGTGCCGTTGTCTATTGTATCCCAACCCTGCAGCCATTCTTCAAACGTGCCGACAGCAGAAGAGTTAAAGCTTAAGGCAGAAAACGCCATAACTGTTGCAAGAACAAAAGATATTATACCTTTAAACTTTTTCATATTTTACCTCCCCGGTAATCTTAATAAAACAAGTATACCACATTATTTTCCTTTTTAACAAAAGCTTAACGGAAAATTTATTGACATTTTTTTGTTTAAAATATATAATCGGTTTAAAAGAAAGGAGTGCGATACATATGGATTTAATGACCGTTGTAAGGTATCTTATACCCGTACTGTGTCTTGTTATAATTGCATACTGTATCAAGCATCTTCTTCAGAGTAAAGCCCCGAAGGTTACACCTGCCTGCCTTATCGACGAGCTTACCGGAGACGAATATCTTATCACCAACTGGGAAACATCCGTCGGCAGAAGTAACGCTTGCGATATTGTGCTTAACTACCCGTCTGTTTCAAGATTTCACGCTGTTATTGCAAAGCACAAAAAGGGCTGGGTTATTACGGACACAAACTCTTCTTCAGGTACAACTATCGGCAAAACAAAGGTTGAACGCACCGCCGTTATAAGTGACGGTGACATTGTGTCCTTTGGCGGAATTGTGCTCCGTTTCAGAATTAAATAAAAAGGAAGCTGTTATTCATTTTAACGAAAAACAGCTTCTATTTTTTATGCCTGAAATCGTATTTTTTGATACTTTTCTCTTGAACAGAAATACATATATATGGTAAAATATTATGAATGATTTAAAAATTAGTTTTGGAGGCTGATTTTATGAAATACATTGATTTTGACGAAACAAGAGAACTCGACCTCATACCTATCGGACGAGTTGCAATCGACTTCAATCCGACCGACTATTACAACACACTTGACAAGTGTGAAAACTACAAAAAGTACGTCGGCGGTTCACCTGCAAACATCGCGGTAGGTCTTGCAAGACTCGGCAAAAAGGTCGGATTTATCGGCAAAGTTTCCGATGACCAGTTCGGTACATACGTTGAAAATTTTTTCAAGGATGAAGGTATCGACATTTCACACATTACCCGTACAAAGGGCGGAGAAAAGCTCGGTCTTACATTCACGGAAATCAAATCAGAACATGAAAGCAGCATCCTTATGTACCGTGACGGTATCGCTGACCTTATGCTTCATCCCGATGATGTTGATGAGGATTATATCAGGAGTGCAAAAGCTATCCTCATCAGCGGTACTGCTCTTTCACAGAGCCCGTCAAGAGAAGCCTGCCTTAAGGCAATGTATCTTGCAAAGAAGGTTGGCACAAAGGTTATCTTCGACATCGACTACCGTCCCTATAACTGGAAGAATGCGGACGAAATAGCTATCTACTATTCAGTTGTTGCTTCCAACAGTGATATGGTTATGGGTTCACGCGAAGAGTTTGACCTCACAGAGGCAATTTCAGCTCCGGGCAGAACAGACAAGGAAACTGCAGCTCATTGGATGAGCATGGGCAACAAGATTGTTATCATCAAGCACGGTAAGGAAGGCTCAACAGCTCACACAGCTGACGGTGAATATTCAATCAAGCCGTTCCCCGTAAAGGCATTCAAGTCCTTCGGTGGCGGTGACGGTTACGGTTCTGCTTTCATTTACGGTCTTCTTGAAGAGTGGGATATTATGGACTGTCTTGAGCTTGGCAGTGCATCGGCTTCAATGCTCGTTGCAGCTCACGGTTGTTCACTCTTTATGCCGACAGTTGACGAAATCAAAGCATTTATCAAAGAGGAAAAAGAAAAATACGGCGAAATGGTCGCCAGAGCATAAAGGAGAAGTTGTTATGAAAACAGTAAGACTTACCCTTGGTGAGGCTATCGTAAGATACCTCGACAATCAGTATGTTACAATTGAGCATAACGGAGAAATGATTGAAAGTAAGTATGTTGATTACTTCTACACGGTTTTCGGTCACGGTTGCGTTCTCGGTGTTGGTGAAGCACTTTCACAGGCTGAGCATTCAATCAAGGTTATGCAGGGCAGAAACGAACAAGGTATGGCTCAGGCTGCTGCATCTTACGGTAAGATGACAAACAGAATGAAGATTATCCCCTGTATTTCTTCAATCGGCCCCGGTGCTGCAAATATGGTTACTGCTGCTGCGATGGCAACGGTTAACAACATGCCCCTCCTTCTTTTCATGGGCGATACATTTGCATCACGTCAGCCCGACCCCGTTCTTCAGCAGATTGAACAGCTTCACGACGGCACTGTTACAACAAACGACGCTTTCAAAGCTGTTACAAGATATTTTGACAGAATCACCCGTCCTGAGCAGATTATGACTGCACTCACAAACGCAATGCGAGTTCTTACAGACCCCGGTCACTGCGGTGCTGTTGCAATTGCTCTTTGTCAGGACGTTCAGGGAGAAAGCTTCGACTACCCTGCTGAATTCTTCAGAAAGAGAGTTCACCTCATCCCCCGTCAGATTCCCTGCGACTATGAAGTACGTCAGGTTGCTGAAAAAATCAAGGCAAGCAAGAAGCCTCTTGTTATCGTCGGCGGCGGTGTAAGATATTCTCTTGCAGGCGAAACCGTAAAAGCTTTCTGCGAAAAGCACAACATCCCCTTCTCTGAAACTCAGGCAGGTAAATCCGCTATCGAATCAAGCCATTACCTCAACGTAGGCGGTATCGGCGTTACAGGTAACTCAAGTGCAAACGTGCTTGCAACGGACGCTGACCTTATCATCGGTATCGGTTCAAAGTTCACAGACTTCACAACCTCTTCAAAGTGGCTCTATGCTGACAAGCAGGTTGTTACAATCAACGCAAGTGCTTTCCACGCAGGCAAGCTCGACAGCATCAAGATGGTTGCCGATGCTCTTGAAGGCGTTCAGGCTCTTGAAAAGTATCTCGACGGATACAAAACAGCTTACACAACTGAAATTGCAGACGCTAAAGCTGATTGGGACAAGGAAATGGACAGACTTGCTTCCTGCACATATTCAGAAGATTATGTTCCCGAAATCCCGAACCATGTTGATGATGCTGTTGAAGGTTTCGTAAAGGCAACAGGCGGTGTTATTACACAGACTGCCGCACTCGCACTTATCCGTAAGCTTATCCCCGACAATGCAATCGCTGTCGGTGCTGCAGGCTCGCTTCCCGGCTGTATGCAGAGAATGTGGACAACAGATACACGCGACGCTTACAATATGGAATACGGCTACTCTTGTATGGGTTATGAAATTGCAGGTGCTTTCGGTTCAAAGCTCGCTTATCCCGACCGTGAGGTTTACGCTTTCACAGGTGACGGAAGCTACAATATGCTCCACGGTGAAATGATTACAGCACTTCAGGAAGGCAAGAAGATCAACGTTCTTCTCTTCGATAATGCTTCATTCGGCTGTATCAACAACCTTCAGATGGGTCAGGGTATTGAAGCACTTTGTACAGAGTCACGTTACCGCGTTGGCGATGAGCCTATCCGTAACGGTGAGTTTATGAACATTGACTATGCCGCTTGTGCAAAAGGTTACGGTTACGTTACATACACAGCAAAAACTATGGATGAGCTTGAGGCTGCTCTTCTTGATTCATTCAAGCAGACAAAACCGACACTCATTGATATAAAGGTTCTTCCGAAGTCTATGACAGACGGCTACGGCGGATGGTGGAACGTTGGTTGTTCAGATATCCCCCGTACCGAAAAAGGCAAGGAAGCACTCAAAGAAAAGAAAGAACACTTGCTTGAAGCAAGAAAGTATTGATAAAGGAGAGTTAATATGAACGCAGAAAAAATCAAGCTCGGTATCGCTCCTATCGGTTGGACAAACGATGATATGCCTGACCTCGGCGGTGAAATCACATTTGAACAGTGTGTAAGTGAAATGGCACTTGCAGGCTATAAGGGCTGCGAAATCGGCAACAAATATCCCAAAACAGTCGAAGGTATGCACGAATACCTTGATATCCGCGGTCTTGAAATTGCAAACCGTTGGTTCTCCTCATTCATCCTTACAAAGCCTTTTGAGGAAGTTGAAAAGGATTTCAGAGAAAACTGCGAATTCCTTAAGGGTTGCGGTGCAAAACGCATCGGTGCATCTGAGCAGAGCTACAGCATTCAGGGACAGATGGAAACACCTGTTTTTGAGAAAAAGTATGTTATGAACGATGAAGAGTGGAAGAAGTTCACAGACGGTCTTTCAAAGCTCGGTAACATCGCTAAGGAATACGGCATCACACTCGTTTACCACCACCATATGGGTACAGTTGTTCAGACAGCTGAGGAAATCGACAAGATGATGGATATGTGCGATCCCGATGCAGTTTACCTCCTCTTCGATACAGGTCACCTTGCATACTGCGGTGAGGACTATATGGCTGTTCTTAAGAAGTACGCTAAGAGAATAAAGCACGTTCACCTTAAGGATATCCGTCCTGAAATCGTAGCTAAGGTTAAGGCTGAGAGCCTTTCATTCCTTCAGGGCGTTCGTCTTGGTGCATTCACAGTACCCGGTGACGGCACAATCGACTTCAAGCCTGTATTTGATGTTCTTGACGAGGCAGATTATGAGGGTTGGATGCTTGTTGAAGCTGAGCAGGATCCCGCAATCGCAAATCCGTTCAAGTACGCTAAGATGGCAAGAGAATATATCGCTGAAAAAGCTGGTATCTAAAGGAGAAATTAAAAATGGCTGAAAAAATCAAGTATTTTGTCAACGGTCAGTACGTTGAATCAAAAACAGACAAATATTACGAGCTTGTGAATCCCAGCACAGGCGAAATCACAGGCTATGCTCCCAACTGTACTGCAGAAGAGGTTGAGGAAGCAATCGCTGCCGCTAAGGCTGCATATCCCGCATGGAGTGCAACTCCCGCAATCAAGAGAGCTCAGATTATGTATAAAGTTCGCGACCTTCTTATGGAGCATATGGAAGAGCTTACACAGCTCGTTGCTGAAGAAAACGGTAAGGTTTGGAGCGAAGCTGAAGGTGACGTACTCAAGGCTAAGGAAGGCACAGAGCTTGCAACTCAGGTTCCTTCACTTATGATGGGCGAAAGCACAATGGATGCTTCTGCAGGTTACGACACAGTTCTTTACCGTGAATCAATGGGTGTTTTCGCAGGTATCGTTCCCGTTAACTTCCCTGCTATGATTCCTTTCGGTTGGATGGCTCCCGTCTGCCTTGCAACAGGTAACACAATGGTTCTCAAGGCTGCAAGCCTTACACCGAGAACTGCTCTCAGAATTGCAGGTCTTTACAAAGAAGCAGGCGTTCCCGACGGCGTTATCAATATCGTTACCTGCTCAAGAAACGAAATCAACGTTCTTCTTGACAGCCCTGACGTTAAGGGTATCACATTCGTTGGTTCAACTCCTGTCGGTAAGCTTATTTACGAGCGTGCCGCAAAGAACGGCAAGAGAGTTCAGGCTCTCTGTCAGGCAAAGAACCACGCTCTCGTTCTTGAGGACACTCCGATTGAAAGAACAGCTGCAGGTGTTATCAACTCAGCTTTCGGTTGCGCAGGTCAGAGATGTATGGCACTCTCCTGCTGTGTTGTTCAGGAAAGCATCGCTGATGCATTCGTTGCAGAGCTTATTAAGCAGGCTAAGGCTATCAAAGTAGGCCCCGGCTACGATAAGACTTCAAAGCTCGGTCCTATTACATATAAGAAGCATTACGATGAAGTTATTGCTGATATCAATAAGGGTGTTGCAGAAGGTGCAGAGCTTGTACTCGACGGCAGAAACTGTGTTGTTGAGGGCTACGAGGGCGGCTTCTACGTAGGACCGACAATTTTTGACAAGGTTACTCCCGAAATGACAATCGGTGACGAAGAAATCTTTGGACCCGTACTCAGCATCAAGAGAGTAAAGACTTTTGAAGAAGGTCTTAAGCTTATGAACGCTAACCCGTACGCAAACGGTTCAGTTATCTTTACACAGAACGGCTACTACGCACGTGAATTCACACGCCACACAGATGGCGGTATGGTCGGCGTTAACGTTGGTATCCCCGTGCCGATCGGATTCTTCCCCTTCGCAGGACACAAGGATTCATTCTTCGGCGATCTCCACTGCCTTGGCAAGGATTCATACAGATTCTTCACAGAGAGCAAGTGCGTAACAACACGCTGGTTTGACGAAGAAGAAATGAAGAAAACAGAAGTTTCCACTTGGGACGGAACAATATAATAAAGGAGCTTGAAAGTTATGATTAATGTTGGTATTATCGGCGCAGGCCGTATCGGTAAGGTTCACTGCGAATCAATTATGAGATATGTTAAAAACGCAACAGTTAAGGCTGTTGCTGACCCCTTCCTTAACGATGAAACAATCGAATGGGCAAAGGGTCTCGGCATTGAAGAGTTCTACACTGATTATCACAAAATCCTTGAGGATAACGACATTCAGGCAGTTCTTATCTGCTCTTCAACAGATACACACTCAACAATTTCACTCGAAGCTATCGCAGCAGGCAAGCACATCTTCTGCGAAAAGCCGATTGACCACGATGTAAACAAGATTCTTGAGGTTAAGGCTGCTCTTGAAAACAGCAACGTTAAGTATCAGGTAGGCTTCAACCGTCGTTTTGACCACAATTTCAAGGCTGCAAGAAAGGCTGTTGAAGGCGGTCAGATCGGTGACCTCAACATTCTCAAGGTTTGCTCAAGAGACCCCGGTGCTCCTCCGGTAAGCTACATCAAGGTTTCAGGCGGTATCTTCCTTGATATGACAATCCATGATTTTGATATGGTTCGTTTCATGTCAGGTTCTGAGGTTGAGGAAGTATTTGCATACGGTGCAGTACTTGTTGATCCCGCAATCGGCGAAGCAGGCGACATCGACACAGCAGTTATTTCAATGAAGCTCGCTAACGGTGCTATCGCAGTTATCGACAACTGCCGCCGTGCAAGCTACGGTTACGACCAGAGAGTTGAAGCTTTCGGTTCACTCGGTCAGGTTGCTATCGGCAACGATTCAGAGTCAACAGCTGTTATCTCTGACGCTAACGGCGTTCGTGGTGAAGTTCCCCTCAACTTCTTCCTTGAAAGATACATGGGTGCTTACGTTGAAGAAATCACAGAGTTCATCGACTGCATCGTAAACGATAAGGAAGTAAGCGTTGGTCTTGACTGCGGTCTTCAGCCCGTACTTATCGGCCTTGCTGCAAAGAAGTCACTCGTAACAGGCGCTCCTGTTAAAATTGCAGATATCGCTGCGGAATATTCATTATAATCTTTAACTGATAAAACACCGTCGGAGTATGGCACTTCGGCGGTGTTTTTCTGCTGAAACAGCATAAATATTGCATTTTTGTCGGAAATTAGTTACAAAAAGTTACAGAAATTTCTGAAATGTCATAATTTCGTAACATTTGTATGTTATAAGTATACTTGTCGGGTTCCGACGAAACTAAAAAAAGGACGATTTTTATGCATTTTAAAAACTACATAAAGAAAGCTCTTATTGTTTTACTTGCAGTAATTACTGTTTTCTCATCTTTGGCAGTTGCTTCATCTGCAGCATCTGTTCCGACGAACAAAACAGTTCAGACTATTTTTGATTTCCTTGTTGATGAGATGGGACTTAACTCTGCAGCAGCCTGCGGTGTTCTTGCCAACATTGAAAAGGAATCAAGCTTTAACCCCAACCTTTACGGCGACAGCGGTTCAAGCTACGGCATCTGTCAGTGGCACAACGGAAGATTCGACAACCTCAAAAGCTTCTGTGCAAAGAACGGTTATTCATGGAAAACACTTGAAGGTCAGCTCTACTTCCTTAAATATGAGCTTGAAAAGCAGGAAAGCACAACAGGCTATATTCTTGATAAAATCAAGGTTGTTCCTAACTCAGCACAGGGTGCTTATCAGGCAGCTTACGACTGGTGCTACTACTTTGAGCGTCCCGCTAACAAAGTAGCAAAGTCTGAAGCAAGAGGCACACGCGCAGAGGAAGATTACTGGCCTGTATACAAGCTTGTTTACAATCTTGGAGACGTTAACAGCGACAAAAAGGTAAATTCAACTGATGCGCTTAAAGTGCTTGAGTTCTCAGTAGGAAAAGCAAAGCTCAGTAAGAGTCAGCTTAAGGCTGCAGATATTGACAAAAACGGACAGGTTAACTCTCAGGACGCTTACATTATTCTTTCAATCTCATCAGGCAAAGCGAATATAAACAGCTACAAATAAGAAATCAAGACCTCGGAAAAATCCGAGGTCTTTTTTAGTTAGCTTTATTCATTGCCTTGTCAATTTCACCGTCAAGTATATACGGCAGAACTTCGGTCGCTTTTGCAATCGCCTTTTTCAGCTCTTCCATTTCATCCTTTTTGAATGTGGAAAGCACCCAATCCGCCAGGTTATAATCGGGATGTGGTTTTGCTCCCACACCAACCTTGATTCGCGGAAAATTATCCGAATTAAGATGATAGATAATGCTCTTTATCCCGTTGTGTCCGCCATCCGTGCCCTTACGTCTTATACGAAGCTTTCCGCAAGGAAGCGAAATATCATCGAAAATAACGATAATTCTTTCAGGCGGGATTTTATAAAACTGAGAAATCTCCCTGACTGACTCTCCGCTGTTATTCATAAAAGTCTGCGGTTTAACAAGAAAACATCTGTGACCTGAAATAACGGTGTCCCCTATCAAAGCCTTGTACTTAAGCTTTTTAATTTCAACATTTTCTTCAACGGCAATATGGTCAAGTGTAAGGAAACCTGCGTTGTGCCTTGTGAATTCATAGTCCCTACCCGGGTTTCCGAGACCCACGACCATAAACTCAGGCGAACCTGACGGCACTGCTGTTGCTTTTTTTCTTAAAAACATTTTTTACTCCTTGTCAAAACTATCGGGACGGATAACCGTCCCGAAATATTTTTTAGAATTTAACAGGCATATAAGCAGTTGTAACCTTTGACCAATCATCAACTGAATCCGATGAGTTATCCATAAGTGTGTATGAAATCTTAATATCCATACTCTGAAGGGTTGCAACGATTTCTTCCTCAGTCTCGAACTTTGAAGTGTCAATATATGCGTCCAGAGCCACATGGTTTCCTCTGCCTGCAGGAATACCGTATTCAGTGTCAAGCTCAGTATCAATAATCAGATTTTCTGTCTGCTTCGATTTAACAAATCTAAGTGCAGAATCCTTTGAATTTGAATTAAGAATATAAACAAAAACGCTGACATGCTTCCAGGTTGTTCCGCTTTTGATCATCTTTTCAGCCTTTGCTTTGTCGATTCCTAAGTCACCGGCTTTTTCCGTCAAACGGCGTTTCATATTGTCGTTTACGCTGTCAAGAGTTTTCTGGATACTGATGTAATACAGTTCTCCTGTTTTCTCGGTAACTTTCGTTGTTGCTCCCGGTTTGGTTGTTCCGTCCACCTTTTCAGGATAGACCGTAACATCAACCTTGAATGTTCCGTTTTCTGCTGAAGGCAATGCAAGCTCACCCGTAGCGTTTGTATCTGCATCTTTTGTCGGTTGCTCATCATCACCTTTTTTGCATCCGAATGATGAAAGCAGAACACCTGCAACAAGTATGAGCGACGCTGCTCTGATTAAAATATTCTTATTCATAGTCTACCTCTTATTTCTGCCATTTATAGGGCTTTTTCTTTGAAATCCAATCTTTTTTGATTGTCTGTCTTGAACGCGCAATTGCAAGTGCATTATCGGGAACATCCTCAGTAATAACCGAACCTGCCGCTGTATAGCTGTTCTTACCTACACTTACAGGAGCAACAAGATACGTGCTGCAGCCAAGGAATGCGTGGTCATCAACCTTTGTACGGTTCTTTTCCTTACCGTTATAGTTAACTGTCGCACATCCGCAACCTACGTTGATGTCTGTACCGAAGTCTGCATCACCGATATAAGAAAGATGCGAAACACTTGTTCTGTCGCCGACTTTTGCATTTTTGAACTCAACAAAGTTACCTGCCTTGACATCCTCGCCGATAACACAGTCAGGTCGTATTCTTGCGAACGGGCCGATTGTTGTTCCGTTCTTAACCGTTGAAGAGTAGCACTGAGTGTTGTTAAGAGTAACATTGTCACCGATAACGCTGTTTTCAATCAGGCTGTTCGGACCGATAACACAGTTTTCACCGATTACGGTATCGCCCTTAATGATAGTACCGGGAAGAATTTCAGTTTCTGCACCGATTTTAACATTCGGGCTTATCATTACACCGTCAGCACACGGAATTGAAACGCCGTCAAGCATAAGGTCTTCCATAACCTTTCTGCGTGCAATTTCGTTTAATTTTTGAAGCTGTACTCTGTCGTTGGCACCAAGCACAGCATCAGGATTGCCTGCCTCGTAAGCAACTGCATTCAGATTCTTATCAAGGATAACCTCAATAGCATCCGTCAGGTAATATTCCGCCTGATGCTTTTTGTCGTGCATTTCAACAATACCTTCAAGAGCTTCAAGCAAAACAGAGCAATTGAACCAATATGCACCTGAGTTGACCTCGTTAATCATCTTCTCGGCGTTGTTTGCATCGTTTTCTTCAACAATCTTCTTAAGGCACTTATCCTTGTTACGGATTATTCTACCGTAACCTGTGGGATTATCAATCTTTGCAGAAATGATTGTAACCGCATTCTTATGTGAAGTATGGTATTCGTATGCCGTACTGATTGTCTTTTCATCGATAAGCGGAGCATCGCCGTTAAGGATGAGAATATCGCCCGGAGTGTGAGCCTTGATGAAATCTTTAGCCTGCATAACTGCGTGACCCGTACCGAGAAGTTCCTTCTGCTCAACAGTGCTGAACTTTCCGCCAAGGTGCGCTTCAAGCTCCTCGCGTCCGTGACCGGTAACAACACAGATATCGTCAACACCGCCTGCAATTGCGGCATCGGTCACCCAGTCAATCATAGGTTTGAATAAAACTTCCGCCAAAGCCTTAGGCTTTGAGGTTTTCATACGTCTTCCCTCGCCTGCCGCGAGAATTAATGCACACTTTCTGCCCATAAACAAACCTCCGATCAGGAATTATAATTATACAAATTTATTATCGCACAAAAACTTTCAAATTACAATACCGAAATTCAGATTACTGTTCTTTTTTATAAAACAAATTATCAAAACTCACACCGTAAAATCTGTTATAATACCTGTGAGGTTTTGTTGGGTTATATCGTCTAATAAGTGAAAGGACACCTTTCAGGAAGGAGGATGCCGATGGATAACGGTGCAAGTAGCTACCGCCGTTTCCTTGACGGTGATGACAGCGGTTTTGTTGAGATAATAAAAGAATACAAAGACGGACTTATGTTTTACATCAACAGTTTTGTCCGCGATTTACATATTGCTGAAGACCTGACGGAAGATACGTTCTTTAAAATTGTGACCAAAAGACCGCGTTTTTCAGGCAAATCAAGCTTTAAAACATGGCTTTATGCAATCGGCCGGAACGTTGCATTGGATTATCTGAAAAAACATTCCGGACGGAAAGATATCCCGCTTGAAGACATAATATGCCGGACAGATGAAGAAAAAATAATTGAATCAGAATTTTTTCGTGAAGAACAAAAGATTTTGCTTCATCGCGCAATGAGCAGACTTAAACCTGACTACAGGCAGATTCTGTGGCTTGTCTATTTCGAAAACTTCAGCAATAAAGATGCGGCAACCGTGATGAAAAAGAAGGTTCACAACATTGAAACTCTTGTTTACAGAGCAAGACTTGCTTTAAAGGAAGAACTCAAGAAGGAGGATTTTATTTATGAAGACTTATGATGAAATGGCAGAAAGTGTTTTTCGCCGCAGAGATGAATACGCACAGAAGAAAAGGGAATCAAGAAAAAAAACTGTCAAGCTCTCCGTTTCCTTTGCGTGTGTAACGTTGGTTTTGTTCGCAGGTTTCGGTCTGCATCAGAAAGAACAAATCAGCTCTCCCCTTTCACCCGAGCCATCAAAAACGGACGAACAGACTCTTGCTGATTCTGCTGTAACAGGCGAAAAGGATTATTATGAGCCTGTCAAGGACACCCCGTTTAATAACGGTCCTTGTGTTCCTTCGGATGACGAAGAGAACAACAGCGAAACCATTATCAGAACGGATATAATTGATTCTTATGAAGGTGTCGGTTCCTCAGGTTCAGCATGCTATGCCGTGCCTAAAAACGGAACAAGCTTTTTTTCAATACCCTTGAATGCCGCATTTGAAGCATACGGAGATACCTGCGATGAAACGGGCGGCAGAATTGTTTACAGAGTTGCCGTCAGGGTTTTTGAGGATACAAAAATGATTACAGGTAAGGATGAGCTTATTAAAATATCGGAAAAGCTTCACAGAATGGGATATATACCGTCAGTTGAAGTTGCAAACGGCGATGACAACACAGCCGTGCTTTCTCTTCTTGTAACAGAAGAAGCTCTCAGAAACTTCAAGGCTGATGAAGAAAACGCATATTTCTTTTTCCTCTATAACGAGCATGACGGTGCAGTCATTAACCGAACGGATGATGACAGAGTAACAGTTATAAATTGATGTTTGGCGGTGGGTATTATCCCACCGCCTTTTGCAAATTCGGGTTTGTAGAGCAAAGGCGATGCCTTTGCAATGATATATCCGCGATGCGGATATGATGAATGATGTCGCTTCGCTAATGATGTGTTTGCATCGCAAACATTAAGGGTCTGCGAC
>JAZSQQ010000050.1:0-38446 GCA_045538055.1 Acutalibacteraceae bacterium
TCAGACAATTCAGAGTCGCAAAGCTAAATCTGAATACACAAACAATCGTGTCTCGCAGGGTCTATCTTTTACATAATGATCCTAGGCAAAAAGTGTAAACCATGTCTTCAAACAATGTGTAAACCATGTCCTACTTGACAACAACAATTCCCCTACCTGAAACACGTTCGCGTTCGGGCGGATTGGAATAGGTTTCGGCATATTGGTTTATTGTTTCGATATCAGTCATAAATTAACACTTCCTTAAACAGTTTCTCATTGCTTTTATCAGGCGTTCAGAACGATAAATAATATAACCATGCTCCATTTCACCAAGCAGTATATACCAGTTAAGTTCATTACATAAAGCATACAGTTCAACTTTAATATCACAGTATGCTGTGGTCTTATTTCTCTTTTTATATTCATCATAAAGCCTCAGCTTTTCGCCGAAACCGAGTGTCAGACAAAACAGCTCATATTCAGGCTCTGCCCACAGCATATCAAACGGGTCAACGGCTCCTACAAGCTCAGATTTCCAAAAATTAATTATCAGGTTCGGCATCCAGAAATCACCGTGGCACAAACAGGCTTTATCCGATGTTTCGTTGAATATTATATCAAAATGAGTCTTTATGAGTTCGACCGCCTCCATTACCACAGATTCAATCTCGTTGTTATCATACTTACGTTTTGTAAATTTATATATATCTTCAAAATAGTCTTTATAATAATCCTTCCACGTGTAATAAACAGGATTGTCGTATTTGCCGAACTTATTGTGATGAACACTCTGGGCATTCATAAGCGCGTCCATAATGCTGTTTTTAAGCCGTTTTCTGTCAGGGATAAATCTGACGATTTTGCTTTTTCCGCTTACACCTTTTATAAAATCCATTGCAAGAAATGCCGTATCGTTTTCTTTGCAAAGGAAATATGTTTTCGGCACTTTGTAGGCTACACGTTTGGAAAGATAGTCAAGCATATTTTTCTCTTTGATTAAATTATCATAAAATTGGCTTGATTTTACTGCAAGTATGAAGGGTTCGCTCGTGATTCTTACTTTGTAAACGCTGCCGCTTGCACCTTTGCCGCATTCACGGACAGATTTCACTTTTACTTTCAGTTGTTTTTCTACAATTGATTTGATTGTGTTTTTCAAAGCAATCACCTGATTTCAGAAAGTTGTGTTCGGTAAATCCGGGTTTGTCTATTTCTTTGTTACCACCTCATCCGCCTCGTTCCTCGGCACCTTCTCCTCAAGGAGAAGGCTGAGAAATTGCGCAAGTCCAAGGCTTCCCCTCGAGGGGAAGCTGTCACGAAGTGACTGATGAGGTGTAGGTTGCAACGCAACCGTTATAATAAAACATCCCGACTAACCCGAATTTGTCGATATAACATTTCTGATTATTCACCTCTGAACTTTTTTTGCAAGCCATTTAACAAGCAATACTCCTTAACCGATATAAATTTCATCATAACTGATTTTGGTAATACGAGTGCTGTTAAGGCAGACACCTGTACCGTTGGAGTGGTAGTACGCAACGAGGAAACCGCCCTGACATTCGATTATTGCGGGATAGCAATATCCGTTTGTAAGGTCGTCTTCGAGGTAAAACACGTTTTCTTTTTTAAATGTAAGACCCCTGTCTGTGCTGACAGCAATCACATACGGTGTTCTTCCCCACGGTTCCGAGTCTTCACGTAAAAGGTGTTCGGGCAGCGGATTAAAAACAGCAACAGTAAGTTCACCGCAATCCTTGACGAGCATTGGTGAGCACGGCGAAGAAAAGAAAAGATTCGGTTCGGGAGCTGTCCATGTTGTTCCGTTATCGGATGAAAAAGACTGATACTGAAATCCGAGGCTTGTGCGGATATAACACCAGAGAGTACCGTCATCTCTTTCATAAATGCCGGGTTCTTCATAACCGTCGGGATTTGACGGGAACGGACAGGTAAATTCCGTATCCGATTTCTGCCATGTGTATCCGTCATCGTCGGAATAAAAGAAGCATATTACACCCGGCATAAAGTCGCGCGGTGCATCAATAACCGTATGTCTTGCCGTCGGGAGAATAATTCTGCCGTTTTCAAGCCTTACAACGCGGTCATTATTTATAACATAATAATCGGCAACGGACAAGCAATCGAGACAATTTATCGGTTCTGACCAGGTTTTACCCTCATCAGATGAGCGTGTGAGAACAATTTTATCCGTACGGTCAGCATTTTTAACGATGTAAAACGCACCGATATCGCCGTTACCCATACGAAGAAATGAAAAGCTCATAATATTCCACGCTTCTTCGGGTTTTCTGAAAATAATTTCAGGTTTTGTCCATGTTTCGCCCTCATCGTAAGTGTAAATCACAGCGATATTTGCCGTTGCATCGTCCTCCCAATCGTTGCCTGAAAATTCGGTGTATCCGAACATTATTCTGCCGTCGTTAAGGCGGATAAACGAGCCTTCACCATTACGCGGGACATTGCCTTTAGCTTCAAGAAAAAGCACTTCTTTGCCGATTTTTTTCATTGAGATTCTTCCTTTCGGTGTGCATCCCTCCGCCGCTTCGCGGTCCCCCTCCCTTTAGGCAAGGGAGGCTTTGAAAGGGATGTTTTTTTGAAATCCATTTAAATTTTAACAAGAGAATAAATCTTTGTCAACAACGGACTTTTTCACAGAGAGGAAGAATGCATTTTATACGTTGCAGGCGTATGCGATTCGTCAAAACAACTAAAAAGAAACAGACAAAAAAAACGGCTTGCAATAACTGCAAGCCGTTAACCTATAATTAGTTTCTTTGGTTCTTCACTCTGTGAGAAAGTCCGAATTATTTATCAAGTTCTTTCTGGAGAAGGTCACGTATAACAACGGGATCGCCTGTACCCTTAAGCTCACGCATAATGAGTCCGAAGAGCGCCTGCATTGCCTTTGTCTTACCACTCTTGTAGTTAGCAACTGCATCAAGATTTTCACTGACTATGCGCTGTACTGTTGTGAGGATAAAGCCTTCGTCAACCTTTACGTTGAGTCCGTTTTCTTCACAGTAAGCATCAACGTCGATATCACTCTCGAAGAGTGCTGAAAGAACCTTCTTACCTGCAGGACGTGTAATTTCGTTTGTATCAACAAGCTCGATGATTCTTGCAAGCTTTGCTGCATCAATCTTAAGCTCATCGAGTTCAAGACGCTTCATATTACCCATACACTCAGTAAGGATCCAGCTTGCAACCGATTTCGGTGCTCTGCCAAGGGCAACAACTGCATCGAATGTATCAGAAAGCTTTCTGTCAGATGCGAGTACCATTGCTTCCTTCTCAGCAATACCCATTTCTGTGTAACGGATGCTCTGCTCCTCTGCTGTTGCAGGCATACTTGCACGGATCGCTTCAAGCCATTCGTCATCGATTACGATGGGCATAAGGTTCGGATCGGGGAAATAACGGTAGTCTGCCGCTGTTTCCTTGTTACGCATCGGGAATGTACGTCTTTTAACGTCGTCCCAACGGCGTGTTTCCTGAACAAGAACTTCGGTATGACGTTCAAGAGCATCAACGTGACGAACCTTTTCAAATTCGATTGCATCCTTGATTTCTGAGAGTGAGCTCATATTCTTGATTTCTGCACGTACGCCGAATTCTTCTGAACCTTCGGGACGGACAGAAATGTTTACGTCACATCTCATTGCACCCTCTTCACACTCAGAAATACCTGCAAACTGAAGGCTTGACTTGAGCTTCTTGAGGTATGTGATAACTTCCTCTGATGAACGGAAGTCAGGACGGCTTACGATTTCAATAAGAGGCACGCTTGTTCTGTTGTAGTCAACAAGTGATGTGTTTGTTGCATCGTCGTGAACGAGCTTACCTGCGTCCTCTTCAAGGTGAATCTGCTTGATTCCGATTGTTCTGTCGCCGATTTCTACGCTACCGTCAACACAGATGGGGTTGAACCACTGTGTTGTCTGATATGATGCAGGAAGGTCGGGATAGTAATAGCTCTTTTTATCAAAAGTTGTATACTGATTAATTTTACAGTTAAGCATAAAACCTGCTTTTACTGCAAGCTCGATTGCATGCTTGTTTGTAACAGGAAGCATACCCGGCATACCGCTGCAAGCGGGACATACACAGTCGTTAGGCTCTTTCGGGCTTGAATGACCGCCGCAAGAGCAGAAAAGCTTTGAATCTGTTGAAAGCTCAACGTGAGTTTCAAGACCTATAACAAGTTCGTATTTCATCGTTTATGCCTCCAATCCTTCAACACTTTTTGCAATGCTCAGAAGAACATTGTCTTTGTATGAATCAGCAATAAGCTGAACACCCTTTGTTGCCATAGCAGGAACACCTGTGATGCTCGGAATTGCTGTGAAAACGCTTTCCTCAAACACCTTTTCAAATGACTCCATAAGGTCGTATGCCTTGTACTCAACACATTTACAAGCAGGTGCAAGGATTGCATCGTACTGTGCAAATACAGCCTTGATTTTTTCTGTCACAACACGGCGGATACGGAGCGACTTATCGTAACAGCTTTCATACTTGCCCTTTGCGAGAACGTCTGAACCGTAGATGATTGTAGCCTTGGTAAGGAAGCCGAAAGCTTCTGTACGGCTCTTTACATAAAGCTCGTCGATGTTTTTGTAATCAGCTGTACGGTGACCGTATTTAACACCGTCGAAACGTGAAAGGTTGTTTGTTGTTTCAGCTGACATAAGAATCTGCCATGCTGTCTGTGCTTCCTTAATGCAATCGAGAGAAACAGTTTCAACTGTTGCACCGAGAGCCTTGAGAGAAGCGATATATTTATCAAGGTTTGCCTTTACTTCATCAGAAGCGAGGTCATAAAGCTCCTTGACAAGAGCAACCTTCATTCCTGATACTTCAACAGCTTCATAGTCATACTTTTCAGCAGGAAGGCTTGTGCCGTCCTTTGAGTGGTGACCTGCGATAACTGTAAGAATTTCCTTTACAGCATCTGCATCGGCTGCCGTAACACCAATCTGCTCACCTGAGCAAGCAGCAGCGATTACACCGTAACGTGAAACTGTGCCGTATGTCGGCTTAAGGAAATCAACACCTGCAATCGCAGCAGCACGTCTGGGTGCACCGTTGAGATCAACATTGAGAGCTGCTGTAACTGCACCGTCCTTAACAAGTGAAGCTGCTGCACTTACAAGCTTTCCGTCAACTTCGTTTGCACCGAAGTATGATGTTTCGCCCATAAGATCAAGACCAAATTCACCGACGTTTGTTTTGCCGGAAATTCCGTAACCTGCTTTTTCAAGTTTTTCAACTACCTCAGCGCTGAAAAGCGGGGTGAAATTTTCAAGCATTTTTGAACCTGCTGTTGCAGGAGTACCTTTTACAAGGATTGTATCGTCAACGGCAATTTTGCCTGTTGCGTTTATTTCATTAACATAATATCCCACTTTTAACACCTCACTTTACAAGTCTGGGAACCTGCCAGCTGTCTTCAGTGCTCTGCGGAGCACCTGCAAGGAGATCCTTGCGAGAAAACTTCTGGTCTCTTGCGTCGTCGCGGAGAATGTTTGTCATCGGCATAACATAAACCATCGGCTCGACGTCTTTTGTATCTGTATTTCCGAGGTCTGACTCATTCTTTGACATAAGCTCGAAAATCTTATTCATCTTTTTCTTTTCATCGTCTGTGAAGCTGAGTTCATTTACAGACTCAAGGCTTGCAAGCTTATCCTTTTCAGCCTTTGCCTGTGCCTTCGGTGACTTTGCAGCAGGAGCTGAACCGTCTGCAGAATCAGAACCGAGCATTTCCGAACCGCCTCTGCCGCGGATGCTTACATTTGCTTCGTAAAGCTGAAGCTCTGTAACCTCACTCGGAGCACCGAGCATCTGGTCCTGAGCCTGACCGTCAAGCGGAAATGCGATAACGTCACGGATTGTTTCTGTATCTGCAAGAAGCATAATGATACGGTCAACACCCGGTGCCATACCTGCGTGCGGCGGTGCACCGAACTGGAAAGCATTGTAAAGAGCACTGAAGCGCTTCTCAAGCTCTTCTTCAGGATAGCCTGCGATTTCGAAAGCCTTTCTCATAATTTCAGGGCTGTGATTACGAACAGCACCTGATGCAAGCTCGATACCGTTACATACAAGGTCGTACTGGTAAGCGAGGATTTCTGTCGGCTCCATTGTTTCAAGAGCTTCAAGACCGCCCTGAGGCATTGAGAACGGGTTGTGTGTGAAGATAATCTTATCTGTTGTTTCGTCACGCTCGTACATCGGGAAATCGACAACGAAGCAGAATTCAAATCGGTCGTTCTTGATAAGCTCAAGCTCATTACCGAGCCATGTACGAACAACGCCTGCGTTCTTGTCTGCAATGTCTGATGAATTGTCGCAGATGAAGAAGATTGTTTCGCCTTCCTTAACACCTGTAAGTTCGACGATTTCTTTCATCTCTTCAGGTGTCATAACCTTGCTGATCGGGTCATCCTTGAAACCGTAGTTTGCAGCATCAAGAAGAGTGATGTGAGCAAGACCTGCCATCTTAGCCTGCTTCTGAGCGAATGCAAGTGATTTGTCGAAGAACCATCTTTCATTCTTACAGGGAGCTACGATACCTCTTACCTGCTTGTTCATAAAGGGTTTGAACTTAACTCTCTTGAACATATCTGTAAGGTCACAGATAACAAGCGGGTTGCGAAGATCGGGTTTATCTGAACCGTACTTTGCCATTGCCTCTCTGTAAGGAATGCATCTGAACGGTGTGTCTGTGATTTTCTTGTCTGAGAATGTGCGGAAAACGTCGCTTACAACGTCTTCGCAGACTTTAAGAACCTCTTCCTGAGTTGAGAAAGCCATTTCAAAGTCAAGCTGATAGAATTCTCCGGGTGAACGGTCAGCACGAGCATCCTCGTCACGGAAACAAGGAGCAATCTGGAAGTAGCGGTCAAAGCCTGACACCATAAGAAGCTGCTTGAACTGCTGCGGTGCCTGCGGAAGAGCATAGAACTTGCCCGGATGCTTACGGCTGGGAACAAGGAAGTCTCTTGCACCTTCGGGAGATGAAGCTGTAAGAATCGGAGTCTGCATCTCAAGGAAGCCTTTTTCTTCCATGAGCTTTCTCATATGGCGGATAACGTTTGAACGAAGAACAATGTTCTTATGAAGTGCGGGATTTCTAAGATCGAGGAATCTGTGCTTTAGACGGATGTTTTCGTTTGTATCGTTTGAACCGATTTCGAAGGGAAGGTCACGGCTGCATACACCGAGAACCTTGAGAGTATCGGCAACAAGCTCAACAAGACCTGTGTCAATCTTCGGGTTAACTGTAGCTTCGTCACGCTTGGTTACTGTACCCTTAACGGAAATAACAGTTTCCTTGCTGATGCCCTTGAGAAGGCTTTCGTCGTGAACGACAACCTGTGTGATACCTGTGTAGTCGCGCAAGTCAACAAAGAGAACGCCGCCGTGGTCACGGACAACGTCAACCCAACCTGCGAGTTCGACAACCTCGCCGATGTGCTTCTCTCTTATCTCGTTGCAAAGATGAGTTCTATACATTGTTATCTACCTCCTGATAGATTTTTGTAAAAATAAAAGTCCCGAGGAATTATACAACTATAATTCCCGGGACGAGTAAATTAATTAACCCGCGGTGCCACCCGCATTGATACTTTAAAATGAAGTATCCTCTTTTTAATATTAAGATGTGTAGTCAAACGAAGTGTTGCCGTGCTTACTACTCATCTTAAGCGCGCTTTCAGCCAATGACGCACTCTCTCTTTCAGACTTTCCGTTTAAGCCGGGTCTTCGCCGTTTAAAAGAAATTTCACCTTTTAACACAGAAATTATATCACAATAAAACCAAATGTCAATAATTTTTTCAGAGTATTCAATAAAAAGTATATGGTGATTTTGGTGAAATATTCAAAACTTTACGTAAAACACGTCAAATCATTTAAAATGTGTTCAACAAATTTGGGGTTGTCGGGATGTTTGAAAGTCAGTAGTAACCCCAAGCCCTCCTTGTGTAAAGGAGGGTGGCACGGCGTAGCCGTGACGGGAGGATTGTTGATATTTCAAGGATTTTTGACAATCCCTCAGTCGCTACGCGACAGCTCCCTTTACACAAAGGAGCCTGAACAGGTCAGATACATCAAGATTTTAAGAACTCTACAAACCCGAATTTTACGAACAGATTTCAAATCAACATCGTATGTCATATCATCTACCCGCGGGTTTGGCACAAAAAATGGTGGGAGCATATTATGCTCCCCTACGAACCAACTCTAACGAGATCGTAGAGACGGGCACCCTCCTTTTTGATATCCGATGTTAAATTATCACCATTGCATTACAAGCTCAATATCTTTATTGTTCAGAGATTTCGGAGACTTGACTACAATATTCTAATCACCGAGATCGTAAGAAGGAACGATGGCACACTCACAGCCATCAACAACAACCTTATTGTAAGGTGAATCAGTAGTTTCATCAATCTTTAACAGTGAATACTCGCCAATTTTTAATTCGCTGATTATCTTAGCCATTACCTTTGCTCCTTTCTATATTCTTTCAATAAATTTTCATAATGTTCAAGAACTTTTTCTGTTTCCACTCGTGGTATTCTGTACTTTGGAGCTTTCTCAATCAAGAAAAGTACGACATAATATCGACACGTCGCAAGCGTCGTGCCCTACCAACCACGATTCAGGCAGCTGTGCAAATGACAGATACACCGTCCCAACACGCTACATCTGTTTTTCAAAGGATGGAACATAATCTTTAGCGTTTCCACCATTATTCATATATTCGCAAAAAGAATTTGCTCTTTTTCAAACTGTTCACAAGTCATTCCATCTCTAAAGAACGGATATTCTGTTATAAGCTCAGGGCACTCGTTTCTATATAATCTATCATTACTCATATTTGAATCTCTGACTCTTTACAAAAACTTCTAACACTACTTAATCAAGCTATATATCTGTCGCAACAAACTCATATGGAGAAAAAAGATAGTCCTCTTCCGTATCATCTACTATCCTATACCACCCATTTTCAATCGAAACAACCTTGTATATTTTTCCATTCGTCAAGGATACATCAGATTGACCTATATACTTAACCTTCATCAAAATCGCTTCACTTTGATTCTGCTTCCAAAGTGGTGTGTACTTACCTTTGGTATAATCATCCCAATGTTCAATAAAATATGTTCTTTCGACCTCATATTCTTCAGGGGTCATATCATCTCTCCAGAAAGGCACTTCCCTTAGAGTTCCTGTTGCCCAATCATTCATTTAAATCACCACAACAATAACGATTAAGTCTCTTTTTTCAGATTCTAAACTATAATTCGTATTTTGTCAATTTGACTTACCGGCATCGATTTATTGATTGATTTTATCGTCACAGGTGGTATAATTATAATAGAATTAATTTTTAAAGGATACAGCTATGAACAAGATACTTTTAATCCTCACGGGCGGGACGATATGCTCGTACGAGAATGCGGACGGAAAACGTACAACGGATGCCGAAAGTGCAAAATACAAGATTATATCTGAATTCAGAAAAAGCGACTCCCCTTTTATCGGTGTTGAGTTTGATACCGTTATGCCGCTTGACACATTGAGTGAAAACATGACTCTGCAAAAGTGGGACATTCTGCTTAACGAATTAAGAAAAGTTGAAAGCGAAAAGTACAAGGGAATCATCATTCTTCACGGGACAGACACATTGGCTTACTCTGCTTCTCTTTTATCACTTGTTATGAGTGAAAAGAATCTGCCTGTCTGCCTTGTTTCGAGCCACTCACCTGTTGACTGTGAAGGCACGAATGCAAACATCAATTTCAGAACTGCAGTTGAACTGATTATGGGCGGTATCAAACCGAATGTTTATGCGGTTTATCAAAATTCGGACGGCAAAATATATCTTCACTACGGCTCTCACCTGCTTCAGTGCGGAAATTACAGCAACAACTTTTTCAGCAAGGATATGATTGCTGTTGACGATATTGAAGCTGTCTGTGCAGAAAGTAAGGCTTTTGAGGTAAACAACAGTTTATTAAATAAAATTAAAGCACTTGATGCGAAGGTTCTTTTGATAAATCCTTTTGTGGGCTTGGATTATAACAGCATTAATCTTGAAAATGTTTCTGCTGTTGTGCATACAACTTATCATTCACAGACGGTATGCGTTGAGGGCGGAACAAGTTCCTTTTCCGAATTTTCTGAAAAATGCAAAAAACAAGGTGTAAGCCTTATACTTACACCTTGTGATGAAAATTCATATTCTTATGTTTCAACTGCATCAGCACTTAAAAACGGAGTTATCCCCGTAAGCGGCATGACAAACGAAACGGCTTATGTCAAGACGGCTATCGGTTGTTCGTTGGGTTTAACATCAGACGAACTTGCAGAGTTTTTAAATCAAAACATCAACCGGGAAATAATTTACTAAAATCACTCCATCTGATAGCCTACACATTGATAAACAGTTGAATCCTGAAACTTTGCAAGAATCAGATACTGTTTAGGTTTTTCAGGATGTGTATATAAACGTACACTTTCATAGAACATACAGTCACCTGATAAAAACTGTTCCAATACCTGCTCTTTGACCGCCTCGTCTTCAATGACGTGGGCGGTTGTTGTTATATCAACCCGCTGTATCGTGGATTCAATTTTTCTTTTCTTTACGTGTTCAGAATCAATCAACAGAATATCTGTTACCTCATCCTTACCGACAGCAGGAAATTCATAATCTTTGCGAACAAACCATTCGTTATTCTTATAATCTGCGGAAACATCAAAAATTAAATCAGGGTTTTCGGGATCTGTACCGTAAAAATAACGGTTTAAATCACCGTTGTTTTCCTGATATCCCCTGTTATCTACATAGTATCTGTTATAATAATCATACTCCTCCGACATACCTTCATTATATTCAGAAAAATTCTTACCGTTTAAAACAAAAGTATTCATGCTGATATAGTTTTCAGCATCAACGGTTCCGGCATCAATAGTATCACTTACCGCTAAATGATATTCAGCTTTCAGATCTTCAAGTTCAGTTGTGGGTTCGTATTGCGAACTGCTTGGAGGATCTTCCGCAATGCCCACCATTAAATAAACAACGCAACCGAATAGTGCAATAAAAATCGCAATAAAAACTCCTACTATAGCATAAAAAGTCTTTGTCAAGCCTTCTCACTTCTTTCGTCAGAATTTCTTATTGATGAAATCAATAATTCCGTGCCAGTCATCACGGGCGAAATAGTGTTTACCGTGGCGGAAGTATAGCCCTATGCTTCCGTCATGTAACATTTTACCGCAGTTGAGGTAATCGTCTTCATCATAGACAAAGCCTTTTTCGCCGTAGAGTTCATAGACCTCGGATGCCGCCGCACAGCAAAGGAACTGCACGTTCGGCCCTGCCCAGATATCTTCTTCGGCAGAAGCGATGTGAACAGGTCTCGGAGCAATCAACGAATGCATAAAGTGCTGTTCAAATTCAGTTTCATTATCCTTGCCGATATAGTTTTTATAATTTTCGCAGAACCAGAATTCAAAGTTTCTGATAATATCTGCAATTGTTTCTGACCCTTCCTGCTTTCCTCTGTTGAGAGAGTCACCACTGCAGCCTGCGCAGTTGGAATGAACGCAGGAAAAACGTTCATCGGAGATGCCTGCAAGAAGCGCAGTTTTGCCGAGCCTTGAGTGACCGCAGACCGTTACACAGTCAAGGTCAACTTCTTCACGTGTTTCAAGGAAATCCATTACTCGCATTGCCGCCCACGCCCACATTGCGATTTTTCCGGGCGAATAAAGCGTTCTTTCCTGATTTTTATAAATCACGCCTGCAAGTCCGTTTGTAAAGTCACCGTCATCACTCGTTACGTCCTTATAGCAGAACGATGCAACCGCAAAACCGTTATCAACAATTTCCTCTGTCGGGATATACTTGTCGGGAATATCGGGACGAAAATTGATGCAGACAAAGGTTCTGATTTTACCCTGAGCCTTTGTGGGACAAACATATGTTATCGGAAATGTGAATTCTTCACCGTATACTTTTGAAGTGATTTCGACCCGAGTTATTGACGCTTTACCTGCACAGAAGCGGTCGTCAGGCTCACTTGCGACTTTAAAATAAACACTTTCAGGCTTTTCGGGAATATAGCCGTACTCGCATTTATACATCATTTCCCTGACAATTGGTTTAATTTTTTCCCATTCCTCAACGGTTGTTGCGCGCTCACCCGTCACTTCCAACGGTGACGGCACATTCAAAGCTTTTAAACGTTCTTTTACTGTCATAAATAACACCTTACTTTTCTGAAGAAAGTCTGAATACATCCCCTGCTTTACCGATAACCATGATATGGTCATCCGGTCTGAACACATAATCGGGTCCGGGCATTGTGTTCAGCAAGCTGCCTTTTTTGATTGCTATTATATTCACCTTGTAGTGCTGTCTGACGCCAAGGTTCGCAATTGTTTTTCCTGTCCATGCCGCAGGAGCCGGTATTTCATAAATTGCATACTCGGGAGTAAGTTTGATAAAATCAAAAATGTTGTCCGCATTGTACCTGACAGCAAGCTTTTCAGCAATTTCACGTTCAGGATATACGACTTCATCTGCACCGATTTGTTTTAACAAATCGGCTTGTATATCACGCTTAGCCGTTGCTACTATTTTCTGTGCACGGTGAGTTTTCAACAATGATGTTACAACAAGCGAAGCCTCGAAATCAGAGTCAATTGTTACAAAGCAGATGTCAAAATTTTCTACTCCGAGAGCCATAATAACGTTTTCATTCGTACAGTCACCGATATTGGCATCGCCGTGTATCGGTGAAAGACTTTCAATTATTTCCGGCTCTTTGTCAATAACCATAACTTCGTTGCCGAGCTCAAGCATTTTTGTTGACAAATGTCTTCCGAGCCTTCCCATACCTATTACAAGAATTGATTTCATACTAATCCGTCCTAACCTATCATAATTTTGCCCGTCGGGCGTTTGAGGATAGCCGTTTTGTTCCGTTTTGAAAGAAGCATTATAAAAGACAGTGCGCCTATTCGTCCTGCATACATCAAAACAATAACGATCACCTTTGAAGCCGCCGAAAGAGTTGCCGTAACATTCATCGAAAGACCGACTGTTGCAACCGCTGACACTACTTCAAAAAGCACTTCGCGGAGATTCAACGGTTCAATCCAGCTTATTGCCAAAGCTGATGCAAAAATCATCATAAAGTAAATAAATGCAATCGCGCAGGCACGCCTTACCATTTTGTCTTCAATCCTCTTTTTAAATACGGTTACATTATTGTCTTCCTGCAGATAAGCCATTGTCGAAAGAAGTATAACCGCAATTGTTGTTGTTTTTACACCGCCTGCCGTTGAGCCCGGATTGCCTCCTATAAACATCAGAACAATAGTCAGCATTCCGCCGGGTTCAGACAGCGTTGTCATATCTATTCCCGAAAAGCCTGCCGTTCGAGGCGTCACCGTCTGAAAAAACGAGTTCAGTATTTTATCAAAAATACCCATTCCTTTGAATGCATGATCATATTCAAAAAAGAAAAACATTGCAAAGGGAATCACCGTAAGAATTGCTGTCAAAACCAACACTAACTTAGTATGAATTTTGTAATTTTTGAACTTTGCTTTGCAAACGAGAATATCGTCCCATACAAAAAATCCGATACCGCCGATAAGAATCAGAAAAGCAAGTGTAACCATAACAACGGCATTGTTGTTAAATTTTATCATTGACGAACCCGGCTCAATCCGTCCCATAAGATCAAAGCCGGCATTACAGAAAGCTGAAATTGCATGAAAGAAAGAATAGTATAAGCCGCGCAGCCAACCGAACTTCGGCACAAACTGCGTTGCAAGAATCACAGCACCCGTTGTTTCAATTATTGCCGTTCCTGCTATAATTCTTCTGACAAGCTGTCCGATGCCTGAAAGAGCTATTGTTCCCGCAGACTCCATAACGAGCATTCTGTTCTGCAACCCGATTTTATGGCGCATAAATAACGTTGCCATTGTTATTACTGTCATAAATCCTATACCGCCAAGCTGAATCATAAAAAGAATGACCAACTGACCGAAAAGAGTCCAATGGGTATACGTATCAAACGGAGTAAGTCCCGTAACACATGTTGCGCTGGTTGCAGTAAAAAGCGCATCCACATAGCTTGTGGTTTGTCCTGCCCTTGTTGCAAAAGGCAACATCAGCAATAATGAACCTGCAAAAATCACAGCGAGAAATCCGAATGCAATTATTTGTACTCTTGATAGTTTTTTTATCAATTTACTCACCATAGAGTTTACCTGACTTCCAAGATTTTATATTCATATTTTACCATATTATCTCAAAAAAGCAACAAAAAGGACGGCATGACCGTCCTTTTTGTATTTATCCGGTTTTATCTTTCCTCTCGGAAATATGAAAGTCCGAGACTCTGGGGAGGCTGGTTTTCACGCTTATCACGAATACTTGTAAAGACAAGTACAACTATCGTAACCACGTAAGGCAGCATTTTAAAAATCTCCTTACTTGCAAAGCTTACACCTGTAATGTAACTGCTTGCAATATAAAGTCCGCCGAAAATAATTGATCCTATAATTGCAAGGTTAGGTTTCCACACTGTAAAAATAACAAGTGCAATCGCAAGCCAACCGATAGCATCAATACAGTATTCCCAGTTACCGTTAAGATAGTCCATAATAAATGAAAGTCCTCCGAGACCCGCTATGGCACACCCGATACAGGTTGCCGCATATCTGTAGCGTGAAACGTTGATGCCTGCAGCATCCGCTGTAGCGGGATTTTCGCCAACCGATCTGAGATTAAGTCCGACTCTTGTTTTTGTAAGAACAAAAGATGAAACCAAGGCTATGATAATCGCAAGATAAATCAGAATACCGTGAGAGAAAAATATTTCACCGAACCAACCAAGATCCTCAGCAAACGGAAAAGACATTGTAAAGAAACGACTGCCCTTGCTGTATACAGGACCTGTTTCCGCGATCATATAATCTGAAACACCAACACCGAATGTTGTAAGAGCAAGACCTGTTACGTTCTGGTTCGCTCTGAGAGTGACCGTAAGGAAGCTGAAAATAAAGCCCATAACCGCACCGCCTATCATAGTGGCTATAATCGGAATAAGAACGGCAAGAAAATAATTCGCATCCGGACCGACCTCAGAAAGATACAGGTACTCGGCAAAGCAACCGCAGGACGCACCGACACACATAACACCCGGAATGCCAAGGTTAAGGTGACCTGACTTTTCTGTAATAGTCTCACCCGTTGAGCCGAAAAGGAATGCCATGCCAAGTCTTATTGAACTGACAATAAACGCTAACATCAACCATTCTCCTTTCCGCTTTTTGTTGAAACAATTTTATACTGAAGGAAAAATTCACAACCGATAATAAAGAACAGGATTATACCCGTTACTATATCAGAAATTGCGCTCGGAAGACGGAAATCTGTCGAAACCTGGCCTGCGCCTCTCTGAAGAAAAACAATAAGGAAAGAGGTTAAAACCATATAAACAGGGTTAAATTTACCAAGCCACGAAACCATAATCGCAGTAAAGCCTCTGCCGTCAACGGTTGTTGTGCTTATTGTATGGTTTGTTCCGCCGACAAGAAGAAGTCCGGCAATTCCGCAAAGAGCACCTGAAACAACAAGTGTACGTATAACAACCTTACGAACGTTGATACCGATATACTTGGCAGTATTTTCGCTTTCGCCTACAACAGAAATTTCATAACCGTGTTTTGTCTTTTTAAGGTAGATATAAACAAGCACAGTAAGCACAGCAACAATTATAATATTAAGCAGGTATGACTGACCCAAAAGCACCGGCAATCCGTGCTCGGACATAGGAGCAAGAACGCCCGAACCGCTCTTGACAAAATATTTAAGGAAGAACGCAACAGACTGAATTGCTACATAGTTCATCATAAGAGTGAACAAGGTTTCGTTAGTATTCCACAGTGCCTTAAAAACAGCAGGAATAACTGCCCATATAATGCCTGCAAGTATTGAAGCGAGTAACATTACCGCAATAAGCACGGGATACGGCAAGCTGTCGCCAAGGAACATCATAACCGCCGTAGTAGCTAATCCGCCGATAAGCACCTGTCCCTCTGCACCGCAGTTCCAGAACTTCATTTTAAAAGCAGGCGTAACTGCCAAGGAGATACAGAGAAGAATTGCAACATTCTGTACAAGACTCCATATACGGAGCGATGAACCGAAAGCACCGGAAATCATTGAAGCATAAATTTCTAAGGGATTTTTACCGGTGAGGATTGTAATTACTACTGCAGAAACAATCAATGAAGCAATTATTGCTATTGCACGCACAAACACATTCTTGTACCACACCATCGGTTCACGTTTAACCAAATGAAAACCCGTTTTTTTCATTATGCTTCACCTCCATGTTCAACGCTCTTTGTCATAAGCAAACCTATTTCTTCCTTTGTAGCCGTTCTTGCGTCAACGGTACCCGTAACACTGCCTGAGCCGATTACGATAATTCTGTCACAAAGCTCAAGAAGTACATCCAGATCCTCACCGACAAAAATAACAGCTACTCCTTTTTCCTTCTGCGCATTGAGAAGATTATAGATTGTATAAGAGGCACCGATATCAAGACCTCTTACAGGGTAAGCCGCCATAAGAACCGTCGGTGCTGCGGCAATTTCACGGCCGACAAGAATTTTCTGTATATTTCCGCCTGAAAGTCTTCTGACGGGAGTTTTCGCATCAGGTGTTACAACCTCAAGATCCTTGATAATTTTTTCCGCAAGGTCTCTCGGTCCTTTTCTTTCCAAAAAGACTGAATGACCTTTGCGGTAGGAACGGAGCATCATATTATCAATGATATCCATATTTCCTACAAGACCCATACCAAGTCTGTCTTCAGGAACAAAAGAAAGACGCACACCAAGATCCCGTATCTGCATAGGAGTTTTATCGCGAAGGTTGTCGCTTTCTCCGGTTTTGGGATTATTGTAGATTATCTCACCTTCGTTTACCTTCTGAAGACCTGCTATTGCCTCAAGCAACTCTCGCTGACCTGAGCCCGCAATTCCTGCAATTCCGAGAATCTCTCCCGAATGAGCAGTAAAGGAAACATTGTTTAGGATTTTAACACCCTCTCGGTCAATGCAATTAAGATTTCTGACCACAAGTCTTTCCTCGCAGTTTTCAGGATCACTACGTTCAATATTGAGGCTGACTTTTTTTCCTACCATCATTTCCGTCAGTTGACCCTCATCCGTAGTTGCGGTAAGAACTGTTCCGATATACTCACCTTTACGAAGCACCGCAACCTTATCAGAAAGTGAAAGCACCTCGTGAAGCTTATGTGTGATAATTATAATTGACTTACCATCGTCTCTCATTTTACGGAGAACACTGAATAATTTCTGTGTTTCCTGAGGTGTCAGAACGGCTGTCGGCTCATCAAGTATAAGTATATCTGCACCTCTGTAAAGCACCTTGATAATTTCAACAGTCTGCTTTTCAGAAACGGACATCTCGTGGATTTTTTTCATCGGATCGATATCAAAACCGTAACGCTCGCTGATTTCCTTAACCTTATCAGCGGCGGCTTTATGGTCAAACTTTTCTTTTTTACCTATACCGAGAATAATATTTTCTGTCGCCGAGAAAACATCAACAAGCTTGAAATGCTGATGTATCATACCGATTTTATATTTGAAAGCATCTTTTGGAGAACGGATGACAACCTCTTTGCCGTCAATAAAAATCTGACCTTCATCAGGGAAATAGATACCGGCAATCATATTCATAAGTGTGGTTTTGCCGCTTCCGTTTTCACCGAGAATTGACAGAATTTCACCTCTGTTAATAGACAGACTGACATTTTTATTTGCTGCCTTTCCGCCAAAATATTTGCTTATATTTCTGAGTTCAATTGCTGAAGTTTCTGACAAAGTATATTCCTCCTTTGCTTTTAACACTGAAAAAGCACCCTTTTGCAAGGTTGTTTTTTCAATATTAAAACAAGAGTAAGCGGGACATAACTGTCCCGCTTATTCAATTTAACTGATTAACCGTTTCAGGCAAAATTAGAATTTTTCGTTAAGAAGAGTGATACCGTCAATTCTGAGATCAAAGTAAGGAGCTGAACGGAACTCTGATTCATTGAACACACCGTCAGCGATAACCTCTGTATCCGGCTGGAAAGCTTCATCTGTATCAACATCTGCCTGATAGCTTTCAAGCTTCTTTCCGCCTACTGTGAATGTAGCAGTATCAAATACGTTGAGCTTACCTGCCCTGATGTCCTCTACAAGAGCCTGAATCTTCTCATATGTGCCTTCAGCTGCAACGCCCTGATTAATACCTGTAAGAACTACAGAACCCTCAGCAATACCGCCGCACCAGTCAGCATCAATCTTTTCGCCCTTAACAACCTGACCGATAATGTAGTTGTAGTAAGGAGCCCAGTTGATAGCGGATGAAATGATGAATGTTTCGTAGCATGAATCATATGTGCTGCCGTTGTAAGAAACGTTAGGAATACCTGCAGCTTCGCAAGCACCGGGAGCACCCATTGAGTCAGCATGCTGGCTGATGAGCTTGCAATCACGTGCGATGAGAGCTTCAGCAGCATTTTTCTCTTCTGTTGCATCATACCAGGAGCCTGTGAACTGAACGTCCATTGTAACTGTCGGACATACACTCTTTGCGCCAAGATAGAACGATGTGTAGCCTGAGATAACTTCAGCATATGTGAAAGCACCTACATAACCCATCTTTGCTTCTTCAGCTGTAAACTTACCTGCTTCAATCATTTCGTTAAGCTTCAGGCCTGCAGCAACACCTGCAAGGAAGCGACCTTCATAGATTGAAGCAAAAGCATTATGGTAGTTATCAAGACCGGCTGTGTGAGCTTTTGTACCTGTTGCGTGACAGAACTGAACCTCAGGGAATTCCTTTGCAGCCTGAATCATAAAGTCTTCGTGGCCGAAAGAGTTGGCAAAAACGATCTTACAGCCTTCTGATACAAGGTCCTTAGCTGCAACATAGCATTCATTACCCTCAGGAATATTAACTCTGACTATAACCTGCTCATCAGTAAGCTTGAGAGCGTCCTTAATCTTATCAACAGCATTAAGGAAGTTGAGGTCATAGGTTGAATTTTCATCGTGAAGGCAGATAAAACCGATTTTGAAGTCTGAAGGAACTTCGTAATCAACATTGAGAGCAACCTCAGCGATGGGTGATTCGCTCATGCCCTTGTTATCATTTTCTTTTCCTTCTTCATTACCACCACAAGCAGCAAGAGAGAAAAGCATGATAGCCGCAAGCATAACAGCAAGAATTTTTTTCATGTGTTTTTCCTCCGTTTGTTTTTTATTTATAGCTAAAAATTGCTACCGGAATTAATTATTCGCAGAATGTAATTCTGCCGTCATCCGTCATCGATTCAACCCTTGCGAGAGATTCAACACAAATACCCTGCGAGCGGATAAGCTCACCACCCTGTTGGAATGCTTTTTCGACAACGATACCTGCACCGACAATCTCTGCACCTGCTGACTTAATAAGATTGATAAGTCCCTGCAAAGCACAGCCCTGCGCAAGGAAATCGTCGATAATAAGAATTCTGTCCTCGGGATTCAAAAACTCCTGTGAAACGATAACGTCATAAGTTCTGCCGTGGGTGAATGATGTAATCGGAGTTGAATAAACATCCGCCGAAATGTTCTTGCCGAGAGTTTTCTTTGCAAAAACTACAGGCACATCGAAATACTGCGCAACAACACAAGCTATGCCGATACCCGACGCTTCGATTGTAAAAATCTTATTCACGCCTTTGTCACCGAAAAGGCGGTAAAATTCTTTTCCTATCTCATTAAGAAGCTTGACATCAACCTGATGATTGAGGAAACGGTCAACCTTAAGGATGTTTCCCGGGAAAACCTTTCCGTCTTTAATTATACGTTCTTCAAGTAATTTCATAAATAATTCCTCATTCACCAACAGATAGTATTGACTAAGCCAAGATAGCCTACATTTTGACATTATATATGTTTATTTTATCACAATATCATCTTTTGTCAACAAATTAGTTTTGTTAATTAGTAAATGTATCACCTCAGTTTTTGTTAAAAATAACGATAAGTTTTTCATTTTTGTTCATAAAATATTAATATCGGTAATGTAGAATAACTTTTATTGATTTTATCGAAAATCCGTGTTATTATAAAGTACACTTTTATCGGGAGAAAAAGCTATGTCACATCTCATTGAATTAAAAGACGCATATAAAATATACAACCCCGGCGAAAATGAAGTCAGAGCGCTTGACGGCGTTGACCTCTGCATTGACAGAGGTGAATACGTCGCAATCGTAGGACAGTCAGGATCAGGCAAATCAACGCTTATGAATATGCTCGGTCTGCTTGACGTTGTTTCAAGCGGCACATATATCCTTGACGGAAAAGATATCAAGGATATGGACGATGATGAGCTGAGCGCAATAAGGAATCAGGAAATCGGATTTATCTTTCAGGGCTTCAACCTTATCCCCAGCCTTACAGCAAAAGGAAACGTTGAGCTTCCTCTCATTTATCGCGGAATGAAAGCGGAAGAAAGAGAAAAGCTTTCAACAGAGGCACTCAAAAGAGTCGGCCTTGAAAAGAGAATGAATCACCTGCCGAGTCAGATGTCGGGCGGTCAGCAGCAGCGAGTTGCAATTGCACGTGCTGTTGCCGCAAGGCCTCCTGTTATCCTTGCCGATGAGCCGACAGGTAACCTTGATTCAAATTCAGGAAAAGAGGTTATGCGTATTATCAACGAACTCTGGGCTGAGGGCAGAACGATCATCCTCATCACCCACGATGACAAAAGCGCACAGAAGGCACACAGAGTTATCCGTATCAGCGACGGAAAAATAATTGAAGATTACATCAATGAGGATGTAACACCTCAGAGTAACCTATAAAAACTTCACCGATTGCAGAAAGCAAACTGCAATCGGTGTTTTTTATTTAAATCAATTATATACAGCCTTTCCCTGACTTGGCTGATAGCAGCGTTTCTGCGGATTGAGCGTGTGTCGGGCAGAAAATGCCGAAAGCTTCAGGAGTATCAGGACTGTCCAAAAATTTTCAGATATGAAGAAAGTTATTCCTGCATTATGAATAAAAGCTTTCCGCCGTTTGTTATTTCATCGTATGTGACAGAGGTACCGTCAAGCTTGACTGAATTGAGATATATTTCCTTGATGTACGGATACTTCAACGGATCTTTATCGCACTCAACGGTAAATGTATCTGCAACGGTACACGAATGATACTTTTTGTCGAGCTTCAGACTCGCTGTTTTAAACAACGGTGAATTAGTTTCATAAACCGGTATACTCGGACAAACCTGAGCAAGACCGAGAGCTGACAGCACATACCACGCGGAGAGCTGTCCGACATCCTCGTTTCCGCAAAATCCGAATGCACCCAATCTGTAGGCTTCCTTCTGTACCCTTCGTGTCCAGTACTGCGTTCTTTGGGGGATACCCATATAGTTAAAGTAATGGGTCAGATTGTGGCACGGTTCATTAGAATGGTTATAATCATCATTCCAGAGAGCAGAAAAATCAGCCTTTTCAAAATGCTTTTCAAGCAGGTCAATAAATCTTTCCCTGCCGAAAAGCTCTGCCAATCCTTTTATATCGTACGGAACAAACCAGGACTGTTGGTATATATTACTTTCCACACAGCCTTCAGTATCATACTCAAATTCATCCAAAGGCATAAAACTGCCGTCTTCGTACTTTGGTCCCATAAACCCTGTTTCAGGGTTATAATTTACGGGATATTTTTTTGCAGTTTCATAAAAGAATTCGGCATCGGCGTCCTTACCGAGTGCCTTTGCAAACTCTGCAAGGGTAAAATTGCTGAGCAGCTCCTCAAGTGTAACACTTAACAGCTCAGGTTTGAAACCTTTTTCGTTAAGGAAACCGCATCTTTCACGCAAACAATTAAACGGTTTTCCGAAAAGAGTTTCGCTGCCCAAGGAACCTGCCTTTGCAATTTCGTAGGCTTTATTAACATCATAATTACGGATACCCTTTATATAAGCATCTGCAATAACATTGATTCCGGGATCACCGACCATACAGTCCGAATTGATTCCGAGAAGCTCCCAGCGCGGAAACGAACCGTTTCGTGCTTCTGCGATGCTTATGAGAGAATTAACTTCATCGTTAACTGTTTCAGGTGAAATCAGAGTAAGAAGCGGGAACTCACTTCGGTAAACATCCCAACCGCTGAAAACCGTTCGCTGAATATAATCCGTATCCGTTTTTACCGTACCGTCGGCCGCCTTGTATCTGCCGTCCGCATCCGCACAAATTCGCGGATCAAGAAGAGTGTGGTACAAGCAGGTATAAAAAAGTATTTTATCTGTTTCATTATCGGTATCAATCGTTATGCATGAAAGTGCTTTTTCCCAGTTATCAACTGCCTTTGTATGAATATCGCTAAAAGACTTTCCGTTAACTTCTGCGAAGTTTTTCCTTGCACCTTCAATATCAACATAAGAGACCGATGTTTTCAAGGTTATTTTTTCTGCATTTTCAAATTTCAGAACAAGACCTGTATCGGCACCTTCAACCTCGTTGCTGAATCCTATATATTCTTCTTCGCTGAAAAATTCAGCCGATCTGAACGGTTCTGAAAGCTCACAGCAAAACCAGAGCTTATATTCAATTCTGCCGTGACCGTGGCCAAATCCTCCGCCCTTCGGTGAACATTCAATCACTCCTTCAAGGTGTGTGCTGTCAACAATTTTTACAATCGAATTATCAACCCGTCCGCCGATACGGCGCGAAAAATTAAAAATAATTCTCGCATCGTCAGTTTCGGGGTAAGAGAATTCAAGCACACCGCAATGCGGAGTTACGGTCGCTCTTACATCAACATTATAACGGTCAAGATGAACCCCGTAATAACCTGCAGTTGCAGTTTCTTTTTCGTGGGTAAACGGTGATTTCCAACCTTCTGTTCCCTTTTTAAGAGGAAAGAATTCATTGCTGCCGCTCCGAAGGTCAGTTTCACCTGTAACGGGCATTATCTGCAGATTTCCGAGGTCTCCGTACCAGCCGATTCCACTCATACGGTTAAAGCTGAAACCTTCAATCGTGGACTGACGGTAGTTATATCCGGTACCGTTATCACCGCCCGTAACGGTGTCCGCACAAAGTTGTACGCAACCGCCCGGAAGGCAAGCACCCGGATGAGTTTTACCGCCGCCGTGGGAATAATCAGAATCCTCGTCACCGACATTTCCGATTGTCGGATCAACATATTTTACGCAAAACACTTTTCGCACTCCTTTTGTTTTGGAAATATAACAATGCAGACACCACAAACAAAGGCGCCTGCGGATAAATCAATATTTTCTTGAAAGCATCTTTTCGGCTTCTGCGCGTGTGATTTTTCCGGCATTGCAATCAGCCATAACCTGAACATCCTTGTCGTTGAGCTTATAAAGCATCCATGTAAGCAAGGAGAAAACATAGCCGATTGCGGGTACCATAACGTAAACGAACCACAAAACATTAAGCGCGTGCGGTGACTGCTGAATATTGAGAGCCTGAAGTTCTTCGAAATTCTTTGCGGGAACGCTTATCCAGCCCGTGTATTCAAGTCCCATCCACAAAAGACTGACTGAGCCAGAAACAGCACCCGTAAGCTTACACATAAATGTCTGTATCGCAAACGTGATGCCCTTAGCATCGATACCTGTTTTGAATTTACCGTATTCTGCACAGTCGGGTGTGAACATAAAGAGTACACAGCCGAAAATCGACATCGGAATTGAACGGATAACCGAAAGGACAGCAAACGCGATAATACTCTTATAGCCTATTGCCCACATAACAACACTTGAAACTATTATGCCGAGCGTGCACCATTTAAATAGTACCATTTTGTCGATTTTCTTAAGGATTTTCGGAGTAACTATCGAAAGAACAACTGATGGAACGGCACTGAACGCACCGACAACAAGAGAGAACAGACTGTCGTTAAAAAGATAGAATGACACCCACATATTAAGTGCGCCGATAATGTTTACGCTTGAATAGAAGAAAAAGCCTATGTAGAAAATGAGGAGATACTTGTTTTTGAAAAGATAAACAAACATCTTGCTGACGGAGAAGTTTTCCTCTTCCTTGGGCGGAGTGTAACGTTCCTGAAGCGTAAGACAGGACGGAAGCATTGTAACAAAAGCAATTATTGCAACAGCAACAGCTGCCACAAGATATGTACTGCCGACCTTTTCGCTGATAAGCACGGGAACAACAACAGAAGTTACAGTACCGCCTGCACCGCCCCAGATGCTCTTATAAGCCATCATTGAGTTGCGTTCGGAGATGTTTTTCGTCATTGACGTGATAATTCCGTAAATCGGCACATCACAAAGGGTGTACACGGTATCCCAGATAAGATAGCTGATTGCAAACCATACAAGCTTTGTCGTACTGCTTGAATTGAAAGGTGCGGCAAACATAAGAACCGTCGTTACAACTATCAGCACAAGTGAAACGCGAAGCCACGGCAGATATTTCTTTCCGCTTTTAAACTTGACCGCATCAAAAACAACGCCGAAAATACAGTCATTGACAGCATCCCATACCTTAATGGCAAGCATAATACCCGTCGCCTGTGTAAGGTCGACACCGATAAGCATAAAGTACGTTGTAAGATATGACGTTACAAGAGCATAAATTGCATTCTGTCCGATGAAAAAAGCATAGTAGCTTTTTCTTTCAAGAGAATTTGTTGACCATCCTTCGGGAGTGTCTTTCAATAATTTTTTAACTAAATTCACATTATCCCTCCTCTGCTTTTATCGAAATCATTATACCAACACAACAAATGAAAATCAATAGCACAAAAGGGTTGCTTTTTAACGATTTTTATGGTATTATTCCGTTGTAGATTATTGATATATTAACTGCCACCGGGTAGTGTGATGCGTTGCATCCGTCTGCACATCGTTAGGTCTTTGAAGATGTGCTGCGGGTGTTATTTTTTTGGAGCTGATAATATGAACATTTTGAAAGCAATTAAAAGTCTCAGTAAATTTGAAGTATGCCTTTGGTCAGTATCTGTTCTGATTATTATTGTGTCATTTTTTCTTTCTCGCGGAAGTGACTACCTTTCACTGACAGCTTCTTTGACAGGCGTAACCTCGCTGATATTCCTTGCAAGAGGCTTTGCCTTCGGACAGATTCTGATGATAATATTCAGTACAATTTACGGTGTAATATCATTCAGCTTCCAATACTACGGTGAAATGCTTACCTACCTCGGAATGACCCTTCCCATGGCGGTAATTTCACTTATATCATGGTTGAGACATCCTTTCAAAAAAAGTGCCGAAGTGGAAGTAAGCAGTAAACTTGGGACAAAAAAGATTATATTTATGATAATTTCATCAAGCATCGTCACAACATCGTTTTACTTCATACTTAAAGCTTTAGGTACATCAAATCTTCTGCCGAGCACGGTTTCGGTTCTTACCAGCTACGTTGCTGCCGCACTGACAGCTTTTCGCAATCCGTATTTTGCACTCGGTTATGCAGTAAACGACCTTGTCCTGATCGTACTTTGGATATTGGCTACCAAAACAGATATTTCGTACCTGCCGATGACGGTATGCTTTTTTGTGTTTTTCATTAACGATATGTATGGCTTTATTTGTTGGAAAAAGATGGAAAAACGCCAAAAGATTGCACTTGAAAATTCTACGGATAATTGAATCAAAAAACAGCAAGTATGCAACAAAAATCGCATCTTGCTGTTTTTAATTTATCTTATTTTCGCGTCAATGAGAGTACGCATTGCTCGGATTGTACGGGCACCTACAATACCGTCTTCAGCTATTCTTGCGGCACGCTGAATTTGTTTTACCGCAGTTTCCGTTCCGTCGCCGAAAATATTGTTGTCGTCTACATTCTGCGTTATCACACCTGCTTTTCGAAGAAGAAGAATATTCTGCTTGAGAAGATATACGCCTGCATTTCTGTCCCCTTTTTTGATTATTCCGACATTTGACGGCGGTGTTACGGGATTTATAACGGGTGTTCCCTCTCTTTCAAAACCGTTCAGACCGTAAGACTTTATTATGGACGGAAAATCCTTATACATATAATTCTGGTCAACGTTAAAACCTGCAATTACCGGACTTCTCAGGCGGTTTGTACTTCCGCCGAACTGCCATATTCCGACAACGCTCATATCAGGATAAGTAAGCTGTGTTGACCATTGTGCAACCCAATGAGTATATGCTTTGAGCTGTGAATCGTCGAGATATGTCGCAAAGAAATATGTTGATGCGTAAACCCCTGCAAAGTAATCGTTTGCTTCAAGAGTGTCACAGAAAGCTTTTACGACCGCGCTGTTACTTGCTTTCGGTCGCGAGTAATACCGTTCATCTTCAATATCGATATAAACGGGCAACTCAAACTGTTTACCCCGCAGCACGTTACTGATAAGAAAATTTGCCTCTTCCCTCGCCTCCTGCGGTGTTGTTGCAATTGTATAAAGATACACGCCTACAGGAAGATTTCTTGCCTTTGCCTGAGCATAGAAGTTTTCAAATTCGCTGTCCTTTGTAAGGTGGTATGCACCGCGCAGGATTACGAACTCAACACCCGCATCTGTAAGTGCATCGAAGCTTATCCCCTGCTGAAACCTTGATAAATCTACCCCGAACTGCTGAAAAGCCATATAATACCCCTTTTTTCTTTTGTTAATATATGGATATTCAGAAAAGAGAAAAAAATGTATGTTGCAGATTAAAACAGACAGACAAATTCGGGTTTATCGGGATAAATCCCGAAAGTAAAAAGTAAGAAGTAATAGTGAATAAGTGAGGGTCTGCGACGCTGAATATAATAACGGTTGCGTTGCAACCTACACCTCACCACCGCCTACGGCGGAGCCTCTCCTCAAGGAGAAGTCTTGGACTTGCGTAGTTTCTCAGCCTTCCCCTTGAGGGGAAGGTGCCGAGGAACGAGGCGGATGAGGTGGTAACAAAGAAATAGACAAACCCGAATTTGTTTATTAAATGATACTATAAAAAGTAACAACCTCCGTAACGCTTTGCATTACGGAGGTTTTTTAATTATTCAGCGTAGTCGTAGCCTGACTTGATAGCTGTTTCGTTAACACCGAGAAGCTCGATTTTACGTGCAGAAACAACCTTTTTAAGAGCTGCGTCAACATTATCAAGAGAGAAACCGTCAACTTCCTTGAGAACCTTACCCGTGATAATCATATTTGCAAGAGTCTTGATGTTATTATCATATGCCATCTGTGTTGCAGGGATATAATAAACATCAACGTCTGTTCTTTCAACCTTCTTATCAATAAGAGTTGAGTCAACAAAAATCTTGCCGCCGCTTACAACAGCGTTTTCATATTTCTCAAGTGACGGAAGGTTCATTGCGATAAGTACATCGGGAGCATCAACAATCGGGGAACCGATCGGCTCGTCGCTGATGATAACTGAACAGTTAGCCGTACCGCCGCGCATCTCGGGACCGTATGACGGGAGCCAGCTTACCTGCTTGTCTTCAATAAGTCCTTTGTATGCAAGGAATTTTCCTGCGAAGAGGATACCCTGTCCGCCGAATCCTGCAAAAAGCAATCTGCATGTCTTACTCATTTTGCTTCCTCCTCTGCATAGATATCTTTATAAACGCCGAGAGGATAATACGGAAGCATCTTCTCGTCTACCCATTCGAGTGCCTTTTCGGGAGTCATACCCCAGTTTGTCGGGCAAGTTGAAACAACCTCGATAAGAGAGAAGCCTTTGCCTTCAAGCTGATTTTGGAAAGCCTTTTTGATAGCCTTCTTTGCATTCTTAACGTTCTTTACGTTGTTAACAGCAACTCGCTCAAGGTAAGCTGCACCGTCAACGTTTGAAAGAAGTTCACAAACCTTTACGGGATAACCTACTGTTTCAACATCTCTTCCGTAAGGTGAAGTCTGTGTAACCTGACCGGGAAGAGTTGTCGGAGCCATCTGGCCACCTGTCATACCGTAGATTGCATTGTTTACGAAGATAACAGTGATATTCTCTCTTCTTGCTGCTGCATGTACGGTTTCAGCTGTACCGATAGCTGCAAGGTCACCGTCACCCTGATATGTAAATACGATCTTTGAAGGATCACTTCTCTTAACACCTGTTGCAACTGCGGGAGCACGTCCGTGTGCAGCCTGAACAAAGTCACATGTGAAATAGTTATATGCCATAACAGCACATCCAACGGGAGCAACACCGATTGTATCGCCCTCAATACCGAGCTCGTCGATAACTTCCGCTACAAGGCGGTGGATAATACCGTGTGTACAACCCGGACAATAGTGAAGCACTGCATCTGTGAGTGACTTCGGCTTTTCAAATACTACTGACATCAGAACGCACCTCCGTTCTCGTTAACTTCATTGATTTTTTCAAGTACCTCTTCAGGTGTGGGGATCATACCACCGACACGGTTGCAGAGGTAAACGGGCTTCTTGCAACGGATTGCAAGCTCAACATCTTCAATCATCTGACCCATACTCATTTCAACGCAGATGAATGCCTTGCACTTATCTGCTGCAGCTTCAAGAACCTTCTTCGGGAAGGGCCATACAGTGATGGGTCTGATCATGCCAACCTTAACGCCGTTTGCACGGGCTTCGTTGATAGCATTCTTTGCAACACGTGAAGTTATACCGAAAGCTACAACGCAGACCTCTGCATCGTCCATAAGGTACTCTTCGTACATAACTTCGTTTTCTTCGATTGCCTTATATTTCTCATATCTTTCGAAGTTCTTGATTTCAAGCTCTTCGGGCTTAAGATAAAGTGAATTTACGATATTATGTTCACGCTCACACTTTGTACCTGTGAGAGCCCAGGGCTTTTCATACGTTGTAACTTCACCTACTTCAAGAGAAACAGGCTCCATCATCTGACCCATTGTACCGTCAGCAAGGATCATTGAAACCATGCTGTACTTATCTGCAAGGTCAAAAGCCTTTACTGTAAGGCTTGCCATTTCCTGAACTGAAGCAGGAGCAAGAACGATGTTTCTGTAGTCACCGTGTCCGCCGCCCTTTGTTGACTGGAAATAGTCTGACTGAGAAGGCTGAATACCGCCGAGACCCGGACCGCCTCGCTGAACGTTGACAACAACAGCCGGAAGGTCACAGCCTGCCAGATATGAGATACCCTCAGCCTTAAGGGAAACTCCCGGGCTTGAAGATGATGTCATAACTCTTTTACCTGTTGATGCAACACCGATTACCATATTGATAGCAGAAACTTCACTTTCAGCCTGAAGGAAGGTTCCGCCGATTTTCGGCATACGCTTTGCCATATAAGCCGCAACTTCTGTCTGCGGTGTGATGGGATAGCCAAAGTAATGATGACAGCCTGCCTGAATAGCAGCTTCAGCAATAGCTTCGTTACCCTTCATAAGTACTTTTTCTGACATTATTTTTTCACCTCTCTACCGTAATTACACAATCAGGACACATTGTCGCGCAGAATGCGCATCCGATGCACTTTTCAGGCTCAGTTACTTCTGCGGGGTGATGACCCTTAGCATTGAGCTTTGTTTCTGACAGTTTAACGATACCTTTCGGACAAGCGCCGACGCAAAGGCTGCAGCCCTTGCAAAGGTCTGTTTTAAATGTTACTTTTGCCATAGCTTTTACCTCTCTTAGTTTATCTTTTCCTGTAGTCTGAGTGGCATTAAATTCTCCACTTTGCCGTACAGATTATTATACAACTTTTCATCTACGGTTGTCAACCGCACGGGAAGACCCGTAGCCTTTGAAACATCATTTGCATAGTCGAGAGAATCAAGAACATCCTGTGACGTTGTTTCCTCACCTATGTTAGAATTGTTAACGATTGCCGTGAATTTCATTGAGCAGGCCGCTTCAATTTCCGCCATAACTTCGAGAGTGCTTTCAACATCCCTTGTGAGAGGTCGGTACATATTGATTACCATAAACATTTCGTAGTTATTCTCTTTCTTGAGGCTGTCTGCATAACGTCCGAGGGCATATGCTCCCCTGTCATCGCCGCCGATATCCATAACGGCATACTCTGTATTATTATCAACAATGGAATAAACATCCTGAGGCAAAGCCGGAAGATCGACGTTTGAGCTTGCGTACTGAGAAGAAATAAGCCTGATTCCCGCTTCGGTCAGTTCTTTTTCGCTGTCTTTTGTTCGGAAATACGGATTGACAATATCAAGGTCGGCAATTACTGCCGGTTTTCCGTCTGCTCTGAGTTTAAGAGCATAATTGACCGCAATATTTGTCTTTCCGCTTCCGTAATGACCTGCAAAAAGTGTTACTCGCTTTGATTCCATTGTATCACCTCTTTTAAAGCTTATTTCTTATGATCTTTCCGCTGATAGTCTTCGGAAGCTCTGTTCTGAACTCGACTATTCTCGGATACTTGTAAGGTGCAGTATGCTCCTTGACATATTTCTGGATTTCCTTCTTGAGTTCTTCCGTAGGCTCTGTGCCCTTTGTAAGAACGATGCTTGCCTTTACAACCTGACCTCTGATTTCATCGGGTGCAGCTGAAACACCGCATTCAAGAACATAAGGAAGCTCCATAATAACATTTTCAATTTCGAATGGTCCGATACGGTAACCGGATGACTTGATAACGTCATCGATTCTGCCGACATACCAGAAATGTCCGTCCTCGTCTGCCCACGCTGTATCACCCGTATGATAATAACCGTCATACATAACATCGTTGGTTGCTTCTTCGTTGAGATAATATCCGATAAACAAACCGCAAGGCATCTTGTCACTTGTTCTGATACAGATTTCGCCTGTCTCACCGAGATCTGCCGGTGTTCCGTCCGGACGGAGAATCCGGATATCGTAAAGCGGAACAGGTTTACCCATTGAACCTGGCTTCGGATTCATACCTGTAAGATTTGCAATGGAAAGCGTTGTTTCGGTCTGTCCGAAGCCCTCCATAAGCGTAAGTCCCGTTGCGTTATAGAACTGTTTGAATACTTCGGGGTTCAGAGCCTCACCGGCAACTGTTGCGTGCTTGATGGAGCTGAGATCGTACTTGCTGATATCCTGCTTGATAAGCATTCTGTACATTGTCGGAGGTGCACAGAATGTTGAAATCTGATACTTTGCGAACAACGGAAGGATATCTGCCGCATCGAAACGGTCGAAGTCATAGGTAAAGATTGATCCTTCGCAGAGCCATTGGCCGTAGAGCTTGCCCCAGAGGGCCTTACCCCAACCTGTTTCGGAGATTGTAAAGTGAAGTCCGTCCTTACTTACACAATGCCAGTATTTAGCAGTAATGTAATGACCGAGAGGATATTTATAGCTGTGTGTTGCGATTTTGGGATAACCCGTTGTACCTGATGTAAAAAGCATAAGCATCGGGTCGTCACCGCACGGTGAAGCCTCTTCTCTTCTGTAACGACGGCTGAAAAGGCAATACTCTTCGTCGAAGTTATGCCATCCCTCTCTTGTGCCATTAACAATAATTTTATTTTTAAGTGTTCCTGTCACTGCGTCTGCAAGCTCTGCCTGTCTTGCTGTGTCGCCGTCTGCAGTACAGATGATTGTTGAAACATTTGCTGCCTTGAATCTGTATTCAAAGTCATGCTGAACAAGAAGGTTTGTTGCAGGAATTGCAATCGCACCGATTTTATGAAGACCAAGGATTGCAAACCAGAACTGATAATGACGCTTCATAACAAGCATTACCGTGTCGCCCTTCTTGATACCGAGCGACTTGAAGTAGTTTGCTGCCTGACTTGAATGCTCCTTGATATCCTTATATGTGAAAATTCTTTCTGTCTTATTCTTATCAAGGTGAACCAATGCACGCTTATCGGGTGACTTTCTGCCGATATTATCAACAATATCAAATGCGAAGTTAAATTTATCTTCATTATTGAAATCGATTGAAACGAGGTTTCCGTTTTCGTCCTCAACAGCATCAATGTACTTTTCGCATACAAGACTGCCCGAAGTTTTTGTGCCCTTGACTGCTCTGTCGTGAACAATCTTTTCAACAGGTTCATCGGTTGCCATGATCATCGCAAGGAAAACGCAGTCTCTGCCTTCAACAGCAATCATACCGTGAGGTGTTGAGCTGTTGTAGTAAATGCTGTCGCCCTCTTCGAGGATTTCCTCGTGATTACCGATTTTAACCTTGAGTTTACCACTGATAACAAGGTCAAACTCCTGTCCTGCGTGAGTTGTTGTATGAATCGGCTTGTTCTCAAGCTCGGCTGAATACTCATAACGTACCATATACGGGTCCGAAAGTCTTTTTCTGAACTTTGGAGCAAGGTTTTTGATTTCTATTCCGTTTTCACTCGCAGTTGTCTGACCTTTACCCTTTCTTGTTACCGTGTAAGATGTAAGAACAGCACTGTGTCCTTCAAGGAGGTCAGTAAGACCGATATCAAAAGCAAGAGCACATTTATGCACAAAAGTAAACGGAAGATCTACTTCTCCTGCTTCATAAATATTATACTGTTCAACAGATACTTCTGTTTTTTCAGCCATTTCTTCTACGCTGAAGCCGCAGATATCGCGCATTTCCTTAATTCGCTGTGCAACCTCGTAGAGCTTATTTGTTGTGTTGTTTTCCATAAAATTACCTCCTTTTTATGACTTTGAGGAAATAAAAAACCGTCTCAAAGTCCTTAAAAACTTTGAGACGGAAAATAAAATCCGCGGTACCACTCAAATTGCACTCAGCTATCGCTTTGTGCCACTCATCAGGGTCAGCCAACCCCTTAACACTAACGTAGTCATACGGAAGAAACTATTTGCACGAAGCTTTCATCTCTCCGGCTCAGAAGTGATAGGTTATATCCGCCCGAAACTGTCGGTCTCGCACCATCCGCCGACTCTCTTGAAGTTTCAAAAACGTAACCGTCTTCGTCACAGCCTTTATAAACAATTACTTGTTGCGATACATTATAAACTTTTTGCATATCATTTTCAAGATACAGTTTGTAATACATCCATTACATCTTGTAATATATAATACTTATGCGGTAACAACTGAATTAGCTTTCTGCAAGCCGTATTTTTCAATCGCCATTTCACGCATTTTATACTTAAGAATCTTACCTGCAGCATTCATCGGGAATTCCTTGACGAAGTCGATATACTTCGGCACCTTGTGCTTAGCCATATGGTCAAGAACATACTGCTTCATTTCTTCAACAGTCATCTCCTCGCCTTCATGAAGGATGATACAAGCCATAATCTCTTCACCGAGACCCTCATCAGGCACACCGATAACCTGGACATCCTTGACTTTATCGTGTGTATAGATAAACTCTTCAATTTCCTTCGGATAGATATTCTCACCGCCGCGGATGATCATATCCTTAAGTCTGCCCGTAATCTTGAAATTACCGTCGGGTGTTCTGCAAGCAAGGTCACCCGTATGAAGCCAGCCGTCCTTATCGATTGCTTCAGCAGTCGCCTTGGGCATCTTGTAGTAGCCCTTCATAATATTGTAGCCTCTTGCAACGAATTCACCGTTTACGTTATCGGGACATTCAAGACCTGTTTCAGGGTCGATTACCTTACACTCAATCTTCGGCAAAGCTCTGCCGACTGTTGCAACACGAACCTCAAGAGGATCGTCCGTACTTGACATTGTACAGCCCGGAGAAGCTTCCGTCTGACCGTAAACGATTGTGATTTCCTTCATATTCATTTTGTCAACAACTTCGCGCATCTTTGCAATCGGACAAGGTGAACCTGCCATAATACCTGTTCTGACATAAGAGAAATCTGTCTTTTCAAAATCAGGATGCTGAAGCATCGCGATAAACATAGTCGGAACGCCGTGGAAGGCTGTAATTCTCTCGTTATTAACACAGGCAAGCGATGATTTCGGAGAGAAATACGGCAACGGAAGCACCGTACCGCCGTGAGTCATCGTTGCTGTCATAGCAAGAACCATACCGAAGCAATGGAACATCGGAACCTGAATCATCATTCTGTCAGCTGTTGAAAGATCCATTCTGTCGCCGATGCACTTGCCGTTATTGACAACATTGTAGTGAGTAAGCATAACACCCTTCGGGAAGCCTGTTGTACCTGAAGTGTACTGCATATTACATACGTCATCCTTCTTAACAAGAGATGCCATACGGTAAACTTCCTCAACAGGAACCTGTGAAGATATTTCAAGAGCCTCGTTCCATGTCATACAGCCTTTCTGCTCATAGCCGACCGTGATGATGTTACGAAGGAACGGAAGCTTCTTTGAATGAAGCTGTTCGCCCGGTTTAAGTGTTTCAAGCTCGGGACAGAGTTCAGCCATAATCTCGTCGTAGTGAGAATCTCTGTATCCCTGCACCATAACAAGAGTATGCGTATCAGACTGTCTGAAAAGGTACTCTGCTTCATGGATTTTGTAAGCTGTGTTGACAGTTACAAGAACAGCACCGATTTTAGTTGCCGCCCAGAATGCGATATACCACTGCGGGACATTAGTTGCCCATACAGCAACGTGAGTTCCTGCCTTTACGCCCATAGCGATAAGTGCACGTGCGAAGGTGTCAACGTCGTCACGGAATTCTGAGTATGTTCTTGTATAGTCAAGTGTTGTATATTTGAACGCAAGCTGGTCAGGGAATTCTTCAACCATCGTATCAAGAACCTGAGAGAAGGTCTTTTCAATAAGCTCTTCCTTTTCCCATACAAACTTACCTGTTCTTGTTTTATTATAAAAATACTTTTTATTGCTCTTTGTACTGCCCATAGCTTCCATGAAGCTTTCATAATGGGTAAGGATGATTTCAAGGTCATCAATCTCGCTTATCCATTCAGGATTCCATTCAATGCAAACGAATCCTGCATAGTTGATTGAGCGAAGAGCATTTGTCATTTCCTCAACAGGAAGCTTGCCTTCGCCGATGAGAGTGTGTCTGCCGTATTCTTCAGCATCTGTCATATGCACAAGCTTTACATACGCACCGAGGTTTTTGATTGTCTTCTCAGCATCCTCTCTTGCTTTGAAGAAGGTTTCGTACATATTCCAGTCTGCACCGATATAATCGCTTGCAAAGAAATTGAGAAGCTCGCAGAGCTTGTCAGTATTCGCATAAATACCGACAGTTTCAACAAGCACAACTACATTGTTTTTCTCACAAAGGCTGATTACGTCAGCCATAAAATTTGTAACGTAAGCAACTGCGTCTTCGTCTTCGCTTTCAGCATATACCTTGATGTATGAAACATTGATATTCCTTGCAACAGAAACTGCTGCTTCGATTTTTCTCATAACCTCTTCAGCGTTTTCTTTGTCTGCGACGTTACAGTCAACATCGATACAGGCAATCGCTTTCTTTGCATTGATAAGAGTGCGCTTTGTTACGGATGCCATATCAGGGCTGAACGGAGAAGCCTTGCCAGAAAAAGCATCTGCCTTTATATCGTGAATTTCTATTCCTTCATAGCGAAGCTCCTCGGCAATCTTAAGAAAATCGCCGAGACCCGATGCTTTATGGAATTTTGTTGAAAAAGCTAAATTCACTTTTATTCCTCCTCGTAGGCGATTTTATTGAGTGCGCTTACGTAAGCTCTGATACTTGCTCCGATAACGTCTGTTGAAATACCCGTACCCGAATAGAGCTTACCGCTTGCTGAGCGAAGCTTAACGAGAGCTGAGCCCATAGCTTCACGGCCTTCGGTTACTGACTTAATCTGGAAATCATCAAGCTCGTAGTGATGGCCGATAATGTGTTCAATTGCAAGGAAAGCCGCGTCAATCGGTCCGTCACCTACACTTACACCACTCATCGGCTCACCGTCTTTGAGAAGGCGGATGTTTGCCGTTGCGGTGATAACATTACCGCTGTTTATAACATAGCTTTCGATTGTGTACGTTGCAGGTACCTGAAGCGCAGTTGAAGCGATGATAGCCTCAAGCTCCTTTGTGCCGACAAACTCTTTCTTTGCCGCAACACGCTTGAATGCTTCATATACCTTTGAGTTGTCCTCTTCAGAAAGGTCATAACCTATCTTCTTGACAGCCTTGATTACTGTTGAGATTGTGTCGTTTTTATCAAGAGTGAGTGATTCTGCATTATCGTTCACACCGTTTTCGAAGGGTGAATTTTCGCTCTTTGTTGTGTTGACCATTCTTTTCATCTGGTTAACAACTCTTGAAAGCTCTGTTGTGCGGATTTTGCTTGAAACGCCATTTGAATCACCGCGGAGCTTGAACACGTTCATTACGTCTTCAATTGACGGGAAGCTGAAGCCTTCGACAGTTGTCTTAATCTCCCCTGCTCCTGCGCCGATTGCTGAGAATGCGCAGGCAACAGCCATATTGAGCTGGTCGCTGAGCTCAACAGAAAGAGTTGCATCCTTGATTTCGGGAACATTTTCAAAAATTGCCTTTACGAAATCATAAATTTCTGCGGGCATTATTGTTCCCTCTGAATCACAGATATTAATGCGCTTTGCGCCTGCCGCGATTGCGGCACGGATTACATCATAGAGAAAATCCTTCTCAGCTCTGATTGCATCCTCTGCCGAGAACTCAATGTTGTCTGTATATTTCTTACACTCAGCGATGAGTGAAACAGCCATTTCCTTTACAACGGGAGGCTTTTTACCGCATTTATACTCCATCTGTACAGCTGAAACAGGAACACTTACCTTAAGAGAAGCCTTCTTTGCAGCCTTTACGCTGTTCCATGCGGTTTCAACGCTGTCAGCAGTCATACCTACAGGAACACATACTTCAGAATGCTTCATAAGTGATGCTATAGTCTTAATTAAGAGAACATCTGTAGAAACATTTTTAATTTCAGGCATTTCGATGCTATTGAAATGTAGCTTATCCATTAGCTTTGCCATTTCAATTTTCTCTTTAAAGCTGAGTGAATGGTCTGCAGAATTTGCACACTCTCTCAATGTTATGTCTGATACATGAATCTTTCTCATAAATATTCTCCTTATCATAAAAAAATCCCTGAAACACTCTGTGCTTCAGGGACGATAAACAAATTTACCGTGGTACCACCCGGATTGCTGAAAAACAGCCACTCTTCGGATTCTTCCAAATCCTAAGCTATGATAACGGTGCTTGCCGTGACTCCTTATGCAGTAAAAAACGGTTAGGGAGCCAAGCTCAGATACGAGACAGTCTTAACCTTCAAATACTGACTTACACCAACCGCCAGCTCTCTGTAAATCTACGGAAAAGGCTTAATATCTTCAAAGCTTTTCAAAAATATTGAAAATATTATATATTTACGTATATTTTTTGTAAATAGACAAAATACCTATTTTGTCTAAATTATTTTAAGAGATCAGCATTGAGTGTCTGACCGTAAGCAGCCGCAACATCAATAAGACCCTGGTCCTCGATTGTCTGACGGATAGGCTGACCGAGAGAGAGGATTCTGCAGTAAATTTCTGCTGACTTCTCGATTGTGTGCATAAGGCCGTATGCATTGTCAAATGTGTCGCCTGATACAAAAAGACCGTGGTGAGCCCATACAACTGCATCGTATGTTTTAAGAAGCTCGCAGGTTCTGTGTGCGATTTCTGCACCGCCGGGGATCATCCATTCAACAACACCTACACCGTTGGGGAAGATGATCGGACATTCTGTCATGCTCTGCCAGAGAACCTTTGAGAAAGCCTCTGATGTGAGAGGAAGAACGAATGTGAGAGCGATAATGTTAACGGGATGTGCGTGGTAGATAACACGGCACTTACCGTCTGTTGCGGCAACGCGTACGCTGTGGTTCATAAAGTGTGTCGGGAACTCGCTTGTCGGGCCGCCGCCGTTAACAAGACCCCATACAATTCTGTAGCTGTCGCCTGCATCGTTGATTTCAAGAATACAGATGTTTGCGGCAGGATCAAGGATTGCATTACGGAAGAACTTACCGGTACCTGTTACCATGAAATATTCGTTCTTAAGGTTATCTGCCTGAACACCCATGTTAACCCAGGGTCTGTCATATGTAAAGTAAGGCTTGCAAGCCTCAACTTCTTCATTTGTCATACGGTATGAAAGGTTACCGCCGTTTCTTTCGTGCCAACCCTCTGAATAACCGTCGTCACATACTCTTACAAAGCTTTTGATTACGTCAAGATCCAAAATACTCATTTTAATATCTCCTTATTTTTATTGCATTTTTTTACCGCATAGATTTTAACACTATGGTGAAACAATGTCAATATTAAGAATAAAAGATGTAGATAAATTCGGGTTTATCGGGATGTTTGAAAGTCGGTAGTAACCCCAAGCCCTCCTTGTGTAAAGGAGGGTGGCACGGCGTAGCCGTGACGGGAGGATTGTTGATAATTCAAGGGTTTTTGACAATCCCTCAGTCGCTACG
>JAZSQQ010000014.1:0-27752 GCA_045538055.1 Acutalibacteraceae bacterium
ATCTACGCCGAGCTTCATAAGCAGTCCCGAAAGGATTCTGTGTCGCTCGTACATCTTTTCGGCAACCTCACGTCCCGCCTCGGTGAGAGTGAGATACCCATCCTCGTCAACGTTTATAAATCCGCCTCTTTTCAAAAGTCCCATCGCCCGGCTGACACTGGGCTTTGAATATCCCATATATTCGCACACATCTATTGAACGCACGGCACAGCTTTTTTTAGTTAATACATATATAGATTCAAGGTACATTTCGCCCGATTCCTGCAAATGCATAATCACACCTCCTGTGACTTTTATATGATACCACAAGAGCGGCGTTTTTTCAAGTTATATCTGAACTGTATTTGGTGAAACTGACAATCTGAATGTTTTAAACAATAAATATACCGTTAAGGGATATTTCTACAACATTTGGTTTATTAAAAATAATTTTCTCTGCATTTAGTGGATAATAAATTTCCACTTGCATTTATTCTTCATCAATCGACAAATCCGGCTTTTATATTCCCATTTTCGCAAGACATAAAAATGCAACAATCCCGTGATTTAAAAATACATTTTACGACACGCTTTAGTTTATTTCGATTCTATTTGCAGTTCTGCTTCGTCATTATTGCAAAAAAACACAAACTATATTGACAACTCTCTGTTACGGGTGTATGATATTAACGAAACGTGAATTTAATTCACATTTATTGGAAGGTTTATTATGAAAGCTTTATATTCAATTACAAAAGGTGCACTTGTTCTTGACGACGGAAATTTCATTCTTACATACGGAATTGAAGCAACAGACACAGAAAACGGCTCCCCTCTTTCTACGTTCGCCGACGTTTCCGTCAGCAAAAGCACCGCAGAAAGAATTGTTTCGCTTCTTAATTCCTGCGAAGTTGAAATCTGCCATTTTCGTGATGTTGTAATTGATGAACTTAACAGATAAAAAAGGATTGGTCGGGGTTGCGACCAATCCTCTGCTTTTATTTTGTAACTGTTTCTTTCTTTGCTTTCTTTTCAGGCTTTGCGTTAAGCTGAGCAATCTGCTTGTTGATGTCATTCTTACCCTTGTGATGGAACGGGAAAATTTTAAGGACAACCCAACCGATTGCAGCACCCGCTGCATTAAGAACAGTGTCTGCCATTGTGTCCATAATAGGCCAACGCTCCGGATAAATCGGGTCAAACAGAGTAGCTTCCTTCTGTGTACCTACAGCAAGCTCATAACACCAATGCTGTGCATCTCCGATAGCTCCTGTTTCGGGATTACACATAAACTGATCTGCAAAGAACTCAAAAAGCTCCCAACAGATTGTCGAGAAAAGTGCAAATCCGAACGATGCAAACACCACGATTGCAACTGAGCATTCTTTCTTATCTCTTTTCTGCATTGCAACTATCGTTTCATATCCGATAAGCACGGCAAGTCCGCTGTTGAGGAAGTGCATACCTGAATCCCACCAGCTGAGGTCATAGTAAAAATTCATAAACTTACCGCCGAACGAACCGCAGAAAGCCATAAACGTAATAAGAAGCTGAATGTATGAAGGAACGTTACGGAAAAGTGTATTCTTCGGGAACATCATCATAATTTCCCAGGCGAACATTGCCGCAAAGTTTGCAAGAACCTGCGTAATGTCTGCCATTTCCCTTGTACCGTTTTTAACGCCTATTATACTTGCAATCAATGCATAAATCATAAGCACACGGAAAACCCACCAAACGATGATTTCCCATGTTTTACAATTTTCCCTGATACGAGAAATATATTCTTTCATTTTTACTCATCCTCTGCTGAAAAGTTCCTCTAAATAATATGATAAAAGACGTTCTTTGTCAAGATGTAAGATTCCGGAAAGGAAAACAGGCAGCCCGAAAGCTACCTGTTTTATTAGTTTTTTGAGTTATTATTTCTGATCATTCTGATCGTTGTTCTGGTCCTGATACTGCTGGAACTGATCCAGATACTGGAACGGCTCCTCTTCAGCCTTTATTTCCTGCTCCTTTGCCGGTGCCTTTTTCTTCTTGCCTTTAAGAACAAGAAGCACACAAACAACAATGATAAGAAGAACAATAACTGCGATGATGATAATCAAAGTATTTTTGTCGATATTGAGCTTATCAAAAAGAGTTGCAGGTTCATTATCTTCAGGTGTTGTCAAATCTTCGTGCTGGTCGCTGTCAACAACAATCGAAGAATCGAAATTGATGTTAGCATTTGAGCCGAAGATTGATTCTGCCTGCGGGAAGAGTGCTCTGAAATCTTCTTCAGCGCCTTCATAATATACGTTTCTGAGGTTGTAGCAACCGTCGAAAGCACCTGCTCCGATTCTTACTACAGAAGACGGAATATAAACTGTTTCGAGGTTAAGGCAATTTTTGAAGCTGCCTGCACCGATACTTGTGATACCGTAGCTGATATTAACTTCCTTGATGTAAATGCCGTGCTTTATTACCCACTCGGGTTCGGTTGCAGAATAATCCCACATATCTCCTGAACCTGAGATAATGAGTGTTCCTGTTGTTTCGTCAAAGAACCACTCTGCATTGTCACCGCACTTACCGTTGCTTACAACAGGTGTTGTGTTCGCTGAAGTCGGTTCTGTTGAAGACGGTACAGTTGTAGCCGTTGTTGATGTCGGCTTCGTCGGGTTAGTCGGCTTCTGTGTCGGCTTCGTCGGTTCAGTCGGCTTCTGTGTCGGCTTTGTCGGTTCAGTCGGCTTCTGCGTCGGCTTTGTCGGTTCAGTCGGCTTCTGTGTCGGCTTTGTCGGTTCAGTCGGCTTTTCTGTCGGCTTCGTCGGTTCAGTCGGTTTCTGTGTCGGTTGCTCTGTAGGAAGTGTATTTCTTACAGTAACACTTGCCTTGTCTCCGTTAGCGTCGTCACAGTTGGAAACTTTAAGAGCGAAGTCGTCTTTAGAAATCGATTTGCCTGAAACTTTTTCAAATGTGTAAGTTGCAAGAACACTGCCTGCTTTACCGTAAGCCGGCTCAATAGCAATACTGCCGAGACCTGTCGGAGCATAGAACTGCTGAACACCGCCCGCAAGAGCGATATCTGTATTACCTGTAATCTTTGTACACTTTTTAACCTTGGCTGCGTTGTATGTAACGCCAAAATCAACCGCACCGAAGCTGCCGCTGTCAAGCTTAACGGTAAGAACAACCTGAGTACTAGTTTCGTCTGCAAGGTTCAACGAAAATGTTACCTTCTCTGCTGCCTGTGATGAAAGCTCCAATCCCATTACGGGAACGATGCTGAACAACATCATAACAACAAGAAGAGCTGCTGTGATTTTTGAAAAAAATGTTTTCATCATAAATCCTCCCTGATTTTTTAGAAATGCCATACAGACACCTCCGATGAAAGCATTATAACATATGCATTTCAAAACTTCAACAACGATTTGAATTTAACTTATGAAAAGTATGTGGTAATATTTTTCTTAAACACTTTTATTTCCGTTAAGTTTGTGGTATACTAATTTAAATATAGCAAATTTATATTAAGGTTGTGTTTTTATGCATTTTGAAAACATCGCTGACGGCGTACGCCTCTGTGCGCAGAGCACTGACAAATTCAAAACCTGCCGCATCAATATCAGTATGGCTATGCCGCTTGATTCAGGCACATCCGCAAGGGCAATTCTCCCCTTCATCCTTCACAGAAGATGTGCAAAATATCCCGATTATATAACCCTCAACCGTGTGCTTGACGAGCTTTACGGCGCATCCGTTTCCGCAGGCGTGCTCAAACGCGGCGAGTCACAGATTCTTTCTTTCAATCTCACGGCAATTGATGACCGCTTCGCCCTTGACGGAGATACGGTTGCGCTCGAATGCGTTCAGCTTCTTACGGATATGATTTTCGACCCTCTTACCGAGGGCGAAAGCTTCCCCGCTGACATCGTTGAGCAGGAAAAACGACTTCTTATTGAGGCCATTGAAAACGAAATGAACGACAAGCGCCGCTATGCACTTATGCGCTGTGAAGAAATAATGTTCAAGGATGAGGCATACAGCATCAACCGTTTAGGCTCTGTTGATGAGGTAAAGGTGCTCACACCCGAAGAGATTTACTCTGCATGGAAAGAAGTTCTTTGCAAGGCTACAATTCAGGTCACAATGGTCGGCAGTATGGAAGTTGCACCCGTTACAGAGATGCTAAAGAACCGTTTCAGTTCTATTGAAAGAGATGTTGCAAAAATCAACACGGTTTTCGTAAACGAAGTCAATCAGCCCGAATACGTCTGCGAAGAAATGCCTATCAAGCAGGGCAAGCTCGTTATGGGCTTCCGCACAGGTATGGCTGACGAATACGATAATTCCGTCCCGATGCGAATTGCCGTTGACATTTTCGGCGGCGGCACATATTCAAAGCTTTTCTCCGTTGTGCGTGAAAAAATGAGCCTTTGTTACTATTGCTCGGCTGCATTTTTCTCTTCAAAGGGTATCGTTATGGTACAAAGCGGTATTGAAGACATCAACGAAGAAAAGGCAAGAAATGAAATTCTGAACCAGCTTTCACTCGTTGCAAAGGGTGATTTCTCTGATGAAGATTTCTCTTCTTCAATCAAGAGCATTACGGATTCAATCATCAGCAACAACGACACGCCCGAATCAATCTGCGCGTGGTATTCCTCACAGATTTTCAGAGAATCGCTTAAAACACCCGAGGCTTACGTTGAAGAAATAAATGAAGTTGAAAAATCTCAGGTTGTCGAGGTCGCAAAGACAATTACTCTCGACACTGTGTTTATGCTCAAATCCAACGGGGAGGTCATCGACGATGAAGATTAATGAAATCAGAAATGAACTTCTGGGCGAGATGTATTACGACATCGACCACCCGTCAGGTCTTAAGATTCTTATTATGCCAAAGGCAGGCTACGCAAGCACTTATGCAATTTTTGCAACTAAGTATGGTTCAATCGACACGATGATTGAAACAAAGGACGGCTCCTTCAGGGAAATTCCCGAAGGCACGGCACACTTCCTTGAGCACAAGCTTTTTGAAAGCGAAGACCTTGACGCTTTTGAAAGATTTGCAAAAACAGGTGCATCCGCTAACGCTTATACAAGCTTTGACAGGACAGGTTATCTTTTTTCCTGTTCAGGCAATTTCAAAGAAAATCTTGAAATCCTTCTCGATTTTGTTCAGAATCCGTATTTCACTCAGGCAACTGTTGAAAAGGAACAGGGCATCATCGGTCAGGAAATCGATATGTATAAGGATATTCCCGATTGGGAAGTTATGTTCAACTGCCTTCGCAATATGTATCACAATCTGCCTGTAAGAATCGACATCGCAGGCACACAGGAGTCAATCGCACAGATTACGGCAGATATGCTTTACGATTGCTACAACAATTTCTACAACCTCAACAATATGGTGCTTGCCGTTGCAGGCAACACAACAGTTGAAGAGGTTCTTGTGGTTGCGGACAAGGTGCTTAAACCCGTTGAAGGTAAAATGGCACAGAGAAAGATTATTGAAGAGCCGAAGGAAGTAAAGGCAGACTACTGTGAAAAGAAGCTCTCGGTAGCAACTCCGCAGTTTATGCTCGGCTTCAAAGAGGAATGGGACACTCCCGAAAGAACAGCAAAAGAAGAAATCGCTATGGAAATTCTCCTCGATATGATTTCAGGACCGTCAACTGACCTTTACAAGCGACTTTTCGATGCAAACCTTATCAATAATAACTTTGGTTTTGAATATTTCACGGGCTTCGGCTATTCATGCGTGCTTTTCGCAGGCGAAAGCAACGACCCGAAAACTGTCAGCGAGGAAATCAAAAAAGAAATCAGACATTTCCGTGAAAACGGTTTTGACGAGAAAGTTTTTGAACGTACAAAGAAGAAGCTCTACGGCAGAATGATTATGGGAATGAATGACGTTGACGGACTTGCAAACAATATGGCTGTTTCATATTTTGCAGACGAAGACGTTTTCACAGATTTTGAAACCTACAAGATGGTGACCGTTGAAGACATCAAGGAGCTTCTTAACAAAACTCTTGACGAAAACTACAGCACACTTTCTGTAATTTTACCAAACAACTGAGGTGATAAAAATGCACGATACAGTAGAAGTATTTTTTAACGGTCTTTCCAACAGTTTTAACGTTTCATCAATTCTTGCGGAATTCTCGCTTTTCGGAACAGATATTACAATCCGTTGGTACGGCGCAATTATTGCTTTCGGCTTTTTGCTCGCCGTACTCTTCGGAGGACGAATGGCTTACAAATGGAAAATCAGCCTTGATAAAATGCTCGATGTGCTTATTTACGGCACAATCTTCGGCATCATCGGCGCAAGATTATACTATTGTATATTCAAATGGGATCTTTACAAGGACAATCCGCTTGATATATTGGCCATATGGGAAGGCGGACTTGCAATTTACGGCGGTATAATCGGCGGTCTTACTGCCGCATTCGTCGTTTGTAAGGTCCGCAAGATGAATTTCTGGAATCTCCTTGATATGGCGTCAATGAGCCTTCTCATCGGTCAGGGTATCGGCCGTTGGGGTAATTTTGCAAACCAGGAAGCCTTCGGCACAAACACAGACTTGCCGTGGGGTATGTGGAGCAGCAAAATTGCCACATACATAATGGGACATCAGGATGAATTCGCGGCAAACGGAATTACGATGGACCCGAACAAGGCTGTTCATCCGACCTTCCTTTACGAATCAATCTGGTGCCTTCTCGGATTTTTCGTTCTTTATCTCATCTGTCAGAAATTCCGTAAATTCAGCGGACAGATTTTCCTTTGCTACGGCGTATGGTACGGACTTGAAAGAGCTGTTGTTGAAGGACTTCGCACAGACAGCCTTTACATCACGGGAACAACGCTTCGTGTTTCACAGGTTATTTCTGCGGCACTTGCACTTGTTTGTTTCATCGCTCTTGTTGTTCTTCTTCGCAAGTATATCAAAAACCCGAAGCCGATTGACGGCATTGACTTTTTCCTTGAAGAAGAACTGAAAAAAGCAGCTGAAGCAAAAGGCGAAGTTTACGAAACAAGAAAATCAAAAAAATCCAAGAAAGCAACTGAAACTGAACCTACAGAAAGCGAGGAAAAACAAGATGTATAAAATTATCAGCGGTAAAGAAGTTTCCGAAGCCGTAAAGCTCCGTGTTGCTGATGAAGTAAAAGAGCTTAAATCAAACGGAATTGAGCCCTGCCTCGCAGTTATCCTCGTCGGCGACGACCCTGCTTCAAGGGTTTACGTCAATAACAAGAAAAAAGCTTGTGAATTCTGCGGAATCCGTTCGCTTGAATACGTTCTTCCTGCAGAAACAAAGGAAGAAGAACTCATTGAGCTTGTTAAAAAGCTTAACAACGATAAATCAGTTAACGGTATTCTTTGTCAGCTTCCTCTGCCGAAGCACCTTGACGAGAAAAAGGTTCTCAATCTTATTAAAGCCGAAAAGGACGTTGATGCATTCCACCCCGAGAATGTAGGTCACATTATGATCGGTGATTTCAATTTCCTTCCCTGCACACCCGCAGGAATTATGGAAATGCTCCATTATGAAAACATCGACCTTGACGGCAAAAACTGTGTTGTAATCGGCAGAAGCAACATCGTAGGCAAGCCTATGGCGATGCTTATGCTTAAAGAAAACGCAACCGTTACAATCTGTCACTCACGCACTAAAAACCTTAAAGAGATTGTTGCAGGTGCAGACGTTATCGTTGCGGCAGTCGGCAGACCGAACTTTGTCACTGCAGATATGGTCAAGGACGGTGCGGTTATTATTGATGTCGGCATCAACAGAATGGATGACGGCAAGCTCTGCGGTGACGTGGATTTTGAAGCTTGCAAAGAGAAGGCAAGTTACATCACTCCTGTTCCCGGCGGTGTAGGCCCGATGACCATTGCAACACTTATGCAGAATACAATTACTGCAACAAGAATACAAAACGGAAAGGAATAATAAACATGACAAACAAAAAACTTTACAAAAGCTCAACAGACAAAAAGCTCTGCGGTGTTTGTGCAGGTATTGCAAACTTTTTTAATATCGACCCGACAATAATCCGTGTTCTTTATGCTGTTGCCGCAATTTTTACAACAGGTTTCCCCTTCACTTTGCTTTACATTATTCTTGCATTCATCCTCCCCGAGGATAACGGAGAAATTGACACAGACATCAGCAAAAAAGACTGAAAATAACAGTTGACAAAGCTTGACTGTTATGCTATAATTCGAAATACCGCATATTACGGGCGTCGCATTTGCGACATAAAGTGATTTTATCCGCCCCACGTAGCGAGTCCATAATAAAGGAAGGTAAGTCAGAATGTACGCAATCATCGTTACAGGCGGCAAGCAGTACAAGGTTGAAGCAGGAGATACTCTCTTCATCGAGAAGCTTGACGTTGAAGCTGACAGCGAAGTTGTTTTCGACAAGGTAGTAGCTGTTGGTAAGGAAGATGGCATTGTTGTAGGCGCTCCTTATGTTGACGGCGCAACAGTAACAGCAAAGGCTATCAAGAATGGTAAGGCTAAGAAAGTAACAGTATTTACTTACAAGCCGAAGAAGAACGAGAAGCGCAAGAAGGGCCACAGACAGCCCTACACTAAGGTTGAAATTTCTGCAATCAACGCTTAATTGCTATGATTAAAGCAAGATTTTTCACTGAAGATAACCTCATCTGCGGTTATGAAATCAGCGGACATTCAGGTTCGGCAGAGTCGGGACAAGACATTATTTGTGCCTTTGTTTCCTCGGCGGCTTATATGGCTGCGAATACCCTGTCCGAAATCGTCGGTTGTGATATCACGGCAGAGGTTGACGACGGATATATGAAAATCCGTGTTAAATCGAAGTTATCTGAAGCGCAGCAAATTCTTGAAGGCCTGAGACTTCATCTCAGGAGTCTGGCTGGGGATTACCCCGACAACATTAAAGTTATTTAACTACGGAGGTGTCAAGATGCTTAAGTTAAACATTCAGCTTTTCGCTCATAAGAAAGGTATGGGTTCTACTCGTAACGGACGTGACTCTGAGTCAAAGAGACTTGGTGCAAAGCGTGCTGACGGACAGTTCGTTCTCGCAGGCAACATCCTTTACAAGCAGCGTGGAACACACATCCATCCGGGCAACAACGTTGGCAGAGGCAAGGACGATTCTCTCTTCGCTCTTATTGACGGTACAGTTAAGTTTGAGCGTATGGGTAAGGACCGCAAAAAGGTCAGCGTATATCCCGTTGAGCAGTAATCTTTATTAAAAAAGAAACCGTGAGGATTTTCCTCACGGTTTTTCTTTTTGTCTGCTAAAGTTGAAGGATAGCTCCGAAGAGCTATCCTTGTTTATTTAATATGCGAAGCTCATAACTTCTCTTTCTTCCATATCAAAATCCATTGTCACTTTCACGCCTTCTTCAGTTGCAGTGGCTTTGACATTTCCGTATGTATAGTAATCAAGAAGCATAAGTCTTCCCTGTCCGTCAGTAACGGCGAGTATCTCAATATTTACATTCTCTTTATATGATTCATAACCGCTTCCGGAAAGGTCATCCTCACTATATGTTTCGTTCACAGGATAAAGCTTCAATGTAACCTTGTAACCGTCACCGTGCGGAACAGCCGTTGCTGTTTCAACATCATCTGCTGAAATAGCCAAAGTCGAGAATAAATCTGCTGCTATAATGCCGTCCTCAGTTTCACCGTTAACGAAAGTAAGCTTTATATCCTCATACTCGGTTTCGTTAAGGCCGTCTTCAAAGATCTTTGTAAGCTCCTCATCTTCCTCACCGTCTAACAAGAACTTATTAACTTTAACACTGACATCGGTGTGAATATCAAGAACAAGCTTGCTCTGTTCAGCTGAATTTATAAGACTTGTGTTATAAAGTGCAACAACGTCCTCTTTGTCGGACGGTTTCGGGTCTTCTTCTTCCATACCAACTGCTATTTTCAAAATTTGCAGAGCATCGGATGAATTAATCGAACCGTCTTTGTTCACATCGGCCTGCTGTAAAGGCTTGCCGGTCAATTCGGATTTCTTAACCGCGTGCTTAAGCACCAGCAAAGCATCCGAAGAATTTACGGTTCCGTCACCGTTTACGTCACCTTTAATATCCTGCTGAACGGATTCCTCCGCCGCAACAGGCAAAGTAACGAGCGTAAGCAACAAAACTACGGATAAGAGTACTGCTGACAATCTCTTTACTATTTTCATTTAAATCACCTTTCTTTTAATTTAGACTGATTTTACCACATAATGCCCTTAATGTAAATATAATCAGCATAATTACCATAATTTTTCTTCCAAAACTATTATATGACAAGATGTCATATTTGTCAACAATAAAATATGACACAATGTCATAGGGTGATTTTATGGAAACACGTCTTAAAGAATTAAGATACAAAAAAGGGCTCACACAAATATCCTTGCAAATGCAAACAGGAATTGAACAATCTCTTATTTCAAAATTTGAAAGCGGAGAACGAGTACCTCCGACAGAAACGCTGATGATTCTTGCGGACTTCTACAACGTGAGTATAGACTATATCCTCCGCCGTACGGATAAGCCTGAAATTAATATATAAAAAGGATGGCCACAAGCCATCCTTTTTTCTTATATTCTTTAGAATGATGTTATCTTTCCGACTGCATATTTCAGGATAAGCAATGCGTCTTCAGAGTTAATTACGCTGTCACCGCTTACGTCTGCTCTTTTTGCCGCTTTCTTATCCAATTCTAATGTTTTAACGGAATGCTTCAAAGCAAGAAGTGCATCCGATGAATTGATAATACCGTTTTCGTTTACGTCGCCAAGATTTTTGACTGTATCATCAATATGAATCGTTGCCTTTAATAAAGGCTCATTTTCCTCTGCAATTTCAACAGCGTCCCACTCTTCCTGAGTGCCCATAAAGTATACATCCGTAAGCTGTGAAGCTTCTGAAAATGCATTTTTACCAACTTTTTTAAGTGTTGCAGGCAATGTAACGCTTTTCAAAGATACACAATAATGCATAGCTCTTTCAGGAATTTCAGTTATACCGTCTTCAAATTCAACAGTTTCAATTGCACCGCTCCAAGCAAAAACATTAGCACCAATAGACTTAACGCCTGACGGTACAGTTATTGATTTCAATGCTGAACACTTTGAAAATGCCTGCACACCGATTGTTTCAACACTTGCAGGGATATCAAAAGACTTAAGTGCGCTACAACGGTCAAAAGCCATTTCACCAATAACGGTAAGCTTGTCGCCAAACTCGATTTTTTCAAGTGATACACACTCGAAAAATGCACCTGCCCCTATGCTTGTCACATTCTTGCTCATCACAATGCTTTTAAGACCGTAACAGCCTGCAAAAGCTCTGTCACCGATTTCAGTTACACTGTCAGGGATAACCACATTATCAAGCGCAACGCAGTAATGAAACATCCATAACGAAATTTCTTTAATGCCGTCAGGAATATTTATTTTTTCAAGTGAACGACAGTTATTAAAAGCACCTACTCCGATTTTCTGTACACTTTCAGGAATAACGATTTCCTTTACGATTATGTTACCTGCAAACGCACCTGCACCGATTTCAGTAACGCCTGCCGGAATTTCATATTTTTCCGTGCCGTATTTTGCAGGATAAGAAAAAATGCTTGTTTTGTCCTTATTAAACAAAACTCCGTTTTCCGAAACAAAAGCTTTATTATTATCATCAACATTTATTGATGCAAGATTAAGACAAAAATTGAATGCATAGTCACCGATACTTTCTACCGAAGCAGGAATATCAATACTTTTAAGCTCTCCGCAACTTGCAAAGGCATACTCGCCAATGCTTTTAAGATTCTTTGACAAAACTACTTCTTCAAGTTCAGTACAATCTCTGAAAGCTTCTTTACCGATTGTTTCAATCGTATCAGCAAGCTTTATTGATTTGAAATAATCAAGTTCTTTGAACGCATTGTCAGCAATGGCAACAACGGTATAACCGTCCAGTTCTTCCGGGATTACAATGCTGTCCGTAAGATATGGATCTTCGTAATGGTAACTGTAGCCGGTGATAGTTGCCTTATCTTCTGACAAGGAATATGTATACTCTCCGCCGGTATAGTCGGTTTCTTCCGCTGTAACAGAAAAACCGATAACGCTTATTACCATAAGCAAGGATAAAAGTACTGCGCAGGATTTTTTCATAAGCTTCATTTAACTCACCTTTCCTTTTGGGTTAGTGAAAGTTTTTTACTTTCCTTTAAATCCATTATATGACAAAGTATACTTTTCGTCAATGGTAAAAAATAGAGCCAACCCTTTCGGATTGGCTCTTTAACTTTACCTTGCGGTTAATTACATCATGCTTGCAATTTCTGCTGCGAAGTTTTCTGTCTTCTTCTCGATGCCTTCGCCCTTTGCAAAACGAACAAAGCTCTTGAGCTTGATGTCTGCGCCGAGTGCCTTAGCAACTGAGTTTACATAGCCGTTAACGTCGCCTTCGAAGAGGTCTGAACGAACAAATGCCTGCTCAAGGAGACAAACTTCCTTGATCTGCTTTGAAAGACGGCCCTGAACAAGACCTGAGAAAATCTTGTTTTCAGAAATTTCTGCCTTGTGTGAAACTGCGATTTCTGCAAGAGCAGCCATTGCTTCCTTTGAAATGAAGTTCGGGAAGTTCTTTCTCTGCTTCTGGTCAAGACCCTTGTAGATTTCTGCGTCCTCATCGCTCCACTTCTTGTCATTGATTGCTTCGTCAATGAGGCTGTTGAGGATGGGAACGGGAAGTGATTCGGGCTTATTGAGAGCGCTGTCAACTGTGATTGACTGCATCTTAGCAAGCTCTTCGTCTGAAATGTCAGCCTTGCCAAGGTATTCGGGGTTCATAGCAGCAATCTGCATTGCTACGTTCTTACCCATTGCAACGAACTCATCGTTAGCTGCTGTTGCATCGTCAACGTCAAATGCAGCAAGAACACCAACTGAACCGCCTGCGTGGATGTATGATACAGTGTGGCCTTCAACAAGAGCAAATCTGCGGACCTTCATGTTTTCACGAAGAGCAAGGAATACCTCCTGAACCTCTTCTTCAACTGTCTTGTCTGAATCAATTGCCTTTGTTGCAAGAAGAGCCTCAACATCAGCGGGCTTAGCAGCAACAACTGTCTTAACAACCTTAGCAGCAAGCTCTACGAACGGAGCACCCTTAGCAACGAAGTCTGTTTCACAGTTAATCTCAACAAGAGCACCTGCATTAGCGTCGTTGTATGCTGCAACAACACCTTCAGCAGCAACACGGCTTGCCTTCTTAGCAGCAGAAGCAAGTCCCTTTTCTCTGAGAATATCAATAGCCTTGTCGATATCGCCATCTGTTTCAACAAGAGCCTTCTTACAATCCATCATACCAACGCCTGTCTTCTCACGAAGAGCCTGAACGTCTTTAGCTGTAAATGCCATAATAAATTCCTCCTATAAGTAAGTATAATTTTAAAGAAACCCCGTCAATAAAATATAACGGGGTTGAAAATCAAAATTATTCAGCAACTGCCTCTTCTGCTTCAGCAGGAGCAGCTTCTGTCTGCTCACCCTGACGGCCTTCGATAACAGCATCTGCCATTGCACCAGCGATAAGGCGAACAGCGCGGATAGCGTCGTCGTTACCGGGGATAACGTAGTCGATTTCGTCGGGATCACAGTTTGTGTCAACAACTGCTACAAGGGGAATACCGAGCTTCTTAGCTTCCTGAACAGCGATTCTTTCCTTGCGCGGGTCAACAATGAACATAGCAGCGGGCTGCTTCTTCATGTTAACGATACCGCCCATGAACTTCTCAAGCTTTTCGATTTCGAGGTTGAGCTTGATAACTTCCTTCTTCGGGAGAAGGTCGAATGTTCCGTCAGCTTCCATCTTCTTGAGCTGCTCAAGTCTCTTGATTCTTCTCTTGATTGTGTTGAAGTTTGTGAGCATACCGCCGAGCCAACGTGCGTTAACGTACGGCATACCGCAACGGATTGCTTCTTCCTTAACAGAATCCTGAGCCTGCTTCTTTGTACCTACGAAGAGAATTTCATCTCCGTTTGCAGCAACCTCACGGATGAACATGTAAGCTTCTTCGAGCTTACCAACTGTCTTCTGAAGGTCGATGATGTAGATACCGTTACGCTCTGTGAAAATGTACTGAGCCATTTTCGGGTTCCATCTTCTTGTCTGGTGTCCGAAGTGAACACCTGCTTCGAGTAATTGCTTCATTGATACAACTGGCATAATTTTTCCTCCTTAGTTTTTGCCTCCGCAGAGCTTAAAAAGCGGACATTTTTTGAATGCACTTCGCTCAAAACACTCTACGTGTGTAATGATTGCCGATAGATTATAACACAAGGTATATAGCAAATCAAGCATTTTTTTAACTTTTTAAGAATTTTTTTCAAACTCCATAATTTCATCTGCGATACATTTAAATATAGGTGCACAATCCTCAGCTCCCGAAGCACCGCCCTCCTTTAGCACAACGACCGTATACTTCGGATTGTCGGCAGGAAAGAAACCCGCAAACCAGGTATTGCAGATCTCTGTACCGTTTTCTCTGAATATTCCCGTCTGTGCCGTTGCGGTTTTGCCTGCCGCCGATACACCGTTCCTAAGCTTTGCCTTTTGAGCATTACCGTTTTCAACGACACTGACAAGCATCGGCACAAGTTTTTTGCAAGTCTTTTCAGAAAGAGCGTAAACAGGATAATCACCGCTGTGTGACTGAATAACCGTATCGTCAGCATCTGTTACCTTTTCAATAAGATACGGCTTTCTGAATTTGCCTTCATCCGCAACAGCTGACATCATATTGCAAAGCTGAAGCATCGTTGCGGTGAATCGTCCCTGACCAAAGGAAAAATTCGCAAACGCTCCGCTTGATTCAAGCTCATTCAGAGAAGGAAGAACCCCCGATTTTGAAACAATACCGTCAGCAAGTATATTTTCCTGACCGAAACCCATGAGCGATGCTGTTTCAAGTATCGCCTTTGCTTCGACGGTTTTCGCAAGTTCGATAAAGAATGTGTTGCATGAACATTCAAGTGCCTTTGTTATATCAAGCTTTCCGTGTACCGTGTTTTTATTACAAATGAACGTTGTTCCGTCGATATCAACGCTGCCTGTGCATTCATAGTTAAAAGAATCAAGACCTTGTTCAATCGCTGACGCGGCAACAACAACCTTGAAAACAGAACCGACGCTGTACGGATTCAAAGCTCTGTTGAGAAGCGGAGAGTCTTCATTGTTCAGATAAGATGAAATATTCCTTGCATCAAAGTCCGGACGTGACGCTATCGCTCTAATCGCACCCGTAGAAATTTCAACAACAACCGCACCTCCGCATTTAACTTTGTTCTCATCAAGTGCCGACTCAACAGCCTTTTGTATTTCTGTATTAATTGTCAGCGCAACAGCACCCGTTCTGACATCGCTGTTGTTTACGGTAATCTGCATTCCGCTGAGCACCCGACCGTAAACATCTGCAGTAAAGCTTGCTGAAAGGCTTTTCCCCGTATAAAGAACACTGTCAAAGCTTTTTTCTACTCCGTATACCCCTCTGCCCTCACCATTGAGGTACCCTATTATATGGTCTGCAATCTGTTTGTCTTCATATCGGAAATACTTTCGCAACACAACAAAATCAGGGTTTTCGTCAAGCTCCTGCTTTCCTACGCTCAGCGAAACTGCCGTTGAATTTTCCATTCTTTCTCGCAAAAGTTCATATTCTCTTTTTTCAAGAACATTTTCGAGTACGGCAAGTGCTTTGTAGGTAGGCTTCACCGCAACTATGTTTTCATAATCATACGACACAAGTTTTATACCTTTGCAGTCGAAAATATCTCCTCTTACTTCTCCCGCGGTTATTGTATATTTTTTTCGTGTACTGTCTGCAAGCTCCGTTTCATTTGTCGCAATTTTATACATTTTAAACACAACACTACCGTAAAGTAAAGAAAAAGCCGTCAACACGGCAATCATACGTTTTGTCATACATATTCTCCCTTGAAATACTTATCATAAATATAGTTTTCACCATTTGCTGAAAAATTCAGGAAGTATTTTAAATGAACGAAAATATAATTCGTAAAAATATGTAATTTTAAACAAAGCAATATCTCTTTTTTCGTCAAAACACACCTTGACCTTTTTACAAAAAAGGATTATTATGAGTATGTGTATTTTTATATTCTTACGGAGGTAATAAAAAAATGAAAAAGATTTTCACAAAAGCTCTTTCAGTTTTCCTTGCAGCGTTGATGTTCCTTACAGTTGCACCTGCGTTTGTTTTGGCAGCTGATGAGCAGTCTGCTCCCGCAGCTCCCGTTTTTTCACTTGAGTTAGCAAGCGAAACAGCAGAAGAAGCTGTTATCGTTCTTAAACTTAAGGAAAACAGCTTCAATTCATTTGACGTTACAATCACAACAACCTGTCAGGGTCTTACCCTTACCAAGATCGCTTTCAACGTTGATCTTCTCGTCGCAGGTGCTTCATCAAGCTTCAATACTGCTAACGGTAAGATCAGTTTCGCAATGACAGATCCTGTTGTTGCCGAGTGTGATGTTGTTACATACACATATACAAAAGCTACCGGTGAAGGTGCTGTTGTAGGCGAGGTAACTGCTTCTGAATTTGATGTTGATTTTGAAACCTGTGCTATCAGTGCTAACGACGGTACTGAGGCAAATATTGATGTTACAGAAGCAACGGTTATTGAAAACAATATTCCCACAGTTCACGTTCACACTCCCGCTGATTCATGGAAAATTATTAAAGAGGCTACATGTTCAGAAGAAGGTACTATCGTTCAGTACTGTACAACCTGCGGTGAAGTTGCGAACTCGTCTGTAATCGAAAAGACAGAGCATAAAAACAAGAAAACAGAGCATAAAGATGCTACCTGTACAGAAGCCGGCTTTGACAAAGAAATCTGTTCAGATTGCGGAGAAGTAATTTCCGAAACAGCTATTGACCCCACAAATCATCCGAACACAAAGAAAGAGCACAAAGATGCTACCTGTACAGAAGCAGGCTATGACAAGGAAATCTGTCTCGATTGCGGTGAAACAATTTCGTCAACAACTATCAATCCTACAAACCACCCCAACACGAAGAAAGAACACAAAGACGCCACTTGTACAGAAGCCGGTTATGACAAAATAATCTGTAAAGATTGCGGCGAAACCATCAGCAACACTCCGATCGCAGCAACCGGTCACAAGAACACAAAGACAGAGCACAAGGATGCTACTTGTACAGAAGACGGTTATGACAGAGTAGTCTGCACTGACTGCGGCACTGTTATCAGCTCAACTCCGATTGAGAAAAAGGGTCACGGCGAAACAGAAATCTCTAAGAAAGCTCCTACCTGTACAGAAACCGGTTACATCAGAACAGTATGTAAGGACTGTGGCGGTACAATAACAGAGACAATACTTCCTGCTAACGATCATAACTACATTTACGACCGTAAGGAAGCAACATGCACAGAAGATGGTTATGTTCGTAATTTCTGCCCCTCCTGCCAGGATGTAAAGAGTTCTACTACGCTCAAAAAGACAGGTCACAAGTGGCTTGCCTGGAAGGTTGTTGAACAGCCTACACACAGCAAGGAAGGTGTAGAAAGAAGAATTTGTGACAACTGTGGTTCTCATGAAGACCGTTCAGTTCCGAAGCTTGTTACAAATCCGACAGAGCTTGTTCTCGATATGCAGGACATCGGCATGAACTTCAAACAGACAACACGTCTTTTCGTTAGCATTTATCCCGAAGAAGCTGCATATTCAACAGACATTGTTTGGGAATCTTCAAACGAAAAAGTTGCAACAGTTGACGAAGAAGGTGCTGTTTACGCAGCAGGCGTAGGTACAGCTACAATTACTGCTAAGACTCCCGACGGAAAAATTTCTGCAACCTGTAAAGTAACTGTTTCATATTCTGTAATTCAGTGGATTATTGTTTACCTCCTCTTCGGTTGGATCTGGTACATTTAATTCTTTGAAAATTTAATCGCAACTTTAACACCCACCGCTTGGTGGGTGTTTTCTTTATCCAACAAAACTCGCCAAGTTTGTTAAATATTTAATTAATCGTTTTTCTATTGAACAAAATCGGAAAAAGGTATATAATCATACAGAATAGATTATTGTGGCTTTTTGTGGATTTGGGTGATATTTTGAAAATTGCAGAGAAGCTGAAAAATGTTAATAAACGTGCCTTGATTGCCATTGCTGTCTGTGTTGCATTGATTGTCGGAATCATCGTTTTTGATTCTGTCAGAAGCAGCAGAGAATATCAAGCCACAGCCGTCGCGATGGGTACGGTTATAAACGTAAGGCTTTTCGGTCCTGACGGAGAAGAAAATTCTAAGCTTGTTATTGAAAACATCAACGAAACCGAAAAAGCTCTTCTTTCACGTAACGAGAAAAACTCTGACATTGACAGAATCAACGCTAATCCCGGCACTGCAGTTTCCGTTTCCGTTGAAACTGCTGATATAATTTCGAAATCTGTCGATGTTTCAAAAAGCTGCGGCGGAGTTTTCGATATCACCGTCGGCGAGGTTACGAAGCTTTGGGATTTCGGCGGAGATAACCAGCGTCTGCCTTCCGAAAATGAGATTACAGAAAAGCTCAACACCGTCCGCTATTCCTCAATCAAAGTTACGGACACAACCGTAAGAATCGCTGAAGGTCAATCGCTTGACCTCGGAGCTGTCGGAAAGGGCGCAGCCTGCGACAGAATCAAAACTCTTCTTTCGTCAACAAACACGGATTCTGCCGTTATTTCCGTCGGCGGAAGCCTTCTTCTTTACGGCAAAAAGGATTTCAATATCGGCATCGTGAATCCCGAAAACGATCAGGCTTCAATGTGCACTCTCAAGCTTTCTGACACTTTCGTTTCCACATCGGGAAATTACGAAAAGTTCTTTGAAGAGGACGGAAAAACTTATCATCACATCCTTGATGCAACAACAGGATATCCTGCAGACAGCAGACTTTCAAGCGTAACCGTAATCTGTGATTCAGGCTTACTCAGCGATGCACTTTCAACAGCCTGCTACATTCTCGGTTACAACGCAAGTATTGAGCTCCTCAATGAATACGACGCTCAGGCTGTATTTATTTTCAAAGATAAAACAGTCCGCGTAACGGACGGAATCAAGGACATCTTTACACTTACAGACGAAAGCTTTGTGGTGGCAAAATGAGAAAGCTTTTCAGACGTACAGATATTTTAATAATTGCAGGTATTCTGCTCTTAAGCTTCCTGCTTTTTCTCCCAAATCTTTTTAACAATAATGAGCTTATCGCGCAGATTTACGTTGACGGTGATAAAACCGAGGAAATCAAGCTCAACGATATTACCGAAGAATACTCTTTTTCACCAAAAGAAAACACGGTAATCTGCGTTAAAAACGGTGCAATATGTTTCACCGAAGCTACTTGCAGAGATGAGCTTTGTATAAACAGCGGTTGGCTTACTTCAAAAGGGCAAACCGCCGCCTGTCTGCCCGAAAAAATCGTTATCACAATCAAGGGTGCAGACAAAACAGATATGATAACTTACTGACGGTATTGTTTATGAATACAAAAAATTCAAAAACCAAAAAAATCGCTTTTCTCGGAATTATGGGAGCATTGGCGCTTTCACTTTCATTCCTTGAGTCGCTGATACCTCCTCTGCCCGGGTTACCTCCCGGAGCAAAAACGGGATTCTCGAATGTTGTTACGATGTTCCTTGCGTCCTCATCGGGTGTCGGCAGTGCATTTGCGATAACGATTCTTAAGGCTGCTTTTGCAGGAATCACGCGTGGTACAACAGCAATGCTTATGAGTGCGGCAGGAGGTCTGCTCAGCACGCTCGCCGCCTGTATTCTTCTGCGAAGCAAAAAATTAAATTTCGGATATATCGGCATCGGAATCATCTGTGCCGTTTGTCATAATATCGGTCAGCTCATAGTGGCTTGTATTCTTTCAGGCACATGGACGCTGATTACGGGTTATGGCCCGTTACTGATGTTGTTTGCCGTTGCAACGGGTTTTGTTACGGGAACAACGCTGAAGCTGGTGCTTCCCGCTTTGGATAAAATTATTAATCGTATATAAAATGAAAGGGGTTGAACAAATGGGTAAAATTCACGTTCCCGGCGTAATCAAGGCCGTGAAGAAAGTTCGTGGCGGAGTTAAGGTTGCTCACCACAAGAACACGGCAGAGCTTGAAGTTGTTCGTATGCCGGAGCCTAAGCAGGTTATTTTACCTATGCAGCAACACATCGGTGCACCTTGTACACCGACAGTTAAGGTTGGCGACACGGTTGCCGTCGGTCAGGTTATCGGTGACAGCGACAAGCCCGTCAGCGCACCAATCCACGCTTCCGTTTCGGGTACGGTTACCGCAATCGGTAACGTAAAGCTTCCGGGCGGTGCAATGGCTCAGGGTGTTACAATTGAATCTGACGGAGAAATGCGCCTTTACGAAGGCATTAAACCGCCTCACGTTGAAACAAAAGAAGATTTTATCAAGGCTATCAGAGAATCGGGCCTTGTCGGTCTTGGCGGTGCTGGTTTCCCGACACATATCAAGCTTAATGCACCTTCAAAGATAGACACACTCATTATCAATGCGGCTGAGTGTGAGCCTTACATTACTGTTGACTACCGTGAATGTATTGAGAATTCCTGGGATATCTATTCAGGCATAAGAACAATTATGGAATTCCTTGAAATCCCGAACGTTGTTATCGCTGTTGAAGACAACAAACCCGAAGCATTCAAAATCCTTGAGCAGATTGTTGACGGTGACAGTAGTGCAGGCGGTGCAATCAAGATTATGCAGCTTGAGTCGCGTTATCCGCAGGGTGCTGAGAAGATGATGATTCAGTCTGCAACGGGCCGCCAGTTGCCTCCGGGCAAACTCCCGTCAGACATCGGCTGTATGGTTATGAACGTTGCATCAACAGCATTCATTTCACGTTACCTTAAAACGGGTAAGCCTCTTGTAAGCCGTTCGCTTACAGTTGACGGTATGGCAATCAAAGAGCCTAAGAATCTTCGCGTTCCTATAGGTACAAGCATCAGCGACATCATCGAATTCTGCGGTGGATTCAAGGATGAGCCCGTTAAAATCGTTGCAGGCGGTCCTATGATGGGTACTGCTATCACAGACCTTGACCATCCCCTTTCAAAAAGCAACAATGCTTTGCTTGCTTTTTCAAAGGAAGATGCAAAGGTTTTCAAGGAAACAGACTGTATCCGTTGCGGTCGCTGTGCTTCAGCTTGTCCGATCAGTCTTGTTCCGACACGAATTGTACGTAATGCAAAAGCAAAGGATGCAGATGCCCTTGTTAAGGACGGCGTTATGGTTTGTATGGAGTGCGGAAGCTGTGCTTACTCCTGCCCCGCAAAGAAGCCGCTTGTTCAGCATATGCGCCTTGCAAAGGCAATTGTAAGAGAGGCAGGTGCAAAATAATGACTTTGAATAATAAACTCGTGGTCAGTGCTTCCCCGCACGACCGCACACATAAAACTGTCAGAAGCATTATGCTTGACGTAATTATTGCACTTGTTCCTGCGCTTATTGCTTCCGTTGTTTTCTTCGGACCAAGAGCATTACTTATTGAATGCATCGCTGTCGGTACTTGCGTCATTTTTGAATATTTTTCAAGAGTGGTTATGAAGCGTGACCAGACCGTCGGCGACCTCAGTGCCGTTATTACGGGGCTTTTGCTCGCCTTTAACCTCCCCGTAAGCATCCCTCTCTGGATGGTACCTATCGGTTCGGCAGTCGCTATCGTTGTAGCAAAACAGTTTTTTGGCGGTATCGGACAGAATTTCGTTAACCCTGCTATAGCAGGACGTATAGTTCTTCTTGCTTCTTTCCCTGTTGCGATGTCAACATGGACAGCACCTCTTACGTGGTCGGGCAGTAACCTTGACGGAATGACTTCAGCTTCACCGCTTGCAGATATTCATACAATGGTTTCTTCAGGCGTTGCTCCCGAAGCTACCCTTACAGAAATGCTTGTCGGCTGGCGTGCAGGCTGCCTTGGTGAAACCTGTGCAATAGCAATTATTCTCGGTGGTCTTTACCTTGTTATTCGTAAGGTAATCTCTCCCACAATCCCTCTCATTTACATCGGTACAGTTGCACTCTTTATGCTTGTTGCAGGTAAGGGTGACCTCAGCTTCGTTGCTTACGAGCTCCTCGGCGGCGGTCTTCTTCTCGGCGCAGTATTCATGGCAACTGACTACACTACATCGCCGATTACTTTCAAAGGTAAAATCATCTTCGCAATCGGTTGCGGTGTTATCACATCACTTATCCGTATTTTCGGCAACCTTCCCGAAGGTGTTTCATATTCAATCATCATTATGAACATCCTTGTTCCGTTGATTGAAAACATCACTCTTCCGAAGCCTTTCGGCACACCGAAGAAAGAGAAGAAGGAAAAGGAGGCGAAGAAGTCATGAAAAAAGCTATCCTCGTCCCCACAATAGCATTGTTTTTAATCTGCCTTGTTTCAACAGCACTTCTTGCCTTTGCTAATCAGGTTACGGCGCCCATCATTGATGAGCTCGCAGTAAAAACTGAAATTGAAACAAGAAAAACTGTTCTCACTGCTGCAGAAACCTTTGAAGAAAAGACTGAAAACGGCATCAAATACGTAGTCGGACTTGATAAAAACGGTAACGAAGCAGGTATGGTTTTCACAACAACCGCAAAAAGCTACGGCGGTGAAATCATCGTTATGACAGGCGTTGATAACGAAGGCAAAATCACAGGCGTTGAGCTTCTTCAGATCAACGACACTCCGGGTCTCGGAATGAATGCACAGAAGCCTGAATTCAGAGGCAAATTTGTCGGAATGAGCGATGAAATAAAAGTTCTTAAGAATTCAGCAAACGCTGCAAACAACGAAATTGATGCTCTTTCAGGTGCAACAATTTCATCAAAAGCAGTTGCGGATGCAGTCAACACTGCTCTTGCAAACTATAAGACAATTAACGAAGGAAAGGCAGGTGCAAACTGATGGCAGAGAAAAAATCACTCGGTAAAGAGCTTACCAAGGGTATTATTATCGAAAACCCTGTTTTAAGACTTGTTCTCGGTACCTGTCCGACGCTTGCAACCTCAACTTCTGTTACCGGTGCAATCGGTATGGGTCTTTCCGCTTCAATTGTTCTTATCTGCTCAAATATCGTTATTTCAGCATTAAGAAAAGTTATCCCCGCAAAGGTGCGTATCCCTGCTTACATCGTAGTTATCGCATCTTTCGTTACAATCGTTCAGATGCTCGTTAAGGCTTTTGTTCCCGTGCTCGACGAACAGCTTGGTGTTTACCTTCCGCTTATCGTTGTTAACTGTATCATCCTCGGCCGTGCCGAGGCATTTGCAGGCAAAAACGGTGTGTTGGCTTCGGCTGTTGACGGTCTCGGAATGGGTATCGGCTTTACGGCAGCACTTTTCGTTATGGCAACAATCCGTGAAATCCTCGGTGCAGGTACATTCCTCGCAGGCATCAGCGGACTTATCGGCGGTTCTTTCGACGGATTTTCAATTCCGTTCCTCAACGAAAACCCGATGCTTATATTTATCCTCGCTCCCGGTGGTTTCTTCACCTACGGTCTTGTAATGGCTCTTGCAAACAAGCTTGCTGAATCAAAGGGCAAGCCGAAGGCTGAGCTTAAGGGCTGCGAAAACTGCCCGATGGCTAAGTCCTGTGCAATCAGAGCAACCGACGATTCTTGCGAGAAAAAGGAGGTTGAGGCATAATGGAAATGACGAAAACATTAGTCAGCATCTTCCTTACAATGATTCTTACACAGAACTTTGTTCTTGCTAAGTTCCTTGGTATCTGCCCGTTCCTCGGCGTTTCAAAGAAGGTTAACACTGCGGTCGGTATGTCACTTGCGGTTATCTTCGTTATGGCTCTTGCAACGGCAGTTACCTACCCTATCAACAAGTATCTCCTTGAAGCAAACGGACTTGAATACCTTCAGACTATCGTATTCATCCTCGTTATTGCAGCGCTTGTTCAGATGGTTGAAATCGTACTTAAAAAGTACATACCTTCACTTTATAATTCACTCGGAATTTACCTTCCGCTTATCACAACAAACTGTGCAGTTCTCGGTGTTGTAACACTCAACATTGATAACGGTTATAACTTTGCTGAATCTCTCATCTGCGCAATCGGCGGCGGTGTAGGTTTCCTTGTTGCAATGGTTATGTTTGCAGGCGTACGTTCAAGACTTGAATCCTGCGATATTCCGAAGTTCCTTAAAGGACTTCCGATCACACTTATTGCAGCTTCACTCGTTTCACTTTCATTCCTCGGCTTTGCCGGAGTCGTCGAAAACATCTTTGCATAAGGGAGGGCAGAAAATATGAATTCAATTTTATTGGCTGTTCTTATCGTTTCTGCCATAGGTCTTATTGCAGGTGTCGGTCTTGCCGTTGCTTCGGTAGTTATGGCTGTTCCCGTTGATGAAAAGGCTGAAGCAATCCGCGAATGTCTTCCCGGTGCAAACTGCGGTGCGTGCGGATTTTCAGGCTGTGACGGTTATGCTGCTGCTCTTTCAAAGGGCATTACAAAAAACACTGCACTCTGTGCACCCGGCGGCAACGACGTTTCAGCACAGATTGCTGAAATTGCAGGTCTTTCTGCAGGTAACGTTGCTCCTTCAGCTGCAGTTGTAACATGTCAGGGCTTCTGCGAAAAAGCAAAGACAAAAATGGTTTACAACGGTGTTGAATCCTGCCTGATGGCAAAGCAGCTTTTCGGTGGTCCGAAAGAGTGTATTTACGGCTGTATCGGTCTTGGCGACTGTGCAAAGGCTTGTCCTTATGAAGCAATCAGCATCTGCGACGGTGTTGCACGTGTCAACCCCGCAATGTGTAAGGCTTGTAAGATGTGTCTTAAAACCTGCCCCAACGGCATTATCAAGATGATGCCGCTTCACGAAGCAAAGGCTGTTGTTCTTTGCGTCAACAAGGACAAAGGTGCCGTTACACGTAAAGAATGTGAGCTTGGCTGTATCGGCTGTATGAAGTGTGTTAAGGCTTGTGAATTTGATGCTGTTAAGGTTGAAAATTTCTGCGCTAAGGTCGACTTCAGCAAATGTACAGGCTGCGGCAAGTGTACCGAGGTTTGTCCGGTTAAGTGTATCAACCTTATTACACTTGAAAGCTGAATAATAAAACTCAGACTGTGCTGAAATTCAGCACAGTCTTTCAATTTGCTTTAGTTTTTACTTTATGTTATACTTATTTTAAGAGGTGATTGCATGAAGTCAAAGTTACTTAAAAAGAGACTGATTTTTCTTGCATTATTCGTCTTTCTGTTTTTCGTGGAAGTGTTAATCGCTTTATATATGCACGATGATTTTATACGACCTTATGTCGGTGATATGATTGTCACTATGGTTGTATGGAGCTTCGCGAGAATCATTTTCCCCGAGAAGTTCAGGTTGATGAGTCTTTACGTTATGATTTTCGCAATCCTGGTTGAAGTCGGTCAATATTTTAATTACGTCGATATCCTCGGAATCACCAATCCGATACTTGTAACGATGATGGGTACTTCTTTTGCCTGGGCAGATATCGCGTGCTATGCCGTCGGATGTGTGGTTGCGGCGATTGTTGACTTTGTAAAATTCAGAAAAAAGGCATAAAACTATCCCACAGAACAATTCTGTGGGATTAATTTATCCAAAAACAATATTTTTAATATCCTCACAATTTTTGGCAACATATGTTGCGCCTGCGACAATCATTTCGTCAATGCTTCCGAAGCCGAATGTTACGGCAATACTCGGTACACCTGCATCCTTTGCACCGAGGATATCGTACTTCGTGTCGCCTACCATAAGCGGTTTTTCACAGTTAAACGGTTTCAGCAAATCAAGTGCTTTTTCGATAATCACCTTTTTACCTGCTTCGAGCACGTCCGCATCTGCACCGACTACAACATCAAAAAGATGTGACAGGCTGCAGGTTTTGACAATATGGTCGATGAATACCTGCGGTTTGGAGGTTGCGATTCCCGTTTTGATTCCTGCCTCACGCAAAGAAACAAGTAAATCTTCCATTCCGTCGTAAAGCCTGAATTTATAATATCCGTCAACAGAATATTTCGCCCTGTAATGGATGATAAGCATTTCAACCTGCTCTTCGCTGATATCGGGGAAATGGTTTCTGAATCCGACATTTAGCGGAGGGCCGATGAATGTTTTCATATCCTCGGGGCTCGGCTGAGGCAGACCTTCCATTTTAATTCCGTAACGTATCCCTTCAAATATGCCTTCGCTCGTGTCGGCTATCGTGCCGTCAAAATCGAGCAATACACAGTCAAACTTTGCCAAAACAATCACTCCTATCAATAAAAGTATTGTAACACAAATATTTATGATTTACAATCCCGATTAAATGTGTTAAAATAGTCAGCAGTTACACATCGGAGGTATCATTATGGAAAACGTTGAAAAAAAAGCAAGAGTGCTCAGTGCCATTCAACCGACAAGCGTGCCAACGCTCGGCAACTACCTTGGTGCTCTTAAGAACTGGGCATCTATGAGCAAGGATAACGACTGTCTTTATGCTGTCGCTGACCTTCACGCAATAACGGTACGCCAGGAACCCGCAAAGCTTCGCAAGCAGACACTTGAAATGTACGCTCTGCTTCTTGCTATCGGTCTTGACCCTGAAGAAAGTGTTGTTTTTGTTCAGTCACACGTGCCTCAGCACGCTGAGCTCGCTTGGATTCTTAACTGCTACACTCAGTTCGGCGAAGCTGCAAGAATGACACAGTTCAAGGATAAATCAGCAAAACACGCAGACAACATCAACGTTGGTCTTTTCTCATATCCGACACTTATGGCGGCAGACATCCTTCTTTATCAGGCTGACTACGTGCCGATCGGTGCCGACCAGAAGCAGCATCTTGAGCTTGCAAGAGATATCGCTGAACGTTTCAACGGTATCTACTCCCCTACTTTCACCATTCCCAACCCGTACATCGGCAAAGCAGGTGCAAGGGTTATGTCGCTTCAGGATCCGACAAAGAAGATGTCAAAATCCGACCCGAATCCCAAGGCATCAATTTCACTTCTTGATACTCCCGATGATATCCGTAAGAAGTTCAAGTCTGCTGTTACAGACTCTGAGGCGAAGGTAAGATTCGCTGACGGCAAGGACGGCATCAACAACCTTATGGGTATTTACTCCTGCTGTACGGGACTTGACTACGAAGCAATTGAAAAAGAGTTCGACGGCAAGGGTTACGGCGATTTCAAGCTCGCAGTTGCAGAAAGCGTTATTGAAAACATCAAGCCTGTTCAGGATAAATATTATGAGCTTATGGCTGACAAGGCATACATCGAAAAGTGTGCCGCAGAGGGCGCGATGAAGGCTTCCTACATCGCGAACAAGACACTCACAAAGGTTATGAAGAAAGTCGGCTTCTGGCAGATTAAGAAATAATTATTTTATAATATAAAACACCCGCAGAGATAAAAACCATCTTTGCAGGTGTTTTTTGTTGCAATAAAAATATTCGCCAAATTCGGGTTTGTCGGGCTCTTGTGATTTTGTTCCAAGGTGAATCAATGCGTAGCTCCCTCTGACGAGGGAGCTGGCGAGCGTTAGCGAGACTGAGGGAGAGAAGTCGAAAAATACATCGTTTCATTAAACTTTTAACTAAACTACCCCTCCGTCAAACCTACGGTTTGCCACCTTTTTCTCCGAAAACAGGCACCCTTTTGT
>JAZSQQ010000078.1:0-8607 GCA_045538055.1 Acutalibacteraceae bacterium
TTCATCAACGAGTTCTTTTTGAAACGGTGTTGCTTCAACATTGACTACTTTGTATTCACAATCGGGAACATCAAGTTTAAGAGAATCAGAAGTACGAATATCTGCAATCTGCTTGAACATAGACATAAGTTCAGGCAAGCCGGTATAGTTGGCAATACGTGTTCTTTCCTTGAAACCATTGCCTGCCGGTTTAAGTTCCCAATCTGTCTTTTGTTCTCCGAAAACAGCCGCCGCACTTTTTGGTAGAACGGAGATTAAATGTATATCAATGTGGCTATATTTCGATATATATAAGAAATACTTTCAGATAATGCAATGGACGCATAATCTGAAAGTATTTTTATTTATTCACTTGTTAAAATAGACAAATTAAGCTATTACATATTGATTTTTGCTGTGCGTTGTGATAAAATTATATAAAAAGCAAAATTTTATTGAAAATTACTTAGTCTTTTTCCGAAAAAATGGTACTAATAAGTAAAGGGGTATAAAATATCCTGAGAGGAGGAAACCCTATGGATAACGGTGAAAGTAGCTACCGCCGTTTTCTTATGGGCAACAATGAGGGGTTACTTGAAATCATTCGTGAATATCGGACTGGGCTGCTCCTATATTTGAACAGCTTTGTTCAGAATATTCACACAGCCGAGGATTTGACTGAAGATACTTTCTTTGAAATAATGGTAAAACGCCCGAAATTTTCAGGGAAAAGCACGTTTAAAACTTGGATTTATTCAATTGGACGAAATATCGCAGCCAAAAATCTCCGAAAAGATGCAAAACTCAGTGTTGTTCCGTTAGAATTGCAGGAATATCTTGCCGACGAAGAAAGTATTGAAATCAATTACATAAAAAGTGAACAAAATCGTATGGTACATCAAGCATTACACCAATTGAAACTTGAATACAGACAAATACTGTATCTTAGTTATTTTGAGAATTTCAGTATAAAAGAAATATCTCTCATTACGAAGCAATCTGAGAAACAAGTCAAAAATCTTCTTTATAATGCAAAGAAATCATTAAAATCTGAATTGGAGAGGAGTGGCTTTGAGTATGAAGAATGATTATGAAATGTACCAAGGTCTGCTTTCCAGATATGACGAATATAAATCTAAAATGGCTAAAAAAAATAAAATTGCATTAAGATTAGCTGTAGCAGCTAGTAGTGTACTTATCATGGTAGGTATTGTTGTATGGAAATACGATTTAACAAATGAAAATGAGAAAATTCACTTATCTTCAGGTGTATTATCTGGTGTAGATAATAGAGTTATTCAGCCCTCAACATTTAATTATGATAAACAAATTAACCCTGTTTTTTCATTAGACTATTGTGATACAACATATTTTATCAATGATGCTGTAAATACTTCAGAATTTACCAAAGATAATTGTATCGGAAAAGTATGCGATTATAATGTCTATTCTGTGTGGGCTACTTATTATGATATAAATCTTGATGACTGTGTATATAGTGTCAAAGAATCAAAAAACATCTTACTTGTTTTAAAAAATGATGGAACTAGTGTTGCTATGGTTGCATCTAACTTGCCTAACGATTGATTTCGGCTTGTGTGTTGTTTTTAATACTAATCTTTAATATATCAATATTATTTTGTTGTTTAATGTTTCCATTATTCTCACAATGAGCATCATGTTTTATCAACATAGTCTAACATAAAGTGGTGACAAACACTAATATAAGAAGGTGAATCCGATGTCGATTTAAAAATATATTCAATCAATTCAATTAATAATCATGAATAAGGATAGGTGAAAATTATGAAAAATATAAAAAGAATTCTTTCGCTTGTGTTTTCTTTGTCTGTGTCGTTATTAACGATGTCCGTAGGTGTTTCATCAAGTGCTATGTCAAACTTTGATAATTCGACAAGCGATATGGAGTATTTGTACGACAACGACAGAAATTCATATAGCATAGAGTTATTTAAGAATTTTATAAGCAGTTGTCCTTCCAATAACGTTGGCAGCGTAGAAACAACTGATTTTCCTGACAATTATGGTGGTGCGTACATTGATGAGAAAAATGTTCTGCACATTAAGGTTGTAGATTCTGTTGATGATGGTTTTACATTAAAAAATAGCACCAACATTGCAGATATTAAGAAAAATATTGGTGCTGTTGATGTTAATAATGATGTCATTATCGAAGAAGCTGAAGTTTCACTTGAAGAGATGCTTGAAATTCAAAAAACTCTTGATTCTGTCATGGTAGATTTTGATATTTCTTCAACATACACAGACGAGGAAAAAAATGTCTTAGGTATATCTCTTTTAGATATTTCAAAAAAGGATGATATTATAACTTATCTTAAAAAGAACATCAACAATTTCAACTCCAACAGTGTTTTATTTGAGCAAGGTGAAGCTATTAGTTTATCAGCAAGTGACACGTCTAATAACGCTTTAGCAGGTTCTGAATCATCATCAAGTGATGGATGGGCTACATTAGGCTTTAATGCTTATAACTCTTCTTCAGGCAAATATGGCGTTGTAACAGCTGCTCATTTTGCAACTTCTGGCACAACAATATACAATTCTGTAGGTACTACTATAGGTAAACCAAGTGTAAGACAATTTTCAGGTACTTTAGACGCTGCTTTTGTGCCGTTCGGTTCAAGTATCTCCCCATCAAAATACATTAGTCAGTTATCTTCTCCTAATGATAAATTAACAGGTTATTATAGTAATTCTTCTATAGTTCAGGGAATGACAACAACAAAAGTGGGGGGAGTATCTGGTGTCACAACAGGAACAGTTACCAATGCAAGTGTATCTTTTTCTTATAATAATATAACTTTTACCAATCAATTCAAAATATCAAACACACAATTAGCTGGTGATAGTGGTGGACCAGTATTCCATACTTTCATAGGTCCCCTTCAACCCGGTACTACACGTTCAAATACATTAATAGGCATTGTTACTTTTATGAATGATAACGATGAAGGATATGGAAGTAAAGCAGCTAATATAATGAGTGGTTTAGGTGTTAGCTTGTATTAGTATTCATTCTACCATAGCTTAACAGCATACGCAAAGCTCGTTCCGCACATATCAAAACAAGGGTTTTGGAACATACCAAAACAACCGCAAACCCTAATGAAATACTTGTCACACAAGCCCTCAGAACGCTCCTAAAGCGTTTCTGAGGACTTGTTTCTTATTAGCGGTATGCAGAACGGTAAAACACCCACAAGGGCAAATAAAGGCATTTCCGTTTGGCTATGAGCGTGTTGAACTATTCAAGCGTATATTTATTACGTTTCTGAGATTGAATCCTCTGCTGATTTTTTTCACGCTCACGTTTCATACGCTGTTCGTCAAGATATTTTTTTACCTGTTTTGTGTATTTCTGAGCTGCAGTTTTCCTTGTAAGGAATGCCTTATGCTCAACAGAAATGGCATTGTATTCCGACTTTAAAGTTTTCACCCTATCTTTCAAATCACGCATTGTAGGTGGCTTTCCGTCAACGTAGTAAGGCTTGTAATTTTCCTTGATATATGCAGTGGTCTTTTCATAATCATCAATTACACTGGCATTTTTCTTTTTGAAACGTTTCTGACTCCAACCTGATTTTGACTTGTATTCTTGGTAAATAGGGTCTATCTCCGCAAGATGTTTCATTTTTGCGATAATAGTATCAATAGCATTGATTTCTTTTTTGAGCAATGCCAATTCATCGGTGTGGTCATCATCGTGATGCACGTTCCAGAAGAACTTTCTGAGCATATCAAAAGAAGTAACTCCTGCTGATTGAAGTTCGGCAATTATTTCATCAGCACCACGCATACCACGAATATCTGCCCACAAATCGACTTCAATATTTTTCTTTTCTGACAGCACTTCAACAGACTCGGAAACGGTGGACGGTTTCGGTGTCATTCCTCTCTCACGCATTTTAGCCAACAATGATTTTTTGAAATCAGAGATATATTCAGCTTGTGGATTGGGTGGAGCAGCAACAGGCTCTTGCGGTCTGACTTCGGGAGTTTTCGGCTTGGATATTTCGGCAATATGTTGCTTACTTGTTTTGATATTCTGAATAATACCAATCTGCTCAACAATGCGTTCTACAGTAAATCCCTCGCCTAAAGTTTCGGCACGGGTAAAACGCTCCTGTCCTCTCATACGGAATTTCAGTTTATACTTGTTAGTCGGCTTGTAAACATATTCAATTCCGCTTTCAGTACATCTCTTGAAAAAGTCCGTAAGGTCTACACTCTGATAAAGAATATCAGCAATCTTTCTGCGGAGTTTTTCTTTCCACGATAAACCCTCTTTCTGCATATCCCTTTCATAATGAGAAACAGCCTTGCTTTTTTCAGGCTCATCAATAACCGATAAGCTGTATTTCTTACACACTTCATCAGACAATTCACGCACCTTTGCCCACGCTCTTTCAGATTTCTTGCCTTGATTAAATTCGGTTTCAAAAGTGCGGTGAGTATTGCAGTTTGTGTTATTCAGAATGATGTGATTATGGATATGGTCTTTGTCGATATGAGTAGCAAGGATATATTGATAATCCTCGCCCAAAAGTCTTTGACAAAACTCAAGTCCGACAAGCTGAGCCTGTTCGGGAGTAATTTCCCCCGGAGCGAATGATTGAATTATGTGCTGTGCAAGAAGTTTGCTCCGTCCACTTCCTTGCTTTCTGACAGTTTCAAATTGAGTTTGTGCAGCCTGTCCTGAAGCACTGCAACCATTAGCAATAACGAGCGTACCGTTTCGGGTTTTCCGAGGGTCAATGATGTATTCAATTGACTTATTGAGCGTACTTCTGATTCCGTGGAGTTTAGTCGTCGCCATATCCTCTCCATACCTCCCTTGATTTCGTTGATGTCATCCCTGTAAAAATTGCCTGTTGAGTTTACTCTCACAGCTATCTGATTGATGTTGTTGCCGATGTGTCGGAGTTCTCTGAGATACTCGTCAAAATTCTGCAAATCACAGTTAATGATAACCGTATTCAATGCACAATCTCTGAGATAAGAACTGCGACTTTTCTGCAAGGACTTTTCAAGTCTGCGGTCAATGATTTCAAGTTCTTTTTTCGATACACGAAACTGCACAACTTCGGTACGGCTGTTATCGTCATCAGAACTTTCTTCGTTTGCGGTTTCCGTAAAGTCCGATTGAGCGTTATGCTCCTGCTGTGAAAACAGCTTATCGGACAGCTTGATTTCATCGTAAACCTTGTGCATTAAAGCACCTGTTCTCTCATCAAGGTTACGTCTGAAATCCTCTGTGATTTTTACCTCGTTATTCATAAAAATAACCTCCTGTGATTTTGTTCTATTAGCTGCTTTCATAGCAGCTTTTTCTTTTACAAAGGTCTTAGGGAATGTGTCCCTAACAAGCATCGGTGAACATACGGAAAACTCCTGTTTGTAGTACGTTCAACCGTGCTTGCTTCTCAACCACGGCATTTTTATCGAATGCCGTATTCTCTGCAAACTCCTGTTTGCTACTCATCGACGGCATTCTCTCAAATGCCGTCCTCTTAACGCAAACTTCTGTTTGCGTTGCCGCTGATTTTAAGCGGCAGCGAACCATAGGTGAGTTAAACTGCGTTAGCCCTCTTTCCTTTGCTAAATTTATATTAGCGCACTTTGCTTTTGATTGCAAGTGCTTTCAAGCATTTTCATATGTATAAATAAATTGAGAAATTAAATATCATTTTCCTCGGTGTAATTTGCGAACGGAATTTTGAAAATATTTTCCTGTGAGGATTGATTTTTAGAGCTGAGTATGGTATAATATTCTTGGAAGATTATAGTGAGCGATATGCTCATAAATTATAATTTAAGCGATAAATCAGAATTTGATAAAGGAACGTGATTGTATGAAAAAGTTTTTTCTTATTCTTTCAATACTCTTTACTGTTCTAACATTTGCAGGAGCAATTTATGTTTTGATAAATCACGGAACTGTAAATGCTGGATATGCAGTAATACCAATGGCACTGACTATTGCTTGTTTTAGTGTTTATAAGTCATATAAAGACAAAGAGAACAAGCAATAGACAAATTCCTGTTTATCGCAAACAACAAAATATCATTTACAGCACTGAGCAACTCCGCTCGGTGCTGTTTTTGATTTCCGAAAAATATTCCCCGGTGAAAATGCGGAACGGAGAATGAAATTTAATGTCCTGTTTTTGCTAATCTGCGAATAGATTTTTTCTTCTGAAAGCTGTATAATAATTATAATAGCCGTGAAAATACTCATTCGGCTGACGTGAAAAAGTTCAGACCGAACTTTACGGCACATCGTGAGGGTAAGAGAAAAGAGAAAGCGATGCCCTCAATCCGATGCTTAGATAGAGAGATGCAATGGAAAAAAATTCGCTATGAAGAACAAAAGAACACTTGCGGAGATGAATGAGCTGCACAAAGACAAGCCGTTCAGAGAATCCGTGTATGAGATTGACGGCAAACTTTACGCTGTCACAAGTCACTTTGTCGGTGAGAAGAACGTTGACAAGGTGCTTTTTGAACTTGCTTTCAAAAAAGCGTTTAACGAATCCGAAAATGTATGAAAAATTTTCCCAAACCACTTGTCATATTCGGATTTGTGCGCTATAATGAAACTATACCGAATATGGCTGCTTTGATGGAAGGAGTTATTTATGATAAAGCAGTCAAATTACAACGTAGGGATTTATGTCCGCTTATCAAAAGACGATGAACGTGCAGGAGAATCCCTTTCAATCGAAAATCAGAAGAAAATGCTGACAGAATACGTTAGCAAACAGGACGGTTGGAATCTCGTTGACATATACGTTGATGACGGTTACAGCGGAACAGATTTTAACAGACCTAACATTCAGCGACTTCTCGACGATGCGAAAATGGGAAAAATCAATCTTATTCTTGTTAAGGATTTGAGCCGTTTCGGAAGAAACTACATTGAAGTCGGACAGTACGTTGATTATATTTTCCCGTCGTACAACATCAGATTTATTGCTATCAGCGACAATATTGATACGCTTGACAGGAGCAGTACAGCACTTGAAATGATGCCTATCGTGAACTTGTTCAACGAGTGGCACGCAGCCAACACAAGCAAGAAAATTCGTGCGGTAATGCAATCAAATGCTAAACAGGGCAAGTACACAGCTTCAATCGCAGCATACGGTTACATTGCAGGAGATGACGAAAAGCGTACTCCGATTATCGACGAAAATACCGCTCCGAATGTCCGTAGAATATTTGAGATGAGGGCTGAGGGTGCAAGTTCACCGCAAATTGCAAAGGCTCTCAATTCAGATAAAATTCTCACTCCGTCTGATTACACCTATCAGCGTTTAGGAAAGCCTAATCCGTATGTTTCAAATCACCTTTGGAGTGCAGGAATGGTGCGTGATGTGCTGAAAAATCCCATTTATGTCGGCACTATCGTCGGACAGAAATATACTACTGTTTCCTACAAGAATCACAAGAAGTACACCCGTGACCAATCTGAATGGATTGTGGTTGAAGATGCCTTTGAGCCGATTATTTCAAGAGAATTGTGGGAAAGAGTACAAGAGGTAAACCGTTCCGTAAGCCGTGGCAAGACTACAAGAAAAGGTGAAATACTTCCGCTTTGTGGCTTGATGTATTGTGCTGATTGTGGCTCTAAGCTGAAAAAATGCACAACTACTCACACTACCAAAGCCATAGGAAAACATCAGCTTGTTTCATATTCCTGCAACAGCTATGCGAATTACGGCAAGTCCGTATGCTCATCACATCACATAATGCAGAATTTGATTGAGAAAATCGTGCTGACGGATATTATCGCCAATGCGGAACTTGTTATCGAAAATGAAGATATGGCAAGACAGATGTATTTGGAGCAAAAAAGTACACTTCACGAAAAGCAAAGTGCAGAAGATGTCAAATTATTGAGAGATTGTGAGAGCCGTTTATCTGAACTTGATACGATTATCACACGCACTTATGAGGAAAGAATGCTCGGTAAGATTCCCGAAGATTTGAGTTCTGCAATGCTTGAAAAGTATCTTGCTGAAAAGAAAGCTGTTTCGGAGAAAATCGCTGAACTTAAAATCAAAGAGGAACAGGCTGAAAAAGACTTGCAGGACGTTGAAAAGTTTATGAGCCGTCTGAAAAAATACTACGATGCACCTATTCTCACCCGTGAAATGTGCCTTGAACTTATTGAGTACATCGTAGTTCACGAACGTCCCGAAAAATACGGCTCACCTCGCAAAGTCGATATTTACTACAAATTCATCAGCAATAAGCTAACAGACAGCAGAAATTTGCTTTTACCGCAAAACACTGCTATTTTTAAGGATTGATTTCGGTCTACCTTTTAGAGAGGTGACAACTGTTACCCAGTTATCAAAATGCTGTAATCCTTTTGATTTAAGATAATCATATTCAAGATAACGCATCATTGTGTGCAGTTCTGTTACGGAATTGGAAAGTGGCGTACCCGTTGCAAAAACCACACCTTTTCCATCTGTTTTTTCATCTAAATAACGACATTTCAGATATAAATCAAGTGCTTTCTGTGATGCAGAATTTGAGATGCCCGAAATATTGTTCAGTTTTGTCGGACAAAACAAA
>JAZSQQ010000062.1:0-15532 GCA_045538055.1 Acutalibacteraceae bacterium
AAACAGGCACCCTTTTGTCTGCTTCGCAGACATTTCCCCTAACAGGGGAATCACCTGACAAGTGGAGGTTCGCATTATTCAATCATAAGCACAATTCAAAACGCCCCGAATAATTCGGATTTGTAGAGCAAAGGCGATACCATTGCAATGATATATCCGCGATGCGGATATGATAAATGATGTCGCTTCACTAATGATGTGTTTGCATCGCAAACATTAAGGGTCTGCGACGCTGAAATTATAATAACGGTTGCATCGCAACCTACACCTCATCAGTCACTTCGTGACAGCTTCTCCTCAGAGGAGAAGCCTTAGCTTTGCGTACATTCTCAGCCTTCTCCTCCGAGGAGAAGGTGCCGAGGAACGAGGCGGATGAGGTGGTAACCAAGAAATAGATAAGCCCAAATTTGGCGAACCTTTTTGCGTTTAATCTTTTCTGAAGACAAGCGGCCTTCTCTGAAAGGGAAGGTGCCCGTCAGGGCGGATGGGTGTCGCGTAAGCGACAGAAAATTGAAAAATTTCAATACTTCTATTCGTTGCTTCGCAATACCCCTCTTGGTCTTCGACCATTCTCCCCTTTCAGGGGCGATACAAGACGTAAGCAACATCCAAGTTGAGAAAAAACTGCAAAGCAGAAACATCCCCACAAACCCGAATTTGTCGAACTGTTTAAATATGTTTCAATTCTTCCTTAACCCCTTTGGGTAATGGTTTTTGGCTGTGCCGTTGACAACTTTTACTCCGCCGAGGGTGCAACCGTCGATTAAAACTGTTGCCCAACCGTTTTCGCATTGGCAGGGGATTGTGTTTCCTTTGAGGTAGCTGTCGGCCTCTTCCTTTGTCAGCTCAATCTGCCTTCTGAAGTTCTTACCCATTGCCATAAAGAATTGATGGTGAGGCTGGATGTAGTTTTTTTGCACAGTACCGATTGTAACACCGCAGGAAAATGCGACACCTTTCGGAACTGCAAAATCAGGTTCAAAATAAACAATGTTGTCCTTGTATTTCTTAACGCAATTCTTATCATAATTTGTAAGCGTTGAATCAAGAAAATCGAATACAATTTTTTCTGCTGGCTTTGGAATTTTTTCAAGGGCGCTTTCTCTTTTAATGTTTATGTAATTTGCGTCCGTCTTTTTAAGCAGAGCAAGAAACTGACCTTCGCCCTTTGAAACGTGCGGATAAAATCTGCGGCAGAAAGAAATGTTTTCTGTCTTGCATCCGTCAAAGAAATTTCCGTCAGATGTAGCGCTTTTAACTTTTTCGTTGACTTCGACGAGTTCAAAATTGCTGTTTTGCGAAAGAAATCTGTCAATGCACATCTCGTTTTCTTCAAGTGAATATGTACAGGTGGAGTAAAGAAGATAACCGCTCTCGACAACGAAGTCTTTTGCATAGCTGAGGATTTCATCCTGTCTTTCTGCACAGAGCCTGACGTTCTGCACGCTCCATTCGTTGATTGCCGTTTCGTCTTTTCGGAACATTCCTTCGCCTGAGCAGGGAGCATCAACGATGACAAGATTAAATTCCTCACCGAAAAGTGCAGAAAGTCTTTTAACATCCGAACAGGTTGTAATTGCGTTTTTAATTCCCATTCTCTCAATGTTTCCTGTAAGAATTTTGCATCGCGACGGAATGATTTCGTTTGAAACAAGAAGACCCACCGTCAGTTTGTCTGCCGCTTGTGTTGATTTTCCGCCGGGCGCGGCGCAGAGGTCAAGAACCTTCCAATCAGGTTCGATATTGACACTTGCAACAACACTCATTGCCGCAGGGTCCTGAATGTAAATCATACCCGCGTGGTGGTAAGGGTGGTTGCCGATTCCGTCGTAGTCAAAATAGTATGCACCGTGGGCATAACCGATTCTTTCTCCGCCGAACGGATTGATTTTTTCAAAGGCATCTGTTGATATTTTCTTTGTGTTTACCCTGAAGGAGCGTACGGGTGCATCTTCAAAGGATGCGATAAACTTTTCGTAATCATCGCCTAAAAGTTCTTTCATTCTTATTGTAAATTCCTGAGGTAAATTCATTTTGTTCACCTTATAAATTAGCTTCAATATTAAACATACAGATTGCAAGTGCGGCAATACTTGCAGTTTCTGTACGAAGAATCCTCTTGCCGAGCGAAACGATTTCTCCGCCTGCCGCCTTTGCTTTTTCAATTTCCTTTTCCTCGTACCCGCCTTCGGGTCCGATGAAAATTCCGATTGTCATTCCGTTTTTAACCTGTGAAAGCTTATCTCTTAATGTAGCCATACTGTCCGCACACTCGTAGGGGACAAGAAGCAGGTCGAAGCTTTCCGCAATCTTCAAAGCTTCCGCATATGGGACAGGCTCGTGAATTTCGGGAATGACCGTACGGCCCGATTGCTTTGCCGCGCTTTCGCTGATTGACTGCCAACGAGCTGTTTTGCCTTTTTTCTTTTTATCGTCAAGCTTAACGACGCAACGTGTCATCTCTACAGGGTAAATCTCGCTTACGCCAAGCTCAACACCCTTCTGGATAATCAGTTCCATTTTGTCTGCCTTGGGAAGACCCTGAAAAAGCACAAGCTTCACGGGAAGCTCGTTGCTCATAAGCTGTCCCTCTTCAATTTCTGCAACAATTCTGTCTTCGTAAATTTCACTCACGGCACAGCAGTAGCTTCCGCCGTTACCGTCGTTGGCAACAAACCTTTCGCCGACCTTCATACGAAGCACGTTTTTGATGTGATTCACGTCACTTCCGACGATTTCTACGTGTTTTTCAAAAATATTTTCAGGAGAAACAAAAAAATGAAACATACAGAAAAACTCCTTTTTCTACAATAAGTAGTGTGCTTCTAAAAGTATAACATCACATCTTCCGTTTTTCAATGCAAACGGTGTCGGATTTTGCGAAAAGTTTAAAATTCTTTGGGTTGACTTATTTTGCAAAACGGAATATAATGGGTGAGAATATTTATAAAGATGTTGGATTCTTTCATGAAAAACAAAATGTTGAATAGACTTAGAACTGTTGATGTTGGGTGATACATAATGGAAACATTGCGCAAATTGCAACTTACGCAACTATATATTTTGAGCCAAATTGCAGAAATTTGCGAAAAACATGGACTGAAGTATTATCTTTGCGGAGGAACCTTGCTTGGAGCAGTACGCCATAAGGGCTTTATTCCGTGGGATGATGATTTGGATATTACAATGTATCGAAAAGATCTTAACAAGCTGATTGAAATTATTCAGACTCAGTATAGTGATACTATGTTTGTACAGACTTTTCAAACTGATCCCAAGTATACAAGATATATCCCTAAAATCAGATTGAATAATACGATGCAATCGGAAAGAAGCACCAATGATGATGATATTCATCACGGCATATATATAGACATTTTTCCGTTGGATCATGTGACCAAGAAAGAGGGTTTTGGTCTTTGGCTACGTGGCAAAGTCCTTCGATTGCTTTTTGCCTATAAAACAACCAGATGTTCAAAGAGTAAAAAAACCACAAAAATCAAGATGCTTTTGATAAAAAGCTTCAGAAGCTTAACTTATCTTGTTCCGAACAATTTGATCAATGCTTTGTTTGATTGGGTTTGTACTCTTAGTGATAAGCCCGGGGCAAAATACACAACAAGCTTTGCAAGCCATTATCGTTGGAAAAAACAACTCGTAGAGAATGATGTGTATGGAGAAGGCGCTTTTCTGACCTTTGAGAATGCAGAATTTCGCGTTCCTTCAAAATATTTGGAGCTGTTGCAACAGGTTTTTGGAGATGACTATATGGAATTGCCTCCGGAAGAAAAGCGAAACAGCGGGCATACGTTAACCCAAATTGATGTTGGCAATTACGAGTCGAAGATAGAGGCTTTGGCGGTTTTTTGCGACAAACAAGATGTGTGAGCGCCAGATTGATGGGAATGTTTTACGTAAAGAGTTTGTGTATGGTTCTTATAACCGTATGGTTTTAAAAAGCGATATATTTTTATTATCTTAATTTGCTTTTTGGCAAAGATCGAAATTCTAACCTTAGGAGGGTGTAAAATGATGAAGAGAATTTTGGCTATTGTTCTTGCTGTAATTACTGCTTTTTCAATTGCAGCAGTACCTGCAGGAGCAGCAGTGCAACAGGAAAGAAAAGCTGTAAACATTGTTGATATCTGGAAGAACGGATACGATATGCCGGATGTTGGCGATATAATTGAATCAATGTTTACAATCAGCAGCCTTATGTATCAGGCAACAGGTTTGCCGTTCTTCTCAGACGAGGTTATCGTTGTAACAGTTAACGGTACACTCGAAGGTATTGTTGAGGGTATTCTTGAAACAACAGGTGTTGACTTCAGCAAAATTTATAAAAGCCTTCCTCAGTCAAATAAGCTTGCAGAGCTTGTAACAGACTCTATGAACCTTGATATTCCTGCAACACAGGCGTATCTTGTTGACCTTTCAAGAGAGTGTTTTGCAAACGGAAATCCGCTTTTTGGTGTAATAATCAGAATGACTGAGCTTTGGCTCGGCATTGTTGATTCGGTTGAACTCACAACAAAGCCGTATCCCGCACAGCCCGGTTGCGAAGAAGTCGGATTTATCGTAACTTACCGTGACGGCAGAACAGAAGCTGTTTATTCAGGTATTCTTTACGATACCGTAAACAATGCTTTTGTAGGTAAGAATGGTCAGCCTGCAATTTTCGGTTACTATCTTGATCTTAACAACAACCTTGTTTATACAGGTATCGATGTCTGGCAGAGAAATATGGGATTCAATATCTTCTATGATATTTTCTGCTACCTTACACCGTTCTTCTTCCATTACACAACACAGCGAGTAAAGTTTGTTTACCAAGGAAAAGACTGGATGTTCCAGATGTGGAAGGGCCGTTATACAATTGCTAACGGCGGTGAGCTTGGTATTTACACACGTGACGAAAGCAAGAACGGTTCGTTCTACGATTGCGCTTCAAACGAGGATATGCTTGTTATGTCAATCGCAGTTTACCACGGCGATGAACTTATATTCAAGCGTGACCCGATGCTTCATTGGTGGGTAACAGGCTTCGCAATCAGCGACACTGCATACCTTCCCTCATCGCTCACTTTGGTTTCAACAATCACAATGAGGGATCAGGAGATGCTCGAACTTGCTGTTGAAGCATTTGCCAAGAAGAAGGGTATCATCGACTACGAAGTTGACGGACTTGACGTTACAATTACATGGTAAAAAATATTGGTGCTGTTGCAAACGCAACAGCACCTTTTTTCGTGAAATGAATTTATTTCATGTTCTTTTCGTAAGATTCGATCATCTTCTTAGATGTGTTACCCATACGACCTTTTGAACGCGAATGGAGCTTTTTGAGCCATTTTTCAGTGTTTTTGCCCGTAAATATCTTGATTTCGAGTTTCGCTGTATCATTTTCTGCTAATGTTACAAAGATTTTATCAATATATTGGGCAACAAACTCAGTTGTTATCATTCCCTGACTTGCGTCCTTTACGGCAGCTTCAAGTCGTGTTTTGACTTCACTTATGTGACGGTGATATTCCTCTTTTGTGAACGCTTCTTCTTCAAGCTCCGCAAGTGCTTTTTTAGCCTCTTCAACTTCACGGTCGCAAGTATCAGTCATAGATTTGAAATTTGCCGTAGTGATAGATCCCGTTGTAACAAGCTCAAGGAGCTTGTTTTTCTTTTGGTCTCCGAGATCGATTATGCGTTTCTGCTCAGCAATCAGTTTTGCTGTTTCATCATCGGCTTCAATTGTCCTGAACATTTCTGTGTAAGTTTCGAGTAAAGCCTCAACATCAACTCTCGTCTCGCTGAACACTTCAAATAAAATCGGCTTGATTTCATTTTCGTATATCGGGAACGATGGACAGGCATCGGCTCCGTTATTGATTTTGTTGGAGCAGACCCATTTTGAGTTAACCGTTCCGTCCTTGCTTTTTGACTCTCTGCGATAGTAAGGTGCACCGCAGTGTGTACAGAATAATTTACCTGTGAGAAGATTTGCGTGATTGCAGATACCCTGACGGTTTTTAACATCCTCGCTTCTGCGACGAAGGATTTCGTTTGCCTTATCCCACAGTTCTTCGGAAACGATAGCAGGAACAATCTCACCTGTTTCGTCCTTGAACATTACCCATTCTTCGGGTGGCAGGAATTTCTGCTTCTTGGTGAACATATCAATAATGCGTACCTTGTTGCCGACATAATAACCCTTGTACTTGGGGTTGGAAATAATGCCCGACATCGTGGTGTGTGCAATCTTATTACCGTTATAGTTGCGATAACCTTGTTCATAGAAAAGCTTCTCAAGCTGTTTCATACTGTATTCGCCCGTGGCGTACAGACGGAACAGGTCGCGAACCATCGGTGCCTGACTTTCGTCGATGACAAGTCGCTTGTCCTCTTTCTTGTATCCGAAAATTCTGCTGTTGCCAAGTACCACACTTGACTTGATAGCCTGCTGATGACCGAATTTAACACGAGACGAGAGCTTGCGAAGCTCATCCTGTGCAATAGAGGACATAATAGTTAATCTAAGCTCAGCATCCTCGTCAAGTGTGTTTATGTTATCGTTCTGAAAGAATACACCGACACCTAAATTAAGAAGTTCACGGGTAAACTGTAAAGAGTCAACCGTGTTTCGGGCAAAACGTGAAATTTCTTTTGTGATGATAAGGTCAAAGGTGTCCTCTTTGGCATCAGCAATCATTTCGTTGAAACGGACTCTCTTTTTAGTAGAAATACCTGAAAGACCTTCGTCGATGTAACCGGGGACAAAAGTCCACGCTGAATTCTTCTTGATGAAATCTTCGTAGTATGCAATCTGATTGTCAAGAGAGTTGAGCTGCTCGTCAGATTCCGAGGATACACGGGCATAATAGGTTACCCGAAGAGGGATTTCGTATATTGATTTTGTTTTTAATTCCGCACGAATATTTAATATATCCATCTTTTAACCTCCTTAAAGTTCGTTGTATCATTATCTGCAGTTGTGATTATAGCGCAGTTTATTTTTAAGCGCAATAGAAAAAACGAACTTTCTGATTAGAACTTTTTACCAATAGTATTAGTAAATTCAAGCTATAGAGTATTACCCGAATGAGAAAGCTTTGCTTTTCTCGTTGTAATTTTCTCTGTCATTTTCTTGTACTCTTTTTCTGAGATTGTGCCTGTTTCAAAAAGATAACGGTTTAAATAGTTCAGCCAGATGTCTTCAGCCATTCGCTTTTCACGCTCGTCATCAAGCAAAGCTTTCTGCATTCACTCACCTCTTTGTTGTCTGATTTTAGTTTTCTTCTTTTTAATGGAAATAATTCAGTTGAAATCAACATTCTTGTACCGTCTCATTTCTTGATTATTCTGAACCCTAAACAGAATTAACGTTTCTCCTGATTTAAGGTTCAAAAAGAATATGTTAGATGGGTTTCAAAAACTGTTGACAACATACTTCTGAAAGTTTCGCACTGCACGGACTTTCCACCGCCCACCACGGCAACCGTGGTTGTTAAACTGTTCAAGGGCTCGTTCAAAGAGCGACGAATTTTGTTTTAAAATTCATCCGTAAGGGTCGATGCAAACCCATTACACCGAAGTGAAAAATCACTTCTTCGTCCTGCTAACTGGTTATTCCGTTAAATAACTGAATAACCGTTAGCGTGGACCGGTTCTTTTCTTTCAAAAAGCAACCGTTCCGTGACAGAGTTGCTTTTAAAACAATTCTCTCAACTCTGTCACACAAACCAAAACTGTAAACTGTTTTAAAATATCGTTTTGGTTTGGAAGGAGATGCCTGCCTGCGAATTTTAAAACAATTCGCATCTCACGGCACCTCAGCAGACGAACAATACTTAATGCATATCCGTATTGCTCCTCCACCCACAAGCGACAAGAATCTGTCCTTGTGTGAGAAATTCATATAGCCTGTGTCTTCGGTATTAATATGTTAGAAAGAATAATTTTAAATAGACAAACAAAAGACCAATTTAATCATTTGTCTCAAAATGATTAAATTGGACTTGACAACTTATATTGTTGAGAATATAATTTAATTGTATCAAAATCGGAAAAATGAGCAAATTAATCCCGGGAGATGATTACAATGAGAGCTTATGATTACAATCAAAAATGGCAAACGCTTTTAACCCCCGAAATTGTATCAATGCTTTCGCAAATACACGAATTTAAAGGTGAGCAAAACTTATTTATAGAAGCGCAAAGCGACACACTCACTCAGCTTGTAGAAATAGCTAAGATTCAGAGTACAGAAGCTTCCAATAAAATCGAAGGTATCTACACTTCTGACGAACGCCTTAAAAAGCTCGTAACAAACAAAACAACACCCAAAACACGTAACGAGCAGGAAATTGCAGGTTACCGTGATGTGCTTTCGACCATACACGAGAGTTATGACTTTATCCCCGTTAAACCTTCTATCATCTTGCAGTTGCACCGTGACTTATATAAATTCAGCGGAAAGTCGATCGGCGGCTCGTATAAGAATTCGGATAATGTTATTGCCGAAGAGGACGATGCAGGCAATCGTTTTGTCAGATTCGAGCCTGTTACGGCTTGGGAAACACCGACTGCGATTGAAGTGCTTTGTTCGGCTTTCGACGATGTAGTCAGCAGAAACGAGGCCGATTCTCTGCTTATCATTCCGATGTTTGTTCTTGATTTTCTTTGCATTCATCCTTTTAACGACGGTAACGGCAGAATGAGCCGATTGCTTACCCTGCTTCTGCTTTACCGTGCAGGTTATATCGTTGGTAAATATATCAGTATTGAAAAGGTTATTGAAGCCTCAAAAGAGACTTATTACGAGTCTCTTCAGAACAGTTCACGAGGTTGGCACGAAAACGAGAACGATTATTCGCACTTTGTGAGATATATGTTGGGCGTAATTCTCTCGGCATACCGCGACTTTTCTGCCAGAGTCAAGGTGCTTGCAACAAGCGGACTTTCAAAGCCTGACCGAATCAGAGAGATCATCAAAGATACACTCGGCAAAATAACAAAAGCAGATCTTATGCAAAAATGCCCCGACATCAGCCAGGTAACGGTACAGAGGACACTCAATGAGCTGGTCAAAAGCGGAGACATTATCAAAATCGGTGGCGGACGCTACACATCTTATGTCTGGAACAGGGAGAAATAATTATGATTACAGGTGAACTTAAAAATAAAATTGACAGCTTGTGGGATGTTTTTGCCGCAGGCGGACTCGTCAACCCTCTTGATGTTATTGAGCAGATCACATACCTTATGTTTATCCGTGACCTTGACGATTCGGATAATCTTCGCGCGAAAGAGAGTGCGATGCTCGGTCTGCCCTATAAGAGCATTTTTGCAGGCGAGGTAACCGTTGGTGACCGCAAGGTTGACGGCAGTCAGCTCAAATGGTCTGTTTTCCGTGATTTTCCTGCAGGCAAAATGTATTCTACTATGCAGGAATGGGTGTTCCCGTTCATCAAAAATCTTGACGGCAAGAAGGACAGTGCATACTCCAAATATATGGATGACGCCATCTTTAAATTGCCGACACCTCTGCTTCTTTCAAAGGTAGTTGATGCTCTTGACGAAATCTATGCACTTATGGCAAAGGAGCAGGACAAGGATGTCCGCGGTGATACATACGAATATCTTCTTAATAAAATTGCACAGTCGGGACTTAACGGACAGTTCCGTACACCTCGCCACATTATAAAAATGATGGTTGAATTGATGCAGCCGAAAGCGGATGATGTAATCTGCGACCCTGCGTGCGGTACAAGCGGATTTTTGGTAACTGCAGGCGAATATCTCAAAGAGAATCTCAGGGAAGAGATCTTCTTTAATAAGCAGAAGAAAGACCACTATATGAATCATATGTTCTACGGCTATGATATGGACAGAACTATGCTTCGTATCGGTGCGATGAATATGATGACGCACGGTGTTGAGCATCCGTTCATCGAATACCGTGACAGCCTTTCTGACCAGAACACTGACAAGAACAAGTTTTCGCTTATACTTGCGAATCCTCCGTTCAAAGGCAGTCTTGATTATGACACGGTTTCAGCGGATTTGTTAAAGGTCTGCAAGACAAAGAAAACCGAGCTTCTTTTCCTTGCACTTTTCCTTCGTATGCTCCGTATCGGCGGCAGATGTGCCTGCATCGTACCTGACGGTGTTCTTTTCGGTTCATCAACAGCACATAAGGCAATCCGTAAGGAGATTATAGAAAACAACCGTCTTGAGGCTGTTATCTCTATGCCCTCAGGCGTGTTCAAGCCCTATGCAGGTGTTTCGACAGGTATACTTATCTTTACCAAGACTGAACACGGCGGAACGGATAATGTATGGTTCTATGATATGACGGCAGACGGCTACAGCCTTGACGACAAGAGAACGGAAGTCAAGGATAACGATATTCCGGATATCATTGCCCGTTTCCGTAACCTTGAAAACGAAAAGGACAGAGAAAGAACAGAAAAATCCTTTTTCGTTCCAAAAGATGAAATCGTACAGAACGACTACGACCTTTCAATCAATAAGTATAAGAAGACGGAGTATGTAGCCGTTGAGTATCCGTCAACTCAGGAAATTCTTGCAGACTTACACGAACTTGAAATGGAAATTACAAAAGGTCTTGCCGAGTTGGAGGAGATGCTGTGATGGATTTTAATTTCCTTATAAATCCTAATGCGGAATCTCTCTATCAAAGTGGTTTTGAGTTCCAAAAAGCAGCTGAACGCTGTCTTAATATAGATACTGAAGGAAAGATACAAATTGTTACTGACGGTATTATTCACACATTGCCAGCACCTGCGGTTGTCAATTCAACTTTGGCTTGCGAATTATATTTTAAAGCATTGATTTTAAAAAGTGGCAAATCGTATCCCACAAACAAAAATGGTCATAATTTAAAATATTTGTATGAAATGTTACCTGTTTCTATGCAGGATAATATTTGCAAATTTTGTATGCCTAAAAGTATAGATGCAAAAAAGAAATTTACAAATTTCTTAGAAGATCACTCGAGAGATTTTATAGATACAAGATATTATGCTACGAAGTCTGGTTGGCAAAAAATGTCTCCGATAGTGTTATACCAATACACATTTAATATAGGAAAGATAGCAAAGTTTTTGTTAGCGAATTGGGAGGAGAGTTAATGGTCACATTAGGTGATGTTTGCGCAAAGGGTTCATCGAATATTGCTCAAAAGGATTTAGAAGGAAATACAGGCGTTTATCCGATTTTCGGTGCAAGTGGTCTGATTAAATGTGTTGATTTTTATAAACAAGAAAAAGAATACATAGCAATAGTAAAAGACGGCGCAGGTGTTGGCAGAACAATGATTTTACCTGCATATTCATCAGTTATTGGCACAATGCAATATATATTTCCAAAAGAAAACATTGATGTAAAGTTTTTGTATTATGTTCTCACTTGGATGAATTTGTCAAAGTATTACACGGGCGCAACGATTCCGCATATTTATTTTAAAGACTATAAAAAAGAACAGTTTAATTTGCCGTCGCTTGAAAAACAGCGACACATTGTAACTATTCTTGATAAGGTCAGTGTGCTAATCGAAAACCGTAAAAAGCAACTTAAAAATCTTGATGAACTCGTCAAAGCCCGATTTGTCGAGATGTTTGGATTTGAGAATTACCCTGTTGTTAAAGCAAAAGATGTATGCGATTTTATAACAAAAGGTACAACACCACCGACGGGAGAGATTACTGATAAATACGAAATTGGTAAGGTACCATATTTAAAAGTATATAACCTAAGTTTTTCGGGTGAGTTATTGTTTGATAGTGCCCCTCAATTTATTCCTGTTGAAACTCATAATAAGCAATTATCTCGTTCCAAAGTGTTTCCTAATGATGTTTTGATGAATATTGTTGGGCCACCATTGGGAAAGTTTTCGCTTGTTACAAATGAATTTGAAGAATGGAATATAAATCAAGCTATTGCGATATTTAGAGCTAAAGGAAATGTTTTGCCGAGGTACTTAATGGCAGCGTTGATGCAACCAGAAGTATTAAGACCATTTTTGGAGCAAGCTGTTGGCATTAGGCAGTTGAATTTGAGCCTTGAGCAATGTAGAAATCTTGAGTTCCCTTTACCACCATTAGAAAAACAAAAAGCTTTTGTGATGTTTGCTGAACAAGTCGACAAATCAAAATTTGCAGTTCAGCAAAGTCTCGACAAACTCGAAACACTCAAAAAATCATTAATGCAAAAATATTTCGGATGAGGTGATTCTATGGATAAATTTAAACTTACTTTTGATGTGAAAACTGCAAATAATTATGAAAACGCAAAAAAAGATTTACTTCAAGCAAAATCTTCGTTTGAAAAATTAACTGAAAAGGAACAACAAAAATTAATTGGCGAACTGTTTGATGCAGAAATAGTTGAAAGATTAACAAAGATGTATCGCGGTTAGAAAGGAATAATTAATGACTGATACAAAAGAATATGCTTTTCACAACTTATATACAAAGCATCGAAATGATAGAAAAGAAAGTTTTAGTTTTAGCTTTTGGCATTACACTAATATTGATGGCTTAATGGGAATAGTGAGAAATAGTGAAGCAGATAGAGGCAAAATCCACTTTTGGTTTACTCGATGCGATTGTTTAAATGATACTTCGGAGGGAAATTATATTATCGCACTTTATAAAAAGGTGTGTAATGAGCTATTAGATAGCAAAGTTATAAGTAAAGAATTCTATGATGGTATTATTGATTTAGAAATACCTGATGAGCAATTTATAAATTTTCCGTTACCTCAAAAAGAAGAACGATGTTATAACAGTATGCTTGACTGTGTTCCCTGCGATGCCTTTGTGTGTAGTTTTTCTTTAAAAGAGGATTCGCTCGACATGTGGAGATATTATTCTAAAGGAAAAGGTGGATACGGTTTAAAATTTATATATCATATTTTTGACGAACAGCAAAAATATGAAATAAAGTCATATGATTCAAATGCAAAATTCAGTTGTTTGAAAGCTTTTAAGGTGATTTATAACAGTGACGAGCAGAAACAAATATTAAAAACGCTTTTAACAGATGCATATGACGTTTATTTTAAGTTTCCTGATTGTATTTCACGAATACAGGGATTTATCAGAAGTGAATTAAAGGATTTTCAATTCAGATTCAAACATGAATGTTTTGAATCCGAACAAGAATATAGATATGTTTTTTACAGACCAAAGAAAAAACCACAAAATTTAGAAAATGACTTACCTGAAATAAAATACCGTAGTCAGGATGGGATGATGATTCCTTATTTAGATATTGAGGTTTCTAAAAATGCACATGTTGCTGAGGTGTTGATTAGTCCGTTTATTAAGAATGAAACGGCACTAACAACAATTAAGGAATACATTAAATCTTGTGGTTTTAATAATTGCAAAGTTAGAATGTCTGAGTTACCTGTAAGGTAGCACAAAACAAAAGGGTGATATAAATGACCAACTTTGATTTCTTAACAAAGGACAAGCGGTTTGATACGTTTTCTTCGGTTGCAATTGCGGCGGAAAAGACCTTACATATTGATTTGTCCACTTGTATCATAAACTGCCGAAGGGCGATGGAAATGGCTGTCAAATGGATGTATTCTGTTGACGGCGACCTTGCTATGCCCTATGACGACCGTCTCGTCTGCCTTATGAATAACGAGGATTTCAGAGAAATTGTCGGCAATGACATCTGGCTAAGGATGAAGCTCATCCGTGAGCTTGGCAACAATGCGACCCATACAGGCAAAAAAGTCACTCTTGAGCAGGCTGAGCTTTGCCTCGAAAATCTTTTTGTCTTTCTCGATTTTGTTGCTTACTGCTATTCCGAAAATTATTCTGAAAACCAATTCAATAAAGACCTGCTCGGTCTGACTGTTGAAGAAGCTCTTGAATTTGTATCTGATGCAGAAATTGACCTTAAAAGTCTTATCGCTGAGAATGAATCTCTCAAGGCTGAGCTGACTGCACGCCGTGAAGAACAGCAGCAGACTTATGTTCCGAAGCCTTTGGATATTTCCGAATACAAAACCCGAAAAATATATATCGATGCGATGCTCGATGATGCAGGCTGGACTGAGGGCAAGGACTGGATTAACGAATACGAACTGCCCGGTATGCCGAACAAGAGTGAGGTTGGCTTTGCCGATTATGTCCTTTTCGGCGATGACGGCAGACCTCTTGCCGTGCTTGAAGCTAAACGCACCTGCGTTGATGTTTCAAAGGGCAGACAGCAGGCAAAGCTTTACGCTGATCTTTTGGAGAAAAAGTTCGGCCGCCGTCCCGTTATCTTTCTTTCCAACGGTTTCGACACACGCATCACAGACAATCTCTATCCCGAGCGCAGGGTTGCTACCGTTTACTCCAAGCGTGACCTTGAAAAGCTCTTTAACCTGCAGACAATGCGGACAAGCCTTAACCATGTGATTGTCGATAAAGCAATCGCAGGCCGTTATTATCAGGAAGGTGCAATCAAAGCTGTTTGTGACAGCTTCGATAAGAAAAACCGCCGTAAAGTCTTGCTCGTTATGGCTACGGGTTCAGGTAAGACGAGAACAGTTATTGCTCTTTGCGATGTGCTTTTACAGCACGGTTGGGTTAAGAATATCCTGTTCCTCGCTGACCGTAATTCTCTCGTCACACAGGCAAAACGAAATTTTGTAAATCTTTTGCCCGATTTGTCCGTAACAAACCTCTGTGAAGAGAAAGATAACTACAACGCTCACTGCGTTTTTTCGACTTATCAGACGATGATGAACTGCATCGATTCCGTCAAGGATGAGAACGGAAAGCTCTTCACCTGCGGTCATTTCGATCTGGTTATCTGTGACGAGGCTCACCGTTCGATTTATAACAAGTACCGTGATATATTCAACTATTTTGACGCACCGTTGGTGGGTCTTACAGCTACGCCCAAAGATGAAGTCGACAAGAACACTTATGAGGTGTTTGAACTCGAAGACGGTGTTCCGACTTACGGTTATGAGCTTGCCGATGCCGTTAAGGACGGCTATCTCGTGGATTTTATGTCCGTTGAAACCAAGCTCAAATTCATCGAGCAGGGCATCGTTTATGATGACTTGTCCGATGCAGACAAGGAAGCGTATGAAGCTACATTCACACACGACGGTGAAATGCCCGAAAGTATTGGCTCTTCTGCACTCAACGAATGGATTTTCAACGAAGACACCATCAAAGAAGTGCTTAATGTATTGATGACCAACGGCATCAGATTTGATTACGGTCAGAAGATAGGCAAGACGATTATCTTTGTAAAGAATCACCGTCACGCCGAAAAAATCTTCGAGATTTTCAATAAAGAATATCCGCATTTGAACGGTTACGCAAAAGTAATCGATAACAAAATCAACTACGCTCAGAGTGCTATTGATGAATTTTCTGACGCTAAAAAGCTGCCGCAGATTGCAATTTCTGTTGATATGCTTGACACAGGTATAGATGTGCCCGAAGTTGTTAATCTTGTTTTCTTTAAAAAGGTAATGAGTAAGGCGAAATTCTGG
>JAZSQQ010000031.1:0-39871 GCA_045538055.1 Acutalibacteraceae bacterium
GGTCATCCCTCGGCTTGCCCTCATCTTGAGAGAAGAGGCTATACGGGCGACGGTCAGGTAACCTGCCACGCTGTTTCAGGGCGGGTTGATGCAAGAAAATTCTATGAAAAATGGATGCAGGATATTGCAGACTGTCAGGATGTTTCAAGCGGTCATATTCAGTATACAGCGCCTTATATCCGAAGCGGCGGCGGTCCCGGCGGATGGGGATGCGCCGTTGTTGAAGTGCCTTATCAGCTGTATAAACATTACGGCGATAAGTCTGTTCTTGAAAAATACTATAACAATATGCGCCGCTATATCGACTATCTTGAATCTCACTCGGATTACGGTCTTGTAACAAGCGACAAAAAAGGCGAATGGTGTCTCGGCGACTGGTGCGGACCGAATATTCTTTATCCCGATAGGGATATCACCTCACACAATCAGCAGGTTGTTCTTCCTGCACCGATGGTCAACACTTACTTTATGGTAAAATCACTTCAGCAGATGTGCGAAATCGCAAAGATTATCGGCAAGGATGAGGATATACCTGAGTATGAAGAAAAGATAAAATACCGCAAAGGTGCAATTACTGCGGCTTATTTCAATACATTTGACGATAATTTCGTTATGAACGTTCAGGGTGCAAATTCGTTCGCGATTGATATTGGTCTCGGTAACGAAAAAACATATGAAAATATGAAAAGCTACTATAAAAAGCTCGGTCACTATGACACGGGAATTTTTGCAACGGACATTGTCACCCGTCAGCTTTTCAAGAAAGGTGACAGCGACCTTGCAGTTGACCTTCTTACCCACAACGGTGACCAGGGCTTTGAGCATTGGCGAAGAAACGGTGCAACAACATTCCACGAATATTGGGACAGCAACCGCAGCCGTTCACACAGCCACCCGATGTTCGGTGCGCCTGTTGCATATCTTTTTGAGTATCTCCTCGGAATAAGACAGACTGAAGATTCGGCTGGTTACAAGTCAATTATAATCGAGCCGATGAGCGTTGACAGATTCAAGTGGATGAAAGGCAGTATCACAACGCCCAACGGTGTTGTTGCGGTCAGCTACGAAAACAAAAACGGCAAAGTGAAATTCAATATTTCAATTCCCGAAAATACTGAAGCGGTGTTCCGTTACAAAGACACAAACACAAAGCTTATTCAGGGCGAGAATGAATTTGAGGTGTGAAACGAAATGAAGTTTAAAAATGAAAACCCATTTGACAAAACAGTTGAAGGATATAAAGTGCGGTGGCAGTTTTTTAGCGGATTGTTAGGGTCGCTTCTGGTTTTACATATTTATCTTGCTTGGATTCTTGGTTGGTTTGTGCTGTGGGGGATTTGGCCTCTTGAAGAGATTGTGCAAGGACTGGATCAAGCGATAGTCGGAGTTTTTTCGATTTTTATCGCTCCATTATTTGTGCTGTCGGTCATTAATAGATTTGTTGGTCCGATTGTTTGTGTTTTAACGGATGACGGCATTCATCACAATGGCGGATTTGTTAAGTGGAAAGATATTTTAAGTATAGAATATAATCCTGAGTTGGTCAGAAAAATACAATTTAGTCGAATTGTTATATACACAAGGAGCGATGAAATTGTAATAAACCACGCACCGCTGTATATGCTTATCAGAATAAAACGAATGCAACCGCAGATAAAAATCAGACTTAATAAATTCAAAAAGTATTTCTCTATAATTTTTATGGTGATATTAATGGTTGTCGGTGCGGTTTTTCCTATTGTTGTTTAATAGAAACATAATTTGGCTCACATAATCTTAACCTAAATTTTTAGAAAATAATTTTCACTCTTATACAATTTAACCAATGACAAACCGTCTCCTTTGTGCTATACTAACAGCCGCAAAGGAGATGTATTTTTTATGCAAACTTTAATGAGCTTATCTGTCTGCCTTTTTGCAGGCCTTGTGCTCTCTCGTGTAGCTAAACTTGTAAAACTTCCTGCTGTTACGGCTTACCTCGTTGCAGGTATTCTTGTCGGTCCGTATGTTCTCGGTTCTTTCGGTGTTCCGGGTCTCGGATTTATAAGCATGGAAGACATAAAATCATATGAACTTATCCCTGACGTCGCTCTCGGATTCATCGCATTCCTTATCGGTAATGAATTCCGTCTTGCTCAGCTTAAAGCAACGGGTAAGCAGGCAACGGTTATCGGTATTGTTCAGGCTGTTTTTACAACACTTCTTGTTGATGCAGCACTTATCGGTCTTCATTTCCTTATTCCCGATAAGCTTCCGCTTCCGTCAGCAATCGTGCTCGGTGCAGTCGCATCTGCAACAGCTCCTGCAGCAACGCTTATGGTTGTTAAGCAGTATAAGGCAAAGGGTCCCTTGACGGACATCCTTCTTCCGATTGTTGCTCTTGATGACGCTGTAGGTCTTGTGCTTTTTGCTGTTTCTTTCGGTGTTGCAAAAGCACTTATCCACGGTTCGGTTGACGTTCTTTCAATCGTTGTTGAACCGATTCTTGAGGTTGTTTTGTCAGTACTTCTCGGTTTTGTTATGGGTGTGGTCTTTACTTTCACAGAAAGGTTTTTCCACTCACGTTCAAAGCGTCTTGCAGTTTCTGTTGCATTCGTATTTTTCACCGTTGCACTTTCAATGATGGAATTCAAAATCGGCGGTATACATATTGCGTTCTCATCTCTTCTTTCCTGTATGATGCTCGGTACGGTATTCTGCAACATGTGTGATTTCTCCGAAGAGCTTATGGACAGAATCGACCGTTGGACAGCTCCGCTTTTTGTTCTCTTCTTTGTAATCAGCGGTGCAGAGCTCGAGCTTGCAACCTTCAAAGAGATCGTTGTTGTCTGTATCGGTGTTGCATATATTCTCTTCCGTTCACTCGGCAAATACTACGGTGCAAGATTCAGTGCAAAGGCTGTCAAGTGTGATGAGCATATCGTCAAGTACCTCGGTATTACACTCCTTCCGCAGGCAGGTGTTGCTCTCGGTATGGCTCTCAAGGCGGAAACACTTGGCGAGGAAGGAATTATCGTAACCAACATCATATTGTTCTCCGTTCTTATTTACGAGCTTGTCGGTCCGTTCCTTACAAAGGTTGCGCTTACAAAAGCAGGCGAAATCAAGCCTGAAGGTGCAGTCAGCGCAAGAACTCCCGATACAATCCAACCCGAGCTTAAAAAGAACAAAGCAAAATAATAAAAAACAAGCCGTCGGAATCCGCAAGGAACCGACGGCTTTTAGTGTTATGAATGAAACAAATTCGGGTTTATTGAAGGTTTATTTTATATTGATTTGACATAACATTTCGTGTGTGATATTCTTAATTAAAGATTTCAGGGGGGATTTTATGAAAAAGTTATTTTCAGTTTTTATGACGGTTGTTATAATTTTTTCAATATTTGCATTCTGTGTTCCGCACGTTATAGCGGCAGGGGCAAGAGAGTATTATATAGATTCTGTTGCAGGTGATAATTCAGGTGACGGCACAATTGACAGTCCATGGAAAACAATCGACAATCTTGGCGGTGTTCCGTTTGTGCCGGGCATGAAGATTCTTTTCAAATGCGGCGGTGTTTATGAATTTGCCGCAACTCTTTCAGCATCGGGAACGAAAGAAAATCCGATTGTAATTTCAGCTTATGGTGAGGGTGAAAGACCTCTCCTTACAACGAAAGAAAACAAAGAAGTTCTGCAGCTTATTGACTGCAGTTATATCACTGTTTCAAATCTTGAAATAACCGCACCTAACGGCGGCGGTATCTGGATTGATACACTTAATAAAACATCTTACGGTATCACCATTGATAACGTTGAATTCCACGATATTCAGAACTATCACCTTCCTGCACGTGACAATGCATCTGCAGGTGCGGCAGGAGCCAGAGCCTGTATTATGGTCAAGGGTCTTCCTGCACGTTCAAGATATGCTGTAAATGATCTCACTATAACAAACTGTGAGATGTACGACTGCGGTAACGGTATCAATATCTGGGGTTCATGGAACGATTCGCAAACACCTTGGTGCGAGACTGAAGAAGAAATTGATCCCGTATACAACACAGGAGTTCTCGTCAAAGGTTGTTACTTCCACGATATGGACAGTGAAGCAATAATTGTCGGTATGTGCGACGGTGCGCTCGTCACTCATTGCCGTGCAATTGATTGCTGTCAGGGCAGCGGTGTTGACGAAAACGGCGAGCCGACATATTTCACAGCCGCAATGTGGTTCTGGGGAAGTGAAAACAGTATAATCCAGTACTGTGAAATTGCAGGTCAGAAAAATTTCGGTGACGGTATGTCAATTGATTTTGACTCTCATACAAACAACTGCACCTATCAGTATATTTATTCACACGATAATATGCGTTTTATGTGCAACAATGCAAATTACAGCGGTCAGCACAATAACACCGTAAGATATTGCCTTTCCGTAAATGACGGTGAAGGCAGAAGTAAGACGAGCTCCGGCGCAGGCGAATACGGATTTAAGTTTTACAACAATACAATCATCGGTTGCGGTGAATTTCAGGTTACCGATATCTATGACGGAATTTTTGCAAACAATATAATTATTCCGAAGGACGGAGAGAAAATCTATTTTGAACTTGAAGATATTATCGGTTCGGGTATGAATTTTTCAAACAACTGTTTTTATAACTGTCCGACTCCTGTTTATGAGAAGTTTTCTTCAATAAATACAGTGCCGGGGTTTGTCGGTGGTGACGGTTATACAGCGTATGAGCTGGTTACAAAATCTCCACTCATCGGCAAGGGAATGAAAATAGAGGACGACCTCACAACGGACTTCTTCGGCAATGAAATTACGAGCAATAATATCGGTTGCTACGGCGGTGACGGTGAGGACGGCGAATATGACCGTGAGTGGCTTGTTGAAAAGATTTTCAGAATTTTCCGTCAGTGGTTCAATATTCTTAAAAGAGAGATAACCTATCTCATCAATGAAAATTAAAGTTTCGTAATGCTTATCCCCGTCGGATTTTGAATTCCGACGGGGATTTTGTGTGCCTGATTATGCAATTTTATTTCCTGTGAGTTTGAGTTTGCCGACGAAAGGGAGTTTTACGACGCAGAGGAATGTGTCGTCACTGTTGAATGTAACCGAAACGGGGATTTCCTTTCCGGGAAAAGCTTCACATTCGCCGACTGCTGTGAGTGTATCGCCGTCCTCTTCGACGTCACTTACCGTGATTTTCGGGAGTTGCTCACCAACGAGTTCAAACTTGAAATCGTATTCTCCGTTAACATCGCTGATTGTAACTCTGCCCGTGCCTCTGAAGAGCATTGTGTTAATCTGAGCTTCCCAAGTGCCAAGTCCTATCATATATGTATCTCCTTTTCGTTTTTTTATTTAGATTATCATATGAGAAAAACTCTGTCAATACAATTACCTCATTTTGGAGGAGTGTAAATGGTTTGGTTTGCTTGACTTTTCAACTGTAGTGTATTAGAATATACTTATATTATTATAGTTATCTTAGGGTAGTAGGACTTGATTAAGGATATAACTTAAAATGCCGTCAGGCGGAGGGTGTAAAATGAAACGTATAAACTGGAAGGATATGTTTACAAAACAGGTACTTATGGTGATCTACGATATTGTAGCTATAAATCTGTCATACTTTCTTGCTCAGCTGTCTTTAACTACTGTAACGGGAGATGGAGATATCGCTTTTTGGGTGAAGATATTTGCCGAAAGAGCATTACCTGTAACGATTGTTTTTTTTATGCTTCTTAATGCCTTCAGGGTTTATTCAAGCATGTGGGAATATGCAGGTATCAGAGAACTATCAAATATATGCGCATCAGTTTTTATAGGCGGTCTTTCCAGCGTTGCAATTGATATTGCGATGTCGTCGTTCGGATTTTCGATATCAGAAGTTCAGAATGGCTGTTTTAATATGTATGTTTACGTTTTCGGAACTATTCTTGCCATAATTTTTATCGGCGGAATGCGCCTGGTATATAGGTTTATAAGGCGTCAGATGCGTATGAGGAGTATGCACAGACAGAAGAAAGTTGACAGGGTTATGATTGTTGGCGCAGGTGATATGGGTATGATTATCATCAGCGAGCTTGGTGCAAGCAACTATTCAAACGGTAAACCTGTTGTTGCTGTGGATGATAATCCTGCCAAAATAGGAAAAAGACTCCGCGGAGTACCTGTTAAGGGTACTTGCAGTGAAATTCCTGAGCTTGCAAAAAGATATAAGATTGACATAATTATCTTGTGTATCCCGTCAGCAGGAACCGAGAGACAGACAGAAATTGTGAGGATTGCTGTTGAAACCGGATGTAAAATCAAAACTGCACCGAGTATTCTTGAAATGGCTGAAGGTGTAAGTAAAAATAAAATCCGCGATGTAAATATTTCAGACCTTCTTGCACGTCCCGAAGTTAAGCTTGATCCGCACGTTTGTAATTATATTACAGGTCAGACTGTTCTTGTAACGGGTGGCGGCGGTTCGATAGGAAGTGAGCTCTGCCGTCAGATTTCGAAGTACGGTCCCAAAAAGGTAGTCGTTTTCGATATTTATGAAAATAATGCATATATGCTTAAAAATCAGCTTGATTCTTATAACAAGGGTAAGCCTGAAGTGCATATAAGAATCGGTTCGATCCGTGATGAATTAAGACTTCGCGAAGTTTTCGAAGAATTCAGACCGACTGTTGTTTTCCACGCGGCAGCGCACAAGCATGTGCCTTTAATGGAGGACAGCCCGAAAGAAGCAGTCAAGAACAACATTTTCGGTACATATAACGTAGCAAAAACAGCGGTTGATTTTAACGTTAAACGTTTTGTGAGTATTTCTACGGATAAGGCTGTTAATCCTGCAAATGTTATGGGCGCAACAAAGCGTGTTACCGAAATGGTTATACAGTATTTCCAAAGAAAATGCGGAGGCAGCACGTTGTTTGCGGCTGTACGTTTCGGTAATGTGCTTGGTTCAAGCGGAAGCGTTATTCCGATTTTCACGGAACAGATTAAAGATGGTGGTCCCGTAACTGTTACCCACCCTGATATAACAAGATACTTTATGACAATTCCGGAAGCGTCCCAGCTTGTGGCACAAGCTGGCGGTCTTGCACACGGCGGCGAGATTTTCGTTCTTGATATGGGTGAACCTGTTAAGATTCTTTCACTTGCGGAAAATCTTATACGTCTTTCAGGATATAAACCGTATTCTGAAATTGCAATCGAGTTTTCGGGATTACGTCCCGGAGAAAAGCTCTATGAAGAGCTTGCACTTGAAGAGGAATCAAATGAACGCAGGATGACTGCCAATAACAAGATTTTTGTTACAAAGCCGCTTGAAATGGATGACGGATTGTTTGAACAAAAGCTTGCCGAACTCAAAGTGGCTAAAGAAGAAGATATCAGGAGATTACTCAAGGAAATTGTTCCGAACTATGTTGAACAGAAGGATTATGATCATGCTCAATAACTGTTAGAGAGGGATTCAGAATGTATAAAAACATCAAAAGGGGAATGGACTTTGCAGTAGCATTAATTGCGATTGTGGTTCTTTCTCCCTTGATGCTGATTGCTTCAATACTTATTAAAATCAACCGCGATGGTCCGGTGCTTTTTAAGCAAGAAAGACCGGGTCTCAACGGGAAGATTTTTACTGTCTATAAATTCAGAACAATGTCTGTGAAAACTCACGATGAAAACGGCAGAGAACTTTCGGATTTTGAAAGAATGTCGAAGATAGGTAATTTGCTACGAAAGACAAGCGTTGACGAATTACCTCAGTTTATAAACATTCTTAAAGGTGATATGAGCTTTATCGGTCCACGTCCGCTTCTTACGGAGTATCTTGAGCTTTATACACCGGAACAGATGAGGCGCCACGAAGTAAGACCGGGTATTTCAGGCTGGGCTCAGGTAAACGGCAGAAATACTATCACTTGGGAAGAAAAATTCAGATATGATGTTGAATACGTTGATAAAATGAGTCTTAAAATGGACGTGTACATACTTATAAAGACCTTTCTTAATGTGCTAAAACAGGACGGTATCAACAGCGGTGAAGCAAATACTATGGAAAAATTCCGCGGTACTGAAAAAGAGGAAGTGAAGGAATGAAGAAAATACTGTATGTTGCAACGGTAACGGAACATTTTTACTATTTTCATTTGCCGTACATCAAAATGTTTCACGACCTCGGATGGCAGGTTGATGTTGCAAGCCATGGAGATATTGAACTTCCGTTCTGCGATAACAGATATGAAATTCCGATAAAGCGTTCTCCTGCGGATAAAGATAACCTCAAAGCATACCGTATGCTTAAAAAGATTGTAAAGGACAATCATTATGATATTGTCCACTGCCACACACCGATGGGTGGCATTCTTGCAAGATTTGCTTCTTTTTCTCAAAGAAAAAGGGGGACGAAGGTTCTGTATACTGCTCACGGATTCCATTTTTATGAAGGTGCACCTAAGGCAAATTGGCTGGTATATTTTCCGATTGAATATGCTATGTCAATGATTACTGACTGCCTGATTACAATCAATGATGAGGATTTCAACTGTGCAAAAAAGTACCTTAAGGCAAGAAATGTTGTTAAGGTAAATGGTGTCGGTTACAACAGTGACCGCTATTTTCCGGTATCAAAAGAAGAAAAGAATTCTCTGCGCGGAAAGCTTGGTTATAAGAAGGATGAAAAACTTCTTATTTATGTTGCAGAGATGAATCTTAATAAAAATCATTCAATGCTTATACGAGCATTGAATGAAATTTTAAAAACACACGAAAACGTAAGACTGATTATTGCAGGTGCGGATAATTTTAACGGTGAATATCTGCGACTTGCAAAAGAACTCGGTGTTGAAAACAATGTCGATTTTCTCGGCCATCGTGAGGACATCAATGATCTTCTCCACGCGAGCGATATCGCTGTCGGTTCAAGCTATCGCGAAGGTTTGCCGGTAAATGTTATGGAAGCTCTTGCTTGCGGTTTGCCGGTTGTGCTTTCTGACAACAGAGGCCACAGAGTTCTTGGTGTGAATGGCGAAAACGGCTATCTTGTAAAGATTAATGATTACGAAGCGATGGCACAAAAGCTTTGTGAGATTCTTGAAAATGATGCACTTTACGAAAGGCTTTCAAAGAACGCAGTTGAGCTGATAAAGCCTTTCTCAAAGGAAAGTGTTATTGTTGAATTGAAAGCTATTTATAATCATTACATAGACTGAGGCATATATGGGATTTTTTCGTTTTGACTTTTATGAAATAATTGTCTGGGTAATGACAATTATAATGTGTGCAATATCGGCTGCCTGCAGAAGAATTCCTCTTCGACGACCGGGCGGTCTCGGTCAGCCATTGCCTAATCCTGTTGCAGTAATTTTGCCGATAGTATTCTTTACTATTTTTGTTGCGTTGAGAAAGACAATTGGTGACACATATTTCTATATGCACTCGTTTAACCTTATGCCTGATTACAACCAGGTCAAAATAGAATATTTCTTTACCGGTATGTTCGGATTTTTCCAGAATATTATCCGTAATATGACCGATGATCCGCAATGGTTGATTGCTTTTTCTGCAGTTTTTTCAATTCCTGTTCCGCTGATCATACTTTACAGATATTGCCCACGTTTTGAAATGGCGATTTTTATGTTTGTTGCATTCGGTTATCTCGGCGGCGCAATGAACGGCATGCGACAGTATATGGCTGCTTCAATTGTTTTGTTGGCAACGAAGTATCTTTTTTCGATAAAGAAAACGGACTTTATCAAATATGCGGTGATAGTTTTACTTGCGTACTGTATGCATAACAGTGCGATCATAATGTTGCCACTGTATTTTGTTGTAAGGCGACGGGCTTGGCAGATCAGTTCATATTTGATTGTGCTGGGAAGTGCAGTGGGCGTTGTTATCTTTGATGCTATTCTTCCTTCATTCCTTTCTGCACTTGAGCAGACGAGCTATGCAAACTATTCTGAAAACGGTTGGTTTACAAGCGGGCAGGAAGGAGGAAGCAGCCTTGTTCGTGTTATGTTTATAGCATATCCGTTGGTGGTTGCATATATGAACAGGGAGCGTCTGAAAATGCTCGGGCATATCGGAGATATACTTGTCAATATTGTTTTCATAGATGTTGCTATATATATAATCGCTATGTACAACTGGATTTTTGCTCGTTTGGCAATTTATCTTGCAGCTTACTTCATAATATTTGTGATATGGGTAGTTAATTATGCGGTTAAACCTAAAGATCGGTCGATACTTGTATTTGCAACAGTTGTATTATATTTCTTGTATTCACGAATGGATTCATTTACAATTTCAATGTACGAGTCGGATTATTTCTTCCCGGGAAGAACATTTTTCAGAAAATAGGGTTTAAATATGAAGTATTTTTTGTTTAATCATGTCGGCAGCTTCAATCGTGGATGTGAAGCTATAGTGAGAGGTACCGTAAATATCATTGGCAATGCTGACCCGAAGGCCGAATTTGTTCTCTCATCTTTTGCACCTGAAACAGACAGTGGTATTGTCAAAGTTGAAAAGAGGACTTTTGCAACAAGGCAACTCACTTGTTTTGAAAAGCTCGTTTCTGCTTTTTATGTAAAGATGTGTCATTCTGAAGAATACGCTTTAAAGAAGATGTATTCAGAAGTAACAGCTCAGGCACAGGATTGCGATGTCTGTCTTTCTGTCGGCGGAGATACTTATTGCTACGGTGATAATCACGGTATTCAGGTGTTGACGAGAGAACTGAAGAAAAGCGGAAAGAAAGTTGTCCTTTGGGGCGCGTCGATAGGAGAGGAAGACCTCAGTAATGAAAAATTTCACAGCCTTAAGGATTTTGATGCGATTTTCACAAGAGAATCATTAACATATGACCTTCTTAAAAATAAAAATGCAAATGAAAATATTTTTCTGAATCCTGATCCTGCTTTTTGTATGGAAAGGGATGAAGTTGAGCTGATCGACGGATTTACGAAAGAAAACACCCTCGGATTTAATGTCAGTCCGTTGGTAGAAGGATATAATCCTCAGATTACACAGGTTACAAAAGACTTTATAAAATATGTTCTCGAAAATACAACACTTAAAATTTTGCTTGTACCTCACGTTATCGAAAACGGAAACAACGATTACGATTATATGACGAAGTTTTACGAGGAATTCAAGGACAGCGGACGTGTTGAAATCCTTCCGCCTGCTCTTAGTGCAAAGCAGTATAAAGGATATATTGCAAACACACGTTTTTTCATTGGCGCACGCACACATGCGACGATAGCAGCCTATTCAAGCGGAGTACCGACGGCAGTACTTGGTTACAGTGTCAAGTCAAGAGGGCTTGCAAAGGACCTTTTCGGTGAGGAAAAGTATGTTCTTAATTCAAGGGTGCTTACAGATGTAAAACCTGTTATCGATACGTTGAACTCCTTGATTGAAAACGAACGAGAGATTAAAGAAACTCTTATGAAAAAAATTCCGATCTATCTGCGAAATGCAATGCAGATGGGCGATACACTAACGAAGCTTTAATGAAATGTGGTGACAGTATGAAGAAAAAATTGCTTTTTGTAATTCCGTCGCTCCGTAGCGGCGGTGCAGAAAAAAGTTTGATTACTCTGCTGTCACTGTTAGATTACGGAAAATATGACGTTGATTTACTTTGCTTTCGCAGAGAGGGACTTTTTTATGACAAAATTCCGCAGGAAGTAAATGTTATAAAAGAAACGGAAGATTACGAAGTGTTTGACGGCGATGCAAAGTCAGCGATTATATATTTCATAAAAAAAGGAAAAATCTCTTCAGCTGCAGATAGAATTAAATATATTACATCGTACAAAGAAGCTGACCCTGATTTAAAAGTTAAAAAGATGTGGGGACTGTTAAAAAAACAGTTGCCACGGTTGAATGAAAAATATGATTGCGTAATCGGTTATCTTGAAGGAAACGCAAGTTATTACGCGGCTGATTATGAAAACACCAAAAAAAGAATCTGTTATGTACACAGCGATATTAAAAAGCTTGGGATCAATAAGAACATAAACAAAGAAGCTTTTGAAAAGTGCGATGGGATTGTTACTGTTTCTCAGGCTTGTGCCGATTCTATTGCGGAGGAATATCCGTTTGTAAAAAGCAAAATCGCGGTTATAGAAAACATAACAAGTCCAAAACTTTTAAAACAGTCCGCACAGGAAGAAACTGTTTTTAATAAAAATGACGATGAAAAAATAATTCTTACTGTGGGTAGATTTTCTCCGCCGAAAGGAATTGATCTTGCTGTTAAAGTAAGCGCAATTCTTAAAAAGAAAGGTTATAACTTTAAATGGTATCACATCGGTACGGGTGAACTCAAACCTGAAATAGAAAAGCTGATTTATGAGCTTAACGTTCAGAATGAATTCATTCTTCTTGGTGAAAAGTCAAATCCGTATCCGTATATCGGGCAGTGCGATATTTATGTTCAGCCGTCACGGTATGAAGGAAAATCGATTGCAATTGATGAAGCAAAGTGCCTTTGCAGACCGATTGTTACAACTAATTTTACTACGGTTGCCGATCAGATTCAGGATGGAGTAAACGGTATCGTCTGTGAAATGAACGAGATTGATATTGCCGCAAAAATAGAAACACTTTTAAACGATGAAGATTTGAGAAAAAAACTAACCCGAAATCTTTCAGAAGAAAAAACAGGGAATGAAGAAGAGCTTGAAAAATTCTACTCTATTTTAGATTGAAAGGAAAAGCCGTATGTCAATTTTTATTATAGTTCTGTTGCTGATCGCACTGATTATCCTTGGTTTTGATTTTTTGGATTCTGTACTTAACTGGTTTGGAAGAATTAAAATCGGAACAATAACTGATGACGGGGAGTGGATAAAAGCTACTCAGAAGGTAATTGACCGATGGCTTGACGGGTGGATGCCGAAAGTACCTACTGATGAAAATAAAAGGCTCAGACTTATTTCAAAAATTAAAAATATCGGTAAAATCGAGTCAACAGCATACTGGCAGGATGCCGCTGTATTAAAGGCAGCGTCGGCGATAGGAAACAGGGACGAGGGAGCATTCAGAATTCTTGATGCATACATTGATTCGGATACAGGTGAATGGGAATCTAAGCCTGAAAGAGTTGACTGTGCAATGCTGGCATATGAACTTCTTTGTTGTGATTATATTGATAATGCTCTGATACGCCCGGCGATGGATTATGTTGCATCTTTTCTTGAATCTCTTTACAATGAATACGGAACGGTACCTTATAATAAAAATGCGAATGATGTACGTTTTGTTGATACGGTAGGGATGATTTGCCCTTTCCTGATGAAATATGCGATTGTTTATAATGAACCTCGTTTCGTAGATATTGCCATTGATCAGATAAAAGAATACCGTAAGTATGGTTTTGATAAAGAAACAAAAATACCCTATCACTGTTTCAATGTGAAGTCGAAAGCTCCCCTCGGTATCTGCGGTTGGGGAAGAGGTTGCGCTTGGTGGGCAATCGGTATTACGGACAGCATGAAAACTCTTATGGAGAGTAATACCTATCAAATTGAAAAGGTAATGCTTCTGAAATACTGTGTTGAATTTGTTGCAGTAATGAAAAATTATCAGCGTGATGACGGAGCATTCACAAGGATGATTTTTACTCCGTCACTTGAGGACAGCTCTGCCGGCGCGATGTTGGCTTACTGTTTTGCATATATCGCAAAGCTTACGGAAAACGACGAGCTTGAAGATTGCTGTAAAAAAACGCTCAGACATCTGAAAACCTGCACCCGTCGTAATGGTGTGATTGATTATGCCCAAGGCGATACAAAGGGAATCGGTTTTTATTCAGATTCATTGCGTGTTGTGCCTGCTGCGCAGGGATTTGCCGTAGCAGCAACGAAAGAAATAGATTTTTAAGGAGTTGATAAAATATGATTGATATTCACTGCCATATTCTTCCTGAAATTGACGATGGGGCTCGTGATCTTGAAACAGCAATCAGAATGTGCCATCTTGCACAGTCAAACGGAATCAAGCATATTGTTGCAACTCCACATACAAACACGGTTGATAATATAGATCACTTCATTAAAATAAGAGATGAACGATTACAACTTTTGCGCAAACACATTGCGGATAGGGGTATTGATTTGAAGCTGTATCCCGGAGCTGAAGTTTTTGTTGATGACGATATTTTTTTTGCAAACGATCTGAAACGTCTGACAATAAACGGAAGCCGATATATACTTATTGAATTCAATTTCAGAAATGTACGTATAAAAAGGATTTACGATTATCTCAACGAAATAATCGATATGGGTCTTGTGCCGATAATTGCGCATCCTGAAAGATATGAGTTTTTTCAGTTTGATTATGATGCTGTTAATTCACTTGCAAAAAACGGAGTGATTTTCCAGATTAACGCAACAAGCCTTGCAAGTCTTGACGGATTGCAGGAATTTGAGCTTGCTTATTCTATGGCATACAACGGTCTGGCTTCTTTCATTGGTACGGATGCACATTCACTGAGCCACAGAGCTACGAATCTTTCGGAAATGATGCGTTATTTCCCACCTGATATCAGTCAGTATAATATGCAGATGATGGTGCATGACGCAGCAAAGGCTGTTCTTACGGATAACCCCATACCAATGGCTGAAAGAAGAGAAATTCACAAGCGCGGAAGCTTTTGACAGTTGACACGGAAATAATGATACTTTATAATAGGCCTGTTGTTTCAGGTGTATACCTTGTCGCAAAGTGAAAAATGTGACAGAAAGGACGGTAAATATGCAGGAATTGGATACCAATAAGAATATTTATTATAATGAGGAGGGTTCCGGCTTTGACGTAAGCCGCTTTGTTAAAAATCTCCTTAATAAAATTTGGGCACTTTTGCTCGTCGGTGCGATTTTTGCAGCAGGTGGTCTTGCTATTGCAAAGGCTACATATGTTGAAGTTTATTCTTCTACAATGACTCTCGGATTTATGGAAACAAAAATGGTTATCGTAAAGGACTATTCGGGAAGAAAAGATGCTCCTGTTGAGTACGAAGAGGAAACTACTTTCTTTAGTGCCTCTGATGCACAAAGATACCAGTTCCTTCTTAAGAGTGACGAGATGGTAAGTAAGGTTCAGTCTAAGCTCAAGGAGAAAAACCCCGAAAGCAATTACAGCAAGGGAGCAATTGAAAGCAGCCTTAATATTGAAACAGTTGAAGAAGGTATTAACGGTTTTTTTGTTGTAAGTGTTACAAGTCAGGATAAGGCATACTGTGAGCGTGCACTTGCGGTTGTTCTGGAAGAATTCCCTGACTATGTCAGTGATTTCGATAGTACAATTTCAATCAAGGTTATCAAAAACCCGTCTGCACCTGTTATTACAAACAGTGATCAGGCTATGACAAATGCAATTTACGGTTTTGTTATCGGTGCTGCTATTGTTGCCTTGATTATCTTTGTCATCACTATTTCAACAAGCACTGTTACAAGCCTTGAATATCTTCGTCGTGAGATCAATGTCAAGGTGCTCGGCTCAGTGCCGTTACTCGAAAAACAGGTCGGTCTCTTCGGAAAAAAGACCAAGACTCCACAGGGTTCATTGCTTATTACAGACTCTTCAAAGGTCAGCTTTGCTTTTGTTGAAAGCTTCAAATCAATCAGAACGAAGCTCGAAAACGTCAAGAGTGAAAAGGGATACAAGGCTTTTGTTGTTACAAGTACATATGAAGATGAAGGTAAAACAACAGTTGCGGTTAATATCGCTTGTTCACTTGCACAGAAAGGTAAATCTGTTCTTCTTATCGACAGTGACTTGAGAAAACCAGCTGTTCTTCACGCTGTCGGTGTTAAGAGCGACACAAATTACGGTCTTATCCCGATTATCAAGGGTACATCAACATATGTTGATTCAATCAAGTTTATCAAGTCTCTTGGCATATTTGTCTTGCCGACGGGCGGTATTTCGCTTAAGTCAACTGAAGTTCTTGATACTGAGAAAGTACGTAACGTTATTGAACAGGCCCGTCGCGAATTTGACTATATTATTATTGACTCACCGCCGTCAAATGTTGTTACGGACAGCTTGGTTATTGCTCCTCTTGCTGACGGTATTATTTACAGCATCAGACGCGATTACGCCAAGGTTGCTGATATTAACCGTACGCTCGAAGAAATCCGCAGTGCAGATATTGACATTGTCGGTGCAATCTTCACAATGAGCGGTAATGAAGAAAACAGCAGATACTACAAGCGTAAGGGTTATCTGCGTTATGGCGGATACTACGGCAGACGTAAGAGAAAGCACAGCGGATACGGCTATGGCAGTGGCTACGGTTACGGTAACGGTTATGGCTACGGTAACGGATACGGATACGGCAATGGTTACGGCTATGGCGGATATGGTGGCTATGGCTACGGCTACGGCGGATATGGTTACGGTTACGGCGGATACGGTTACGGACCGGGACCCGGCTCACAGCACAGTGAAGACAAACAGATAGATAAAAAATAATTTAAAGAAAGTTTTAGTATATAAAATACGGTTTTAATTGAAAAAAAGGAGCTGTAAAAAAACAAATTGTTTTTTACAGCTCCATTTTAAGGGGATAGGAAAAATGCGCAGAATGAACAAACTGAGCCAAAACAAAGCAAAGCTTTGTTTTGGGCACCCGAAGGCGTACAAAGGTACGTCGAGAGGCGAAGTTTGTTTATAGCATAAAACGTTAAAAATTTATATATTGACCTGTTTTTTTATGTTTTTAAGGGTTTCTTCATGTGTTAAGACTTTGAAGAAACCCTTTCTTTGCTTGTTTTATGCGGTCTGCACTTTTTTACATCCCCATTTCACTTTTTATGAGGTCTTTAATAACTTCTCCGGCGATTATTAACCCTGCAACACTCGGCACAAACGAAACACTGCCGGGCAACGGTTTACCGTTTTCTGTCTGACCGTGTTTGAACGGCTCTTCTTTTGAGTAAACAACCTTTACTTTTGAAATGCCGCGTTTTTTCAACTCGTATCGCATAACCTTTGCAAGGGGGCAAACACTTGTTTTGCTGATGTCTGCAACCTCAAAACGTGTGGGGTCAAGCTTGTTGCCGGCACCCATACAGCTTATTACGGGAACATTTGCTGCTTTGGATTTTTCAATTAACATAAGCTTGGATGAAACCGTATCAATAGCATCAACAACATAATCAAACTGACTGAAATCAATGCTGCCTGCGTTTTCGATGTTTAAGAAAATCTTTCCGGTGTGTACCTTTACATCGGGGTTTACCTCAAGACAATGTGCCGCCGCAACCTCAACTTTATCCATACCGACGGTTTTTGTTGTTGCAACAAGCTGACGGTTAATATTTGTCTGTGAAACGACGTCGCCGTCAAAAAGAAACAGCTTGCCGATGCCTCCGCGCACAAGTGCTTCAACCGTGTATGAACCAACGCCTCCTATGCCAAAAACGGCAACTGATGCGCCACGCAATTTTTCAAGAGCATCCTTGCCCAACAATATTTCACTTCTGTCAAAAATGTTCATAATAAACCCCCTGATTTTCTAAATTATACCAATAAAATATTTTCTTTTCAAGTATACACGGAGTTAATTTTATGGTATAATTATGTCGAATTGAAAAATGGAGGAAAACAAAATGACGATGAAGAAAATCGGATGTACGGTGATAGCTGTCATTATGGTGATTCTTTGTCTGACGGTGCCTGCGTTAGCTGAAACTGACATTAAGCTCACAGACGAAGTTTATCCTGTTGAAATAATAGAAGGAAAAACTTTTTCGGTTTACGGAATAGTTACTTCTGAAAATAATATTCTTGCTGTTACAATCGGCGTATATAATGCTGACGGTGAAGCGGAGTTTGAATATACGGGTAAGCCCGGTGAAAAAACTTACAATATACATAATATTGATTATCTTCTTACTTTCTCAAAACTTAAAGCGGGCGACTATGTTTACAAGATAGTTGTTTCGGACACTAAGGACAGTAATGTTGAATTGCTGAAAAAAGCATTCAAGGTTGTTTCAAAGGATCATTATAATACATTCAGGCTTACCGATGCGAACTATCCTACAGAAATGACGGAAGGACAGACATTCTCGATCAAGGGAACGGTCACATCGGATTATGTGATTACATCCGTTACCTGTTCGGTAAAAAGCACAGGAGGTACTGTACAGTTTACAAAAACAACCAATCCTGCTGCCGAGTCATATTCCGTTTCGGGACTTGACAGATATATGACCTTTTCAAAACTCAGCCCCGGCGAATATGTTTACAGAATTACAGCAAGCGATAAGTATAATACAAACGTTGTGCTTCTTGAAAAAAGCTTCGTTGTCAAGGCACTTGACAGACCCGAAGATGATTATGACGGAATCAAGTGGGATGTAATTGATATTTCCGTCTGGAATGAAATCACTTCCTGGAGTAAAATTGCCGATAGTGTCGATGCGATAATTCTTCGAATCGGCTCGAGTGCAACGTCCAACAAAGCGATGAGGGAAGACAAAAAGTTTGCATCGCATTATGAAAATGCAAAAGCAAAAGGACTTCCTGTAGGTTGCTATTATTTCAGTGCGGCAACAACGGTTCAGGAATCTGTCAAAGAGGCAGAGTTTGTTCTTGAAATCCTCAAAAAGTATAACTGTAAAATGGAAATGCCTGTTTATTACGATATGGAAACAGATGCTCAGGTAAGACTTTCACAGTCAGCAGCAACGGCTGTCGCAAGAGCATTCTGCGAAACAATTGAAAAAGGCGGATTTTACACAGGAATCTATTGCAATAAATTCTTTGCCCGTGACGAGCTTTATGCACATCAGTTGGCGGATTACCATTTCTGGATTGCACAGTATGCAAATAAGTGTACATATGAAGGTCCGTACGGAATGTGGCAGTACAGCGAAACGGGCTCTGTTCCCGGATTGTACGGAGACGTTGACCTTGACTATTGTTATTATGACTATCCGCAGATAATCAAAAATCTTGGTATGAGTGGTTATGAAAAGGGCGAGGATAAGCCAACTGTAAATCCCTCTTTTGAGTTTAAAGAGATTGACAACTTTGCTTTCGATAACGACAATACAATTATCTACGGCATCGAATCACAAATGACAACACAGGATTTTACCGATAAATACATTCAGCTAAAAGATGGTGCAACTGTAAAATACACGACAACAGTCGGAGGTTGTATTGCGACGGGCACTAAGGTGCAGATTATCGGAAATGATAAGATTCTTGCGGAATATGTAATTTCAGTTAACCGCGATACAGATATGAATTCCGTAATCAATTCAAGTGATGCATTGCTTGTTTTGCAGTATGCGGTTGGTTCAAAGAGTCTTGGACCGGCAAGAAGATTAAGTGCAGACAGTACGGGGGACGGTAAAATCAATTCGTCGGATGCGCTTGAAATCCTTACATATGTTGTAAGCGGTGCGGGCGTATAAACGTTACAGGGATTCATCAATTCAGTGTGATTGAGGTTAAAGATGGAAATTGAAGAATTGATATATTTTATAGTTGAAATGTTGGGCACCGTTGCATTCGCTACGTCGGGCGCTATGGTTGCAATAAACAAAAAAGTGGATATCTTTGGTGTTTTGGTTTTAAGTTCGATTACAGCGCTTGGAGGCGGCTGTATTAGAGATATTCTTATCGGCACTCTTCCTCCGAGGATGTTTTCGGACTACAGGTATGTGACTCTTGCCGTTGCGGTGTCGTTAATTGTTTTTCTTGTTGCTTATATTTTCCGTAACCAATACCAGAAAAGTCAGAAGATTGTTGACAGTGTGAACAATATTTTTGATGCTGTCGGTCTTGGAATTTTTACCGTTACGGGTGTTCAGGTTGCTATAGAGTCAGGCTTTAAAATGAACGGTATTCTTGCCGTTTGCCTTGGTGTTATAACGGGAATCGGAGGCGGCGTTCTTCGTGACGTTATGTTAAGGGAGATTCCCTTTGTGCTTAAAAAACGTATTTATGCCCTTGCTTCAATTGCCGGTGGAATTGTTTATTACAATATGTTCCTTGCAGAAATCGATAGGACAACGTCAATCGTTGTGGCAGTTGCTGTTACATTTATAATAAGATTGCTTGCAACGATATTCAAGCTCGACTTGCCGAGAGTAAAATTAAAAGAAACAAAACAGGAACAATAAAGAAAAGCTGTATCAGACCGAAATCTGATACAGCTTAAATTATTTTAAACTACTTTTATTTAACCTCAAGAGCAGAAGCAGGAATAATGCTGCCTTCGTCTGTTGTGATTGTAAATGTAACCTCGTCGCCCTTGTTAACAAGAACGATATTTTCAGCGTCAGCTGCCTTTACTGAATAGTAACAATCAGCTGAGTCAAGCTTGATGTAGTAAACGCTGTTACCGTTGACAACTGCAGTTCTGATGTCTGTGATAACACCTGTTGCTGTAAGCTTTTCTTCAGTGTTGCTGCCTGCGGAACCCATATTCTCATCAATACCGTCTGTGTTAACAGAAACTTTGATGTTGTTATCAGAAAGAACCTTGACATAATTGTTGATACATTCTTCAAGTGTTGAACCTGTTGTACCGAGTGTGTACTGACCAACGTTAATCATTGCATAACCCTTAACAAGGCTGCTTGCGTCCTTAAGCGACATAAAGTATGTCGGAACACCGTCAATGTTGAGAAGAAGCGGGAATGATGCAGTGTATTCATACTGCTGAACAAGACCCTGTGCAGAAGCCTGAGCAGAAGCTTCCTTTGCACCTGACATCACGTAATACTTAGCTTCCTTTGTACGCTGGTTGATAAGGATGAAGCCTGTGATTGATTCGTCGTTTGTAAGTGATGTAACACCTGTGTACATATAAACGTCATCGTTTATTGCAAGGTAAGAATAATCCTCTGTTGTTGAGTAAGTGTTCTTCTGGCTGAGGATTGAGTTCCAAAAACCGCCCTGATATCTTCCGAAGAAGTTGTACTGCTCGTTAAGAAGCTCTGCAGAATAAATTCTGTCAATCCACTGAAGCTCTTCCTTTGTGCGGATTTCTTCAATTGAATATTCTTTACATTCACCTGTAACGCTGTCGCAGATGATAGCACCTGTAACATCTCTTCCACCGAAAAGACCGATTGTCATATCAAGTTTTGCGAAAATCCAGTAAGGATGACCTTCTTCGTCAATTTCAAATGTCGGAGTGTCGAGAAGGTATGTCGGATAATTGAAGCGTACGTGACGGATAACATTGTCGTTGAAGTGGTCAGCAGTTGAATATTTCATACCGCCTTTAACTTCCACAAGCTCAGCTTCCTGAGTTCTTGCGTCAACGATAACGTAAGCAGGAAGACCGTTCTTTGCGTTAGTGAGCCATTTGATGATGTTTGAATACTGAAGGGGAACAACTCTTACGGGAGAATCCTTGTAGTTGATCTGGAAATAGTTCGGCTGAATGTCAAACTGTGAAACGTAACCGAGCTTGTCAAGGTCGGAAACAGCACGCTGTGCAAGAACAGCTGTTGTAGCCTCGTCGATTACGGGAACGCTCGAAAAATCAGCTTCGTCAACTTCCTGTGCAAAATCACCTGTCTGAACATCAATTATTTCAGCATAGCTTGAAGCTCTGAAAACAACTGAAGAAACAATAAAGCCGACTGCAACAACGGCAAGAAGAACGCCGATGAGAATTTTAGGTACAAGAGTGGATTTTCTTGCATACGGCGCATAGTCCGGTGTTTTCAAAGCACCGCTTGTAACGTAGTTTACGATACAGTAGAAAACGCACAATGCACCAAGAAAAGCGTACATTAAAATTGATTTGAAATTGAAAGCGGGAAGAAGGAAGTAGTAAAGCACCGCACCGAAAACTGCTGTGAGAAGCAGGTTGATAACGATCTTAAGTCCCTTTTTCTCCGGTGGAATAACAACACCTGTTTTCTTATCCGGTCCCTGATCGGATTTTTTGGTGAAGTCAACCTTGATTGGGTCCATAGACTCATCTCCTTTTTTATTATATACTCCATAAGTATACATTATTATTGAACAAAAAACAAGTATATTTTCATGTTCTTAAAAAGTTAACATTTGATAATCTTGATTATGGCGCGTGTTTAGGATATAATAAATTATCTGAAAGTTTTGTCGGATAAGCGAGGCGAAAAAATGGACAATAACCCTAATTATTATAATAACAATACAGGAAACGGCAGTTACGGTACTCAGTATAACAATCAGCACTCATCACCGAACGGTCAGGGATATTACTATCCCCCGATTTACAGCCATACACTGCAGGAAAACAGTTCGGGCGGATACAGCTATTATCAGAACCTATATAATATGTTCGGCGGATATAATCCGGTGGTAGACAAGGAAGCTGTACAGCTGAGCAGATACGGACTGATAACAGGTGCACTTATTCTCTGTGTGTTTGCGATGCAGTTTATCGTAGGCTTGGTAATTTCAAACGGAACGATAGCCGAGCTTTACAGCAATAATGTTGATTTTTCTATGGCGTTCTCAGCACTTGCACAGATTTTTTATATGTTTGTGCCGTTTTTTGTTTTCTATCTGTTCAGTAATCCGGAGGACAAAAAACGAATGAATGTTTTTAACGCACCGAAATCGGGAATGCTGTATATTCTCAGCGTTTTTGCAGGACTCGGTTTGTGTCTTGCCGGCAATTCTGCTACAACGTTATTTGCAATTTCACTTGAAGTTTTTGGTGTTACGTTCTTTTCGGGCAGTGAGGATATGGCAATACCGACTTCTTTCGTCGGGGTTCTTATATACATTTTCAGCACGGCAGTTATGCCTGCTCTGTTTGAGGAATTTGCTTTCAGAGGCGTTGTTATGCAGCCTCTCAGAAAGTACGGTGACTGGTTTGCGATTTTAATGTCAGCATTCTGTTTTGCGATTGTACACGCAAATATGGTGCAGATTCCGTTTGCGTTTATTGCAGGTGTGTCGCTCGGTTATTTCTGTATCAAAACAAAAAGTATATGGACAAGTGTGACAATCCATTTTCTCAACAACCTTATTTCGGTTTTGTTCAGCGTATATTTTGAAAAATATCCGAATGCGAGCGTAATGATTTATTATATCGCAACGTCAGCACTTATCCTTATAGGCGTTGCGGCTATGATTGTGTTCAGAAAGAATTGCACGGTAAAGACAAAGAAAGACGCAACAGCGATGAATAAGCACAAAAGGCTTAAAAAAGCCGCATTCGTTACCTGTCCGACTTTGATTATTTCAATAAATTTCGTGATTATAACAACACTCGGTCTTACTCAGACGAAAAGTGTATTCGGTTTGTTTGTGCTTTTTGCAGGTTTATTTTTTGTTATGTTCACTTTGTTCAGGTGGATTAACGTAATAAGAACAGAGAAGATGATTAAATATCGTAAGATATATACGGTTTCAAGGGTACTTCTTATTATCGCAAGTATAGTGTTCCCGATAGCATCTTTATTTACACTGGTAGGTTAACTTTATGAATGATTCGTTTTTTATGCAAGAGGCTTTAAAACTTGCACGCGAGGCGGCTGAAGAAGGCGAAGTGCCCGTCGGTGCGGTTGTTGTTCTTGGCGACGAAATCGTAGGCAGGGGACGTAACAGACGCGAAAAGGGTAAGAATGCCCTTGCACACGCTGAGCTTGAGGCGATTGACGAAGCATGTAAAAGGCTTGGCGGTTGGCGGCTCTGGCAATGCGATATGTATGTTACGCTTGAACCTTGCCCGATGTGTACGGGTGCGATTATAAACAGCAGAATAAAACGTCTTGTTTACGGAGCGTCTGATTATAAGGCGGGCTCGTGCGGAAGTGTTGTAAATCTTTTCGATTTACCGTACAACCATAAGCCCGAAACTGTGTCGGGATTTATGCAGGAGGAATGTGCGGAAATTCTGACAGAGTTTTTCAAACAGCTTCGCAACAGGAAAAAAGATTAAAACATCAGGGGTGAGCACAGTGAAAAAATGGCTAATGATTTTCGTGCTTATACCCCTGACTTTTTATTGTGTTTTTACAATCAGAACTTCGCTGGAAGAAGATGCGATACCCGAGCCGACTCAGACGCATATAGATATTGAAGCGAAGCTTGAAGGCAATCCTGAAATTTATCCGTTTTATACTTCTCTCGGCGAGCATTATCAGGATTATTACGTGAAGCTCTGCGCGGCATTTGAGGACTATGAATCAACTGCTTTTATTGAACGGTTTGAAGCTGAAAGCGAAATGGAGCTTGCCGAAGACTGGCTTAATGAAAATTACAGAGAAATAGTGTATGAGCAACCTGATTATTTCTGGGTTGATCCAAATTCTTTCACCTTCAAGGAGGTTCAGAAAGGGGACAAATACACCCTGAATGTTGACCCGAATTTTACAATTTCCGAAGCTGAAGCAGAGCAAAGAAAAAAGCTTTATGATGAACGCGTAAATGAAATGGTCAGTAAGGCGAAAGAAAAGGGAAATCTTTTCGATGCCGTGCTTTATGTTTATGATGATATACTCAGCAAAACGGATTATGACCACAGTCTGGCAGAAACTGAAGAAACAGCCCTGCTAGGGTTTTCAGCATACGGTTGCCTTGTTGAAGGAAAAACCGTCTGCAGCGGATATACCCTTGCGTTCACTTCAATAATGCAGAAGCTAGGATTGACCTGCGGTGCCGAATTTGACGAAAAAGCGGACTCTGAAACGTTAAACGGACACGTCTGGAATTACTGCAAGTTGGGTGAAGATTATTACTATTTTGATCTCACGTGGGACGATACGAGCTTCGATTCGGACGAGCTGAAACAGTATCTTGACTATACTCACGACTTTTTTGCCGTGACAGAGAAGGAGCTTTCTGCGTCCCAACACTTTCTGAAAGACAATCCGACGGCTCCCGGTTGTACGGCAGAAACATACAATTATTATACATATAAAAATCTTTACTGCGGTGATTACAGCTTTTTAAAGTTCAGTCAAATCGCAAAACGTCAGCAAAAGGAAAATTATATTGTTGTAAAATTCAGTTCTGTCAGTCAGAGAGAGCGCGCTGAAAAAAGTCTGTTTGACAAAGGAAGATTTTTTGAAATTTACTCTGATATTGAAGAAGTAAGATATATCGCAGGTTCATCGGGCTTACAGCTTTATATTTTCTTTGACTAAAAAATATCCCACCGAAGCAAATTCGGTGGGATTAAATTTTAATTATTCAGCTTTCTTGGAGTATTTTGTCTGATAGATAATTCTCATGATGTTTGCATCAATCGGGCTGAGTGTATCTCCTGAGCCGAAGAATGTTGAGCCGATAATGGTCTGACATTCTCTTGACATAATGAGTTCAACCGCATCAAGGTCGCCAAGCTTTGTGCCTGTGCAAAGAGCACCTGCGCCTGCACCTGAAACAAGAACTGCGTTGTTACCCTTAAGAGCCTTTGCAGCTGCCTTGCCGGAAGCCTTTGAGCCGTCCCACTTGAAGCTGCCGATTTTTGTACCTGCAATCTGTGCGAAGTCGTCAAGACGGGGAGAGATTGATTTCTGAGCAATACTTACTGCAATAATCTCGTTTGCCGTAAGGTGCTTGATGTAATCAACATCTGAATTCTTGTAAATCTCGCTGTGGATAAGAACTGCAGCGGGAAGCTTTTCTTCTGTTGCAGATTTACCTGTCTTGATATCCACAGTGAAGGTCTTGCCGTTTTTGAAGTAAATCTCAAACTTTGAGCCGATTCTTGCGCTTTCGCCAAGGTCAGCAATGGCTTTGGGCATTTTACCGCTTCCGACTGACTTGATGTAGCTGTTGAGCATAGCTGTACGTGAATAGTAAGCTGTACCTTCATACATCTTGTAAGCCTGCTGAATCTTCTCTTCACAGAGATTTTCAAGCTCAGAAACAACTTCAAAAGCTTCCTCGAAGCTTCTGCCTGTAACAACGGCACCGTGCTGTTTCATAAGGATTGCCTTGCTCTTCGGATAGTCCTCATATGCCTTTGCAACAGCGTTGCGGAGCTTTGATGTAGACGGCATACCGTAATCTGCAACGGGTACACAGTCGCCGAAAAGTTCAGCGTATTTTTCAGGGATTGCTTCAATGTTTTTGCCTGCGGCACCGACAACAGAAGCCTTGATCTGATGAGTATGTATAACAAAATTCTCTTCGGGACGAAGTCTGTAAGCGTCAGCGTGAACACCCTTTTCGCTTGAAGGCTTAAGGTCGCCCTCGTAGCTGCAGTCAGCAATATTCACAACAACGATATCGTCGGGAGTGAGTGTTTCGTAAGGTCTTCCGCTCGGAGTGATAACAAACTGAGTGTCGGAAATTCTTGCGCTTACGTTACCCCACGTACGAGCAATGAGACCCGTCTCCAAAAGCTTTTTGCCGGCTTCAACAACCAGCTCTTTTGCTTCTTGAATGTTATAAGCCATAATTTTTCTCCTAATTTATGATTAGCCGATTCTGCCGCAGTTGTCGAATACTCTGTCGAAACGTGCGATTGCATCGTCGATATCTTCTTCTGTGTAAGCAGCACTTGTGTAAAGACGGCTGCCTGCAAGAGTAACCATACCTTCTGCCATGTAAGCCGCACCCATATGCTCCATTTCCTTCTTACGAGCACTTGTCTCTTTAAGAACCTCAGGAATAAGCCACGGCTTTGACCAGTCGATTGAATAGTGCATTGTACCAACCGTGTCAAGGTGACAGATTGAACCCTGGTTGAATGCTACGAAGGGAAGGTTGTGCTTCTCGATTGACTTCTGGAGACCCTTAACAAGTCTGTCGCCCATAGCGCCTGCCTTTTCGCAAGCCTTTGATTCTTCGATTTCGCAGAGAGTGTAGTAACCTGCAACGCAAGAAAGGGGAGTAGCGGCCATTGTACCGCCGCACATTGCCTTCTTAACCTTCTTGCCTGAACCGTCAAGACCTGCACCAAGGTGAGCCATAACGTCCTTATGACCGCCGATACCGCCTGCACCCGGATAACCGCCTGCGATGATCTTACCGAAGATTGTAAGGTCGGGATCTACGCCGAAGTAGCCCTGAGCACCTGAAACACCGATACGGAAGCCTGTAACAACCTCATCGAAAACAAGGAGTGAACCGTACTTACGGCAAAGCTTTTCAACGCCCTTAACGAATGCCTTGCTGAGGGGACGTGTACCGCTTTCGGGACCAACGGGCTCAAGGAAGACAGCAGCTGTGCCGCCGATGAGCTGGTTCTTCTTAAGCTTCTTCTCTAGGTCTTCAAGATCGTTCGGGAAGAATTCGTCTGTATGCTTGAATACGAACATCGGAACACCGGGTGACTGAAGGTTCTTTGTTCCGGGAACTCTCATACCGTAAGCCATCTGATCTGACCAACCGTGGTATGCACCACCCATTTTAAGGATATTCTTTTTGCCTGTAGCAAGACGTGCAACACGAACAGCGCACATACAAGCTTCAGTACCTGAACCGAGCATACGGAACATTTCAACTGAAGGAACGCACTCAGCAATCTTGTTTGCGAGCTTGTACTCATATTCGTGGAAAAGACCTGTTGAAGGACCGCAGTCGTTAAGGAGCTCGATTACCTTGTTACGAACTTTTTCAGGGTTGCTTCCAACGATTGTCGGACCGCCTGCCTGAAGGAAGTCGTAGTATTCGTTACCGTCGATGTCATAAAGCTTGTTGCCGGAAGCCTTTGTGAAAACGAGAGGGAACGGATAGTTGAAAGCAAGGTTGTGCTGAACTCCGCCGGGGATACGACCCTTAGCCACATCAATCATTTCCTTTGACTTTACACACTTCTTTGCGAAGTATTCCTCTTCGTATTTTTTAAGTGCTTCGGGTTTGACACTGTAGATAGGCTTTTTGATAAGCTCATCAAGCTGTTTTGTAACAGCATCAGCATCAAGGTACTTGGTGATACCAAAAGTGTTAGCCATTTCATTTTCCTCCGATATATGTAATTTTTTGCAATATAATGCAGTTTGCTTTATACCCAAGATAGAGTATAACATAAATAAAACAAAAATAAAATAATTTTTTACATTTTTTCAAAAAATTTTTGCAATTTTATATATTTTTATGTTAGAATATACTCAATACAGTTTGGGGGTTATAAAAATGGCAATTTATGTTATCGCTTATGACGTCGGTACAACCGGCATGAAGACTTGTCTTTTTGAGATTGACAAGACGATTAAACCTATCGCAAACGCATACGGCGCATATAATCTTTATATGGTCGGCAACGGTGGAGCAGAGCAGGATCCCGAAGAATGGTGGGGTGCAATGTGTTCCACGACGAAGGAGCTTTTCACAAAAACTGATATCAAGCCTTCACAGATTGCAGGTATCTCTTTCTGTTCACAGGCTCAGGGTCTTGTACTTGTTGACAAGAACGGTAACCCTGTCCGCAGAGCAATGAGTTATATGGACCAGCGTGCTAAGGAAGAGCTTAAGAAATATATGGCATACGGTATTCAGATTGCGGGTGCTAATATCGTTCCTCTTCTTAAGTCGCTTGTTGCAACGGGTGCGGTTGCATGCAGTGTCAAGGATCCTGTTTACAAATACAAGTGGGTTGAGGCAAACGAACCCGAAAACTATAAGAAAACTCACAAATGGCTCGACGTTAAGGATTTCCTCATCTGCCGTTGTACTGACGTTTTCGCAATGACAAAAGACTCGGCATTTGCAACTCTTCTTTATGATACAAGAAAAGGTAAGGAATGCTGGAGTAAGAGTGTTGCGGGCATTTTTGATGTGAATATGAATCACTTGCCCGATATCGTTAAGTCAACGGATGTTGTCGGCAAGGTTACAGCTAAAGCAGCTCAACAGCTCGGACTTGCAGAGGGTACACCTGTATTCGGTGGTGGCGGTGACGCTTCGCTTATCGGTGTCGGTGCAGGCAGCGGTGCTGTCGGCGATACTCACGTTTATCAGGGTACATCAGGATGGGTCGGCACAGTTGTTGAAAAGCAGCTTGTTGATACATCAGCGATGATTGCGGCAATCGTCGGTGCAGATCCGGATACATTCAACTATTTCGCTGAGCTTGAAACAGCAGGTAAGTGCCTTGAATGGGTGCGTGACCACCTTTGCCTCGATGAAATCGGCATTTTCAAGCAGAAGACAGACGTTGCGGAAGACCCCGAAACAGAGTATACAAGCCTTTACGATTATATGACAAAGGTTATCAACGAAGTTCCTGCAGGTTCAGGCGGAGTTATCTTTACACCGTGGCTTCACGGTAACCGTTGCCCGTTCGAAGACCCGAATGCGGCAGGTATGTTCTTTAACATCAGTATTGATACAGGTAAGTCACAGATGCTCCGTGCGGTTATCGAGGGCGTTTGCTTCCACCTTAACTGGATGCTTGAGGCACAGAACAAGAAAATCAAGACTTCAGACACAATACGTTTTGTCGGTGGCGGTGCACTTTCGGACGTTACAAGTCAGATTCTTGCAGACATCACAGGTAAGACAGTTGAAACAGTAAACCGTCCGCAGGATATCGGTGCTGTCGGTGCGGCGGCTATGGTTGCTATCGGTCTCGGTGTTATTGAAAACGTTGCAAAGGTTAAGGATTTCGTCCCCGCTGTCAAGACCTTCAAGCCGAATAAAGCTAACAAAGCTGTTTACGATAAAAATTTCGAAGTATTCAAGAAGCTTTACAAGAGCAACAAAGAAAACTTCAAGCTTCTCAACGGCTGAAATACATAAAACAAAATTGCCTTGTGTCATCGGCACAAGGCAATTTCTGAAATTGGCGGTGTATTATGAACAAAGAAAGCATCAAACGCAGACTGAGAATCATTAAAAGAAAAAAATGGCCGATTGCTGTAATTGCCGTTATTCTTGTTGCAGCTATTGTTTTGCCGATAACGGTATCTTTGGTAAGTTCACAAAAGAGATTTAACATTAAAACTCCGCTTCCTTTGACTGATATTCTTACACAGGAAAAGGACAGGGAGCGAATTACGCTTGTCGCACATCGCGGATATTCGGCACAGGCTCCCGAGAACACGATTCCGTCAATTACGAAAGCGGCGGAATACGGCTTTGATTACGTTGAAATCGATATCCGTCAGACAAAAGACGGTGTCTGGGTGCTTATGCACGACGAAGATATTAAAAGCGTGTGCGATAAAAAAGGCAAGGTTTCTTCGTATACATATTATGATCTTGTAACCTGCAATGTTGTGCGAGGAGCTAATGCTAAGGAATACCCTGATCTGAAGGTACCTACACTTGAGCAGGCACTGAAGGCGTGCATGGAGTACAACATCGTGCCGATGATTGAAATTAAGGATTACACTCCCGATGGAATCACAAAGTTGCTTGAGCTTGTTGAGAAATACGGTTTTGAAAAGAGCTGTTCAATAATATCTTTCCAACGCGAAGCCCTTGAACTCGTCAGAGAACAGAACAAGGAAGTCAGAATTTTAAAGCTTGTTTCAAAGCTTGACGAAAAGGAAATGCAGAAATGTCTTGATGCTGAAAATATGGGTGTCAGCTTTAACGGAAACGAAAAGAAAAACACTCCCGAAAAGATTGATAAATTGCGTGAAGCAGGTCTTGAAATTGCCTGTTGGACAATCGATTCTCCCGAAACAATGCTTCATTGGGTAAACGAGGGAGTTACTACTTTTGTGACAAACAAAATTTACTATCATAACTGAAACAAAAAAGCTGCTCGGTGAGCAGCTTTTTTCAGATTAGTTTTTCGTATTTTTCCTTTGCTTGGCGAATAAGTCTGATTGCGTCGGTTTCGCCACTTTCTTTTGATGAAGGAGCTTCCGCAGTTTCTTCAACGGAAGAATCTTCCTTAACCTCAGAAATGGCGGGATATGCCTCGTCAAAAGCATCGTATTCGCTTTTGAGCTCTGCAAGGTTTCCGTAAAGCTTAAGTATATCGTCGGAAAGACCGGTTACTTCAGAAAGAATGGAATCGATTTTGTCCTTTGCCTCCCTGACTTTAAGGGAGGTTTTTTCCGTTATGTCCTGCGCAAGAATTTTTGCACTTTCAACGTAACGGTCAGCATAATCAACAGATTCCTTCATAAGCTGTGCAGATGTTTTTGAAACACGGAGTCTGCTTTCTGCTTCGGTAATATTTTCTGAAAGCTTTTCGATTTCAGCGTCCTTTTCCTCAAGGACTTTTTCGAGTTCACAAAGAGTTGCCTGAAGAGTTTTAAGCTCCTCAGCATCATTCTTTGAATTTTTTGCTTCTTCCTGAAGGGAAGCAATACAGTTCATAACCTGAACACGGTCAAAACCGCCGACGATCGCCTTTTTAAGTATAACTTCTTTTTCCAAGGTGTATCACCTTAATCAGCAATTAATATTATTCAACGTCAGAAGTACAGTTCGGGCACTTAACAGCCTTGATGTCGATTTCAGAACAGCAGTACGGGCACTTCTTTGTTGTGGGTTCTGCTTCGGGTTCGTCCTTTTTCTTTATAGCTTTTTCAGTAATCTTGTTGATAAGCTTGATAAAGCAGAAGATTACGAAAGACATAATAAGGAAGTTGAGAATTGCTGTTACGAAGTTACCCCATGTAACTGTAGCTGCAAATTCGCCTTCACCGATTTTCCATACGCGCTGTGAAAAGTCGATATTACCTGTAACCATACCTACGAGGGGCATTACGATATCGTCAACCAATGACTTAACGATAGCCTGGAAAGCACCGCCGATGATAACGCCGACTGCAAGGTCAATTACATTGCCTCTGAGAACAAACTTTTTGAATTCATTAAAAAATCCTTTACCTTTTTTCATCCGAGAACACCTCTTCAATAAATTTTTTAAAATTGTATCATATATGAAATTTAATTTCAATATTTAAATCGCAAAATATTATAACAGGGTGTGAGTTTTAAGTAATCGTTATTAACAAACTTTATTGTTGATTGTTTTATTTATACGTGTTATAATTATTGTCTATTATACATATGAAAAAAACTCACTAAGTAAAGGAGTTGTTTTTTTGAAAAAAATAGATTTAAAAATTGTTGCGAGTGTTGCTGCGGCGATTATCGTTGTTTATCTTTCAACGCGCTATTGGCCGAATATCGCAGGTGTTCTCGGCTCTGTTTTTTCAGCCGCAACACCTATCATTTTCGGCTTTGTTGCAGCATATCCCATCAATATTCTTCTGAGCTTTTATGAAAGACACTTTTTCCCGAAGAGCAAGAAAAGTGCTGTCATCAGGCTTCGTAAGCCTGTCTGCCTTGTTGCCGCAGTTATATCAATCATCGGCGTTGTGGCACTGGTTGTTGTGCTTGTTGCTCCGCAGTTTGTTGCCTGTATCAAAATGCTTATTGCAAAGATTCCGCCTGCGGTGGACTGGATTATACAGAAATTCAATGAAAACGAATTTCTTTCCAAAAACGTTGTCAGCGCGATAACGCAATTTGACTGGCAGGCAAAGCTTGCCGATATGACAGATAAAATCGCAGAAGGTGTCGGAAATACTGTTGGTGCCGCATTTACTGCCATTTCTTCCGTTTTCACAACAGTTGCAAATGTTGTTATAACCGTTATTATTTCTCTTTATGTTCTTCTTGAAAGAGACAAGCTTTTACGTCAGGTTAAAAAAGTCGGTGTTCACTATATCCCCGAACGAGTGTTCACAAAGATCTGTCACGTTTCGTCTGTGCTTAATGAATCTTTCCATAAATTCATCGTCGGTCAGTGCCTTGAGGCTGTTATTCTCGGCACTCTTTGCACAATAGGTATGTTCATTCTTCGTATACCATATGCTCCTATGATCGGTGCACTTATGGGATTTACCGCACTTATTCCGATTTTCGGCGGACTTATCGGTGCAGGTGTTGGTGCATTCCTTATCCTTATGGACTCACCGATCAAGGCTTTGATTTTTATTATTTTCGTTATCTTGCTTCAGCAGATTGAAGGCAACTTTATTTATCCGAAGGTTGTCGGAAGCTCAACGGGACTGCCGGGTCTTTGGGTGCTTGCAGCTGTTACAATCGGCGGTTCGGTTTCAGGAATTATCGGTATGCTTATCGCTGTGCCGATTGCCGCGACGATTTATAAGCTCGTCCGTGACGATATGAAAACCGAGAAAAACACACCGTGGGATATTTTTGCCGTTCCTGACAGTTTTAACAATAAAGAAAAAGAGGGCGAATAATTACAATGAGCAAATTTTCGAAAGCCTTACAGCTTTTTGTCACATTCTTTAAAATAGGTGCATTTACCTTTGGCGGCGGCTATGCGATGATTCCCATTATTCAAAGGGAAATCGTTGAAAAAAGAAAATGGATAACAGACGATGATATCCTTGAAATTATCGCAATTGCAGAATCAACACCCGGTCCGATTGCAATTAACTCCGCGACTTTTGTCGGCTACCGTGTTGCAGGCTTCTGGGGTGCATTCTTCGCAACAACGGGAGTTGTTCTTCCTTCTTTTGTTATCATTCTTCTTATTTCATTTATATTAAGAGAGTTTCAGGAAATCAAGGCTGTTCAGTATGCATTCAACGGTATCCGTGCAGGCGTTCTCGCTCTTCTTATCAAAGCACTTGTCGGAATGTATAAGAAAGCTCCGAAAAACGTGGTTTCTTATATCGTTATTGCGGTATCGTTCATTATTACGGCATTCTTTGATATCAACGTGCTGTTCGTTATCATCGGCTGTGCTGTTTTCGGACTTGTTACTTCACTTGTTGCGAAAAGGAGGAATGAGAAATGAACATTTTCCTTGACCTTTTCCTCACTTTTTTTAAAATAGGTGCATTTACGTTCGGCGGCGGATATGCAATGCTTCCGCTTATGCAGGAAGAAGTCCTTGCCCACAAGTGGATGGAGCTTTCGGATGTTGTTAATTTCATCGCCGTCAGTGAAAGTACACCCGGTCCGTTTGCAATTAATATGGCAACCTACGTCGGCTCAGAGGTCGGCGGCGCATACGGAGTTGTGGGGTCAATCTTTGGTTCTTTCTGTGCAACATTAGGTGTTGTTGTGCCGTCATTCGTTGTTATTTTAATTGTCGCAAAATGCTTCGAGCGATTCAAAAACAGTTTAGTTGTTAAAGGTTGTATGACAGGACTTAAGCCTGCGGTTGTCGGACTTATCGGTTCAGCAATTGTTTCCGTTGCGCTCACGGTATTTTTACCTGCAGGCGTTTCGATGGCAGGGCTTATGGCTTCAATCAAGGATATTGCGTTCTATTGCTATCTTGCAATTTTTGCACTTTGTACCGTGCTCGCTTTCAAAAAAGTTCACCCGATTATTATAATTGTCCTCGCAGCAGTGCTCGGCATTGTAACGGGATACGCTTTATAAAAACGTAAGACCTTCCGCGGTGGAAGGTCTTTTAGTTTTTTATTTGTCAAAGCTCGGATTGAATGCATAGAAATTTTTGCAGTCCATTTTATCTGTTGCGAGACGCAAGCCTTCGCCGAAGCGCTGGAAGTGGACGATTTCTCTTGCGCGAAGGAATTTAATCGGTTCGCGTACATCGGGATCATCAACAAGGCGAAGAATATTATCGTACGTTGTACGTGCTTTCTGTTCTGCCGCCATATCCTCGGAGAGGTCTGTGATAAGGTCGCCCTTTGACTGCATACTTGCCGCCGTCCACGGGAAACCGCTTGCCGCCGTCGGATAAACACCTGTTGTGTGGTCAACGAAATAGGTGTCGAAACCGCTTCGTTTGATTTCATCGGGTGAAAGGTTGCGTGTCAACTGATATACGATTGCACCGATCATTTCAAGGTGGCCCAATTCCTCCACGCCTATGTCAGTAAGAAGACCCTTCAGTTCAGGGAAAGGCATTGCATAACGCTGACTGAGGTAGCGGAGTGATGCGCCAAGCTCTCCGTCAGGACCGCCGTACTGTGAAATGATAATCTGAGCATATTTCGGATTCGGATTTGTAATTTTTACGGGATATTGCAACTTTTTCTCATAGACAAACATCAGCAACTACCTCCTATGTCCCACGGCCACGGATTTTTCAGCCATGAAACTCCGGGGTCGGAATTTCCGTAAAGCGGGCCAAACTGTTCATCGTATTCACAAACGAGTTTTTCGTTAATTTCTTCGTATTTTTTATAAAGTGAAAGTGCCGCGAGGTCTTCGGGATGTGTATCCATATAAAGATGCAGTTCCCACATCGCAAACTGCACGGCATCAAGCCTCTGAAGAAGCATTCCTCTTGTCATCTGTTACCACTTCCGAGAAACGGCTTACTCAGAACAGGGAAAAGTGTTCCGCAACGAAGAGCCGTCATTTCGTCAAAGGTGGTAAAATCTGTCTGAAAAGGAACGTATAACATTGCGACTTGCGGATTTTCAGGAAATTCTGTCATTCTGCAGCCACAATCATCAGTAAAACGCGGTCTATGGTAACCCGTCGGCTTGACGTGATGATGAATATACTGTGGATTATTCAACTTGATTAGCTCCTTTTAGTTACTCGGCATATGCCTATTACATCTTATGCTGACGGCAGAAAGGTGCCACAAAATTCTCTGACAGAAAGAAATCGGATTGACAATCTGTATGTCGGTGATATAATTTATATAATAAAAATTATTCTGCGGGAGGAATAAGTAATGTATATCATCAACCAGCTTACTGCACTTTTTTTGTCGATTCTTTTTACTTTCGGTGCTTTTATTCCGGAAAGCTTCACAATTGAAAATGTTCCTGAAAAATCCGACGAAACCATAAGAATAATGTCCTTCAACGTCCGTTGTGCGGATGATGCTTTTGGTTCGGTAAAGGGCAGAAGTCAGCTTGTCTGCGCCGCTTTGGAGCAGTATGCACCAAATTCCTTCGGTGTTCAGGAAGCAACTCAGGAATGGCTTGATATCCTGAACGAAAAACTTGACGGTTACGCTTGTGTCAGTCAGATGCGCGACGGAAAAAAGAACTCTGAGGCTTCAGCGGTATTTTATCTTAAAGACAAATACACCCTTATTGACAGTGGAACAATCTGGCTGTCCGATACACCGGAGGAATTTGCTTCAAAATTCATTTTGTCTTTCTGTCCGAGAATTGCAACGTGGGCAACACTTAAGGATAAGTCAACAGGGGAGATATATACTCATATCAACACTCATCTTGACCACGTGCTTGAATCGGTTCGTGTTGATCAGATAAATGTGCTCAAAGTTAAGATCGAAGAGCTCAAAGCAAAGGGATATCCCGTTGTTTGCACAGGCGACTTCAATACAAAGGAAGGTGCAGATGCTTACAACGAAATGAAAGGATGTCTTCTTGATTCAAAATATCTTGCAAAGAGTTCTGATGACGGTGCGACATATATAAATTACGGTCAGAATATTTTTGAAACAAAACCGATAGATTTTATTTTTGTAAGCGAAGGTACAGATGTAGAGACCTACAAAATTATTGATGAAAAAATCAGCGATATGTATCTTTCAGACCACGCCGCAGTTTGTGCAGATGTAAAATTTTAATCATTTATGTTTAAAATCGGGAGGGTGAATCCCTCCCGATTTGTTATTAAAGGATATTTTAATTTACCAAGAAAAAATTATTTTGCAATTTGGAAAAAATAGCAAAAAAACACTTTAAAAAACACAGTCGTTTGTATTATGTTACGAAAAAAATTTTTTTGTTGCTTTGCAAGTGAAATGTGTGATAATATTAAAGATGTATTATTGTCACCAGAGGTGTTTAAATATGAAGAAAGTTGTAAAGTTTGCAAGGCGCGCGCTCAGTCTCGTGCTCTGTCTTGCAATGGTGATGACAACGTTGATCTTCTTTGAGATCGGCATCGCCAAACCGGAGGCTGCGATTACGCAGTCTACTCCTACGAAAGGAAGGACAATCCTGATCGTCCCCGAGGTTATTTATCTTAAACCTCAGCACAATTCATGGACGGCAGAAACAACATCGACATTTGATATTTATGTTGAAAATACGCCGATAAGCCAGGACGGGTTCTACGGTGTGTCTCCGTCTGCCGATTGGACAACGACGGGCAACGTTTATTTCGCGGCAGAGGATGGCTACGATTCGTCAACGCTTTCGCTTGATTGCAGGTTTGTTGACGCGTCATATAATAATCTTAACTCAGGTTCAATTTCAAAAACGAAAAACGCTGACGGTGGTTCAGGCTCTCTGAAATACTCTCATTATTCAATTACGGGCGGTACTTCACCTTCACTTGCTGCAAGCGTAAATGGCTGTTATATCGAATGGACTATGTCTTATACGGACGGAACGGGTGAAAAGAAGTCCGTAATTGCATATTCATATGTTTATAAGCCTTTTGTAAAAATTTACGGCGGTGCTGTCCGTGTATATCAGAACGGTTCAGGTACCGCTTCAGATACCTACGGTTCTCACATTGGTTGGGTATCCGGTGTTCATAGTATTGGACAGACAACCAAAGGAAATAACGGCTCAAGCAACTGGGCTCCGAACTATCTTGTGTCCTCTTCAGGCCGCGGTATGGCAGGCTTTATTTCATCAACAAGCGGGTACAGAAAAAGTGACAATGCTTCTTATGTTAACAGCAACGTTTCAACATATGACCCGACAGGTGTGAAGAATTACTACCTTGCATTTGCTCAGGACAGTAAATCTACTGCGTATATGTGGGCAGGTCAGGCAAACCATACTGTTGACGGTCAGAACCCCGACCAGTGGTTCAATAACGGAAGCAATATGGGTACATCATTCACTTATTATAACCGTGAAGATAATGCAAGTTGTGAACGTCTTGTTGTTGTAGCAGACTCGGAATTCTACGGAAACCTCTACGTCGATACAAGCCGATATAACAACCTTGGTCAGATTCCAAACCTCGGTGTCGGTCTTCTTGCAACTGACGATGACGATTCACATGCTTATTCTTGGTATGTTGCTGACGGTACAGGTACACCTGCTGCAACGGGTTTCAGATATAGTGACTATTGGCAGAAGGAGGCTTCTTCATCTGACTCTGCTTTCGCCCTTGGTGCTCTTGACTCTAACGGCAGAATCATTGCAGGTCACATGAACGGTAATACTGACGAAAATACACTCAGTACAGAAAGTACTTTCCCGAGTAACACATCAAACTACTGCGGAGCATGGTATACAGGTAACTTCCCGGTTGCTATCGAGTCAGGCACAAGTACATATTCAGTTAAAACAATGTTTGCGACTAAGGCAGACCGAGCACGATATGCTTTCGGTTATACTTGGTCAGATATCAAGACCGTTCAGGACAACAAAGCTGCTCTGCGTGCAAAGGTCAACGAGGCAATGAAGAAATTTGGCCAGTACGGTGTAACATCCGGCTACGGTTCATATTATTACAAATCCGCTTCAAATCAGTGGCAGTCTTTTGTGACGGCTTACAGACTTGCTTGTATGGAGCTTACAAAGCTTGACGGTAGAGTTTCAAGCTCTGTTACTATTCAGAATCGTATCGATAACCTTACAAATGCAATGACTGCACTTGAAAATCTTGGAAAGTTGGAGGGTGATGCTTTTCAGTACAATGTCGGTCTTATGAAGAACCGCGACGGTACCTACAGAGTAGTCACGATCCCTCAGGCAACTACACATTATAAAGAGTTTACATACGGCGATAAGCTTGAGTTTACAGCAGATTCATACTCAGGTTATACCTTTAAAGGCATGCTTAAGCTTGACGGTGAAACGGGCATAGATGCCGTAACCAAGGAAACGACGTTGGCAACTTTGCCGACCTTTACCTCGGCAAGCAACAGGGCTAACCACTCTTTGTCTGTATCGAACAGCACCTTGACGGTTACAAATACCGGAACAGTACATCCGACAACGGGACGCGCAACGATCAGCGGATCGACCGTTACATATCCGAGTGCAACGGATGACGGTCGTGTCGGCGATTACAGGCTTACGATTTGTTACATTTATTTCTATGAAATAACAAACGCAGAAGTTCTCTTCGGCAATGAGTTTGACTTTGACCATTTCAACTGGACATCATCAAGTCAGACCGATTCAATGGTTGCTGACCGAGTAAACAATACAATCACATTCAACTCAGCATCAACGGCAACGGATGCTTATTCAGGAAATTATCAGGCAAATCAGCCCGGTTATATGACCCTCGTACCGGGCAGAACATATGAAATCTCGTGTTCGGTTAAGAATAATTCGGCAACTGCCGCAAGACCTAATATGTTCTTCTTCACGATGACGGGAGCTCCGACATCAAGTCAGGCAATCGGCACCGCAGGAACAGACTTTACAAGTTTTTCAACGAGTGTTGCAGCTAACGGAACGGGAACAATTACGGGAACTCTCAAAGTTCCAGCAGGCAGACCGTATGCAACAATCCGTGTAGGTACTTATACACCGAGTGTTTCTCTTGTGTTCTCAAATATCTGCGTCCGTGATATAACGGATTTCACATCAGCTCTGAGTACCGCTAATGCTCCTTCAAAGGCAAATCCGCTTGTAAAGACGGGAGCAAGGAATTCAAGTGTGGCAGATTTCCCTGCAATCAGCAGAACAGGATATGTTTTTGCAGGTTGGTCAACTGTAAAAAATGCTGACGGTAACGGTAACGCCGCTAATATCGTAACAAGTACAACCATTCCTGCAAACGGCAACAAAACTCTCTATCCTTGCTGGCAGACGAATATGACTTATAATGTCAATGGCGGTACTTATAGAAAATCATCCGATTCAATGCAGACAAGCTATCAGGTTGAAAACAGATATAACCTTAATAACGGTCTGAGTCTCCCCGTATCAAATAGAGTGGTACAGGGACAGACAGGCTGGGACAGCGTAGATGTAAATTACACCTATGTTCCGTATAAAGCCGGATATAACTTTAAGGGTTGGAAGGCAACTTCGATTGACCCGTCAGTAAACGAAAATGTATACTGGCCGACACAGACAGTTGTTGCCAATGCAAACGTAG
>JAZSQQ010000026.1:0-17033 GCA_045538055.1 Acutalibacteraceae bacterium
GCATAGTCTTACAGCCCAGAGCTTCACATACGTCAACCTCGTTTTTCAGCCTTTCAATTTCCTTGTCGGTGTCATATAAAAGGTTTGCACCGATGGCATATGCCACAATCTCAAGCTCGTGCTTCTCTGCCTCTGCCTTAAGAAGAGCGGCATAAGCCTTCTTGTCCGTACCCTCGGGAGGGTTGATTTCAGCAAACTCAATGCCGTCAAAGCCCATTTCCTTTGCAAGTCGCATACGGCTGAAATCATCCGTACCTAAAGCTGAATAGCTGTAACTGCTGACAGAAACTTTCATAATTATACACCCATCTTACCGTTGAGGAATTCAACTGCTTTTCTGATATCGCGTGCAGGATCGTCGCCTACTTCGCGCTCAATTGTAAGGAATCCCTTATAACCGATATCTTCAAGAGCCTTGAGGTATTCGTCCCAGTTTACGCTGCCCTCACCGAGAGGCACTTCGATGAATGAATCGTGAGTAACAATGTGTGATTCAACCATACCGTAAACGATTTCGGGGTCAACAAAAAAGTTCTGCTTGCCGTCCTTTGCGTGTGTATGTACGATATAATCCTTGAGGTTATGAACAGCCTTTGCGGGGTCGTCGCCCGTTACCATAACGAGGTTTGCCGGGTCAAGGTTTACACCGACACCTGTTGAACCGAGAGAATCAAGGAAAGTCTTAAGAGTTGCAGATGTTTCGGGACCTGTTTCGATTGCGAAGTGAGCGTTGATGCTGTCTGCATAACGGCTGAGTTCGAAACAAGCCTCCTGAAGAACCTTGTATCTGTCGTGATTGGGGTCAGACGGAACAACACCGATATGAGTTGTAACAACGTCTGTTTCAAGCTCCTTTGCAAGATCAAGAATACGCTTTGATTTTTCAATCTTTGCAGGGTTACGGTCTGCAAAAGCGAATCCGCCGCCACCGAGGTCACCGCAAAGAGCAGAAATTACAAGACCGTTGTCCTTAACAAGATTAAGGAAATCTTTTCTCTGCTGAGCTGAAAGATTTTCGGGTGCCATTTCACCGCTTGTTGAATAAACCTGAATACCCTGAGCACCAACCTCAGCAGCCTTTACAACCGCCTCTTTGATTGGCACACGGAAGCTGTCTATAATTACACCGATAGGAAATTTGTACATATTAATTACTCCTTTTACATTTTTTACTATTATATAAAAAGTAAAAAGAAAATTCAATATAAAACTAAAAATTAATGAAATCACAACAGACAGTTGTTTTTTGACGACAAATTTTCTTTATAGCCCCTCGTGATTCGTAGCCTTTGCCTATAAAAATAAAAACAGAGTAAACTCTATTGAGTCCACTCTGTTTTTGGCGTGCTGCAAGGGATTTTGTCCCGGCGCTACCCGCGCCTATCGCCTCGCTTCGCTCGTTGCCCCGTCGGCAGAAACAGTCCACCGGACTGTTTCTTTCCGCAAACTTCGTTTGCTCCCTCCTTGTTCGAATCCCTTGCAAAATATAAAAATAAAAGAACAGGCAACACCGAAGTGTTTCCTGTTCTTTTGGCGTGCTGCAAGGGATTCGAACCCCTGACCTTTTGGTTCGTAGCCAAACACTCTATCCAGCTGAGCTAGCAGCACATTTCTTAATGCTCAGGTATTATATCACCAAGCTAAACAAAAATCAAGTGCTTTTTGAAAGTTTTTTGAATTTTTATCGTTTTATTTTTAAAATCTCCGAAAAACACTTTTCATACACTTTAATTACAAGGATAAATAAAAAGTTCGGGCAGTTTTCAAAGGCTGCCCGAGCTTTTCTAACTTAAATGTTCTTCGCAATCATATCATTGATTGTTTCTCTTATTGCGAGGGTTGCTTCCGTACCTCTCGGATAAAAACGGAACCTGATATCGCCGAACTTTTTATCAAGCTTTTTAAGAATCTTTTCTCTGCCGACGAGAGATTCAAGCAGTTGCATCGCTCTCATATCCTGTAAAGATTCAAAGATAACCTCACCTCTTACAGACATAATCGCTCCGTTTTCATAAGGATAAACAAGGAAAGAGTCACCCGACGGGAAAGCGCAATCCGCATCCGTCACCTCGTAAGGACTGAGGTGTCTTAAAGATTTAGCGGAATTGTAGAAGTTGAAGCCCCACTGCAGAAAGCCTTTGATTTCGTGGATATAAAGCTGTGTGCCGAGAATTCGTGTTGCAGAAAGAGGCATTGAGAAAAATCTGTTACTCATATCTTCGCCCTGACCGCAGCAATAGTATGTCCAGCGGTTTTCGAAGCCTTTTTCGATAAAATCTTCAATGTTTGCGGTTGAAGGAATCGGTTGCTTGATAAATCCTTTTTCAAAGAATTCGTAGTCAGAAAGGGCATCAATAATAGTGAAATCCTTAAGGATATCTTCAATAACATTCTTTGCCTTTGTGTAAGATTCAATCTGCTCCTCGCTCGGTTCGTCCGAAACGTGGAAAACAGTTACATCCTTGATGCCGAGTTCTTCAATAACATCGATAAGCTTTGGAAGGAAAGTGTGGAGAAATTCCGTATACTCCTCCCCTGCAGCCTCGGTTTCCCAACCGAAAATACGCTTATATTCGCCGTCAACCTCTGCCATAACCTTCGGTGCGGCAAAAGCACCCCACTGAGAGAACAGATGAGAAATTTCAAAATACTTTATGCCGACCTTCCTTGCAAGGTCAATCCAACGGCGGAACTTATCAAAATTGAAAGAATAGGCTCCGTTTTCTTTTTTTACATCAACGAGCTGTACGGTTGTGCGTTCACCTCCGATATCCGTATCAAGCGGAGGTGTGAAAACGGGAGTTAAAATCATATTATTTCCGCACTTAATGAAAGCTTCCATAAAGCTTTTGATATATGTCCAATGCTCTTCGGAAAAAACAGGAACATTAAAATAGTCTGCAATACAATCCGCATGGAACCATTCTGTATTGATAAGTGTCTGCTCGGGAAGTACTACATTGATAACCGTAAGAGTTAATTTATTTGACGAAAGCTCTTCTTCGTCCTTATAAATCTTCACTCTGATATCGTATTTCCCTGCTTCAACTTCTTTTGGAAGCTCAACCGTTATCCATAAACCGAACCAATTATTCGGTTTTACAAAGTGACTTTTTCCAACAGGGAAAAGAACATCAGGAAAAAGTCCCGGCTCTGTACGCTCTGCATAGAGTGTCCTGTCAGGATAGCACGGAAGCTCCGACGGAACGTTCCCGACAGCACGGACAGTTATGTATTTTTCAAGCTCGGATTCAATCTTTACAGTTGAAGTAAATCTTTCGTCCGATTTGTACGCAATCTGATATGAAAAACGCTCGCCCTTGAGCATTTTAGCTTTTTTTATTTCAAAAAATTCACCTTTACCGTCAAGGTAAACTTTACTGAGTGAAGAAATCTGTTTAACCTGAAAGTCCATTATTTTTTCCTCCGTTGTATTTTTCTTTATTCTACCACAAGGAACGGCATTTTGTAAACTTTATTTGCGTTTATTTACGGCAACAACTCCGCCGATTGCAGAAAAAATAATGTAAAGAGCAATAAAAATCCATCCCGTTATCGAAACAGAGCTTTTCGCAATCAGTACGGATATGAGGATTATTACGGCACACGGAACAATAGAACTCAAAGCTCCGAATGCGATGCCGTTTTTTCTTACCGGCCTTACGGCAACAAAACCGCCGACGAACCCTGCAACAGCACTCAAAGCGAATATTACATATTTAAAAGAATTTGTATCCGCATCGTTTTTCCATAAAACAAATCCTGCAAGAAGAGCGAGCAGAAAAAAGACAAGCAGACTTATACCCGAACCGATTGCAGTTTTGATTGCAATGTTTTTCGCTGTATTGTTCTGCACCTTACCTTTTGTCCTTCTTTTTTTGCGCATAAAAAATCCCTCCTCATTTCAAGCTATGAGAAGGGAATTTATATTATTACTGATTTCGTTTAATTTTAGCTGTTGTTGTCTTGGCAAATTCTTTTTCCATGATTTCAGTTTCTTTGATTGCCTTGTAAGCGACAACCTGACTGTTAACATTGCGGACAGCTTTTTTAACTGCCTTTTCAATTTCTTCGCGTGAAACATTTATATTGCCTGTTTCTGCCGAAATTGCACTGACATCAGGGAAAATCCTTGCTTTGACAATTGTATCTTCCCTGTCATCCTCGGCACCGACAACCATACACTCTTTGACAACCTTTTCTTTAAGAAGAAGTGCCTCAAGCTCTTCGGGATAGATATTTTTGCCGTTTCTTGTAACTATTACATTCTTGCTTCTGCCCTGAATGTAATAGTATCCGTCCTTATCAACCGTTGCAAGGTCACCCGTATGGAACCAGCCGTCATAATCAAAAACAGAATTTGTTGCTTCTTCGTTTTTGTAATAGCCTAGCATAATCATCGGACCCTTGACACAAAGCTCACCGATACCGTTTTCGTCGCAATTGATAAGCTTTGCTTCAACGTTCAGAATCGGTCTTCCGATTGAGCCGTGTTTGCTTTCCTTATCGCTGTTGCAGATAACAATCGGTGAACACTCCGTAAGACCGTAGCCCTGGAACGTCTTGATGCCGAAGCTGTTCATATCCTCGATAATTTTAGGGTCAATGCCTGCAGCACCTGAAATAATCAGTCTTATATTTCCGCCGAAAGCATCCTTGATTTTTTTGAAAAAAAGGTCGCTTGTATCAACGCCGAATTTCTTTGCAACTTTATAAATTTTACTTGCAACTTTAATTTTCGACTGTGCCTTTTCTTTTTCAAGAGCTTTCTTTATTCTGCCGTAAAATTTTTCAATAACGAGAGGAACAACGATGAGGATATCCGGTTTATATTCCTCAAGATTTTTTGTAATATAACGTATACCTTCACAGAAGCAGATTGTAACTCCGCCGTAAATACAGCAAAGGAAGGTAACCGTACATTCGTAAGTATGATGAATGGGAAGAATGGACATAATTCTTTCGCCCTTGTTGATTTTAACAATTCCCATAATCGACATAATGTCCGAGCATATATTACGGTTGCTGAGCATAACTGCCTTTGACATTCCCGTTGTACCCGAGGTGAACAGGAGAACAGCGAGCTTATTGCTGTCAGGCTTTGCATTGATATAATCTTCGTTTCCGTCGGCGATAAGCTGTGCACCTTTTTTGACAAGAGAATCAAGGTCAATTACACCTTCATCCTCGGTTTTATCCATACAGATATAAATCATATCCTTCGGAAGCTCGTCACGGTGTTCAAGGATTTTCTTGCCGAATTTCTTATCAAAAATAATTGCCTTAGTTTCCGAAACCTCGAGAATGCTTTTAATATCGGCAAAAGGAAGCTCCTTATCCGTCGGCACAACAACACCTGCACCGCAGACAACAGCCATATAGCTCATACACCATTTGTAGCTGCTTGCACCTGCGACGGCAATTCTGCAATCCTTAAGACCGAGGTCAAGCAGAGCCGTACCGAGAGAAAATACGTCGTCGTGATATTGGTTATAGCTCACATCAACAATCTGACCGATTTCGTTTTTCACTTTGAACGCAGGGCTTTTGCCGTAAATCGCCATACTTTGCGTAAGAAGTTCACGGAACGTATGGAATTCTCTGACATCATATAACGGACGAGTCATATTTTAACCACTCTTTATATATCATAATCTTTCAAAAGCTTTTCAACCGCCGCAAGCTTAACGCATACGCAAAGAAGCTCAACCGCTTTGTTAAGCTCATCAAGCTCAGGAAACGACGGAGCAATTCGGATATTGCTGTCATAGGGGTCAATGCCGTACGGATAAGTTGCACCTACAGTTGTAAGCGTAAGTCCTGCATCCTTGCAGAGCTCGCCGACACGCATTGCGCAACCGTTCATAACGTAAAGACTTACGAAATATCCGCCGTTCGGATTCTTCCAGTGTGCAATACCCGTTCCCTCAAGCTCTCTTGCAAGACCGTTTGTTACAGCCTCGAACTTCGGTCTGAGAATTTCAGCGTGTTTCTTCATATGAGCCTTGATACCGTCAAGATTCTTGAAGAATCTCACGTGTCTCATCTGATTCATCTTATCGTGTGAGATAGTCTGCACTGTCATTCTGTTGAGAATTGCATCAATGTTCTTTTCTGATGCTGCAATAGCAGAAACACCTGCACCTGCAAAGGTGATCTTTGAAGTTGAGCAGACCTCAATGAACATATCTTCACTGCCATATTCCTTAGCCACATCGAAAATATTGAGAAGCTCATCGGGAGTATCTGTGATATCGTGAACAAGATATGCATTATCCCAGATAACTCTGAAATCGTTTGCTGCAGGCTTAAGTGCTGCAAAACGTCTTACAACCTCGTCTGAGAAAGTGATTCCGTCGGGGTTTGAATACTTCGGTACACAGAAAATACCCTTTACACTGCTGTCTTTTACCAACTCTTCAATTGCATCCATATCGGGTCCGTCATCTTTCATTCTGATTGCAATCAGATCAATACCGAAATGCTCAAGAATCAGGAAATGTCTGTCATAACCCGGTGCGGGACAGAGGAATTTAATCCTGCCCTGCTTCATCCACGGCTCACCGCCGCTGCCCATAACCATACACTGTGAAATGTAGTCATACATAATTGTAAGGCTCGCAGTTCCGTACATAACTACGTTTTTCGGTTCAACCCCCATAAGATCGGCAAAGAGCTCTCTTGCCTCAGGAATACCGAGAAGAAGACCATAGTTTCTTGTGTCAAAGCCATCAACTGTTTTAAAATCGTTCTCTGATGTAAAAACATCGAGAAGTCCGTTACTCAGGTCAAGCTGTTCCTTGTTCGGTTTACCTCTTGACATATCAAGCTTCAGACCAAGATTTTTGAAATCTTCATATTTCTTTTCAAGTTCACTTTTAAGTGAATTTAATTCGTCTTTTGATAAATCTTTATATAGTGCCATTGTGACTCCGAGTGCCTCCAAATTTAAAGGGCACTTCCGTGCCCTTCTTGTTTAATTAATCTACTTTATCCATATGCTTTGCGATGAATGCTTTAATCTTCTCCTCGTATTCATCCTTAGCATTGTAATAGCTGAATGCGTGTGCTGTGTTCTCAACCCACAGACAATCCTTTTCTACGGGACAAGCTTCGTAAAGGCGCTTTCCGTGGTCAAACGGGACAACCTGATCCTGATCGCCGTGAACAAAGAGAATCGGATTCTTTGCCTTATTCATATTCTTAAGCGGATTGCTTTCCTCAAAGAAATAACCTGCCTTGAGCTTGCTGAAAAGACTGCCGACTTTGACAGCAGGCATAAACTTGAAGCCCACCATATCCTTGAGTTTAAGGTTCATAATTTCGGATGCACTTGTGAAACCGCAGTCCTCAATAATAATTTTAACCTGGTCGGGCGGTGACATTTCGTTACAGTTCATAACTGTTGCCGCACCCATTGAAATACCGTGAAGAATGATTTCGATATCATTACCGAAGCGGTTTATAAGATAGTCTACCCATAAAAGGATGTTTTTTGCATCGGGAGCACCGAATCCGATATAATCGCCCTCACTTCTGCCGTGAGCCGTAAGGTCAGGAAGAAGATAATTATAACCGAGGTCGTTGTGATAGAACGGTGCCATATGGCTGAATTCGTCGGGTCCGTTGCACTTGTAACCGTGAACGCAGATGACAAACCTCTTTGACTCTTTTTCTGCAGGAAGGAACCAGGCTCTCATATTGTCGCCGTTGATTGCCTTGAGTGAAAGATCTTCCGGCTCGCAATTGTAGAAGTTACGGTTATTTCTTTCCCTTGTCTGTGCGCGTTTGATATATACTTCCCGTGTTTCAGGCTTTTTTTCCTTTAAAGGATCGGGACGCTTGATTGCGTAATCACAAGCAAGATTGCCTGCAACCGCGATAACAGCAGCAGCACCTAAAGCAACCTTTGCAGCTGTACCTTTCTTACTCATAATATCATCTCACTTAATTTATTTTTTCTCACCAAGGAGTTTTGCAAGTTCATCCATAAATGTGTTTATGTCCTTGAACTGGCGGTAAACGGAAGCGAAGCGCACATATGCAACCTCGTCAGTATCCTTAAGCTTATCCATTGCCAATTCGCCGATACGTGTAGCAGTAACCTCACGGTCAAGTGAATTCTGAAGAGTAAGCTCGATTTCGTCAACGATTTTCTCGATTGTATCGATAGAAACAGGACGCTTTTCACAAGCTCTCAAAAGACCGTTGAATAACTTTGCACGGTCAAAGGACTCTCTTGATTTATCCTTCTTCACAACAATGATGGGCACACTTTCGATTACCTCATAAGTTGTGAATCTCTTCGCGCAGCTCGTACATTCTCTGCGACGGCGGATGCGTTCGCCCTCATCAGTCGGGCGTGAGTCGATAACCTTGCTCTCTGAAAAACCGCAGAACGGGCATTTCATATTCAGTCACTTCCTTACACTTAGCGCATAATAACGCATTATTTATGGTATTATACCATACATTAATATAAAATTTCAATATGTTTATGCGAGATTTTCCAGATAGGCTTTTGCAATTTTCAACTCTTCAACTTCGCCGTAATTGTGGCGGTAAAGTTCTATGATAGCCGTTTTTTCATATCCGGCACTATGGAGCGCAGAAAAAAGCTTTTTGAAGTCATATTTTCCTGCTCCGGGTGCAAGACAGTCCTTGCCCGGAAGTCCGTCACTTATGTGCACCTGATAAATCCTATCGCCGAGAAGTTTTATGAAATCAAACTCACTTACGCCGCATCGTCTGCACTGCTTTATGTCAAGCACCGTTCTGAAGCTGTCGCCAACGATATCCGCAAGAGCCTTCATAAACTCAGGATTTCCGCAATGGTGATTGTGCACATTCTCGTGTGCAATATGATTCCCCTCACACAGTGCCGCCTCATGAAGCGGAATATAACTTTCCGCATACTCTTCGGGAGTTGTTTCAAGGTAAACTCTTCCTCCGTGGAGGACAACCATTTCTGCTCCAAGCTCGTTTGCCGTTTCAAAGTAGTTTTTGTAAAACTCAATTCCGTCGTTAAGTCTTCTTTCGTATCCGCCGAAAAACAGTACAGGCTCATACGCAGAGGTAAACGGATGAATTGAACGCACTTCAATTCCGTAATACTCCTTGATGTTTTTAATTTCGTTCAGAAGAGGCTTTTTCAGCTCACAGTATGAATTGAAAAAGATTTCAGCCGTCTTTGCTCCGAGCTCGCCGACGGTTCTGAAAGCATCCTCCACCTGCATGGGATAAAGACACGAGGACGAAATACCAATCTGCATACAACCACCTGCTTCTAATATTACTATATGATATGATATCACTATTTCTGCAAGTAGTAAAGAAAATTAAAACTGCATAAATATTATAAAATTGTTAATTTTTAGAAAAGGGGTTGATTTTTTCAGAAAATGTGGCTAAAATAGATTTAGCACTCAAGAGAAGAGAGTGCCAAAACTAATTTAAAACATTTTTCATAGGAGGAATTTTTATGAATATCAGACCACTTGCAGACCGTGTTGTGGTTAAGATGACAGAGCTTGAGGAAACAACCCAGAGTGGTATCATCCTCGCAGCTGCTTCAAAGGAAAAGCCGCAGGTTGCTGAGGTTCTTGCAGTTGGCCCCGGCGGTATCGTTGACGGCAAGGAAGTTGAAATGTACGTCAAAGTAGGCGACAAGGTTATCACAAGCAAATACGCAGGCACAGAAGTTAAGCTCAACAAGGAAGAGTACATCATCGTACGTCAGAGCGATATTCTTGCTGTTGTTGAATAAGGGAGGCTTTAATTATGGCAAAACAGATTATTTACGGCGAGGAAGCCCGCAAGGCATTACAGAACGGTATCGACAAGCTCGCCAACACAGTTAAAATTACACTCGGACCCAAGGGCAGAAACGTAGTTCTCGACAAGAAGTACGGTGCTCCCCTCATCACAAACGACGGTGTTACAATCGCTAAGGACGTTGAACTTGAGGATCCGTTTGAGAATATGGGTGCACAGCTCGTTAAGGAAGTTGCAACAAAGACAAATGACGTTGCAGGTGACGGTACAACAACAGCTACACTTCTTGCACAGGCTCTCGTTCGTGAAGGTATGAAGAACGTTGCAGCAGGTGCAAACCCGATGGTTGTAAAGAAGGGCATCAAGCTTGCTGTTGACACAGCAGTTGAGGCTGTTAAGAACAATTCAAAGCCCGTTACATCTTCAAACGACATCGCTCGTGTTGCTACAATCTCTGCTGCTGACGAAGAAATCGGTAATATCATCGCTGACGCTATGGAAAAGGTAAGTGCAGACGGTGTTATCACAGTTGAAGAGTCAAAGACTGCTGTTACTGATTCAGACATTGTTGAAGGTATGCAGTTTGACCGCGGTTACATCTCACCCTACATGGTAACCGATACAGACAAGATGGAAGCTGTTATTGACGACGCTCTCATCCTTATCACAGACAAGAAGATTTCAAACATTCAGGAAATCCTTCCGCTTCTTGAGCAGGTTCTCAAGGGTGGCAAGAAGCTCGTTATCGTAGCTGAAGATGTTGAGGGCGAAGCTCTTTCAACAATCCTTGTTAACAAGCTCCGCGGCACATTCACTTGCGTTGCTGTAAAGGCTCCCGGCTTCGGTGACAGACGTAAGGATATGCTCCGTGATATCGCTATCCTCACAGGCGGTGAGGTTGTTGCTTCAGAACTCGGTCTTGAGCTCAGCGAAACAACAATCGATATGCTCGGTCAGGCTCGTCAGGTTAAGATTTCTAAGGAAAACACAATCATCGTTGACGGTGCAGGCGACAAGACAGAAATCGCAAACAGAGTTGCACAGATCAAGACTCAGATTGAAACAACAACTTCTGATTTCGACCGTGAAAAGCTTCAGGAAAGACTTGCAAAGCTTGCAGGCGGTGTTGCTGTTATCCGCGTTGGTGCTGCAACAGAAACAGAAATGAAGGAAAAGAAGCTCCGCATCGAAGACGCTCTTGCAGCTACAAAGGCAGCTGTTGAAGAAGGTACTGTTGCAGGCGGCGGTGTTGCTCTTCTTAACGCTATCCCCGCTGTTAAGGCTCTTCTTGATTCAACAGAAGATGCTGACGAGAAAACAGGTATCAAGATCGTTCTCAAGGCTCTTGAAGAACCCGCGCGTCAGATTGCTGCAAACGCAGGTCTTGAAGGTTCAGTTATCGTTAACACAATTATGACAAGTGACAAGGACGGTTGCGGTTACAACTTCGCAACAGGCGAATTCGTTGATATGTTCGAAGCTGGTATCCTTGACCCGACTAAGGTTACACGTTCAGCTCTTCAGAACGCATCAAGCGTTGCTTCAATGGTTCTTACAACAGAGTCACTCGTTGCTGACAAGCCCGACCCGGCAGCAGACGCAGCTGCAGCAGCTGCAATGGCAGGTCAGGCAGGCGGAATGTATTAATCATTATTCTGCAAAAACAATATAGTATTGATTTCAACAGGCTTTCGGTAAAACGAGAGCCTGTTTTTTTTATCTTTTTCAATTATTTACAAATTTTGCCGTAACTGTGTTTACTTTTCTCTCAAAAGTTGGTAGAATAGTTTTATCAATGTTTTGAGGTGATATTATGAGTAAAAAATTAGGTGTTGCAATCATCGGATGCGGTAACATTTCAGGTTCACACATCCCGAATTATCTTAAACTTGATAATGTCGAAGTAAGATATTTCTGCGACATTATTCCCGAAAGAGCAGACAGAGCTGTTGAAAAATACGGTTGCGGTACTGCTGTATATAATTATAAAGAGCTTCTTGGCAAGGACGATATCGACATCGTTTCTGTTTGTACACATAACGATTTTCACGCTCCGATTTCTATCGACTTTATGCGTGACGGTAAAGACGTTCTTTGCGAAAAGCCTGCTGCGAGAACTGTTGAAGAGGCTCTCGAAATGCAGAAGGTTGCTCACGAAACAGGCAGAATGCTTCAGATTGGTGTTGTTAACCGTTTCTGCGACAATGTTAACCACGTAAGAAAGCTTATCGCTGACGGTGAACTTGGTGAGGTTTATCAGGTATATGTAAGCTTCCGTGCTCACCGTTCAATTCCCGGTCTCGGCGGCGACTTCACACAGAAGGCTAAGTCAGGCGGCGGCGTTCTTATCGACTGGGGTGTTCATTACCTCGACCTTACACTTTACTGCCTTGGTGACCCGACTCCCCTTACCTGCTCAGGTGAAGCTTATTGCAAGCTCGGTAAGGATATGAAGAACTACGTTTACACAGGAATGTGGGCTGAAGATTCTTCAGATAAGGAAAACGGTACATACGACGTTGACGACTTTGTTTCAGGATTTATCCGTACAACAGGTGCAAACATCACATTCAACGGAGCATGGGCACAGAATATCGGTCAGTCAGAAACTTTCGTTGACTTTATGGGTACAAAAGCAGGCGTTCGTCTTTACTACGGCGGAAAGTTCACAATGTACTCAACAATGAACGGTATGCTTACAGAAATCAAGACTGACTTTGCTACAACAGGCTTCGACTACTTTGCAGAAATCAAGGCTTTTGTTGAATCTGTTGAAACAAGAAAGCCGAATCAGGCACACATTGACAAGGCAATCCTTACATCAAAGCTTCTTGATGCTATCTACAAATCATCTGACGAGCAGAAAGAAATCACATTATAATACGGAGGACGTTAAAAATGGAAACCAGAATTTTTGAAAATGCTGAAGAAATCGCAGTTGCAGCTGCTGAACTTTACAAGGAGCTTATCAACACTAAGCCAAACGCTGTTCTCGGTCTCGCAACAGGTGCAACACCTGTTCCTACATATCAGAACCTCATCAAGATGTATGAAAACGGTGAAATCAGCTTCAAGGACATCACAACATTCAACCTTGACGAGTACTGCGACCTTGACAAGAACGATAAAAACAGCTACTACACATTTATGCACGAAAACCTCTTCTCAAAGGTTGATATCAACGAGGATAACGTAAACTTCCTTGACGGTAACGCTCCCGACTGTGACGCTGAAAGCAAGAGATATGCAGAGGCTATCAAGGCTGCAGGCGGAATTGACCTCCAGCTCCTCGGTATCGGCACAAACGGTCACATCGCTTTCAACGAGCCTGCTGACGAATTCACAGACGAAGCTTTCAAGGTTACTCTTACACAGAGCACAATCGACTCCAATCAGAAATATTTCGGCGACACTCCGATGCCGAGATACGCTATGACAATGGGTATCGGCTCAATTATGCGTTCAAAGAAAATTCTTCTTATCGCAACAGGCGAGGCTAAGGCTGATGCAGTCAAGGCCCTTCACTCAGGCGAAGTTACGCCGAGAATCCCCTGCTCAATCCTTAATCAGCACGATGATGTTATCATTATGCTCGATAAGGCTGCAGCAAAGCTTCTTTAATATCACAAAATCCGCCGTCTTATGCAACACATAAGGCGGTTTTTGTTTTTTATACATCGTTTGCAAACAATAAATTTTAGACAATTTGATGAAAATGTCACTGTCTTGTTGCGTTTTCCGACACGCTGTGGTATACTACACGGGAATAATTATTGAGAGAGGTATTTTTATGAAACCAATGAAGGCAAATGTAGCCGGTAGAAAATGTCCCCCACTCCCCAATTTTGAAACAACTAAAGAAATTGTTCTCTACGGTGCTCAGGCAGGCGGAGATAAATTACAGTACAAATATTATAACTTCAAAGATGAAGTTGAAAGCAAAACTTTCAATGAAGTAAATTATGAATTCAGAGGTATCGGTGAATACCTTTACAAAAAAGGTCTTGGCGGTAAAAAGGTTGCAATCCTCAGCGAAAACTGCTACTACTGGATTGCTTGCTACTTTGCAATCATCACAGGTAATATGACGGTTATCCCGATGGACCCGAAGCTTCCCGATGAAGACCTTACAGACGTTATCGTAAGAAGTGATTGCGATGCTATCATTTATTCAAAGGATTTTAATTCTTCAATCGAAATGATGAAGAAAACAGAAGGCGTTGTACTTACAGAGTACATCAAGCTTGAGGATTACTACGACATCATCGAAGAAGGCCATGCATACGCAAAGGAAACCGGCAAGAGCTACCTTGACGAGGAAGTTAAGCCCGATGACGTTGCATTCATCGTTTACACATCAGGCACAACAGGCAAGAGCAAGGGTGTTATGCTCACTCAGGGCAGTGTTGCAGCCGATGCACTTGCAGGCGTTAAATCTGCACCCAGCGGACACGCAATCGGCTTCCTTCCTCTCCACCATACATACTCCTGGGTAAGTGCTCTCTTCACAGGTTGCCTTCTTTCCGAATGGGGCTTCATCTGCAGAAGCATCAAGGACATTCAGAAAGACCTTGCAGAATATCATCCGCACAACTTCGCAGGTGTTCCTCTTGCAGTTGAAACAATTTACAAAAAAATCTGGTTCACAGCTAAAAAGACAGGCAGAGAAGAAAAGCTTAAGAAAGGCCTTAAGATCAGCAACTTCCTTATGAAGTACGGTATCGACAAGAGAAGAAAGCTTTTCAAGACAATCATCGACAATCTTGGCGGTGAGCTTGCTCTTATCATCTGTGGCGGTGCTTACCTTGATGAAAAATATGAGCGCGGTATGTATGACCTCGGTATCCACATCGTAAACGGTTACGGTATCACAGAGTGTTCGCCCGCTATCACAGCTAACAATCCCGACCACTTCAAGTTCGGCAGCTGCGGAACTCCGCTTGAGTGTAACGAAATCAAGATTCACGACCCGGATGAAGAAGGTGTCGGTGAAATCTACGTCCGCGGTAAGAATGTTATGAAGGGTTATTACAAGGAGCCTGAAGCAACAGCGGCTGCTTTCGACGGCGAATGGTTCAAAACAGGCGACTACGGTTACATCGATGAGGACGGCTTCCTCTTCTTCCGCGGAAGAAAGAAGAATCTTATCGTTCTGAGCAACGGTAAAAACGTTTCTCCCGAAGAAATTGAAGACAAGCTTTCAACAATCGAGTATGTTAAGGAAGTTGTTGTTTACGATGAAGACGGGTTCATCACAGCTGAATTTTTCCTTGATACTATTGAAACTCCCGACGCGAAAGACAGAATCAAGGGTGACGTAAACGAAATCAACAAAAAGCTTCCGGGTTACAAGCAGGTTGCAAAAGTCAAGACACGTGACACAGAATTCCCGAAGACAACAACACTCAAGATTCTCAGAAATAACAGAGATGCATAACAGCAACCGACCGAGGCAAAAAATGCCTCGGTCTTTTCTTACATAAAGGTATCCATAAGATTATTGGCAGTTTTCATAGCCTTGTTTGCCATTTTCTTGTAGTTCATCTTTTTTGAACCCTTCATTGAACCGCCGATGAGTGCCGTTGCACCGCCGACAAGCATTCCGACGCCAATACCCTTCATTACGTTTGAAGTTGTGTTTTTCATTTCAAAATCCCTCCTCGTTTTTATTGTTTGCGAAAGAGAGAATAATATACTTGATGTTGATTTTTCCTGTCAGAGTTGATATAATATTTTCAGATTTTTTCGGAGATGATAATTTTGGAAAAACAGAAAAAAATTGCACTGATTAACGATATGTCCTGCGTCGGAAGATGCTCGCTTACCGTCGCACTTCCTATTATATCCTCCTGCGGTTTTCAGGCTGTGCCGATGCCGACGGGAATTTTTTCCGCACACACGGAGTTTGACGGTTTCGTATGCGCTGACCTGACGGATAAGATGCAATCTTTCGCAGAGCATTGGAAAAATATCGGTATACGTTTCGATGCGATTTATACGGGTTATCTCGCAACAAGGGAACAGGCCGAAACCGTTAAAAGATTTTTAATTGATTTCAAAAAAAGCGACACTCTTTGTATCGTTGACCCCGTTATGGGCGACAACGGTAATTTCTACAGTCAGATTGACGAGAGCTTCATTTCCGAAATGCGTTTCCTTTGCGCGATGGCAGATGTTATCACACCAAATGTTACGGAAGCTGAGATGATTGCAGGAGTTGAATGTACTCAGGCTCCGCACAGTGCAGATCATATCAAAGAGCTTCTCATAAGCCTTCGTAACCTTGGCACGGGCAGAATTGTCATCACGGGAATTGAAAGTGAAGACGGGCAGATAGGCTGTGCCGTTTACGACAGCTACACAAGAAAGGCAAATATGTTTTTCACTCCGAAATCCGAAGGTCGTTTCCCCGGAGCTGGTGATGTTTTTACTTCTTCACTTGTTTCTGCAATTATGGGAGGTAAAGATTTTACGGATGCAGTGCAGATTGCAATGACCTTTACCTGCGACTGCGTCCAAAAAACGGCACTAACAGACGAGCCGAGAGGTTTCGGACTTCAGTTTGAACCACAGATAGAAAAACTTATTAAAGCGGTGAAATAATGGCAACACTTAATATTGTTCTGGTCGAGCCCGAAATTCCGCAGAACACAGGAAACATTGCACGCACCTGTGCCGCAACGGGAACAAGGCTTCACATCGTTGAACCGATGGGTTTCAAAATTGATGACAGAAAATTAAAAAGAGCAGGGCTTGATTACTGGCACCTGCTTGACATTACATACTATAAAGATCTTGACGATTTCTTTGAGAAAAACAAGGACGGAGAATTCAGATTTTTCACAACGAAGGCTCAGCACAGACACACAGACGTTGAGTATCACGATAATGTTTATCTCTTCTTCGGAAAAGAAACAAAAGGATTGCCTGAGCAATTGCTTTTTGAAAACCCCGAAAAATGTGTGCGAATTCCGATGATTAACGATTCATCCGCGCGAAGCCTCAACCTTTCAAATTCTGTAGCAATCGCAGTTTACGAGGTTCTTCGTCAATGGGACTATCCTGACCTTTTATGTGCAGGTAAATTAACGCAATTCAATTGGGAAGATGCAGAATAAAAAGGGGATGTAAAAAAAGAGCAGACCGCATAAAACAAGCAAAGAAAGGGTTTCTTCAAAGTCTTAACACATGAAGAAACCCTTAAAAACATAAAAAACAGGTAAATATATAAATTTTTAACGTTTTATGCTATAAACAAA
>JAZSQQ010000059.1:0-40378 GCA_045538055.1 Acutalibacteraceae bacterium
CAAAAATAAACAGCCGCACGTGAGCGGCTGCTTGAAATAGTAATGCGTTGTCAAACTTCTATGCCCCTTTCAGGGGCTTTGCCTGTAGGTGCCCCTTATAGGGGCTGTGCAAACCACTAGTTTACTAGTGGTTATGATTAATTAAACAGTCCGATAAATTCGGGTTTGTTGAACAGATTTCAAATCAGCAATTGTAGGAGCGACCATTGGTCGTCCGTAAAAAGTGCTTGTTTCATCGGACGCGCAATGCGCGCCCCTACGAACCCTGTTTTAGTTAACTGCGTAGGGACGGGCGTCCTCGACCGTCCGTTAATTCAGCGTAATCTGCGGACCGTCCGGGAGGCCGGTCCCTACGAGCACAGAGTCAGATTGTGCAAAATCAAAGAACTCTACAAACCCGAATTTGTATATTGCACTTCTTGCATCAAAAAGGCACTCTCCGCGCGGAGAGTGCCTTAATTTAATTAGACTCAGATATTTTCAAGAATAAGATCCCATACAAAACCAGGAAGGATGATCTTGAAGAGCTTGCCGAGAGGTGTAACGATTGCGGGTGAGAAGATATCAAGGAAATAGAACGGGATTTCCATTACCATCTGATTGAATGTCAACTCATATGTGTTGTAGTTTTCGATGTCGTTTTCATCAAGCTCGAAAACTCTTACTGAACGGTCGCCGCCTCTGCCGTATGAGCTGAAGCCTGTACCGCCGTTGTAACCGAGGATGATACCGTCATCTGTCATACCACGGAAGCTGTTAACGTGGTCATGTCCGAAGTATGCGCTGATAACGTCGCCCTTTTCAACCCAAGCCTGATACTGGCCAGTGTGGCTCTCGAGAGGCTCTGAACAGGGAACTTCACCAAGAACACCGTCAATTACCTTATCGTTGAGTGTGTACCACTTGAAATTGTCAATGCTGAATACTGCATCATCGCCTGCTTCTTTGTAAGGAACTTCGTCAAGGAACTGATAGATTTCCTTAACAGGAATGTGCTGGAAAACAAATGAAGGAACAACCTTGCCGCCGTTTGCAGCCTTAAGCTTGTCACTTGTCTGTCTGTACCATTCAACCTGCTCCGGCTTTACACCTTCGTAACCTGTAAGAAGGTCGCTGTCAGCACGCTTGTTGTTTGTGTCCATCATATAGATGTTGAATGCCATGCTGTCTGCGTCTGATGACATAATCGGAACATTGTATGTACCGGGATTAAATCTGTCTTCGGGAACAATGCAGTTTTCATACTGCTCGTAGAAAGCCAACTGCTCTTCAAGCGGCCACTTATCTTCATAGTCGTGGTCGTGATTACCGAATGTTACGATAAACGGGATATCATAAGTATCGATGATATCAAAAAGATTTGAAAGACACTTTTTAAGACCTTTTACGTTTGCGCCCGGGAAGAAGTCTGTAAGCTGGTCACCTGTGAAAACAAGGAGATCAGGCTCTTCCTGTGCGAGAGCTGCAGTAATCAATTTGATTTCGGCAACATCCTTAAGGATCATATCCTGTGTGTCGCCAATCTGCATAATCTTGAACTTGCCGTCATCGCCGAACTTAAGGTCGCTTGTTGTGTTAACTGCAAAAGCAGGAACAGCAACTGCGAAGCACATTACAAGTGCAAGAAAAATGCTTAAAAACTTTTTCATAGCAAAACCTCCAAAAAAATAATAATTTGCCTGATAATTATATCTTAAATCAACGATTATGTCAACAAACGATTTTTTCAACTTTTCCGTATAACCCACATTATTCAACCAAAAATTAAAAGATGTAAAGTTTTTTCAGTTGACAATTAAGTTAAAATGTGCGAAAATAATTCGTAATATTTTCAAAAGGAGGTGTGGAACTGATGTTAGAAAGCATTTTAAGAGTTGCTACGGGTTTTGTGCTTGACAAAACATTGAAATACGTTGATAAAGACCCGAAAACAAATATTGTTAAGCTTATTGACAAAGCTGACTTTGTTTCAGGAAAAACTTTCCCGAAAAAAGTTTTTGATTCATTCCGCACCGCCGTGCAGGATGACGACAACGTATGGTCCGATTACGCGATGAGTATCCTTAACGATATTGACCGCAACAACCTTAAGAAAATGTTTCTTTCTTTCGTGCTCGGTGCAGGTTATCACGGCACAAACGCTGTTCGAAAGAACCGTGAAAAATACAAATGCAATATCCCGTTCATTATGCTCCTTGACCCGACAAGCGCTTGTAACCTTCGTTGTAAGGGTTGCTGGTCTGCAGAATACGGGCACAAATTCAACCTCAGCTTTGAGGAAATGGACAGCATCGTAACTCAGGGTGTTGCACTCGGCACTCACCTTTATATGTTCACGGGCGGTGAACCGCTTATCCGCAAAGACGACATTTTAAAGCTTTGCCGTAAGCACAAAAACTGCACATTCCTTGCATACACAAACGCAACACTCATCGACCAGAAATTCTGTGAGGATATGAAGGATGTCGGCAACCTTGCACTTGCGATAAGCATTGAAGGCAGCGAGGAGACAAACGATTTCCGCCGTGGCGAAGGCGCTTACGAAACCTCGATCAAGGCGCTCGATCTTCTTAAGAAAAACGGTTGTATTTACGGAATTTCCGTTTGCTACACTTCAAAGAATATCGACGAAGTTACAAGCGACGCTTTCCTTGATCTTATGATTGAAAAAGGTGTTAAATTCGGCCTTTATTTCAACTATATGCCCGTCGGCACGGATGCCGTTGCAGAGCTTATTCCCACACCTGAGCAAAGAACATATATGTATAACTGGCTCAAAAAGGTGCGAAACAGCAAAACCGGCAAGCCGATGTTTGTTATGGATTTCCAGAATGACGGCGAATACGTCGGCGGTTGCATCGCAGGCGGACGTAATTATATCCACATCAACTCCGCAGGTGATATGGAGCCTTGCGTATTTATTCATTTTTCAGATTCAAACATCCGCACTCATACAATTCTTGAAGCCCTTCAGAGCCCGTTGTTTATGGCTTATTATCACAATCAGCCTTTCAACGACAACCATCTGCGTCCGTGTCCCCTTCTTGAAAATCCCGATTGTCTTCGTAAAATAGTTGAGATGACAGGTGCAAAATCTACAGACCTCGTCAACCAGGAAGGCGTAGAGCACCTTTGTGCGAAGTGCGATAAGTTCGCTGCAGAATGGGCACCTGTTGCACAGAAGCTCTGGGACGAAAACAAGCATCCCAATCCCAAAACACAGTATTACAGAGATACTGCGGAAGCAATGACCGAAAAAGTTAACGATTTATTGAGATAGCATTATACATTTTAGTAAAATTGTATAATGCTATCTTTGCTTTTTTCTACACATTTGTTAATTGATTGCGCCGTGTTGCATATGGTATACTTTATTTGCGGAGTAATCCGACAAATTGAGGAGGGAAAATAGTTATGATGGATTTCGTTGCTCAGATTCTTGCTTTTGTTGAAGAGCTTCTTGCATACCTTGGCGAGTTTGATGCTGCAGGTATCATCGATGTTATCGAGAACTTCTTCGCTAACTTTGCTGCATAATTTTATTACAAACAAAAAAAGCTGTGTCTTAACCAAAAGGTTAAAGACACAGCTTTTTTCTTACATCTGTGAAATATCGTTTGTTGCCTCGCCGATGCCTTCTGCATAGAGGTGAGACATATCTGCATAGTGCAGGCATCTTGGTGCTGTTATTCCGTTTTCGTTGTTTTGGAACTCAATAACCGTAACACCCGTATAATCATAGTCAAAGCCTGACCACATAATGTGTAACGGAATATGTAACAGAACCGAAACCCATGCTCTCGAAAAAGCCGCGTGGCAGAACAAAGCAACTTTCTCGTTATTTTCTTTCAGAATACGGTAAACTCCGTTTTCCTCTTTATATCCCAGTCTTTCAAGGAAATCGTTGCCGTTTTTTTCGATATAATCCACAGCCTTTTTCATTTCAGACTGCTTGATTCCGTCGCATTCGTACGCTTTATCAAACGGCAGGTCTATATTGCCGTTTTGTCTGTAATACGTGTTCTGAACAAACGAAATCGATTTCATTTCACCGTCTGGGAACGGTGTCAGCCTTTCGTCGCCGATTTCATGTGCCCACTCCTCGGTCTGCTTTTCAAGTCCGAGCAATCGGCAAGCAGGTTCTGCTGTCTGCTGTGCACGAAGTATCGGCGAAGCAAAAATCCTGTCAACCTTAAGCTTTGCCATTCTTTTTCCGACAGCTTCCGCCTGAAGCCATCCTTTTTCTGTCAGGTGACCCGTTGAATAGTCAGGTTCACCGTGACGGATTATATAAAGAATCATATCGTCACCCTATCAATATGTAAATGCAAGTGTTTTCTTCAAAGAACCGGAAACAGTTGCGCTTCCGTTGATACCGATAAGACTTCCCTGACCGCCACCGGCCATCGGCATATAAACCTCTGCCGTCTTGACATAACCGTCCGCGCCGACAACAGCCTTAATCACAGTTCCGGGATAGTTAAAGTCAGCAGATGTTACCTTAAATCCCATAAGGTCAACCGCTGCAAGGTCAAGCGGGAAGGAACACTGCTTATTATAAACAGGGAATTTTTTGAGTGTTGCTGCCTCGTTAACAACCTGAATGCTGATTACATAATCATTGCCCTTCTTTGTAACCGTTGCAGTCTTTGCACCCCTTGGGTCGAGTTCAGCAGGAACAGCAAAAGCTGATGCCTTGTACGATGCGTCATCCGTTGCTCCGCCTTTCACAAAGCTCTTTGTTTCCTCCGTTGTTTTTGCGTACTTTTCTATAATTTTATTGGCAATATTCGTAGCTATATCTCCGCCCGGCTTGATTGATTCGACATTGATAGCAATGATATCCGTCTTTTTTATTGTCACTTTCGGTGCACCATAAGACTTATTCATGCATTCATTGTAATACTTTACAATCTGCTCTTTTGAATATGATGTCGGGTCTGAAGGATTTCCTTCGGGCGTTGCTTCACTTGCTCCGGGGACAGGTGTTTCCGCACTTTGATTGTCTGATACAACGGAGTTATCACCCTCACCTGAATTGTCAACGCTTCCGTCGAGTGTTATATCTGGAGTGTAATTCATATCGGCGCCGTTTTCAAAAACGTTGTTATCGAATACTGCATCCGAGCCGTTCACTTCAAAGTTGCTTTTTCGTGCCTCAACGATTTTATCCACACCTGAGCTGATTGATAAACAAAAAATTGCTACGCAAATAAGTGCTGTAAGAGACTTAAAAACCGCTTCTTTCACAGATATCTCTCCTCAATTATGTTTTATAGTTACATAATAGCACCTTTGTATAAGTTTTTCAATAATAAATCTTTTTCTGACATATAAAAAAGACATCGCCTTTCGGCGATGTCTTTTCATTGTTAAAACTTAATACTTAATGTTTGTATACTTACCTGTGATTGCGGCCTGACCGGTACCTGTTGCGCTGGGGATAGCAAGCTTAATCTTAAGGTTTGCATCAAGTGTGTATGAGTAATCAAGAGTTGTAATCTTACCGTCAACAACTGTTGCTGTGAAGATAATGTTTGAATACTTTGCTGATGACTCTTCAGGAACAACCTTAACTGCGTTACCTACTGAATCTGAAATACCCTTATTAACTTCAGCAAATGTGATGTAGTCGTTTGTTGCGTGTGCGATTGCGCTGTTTGCATCCGGCGTTGTGCAATCCTTAATTTTGATCTTGTATGTATTGCCGCTTACTGCGAAATCAATAACATCAGCTTCTGTAAGAGTCATAGCCTTGATCATATACTTTCCGTCAAAGCCTTCACCCTTACCTGCCTTAACGTCACCTGTGATAGGATCCTTCTTGATTCCAAGGAAACCGCCAACAACTGAGTCAAGGTTTGCGTTCTTGTCAACACCTGTGATGATGGTGTTAAGAGCACCTGTCAATGAACCAACATCGATGTTCTTAACAAACTTTCCGCCTCGTGTAAGCTTGTAAGAACCCTTAGCTGCCTTACCTGTTTCTTCGTTAAAGAACTTGATTACATCTGCCTTTGTGAGCTGTGCCGGCTTCTGTGCGTCTGCGTTACCTGCATCGCCTGTTGAACCTGCGTCACCTGTTGCGTCGCCTGTTGAACCTGCGTCACCTGCTACGTCGCCTGTTGAACCGCCCAAATCACCTGTTGAGCCACCCAAGTCGCCTGTTGAACCGCCCAAGTCTGAAGAGCCGCCCATAAGACCGCCGTTTGATGAGCCGCTGTTCTGTGCCATTGATGCCTTGTACTCAGCAACGTCCTTTTCTGCTGTTACATAGCTTTCAACTGCGCCTGAAATGCTTACGCAGAAGATAACTACGCAAACGATGGCAGCAATTGCTTTCACGAGTGTTTCTTTCATTTCGTTTACCCCCATTTTGTTTTATGTGACATTAATAATATCACAAATTTTCTGATATTTCCATACTTTTTTTAAAAGTATAAAAGCCTTTATTTACCTGTTAATTGCGACTATCATCACGGCGCACAGGATACACAGGATTACCATAAAGAAATTGATATTACCTGATATATAATTCTGCTTTTTCTTGTGAAGACCGTCAAGGAAAACACCTGCCGCAATTACGAGAACAAACGTTGCGAAAAGCTCCGCTTCGTATTTACCGTAGAACATTGCGACAACAAACGCAAAGAACGTAAGCATTGAAGCAATCGATATTATGAGCCACGGAAGGGTGAGCTTCTGCTTAATCGGCTGATTTTCAGTTTGCTTCGGTTTCTTATTGCTCATGCATTCCCCTCCTATTCTATTGTATAGCATAACAAAAAACTTGTATTTAGTCAAGGTGTAATTTGATACTTTCAGTCTTAAATAAGCAAAATATATAAAGAATTATCAAAAAATCTGTTTAAAAATAAATATGATTTTTCGATTTTTCAATGACATTTTACGCAATATATGTTATAATACATTAAATAGGTGCAGATTTTCACAAAAAGCGAGGTTGTCCTTTTGTTCGAACAGATAATCAATTTTGAACGTATGGAGCAGGCTGTCAGCCTCTTCGGAAGTTTCGATGAAAACATAAAGCTCATAGAGAAAAAATATTCCGTCAAGGTCGTTTGCCGCGGAGCAGACCTGAAGGTAAGCGGTGAAGCTGAAAACGTCAACCTTGCCGTAAGAGCTATCAACGGACTTCTGAGCCTTATTAACAAGGGTGAAGCCCTTGACGAGCAGAATGTCCGCTATGTCACCTCCCTTGTTGATGACGGTGCCGAAGAAAAGCTCAAGCAAATGAGTGGCGACTGTATCTGTGTTACAACTAAAGGAAAACCCGTCAAGCCCAAAACAATCGGACAGGAAAAATACGTCCGTGCAATTGAGGATAACACAATCGTAATCGGTGTCGGCCCTGCAGGTACGGGTAAAACCTACCTTGCGGTTGCAATGGCTGTCAGCGCTTTCAGGGCAAAGGAAATCAACAGGATTATCCTCACACGTCCCGCTGTTGAAGCAGGAGAAAAGTTAGGATTCCTTCCCGGTGACCTTCAGCAGAAGGTTGACCCTTATCTGCGTCCTCTTTACGACGCTCTTTTTGATATGCTCGGTGCCGAAAACTTCCAGAGATATCAGGAAAGAGGCAGCATTGAGGTTGCTCCTCTTGCATATATGCGAGGACGAACACTTGACGACAGCTTTGTCATTCTTGACGAAGCTCAGAATACAACTCCGGAACAGATGAAAATGTTCCTTACACGACTTGGTTTCAATTCAAAAATGGTTGTCACGGGTGACGTAACACAGATTGACCTTCCTGACGGAAAACGTTCGGGACTTGTTGAAGCCACAAAAATTCTTAAAAACGTGGACGATGTTAAAATCGTGCATTTTTCCGAAAAGGATGTCGTACGTCATAAACTTGTGCAGGATATTATCAAGGCGTACGAAAAATACGAGGAGGCAAAGAAAAGAAAATGACAGACAAAATCAAAGTAATTATCACAAACGACCAGAAAGACATCAGAATCCCCACCGGTGTGAGAATGCTTGTCCGACGTTGCTGTAATGCCGTTCTTGTACACGAGGGCTTTGAAGGCTCCGCTGAAATCAGTGTAAGATTCGTTAACGACGAAATCATCCATCAGCTAAACAAGGATTTCCGTAACGTTGACAACAGCACGGACGTGCTTTCATTCCCTCTTGGTGAGGACGGAGTTTACGATATTAACCACGACACAGGCGCAAAAATGCTTGGCGATATTGTTATTTCAATTGAACACGCAATTATGCAGTCCAAGCTTTACGACCATTCTCTTCAGAGAGAGATTGCATTCCTTACCGTTCATTCAATGTTCCACCTTTTAGGTTATGACCACGAAAACGGCGGACTTGAAATGGTCCGTATGCGCGAGAAAGAAGAAACAGTACTTACACAGCTCGGACTTAAGAGAAGCGACAGCTACTATACGGAGGAAATCTGATGACTAAAACCGCATTTATTGCGATTGTGGGTTGCCCCAACGTCGGCAAATCCTCAATTCTTAACCGTTTACTCGGGCAGAAAATTGCAATCGTTTCCGAAAAACCGCAGACAACCCGTACAAAGATTATGGGTGTACTGACAGAGGGTGACACTCAGCTTGTTTTCACGGACACGCCCGGCTTTCACAGGCCGAAAACAAAGCTCGGCGAAAAAATGGTTCAGGCAGTAAGCGACAGCGTTGCAGGCGTTGATGCTTGTCTGTTCGTCGTTGAACCGCAGGGCGAGCTTCGTCCCGCTGAAATTGAATTGATTGAAAAATTCAAAAAACTCAAAATGCCTGTGATTCTTGCAATCAACAAGGTTGATACTCTTCCCGAAAAGGAAGTTCTTATGACAAGAATTGCAGAGCTTTCTCAGGTATATAATTTTGAAGCAATTGTTCCCGTTTCCGCAATGAGAGGAATCAATACGGATGCCCTTCTTGAGGAGCTCAGCAAGCTCGCTGAGGAAAGCGTGTTCTTCTTCCCCGAAGATACTCTTACAGACCAGCCTGAAAGAGTTATTGCTGCCGAAATGATTCGCGAAAAGCTTCTTCGCAACCTTGACAGAGAGATTCCGCACGGTGTTGCGGTCAGCATCGAAAAAATGCGAGAACGCGACGATTCCGACATTATGGATGTTGAAGCAGTTATTTACTGTGAAAAAGAGAGCCACAAAGGAATCATCATCGGCAAAGGCGGAGCGATGCTCAAGAGAGTTTCAACAAGAGCTCGCGAAGATATGGAAAAATTTTTCATGTGCAAAATCAACCTTCGTTGCTGGGTCAAGGTTAAGGAAGGTTGGAGAAACCGCGAAGGTTTAATTCATAAATTTGGACTTGATTAAAAATTAATAAAAAAATCATCCCTGCAAATACTTTTATTTGGAGGGATATTTTATGAACACAAACTATAAAGAGCTTGCCGCCTGGTACAAATTTGCATCAACAGGTAAGGTTGGCGATTATCTGCAATACAGAAGCATCACACAGGAGAACGAAAATGAAGCTGAGCACGGACGGATTGATAATAAGGGAACAGCAGACGGGCGAGGATGACCGTCTTGTTACCCTGCTTACCCGCGATTACGGAGTGCTTCGCGCCTTCGTCAGAGGAGCAAAAAGAATAAAAAGTAAATCGCAGAGTGCCACTCAGCTTTTTGCTTACGGAAACTTTTCAATTTATCGAGGCAAGGATGCCTATTCTATTGACGAGGCTCAGCCGATTGAGATATTTTTTGACCTCAGAAACGATATTGAATCGCTTTCTCTTGCACAGTATTTCTGCGAGCTCGCAGGTGAGCTCGCACCCGTTGAGGATGATGCCGGTGATTACCTTAAGCTCATTCTCAACGCCTTACATATGCTTTCGAAAAACAAACGTCCTCACGCTCAGCTAAAGGCAATTGTTGAGCTGAGGCTGATGACACTTTCGGGTTATATGCCCGACCTTGTCGCTTGCGGCGACTGTGAAGAATTTTCAGATAACGGAATGTTCTTCAGCCCCGTTGAGGGTCAGATTTTCTGCAACAATTGCGTTTCCGACCATACCTGCATTTCACTTCCTAACGGTGTGCTTTCTGCTATGCGGCACATATGCTACGTTGACAGCACAAAGCTTTTTTCATTCACCCTGCAGGAAGACAGTATGGAATTTCTTTCGCAGGTAACGGAAAACTTTCTTCTTACGCAGACAGCAAAGAAATTTAAAACACTTGACTTCTATAAATCCATGAAAGGATGAGCGATATGAACAAACATCATAAATCGCTTGAGCTTGATAAAGTGCTCAAGATGCTCGCTTCCCACACAGCGTGTGAGGATGCACGTCTTGCTGCACTTGAACTTACTCCCGAAACAGAGCTTGAAAATGCACAGGCACTTATGAATCAGACACGTGATGCGCATATGCTTCTTGCACGTTTCGGCGGTCCGTCTTTCGGCGGTCTGACAAACGTCAACAATGCCCTTTTTAGAGCTGATGCCGGAAGCACACTCAACCTTCGCGAGTTGCTCGACATCGCCGCTGTGCTCAGGGTTATACGCTCCATCGTTCAGTGGAGAAGCACAAACGAAGGCGTTGAAACAATTCTCGATATTTATTTTTCTGCGCTCGTGCCTAACAAGTTCCTTGAAGAAACAATTACGGGTGCAATTATATCCGAAGAGGAAATTGCGGACAATGCTTCCCCTCTTCTTGCAGATATCAGAAGAAAAATCCGCGCTCAGGAAGGCAAGGTGCGCGAACAGCTCGGCAAATTCACGCACAACACAAACTATTCAAAATATCTTCAGGACAACATTATCACAATGCGAAACGGTCGCTATGTTGTGCCCGTTAAGAATGAATACAGAAGCGAAATTCCCGGTCTTGTTCACGACTCTTCAGCAAGCGGTGCAACGATTTTCGTTGAACCGATGCCCGTAGTTGAAGCAAACAATCAGATACGACTTCTTAAAAATCAGGAGAAGGATGAAATCGACCGTATTCTTGCCGAGCTTTCAGCGACCGTCGGCAGCTTTGCAAATTCAATCAAGCAGAGCTACGAATGTGCAGTTGAGCTCAATCTTATTTTTGCAAAAGCACAGCTTGCATATGCGATGAATTCATCCGTTCCCGAAATGAATGGTGAGGGAATCATCGAGCTTCGCAGTGCAAGGCATCCGCTTATCGACAAGAAAAAGGTTGTTCCCGTTGACATTCAGCTTGGCAAGGACTTTGACACAATCGTTATTACAGGTCCCAACACGGGCGGTAAAACTGTTTCCATCAAGACTATCGGTCTTCTCTCACTTATGGCGATGTGCGGACTTATGCTTCCCGTAAATGACAGAAGCAAGATTTCCGTTTTCGCAAAGATTCTTGCAGATATCGGCGACGAGCAAAGCATTGAGCAGTCGCTCTCAACTTTCTCGTCGCATATGACAAATATAATCAGAATCCTTGAAGATGCTGACGACAGAAGCCTTGTTCTTATCGACGAATTGGGTGCAGGTACAGACCCCGTTGAGGGTGCGGCGCTTGCAATCGCAATTCTTGAACAGCTTCGCAATCAGGGAGCAAAGATTGCATCAACAACGCACTACGCTGAGCTTAAGGCTTACGCTTTGCAGACACTCGGCGTTACAAACGGAAGCTGTGAATTTGATGTGCAGTCGCTTCGTCCTACATACAGACTGCTTATCGGTGTGCCCGGACGTTCAAATGCTTTTGCGATTTCACAGAGGCTCGGTCTTTCGGACAGCGTAATTGAACACGCTCAGGAGCTTGTTTCAACAGAAAATACACGCTTTGAGGATGTTGTTGACCGCCTTGAGCAGAGCCGTAAAAAGATGGAGGACGAGCACAACGAGGCTTTGAAAATCCGTGCGGCTGCTGACAGAGAGCTTGAAAAAGCGAAGCAGATGAAGGCTGAAATTCAGACAATGCGTGAAAAAGAAATGGAAAACGCAAAGGCTCAGGCACTCCGCATTACGGAGCAGGCAAAAAGAGAGGCCTATCAGCTTCTTAATGAGCTTGAAGAGCTTCGCAAACAGCAGGCAAAGGAAAAGGATGCCGCAGAAATGGCTCGCCGCGCACGTGCGGCAGTCAAAAAAGGAATCGATGCGATTGATTCCGCCGCTGACCCGATTATCGGCACCTTTGATGCTGATGAGGACTACACTCTTCCGCGTCCGCTGAAAATCGGCGACACGGTTATTATTGCAGATATCGGCAACGAGGCAACCGTCGTTACTCTCAAGGACAAAAAAGGTCTTGTTACGGTGCAGATGGGCACATTGAAAACAAGAGTAAAGGAAGAAACTCTTCGACTTGTTGAAAAGAAAAAGAAGGAAACAGGCGGCAAACGAACTGTTGCAACAGGAAAAATGGAAAGCCGTATGAATATGAGTGCAAAGACAAGCCTTGACCTTCGCGGTATGACCGTTGACGAGGGACTTCTTGAGCTTGACCGATATATTGACCATGCGCTTCGAATGGGCATAGGTGAATTCACGGTTATTCACGGAAAAGGTACTGGTGTTCTTCGCTCCGCAGTAAGAGAGTATCTTAAGAAATCTACCTTTGTAAAATCTCACCGTCTCGGTACTTTCGGCGAAGGTGAAGACGGCGTAAGCATTGTTACTCTCAGATAAATTTTTCTTTAATTGTGAAAAAAATATACGGTGTAAATTTATTGTACAAGAAAACACATCTTGCAACTTTTTACGATTAATGGTATAATACATTATAGGTTGTTTTAAAATTAACAAACGGAGGCACAAGATGAAAGATTTAATTATCATCGGTGCAGGTGGCCTTGGCAGAGAAACTATCTGGATGACCGAAAGAATCAATGCCGTAAATCCCGAGTGGAACATCCTCGGTTTTATTGACGACAAGCCAAGTTATAAAGGAAAAATAATTGACAGATACAGAGTTTTGGGTAATTCGGCTGATATTGCAACTTATCCCGACGCATACTATGTCTGTGCTGTCGGTAATGCTGCTGTCAGAAAATCAGCTGTTGATAAAATTACGAAGATTTTACCTGATATCAAGTTTGCAACGCTGATTGACCCCGCTTGTGTTATTTGTTCAAGCAGAGCAAAAGTCGGCAAAGGATGCATAATCTGTGCCCATACATACATTACCGTTGACACAAAAATCGGCGATCACGTCTACTTCGGTGCAGACGGTACAATCGGTCATGACGCAAGAGTTGACGACTTCGTTACCTGTTACCCCGGAGTTAATGTTGCCGGCTCCACGCATATTGAAACTGCCTGTGAAATCGGATCGGGTTCGCAGGTAATTCAGGGCGTAACTGTTGGCAAAGGCACAATTGTCGGTGCAGGCTCGGTTGTTATCCGCGATTTACCTGCCGACTGTACAGCCGTCGGTGCTCCCGCAAAGCCAATTAAATTCCACGAAAAAAAGGTATAAAAACAAAGTGACTTGTTCAGCCGAGCAAGTCACTTTTATTTTTATTTGGGTATCAGAAATTTATCTGTGAAAACCAATATTTTACAATTGAATAAATCATTGTGAAAACTTCTTTAAGTCCGAGACCGCGAAGGATTGTTTCTATGTTCACGTCAATTATACCGTCAAACGGCATTGTTGCTTCTGCGTCAGCATAATCTCCTGAATTTTCAACAAGCTCACCGTTAAGGATTCTGAAGGTCTGCGTTCTGTAGCCAATCGGAGTAATTGTATTCATAGCGTAGTAAACCGTCACGTTCACAACCTGTCCCGAAACCTCGGGGATTTCACCTGTAAATACAATTTCAGTCTTTGCGCCCGGCAAAAGCTTTTCACACGGGTCAACTTCAAACTGAAGGTCAATTCCGTCACATTCAACTGCAAGGATTCTTACGTTGCTGTTTGCGCACACATTAGTTACAACAAGGCGGTTCGCTTCACCCGTAACGGTACCCTCATCGCATCCGCCGAAAGCGGCGTGAACAGTATGCGAAGCGTTTGTTGAATACTTAAACTGCGGGAAATTCGCATCCGAATAAACATCAGTAATTCTGTCCGTCAGAAGAAGATTCATCATAAGGACTCTTGTGTAATTATCCTTGTAAGTCATACCGTGGAAAAGGCCGTCAACAAACCATGTGTTGTCGGGAAGATATGCCGTTGAAGCGTCAATTTCCATTGACGGAGAAATCTTATCCTTGCCGTCACAGGGATTAACCTGCACATAACCGTCAGCAAACCTCTTACCGTAAGGTGCACAGGTTGCTCCCGTTGAAGCATTGACCGTAATAATTGCATCGGAATTCTCGTTCATACCCGTAAGAATACGGTTGCCCGTACCTGCGATGATAGAAATATTCATTCCGTTTTCGATGCACTTTTCAAACTTTCCAGGCATTGACGGAAGGATTTCGTAATGGAAACGGTCGCTTATTTCAATAAGCCTTGCGCTCTCCTCGCTGTCAAGAAGTGCTGCCTTTGCTTCTTCATACTGAGCCAACGGAATGAAATCCCAAAGGCTTCCCCAATATCCGATTGCAGGCAGAATCTTCGGAAAAAGAGAGTTTGCAAGAGTATCGATAAATCCAAGCTGGTTTGCCTTCACAAGCCAGTTGTAGTTTTCCTCTGTCATTGTGCCGTTTTCGATAAAACGAAGCAGACATTCTTCATCAAAATCAAGACAAGCCATCATCGCATCGTATGCGATTCCTGCACCGCCGATTGCAGGAATCGTTAAAACAGCGTTGTCAACGTCACCCTTATGCCCGTAAAGTGCAAGATATGTTGCACTCACCTGTCCGCCGTGGCTTACTGCAAAAAGATTTACCTTATCCTTGCCGCTGTGTTCCTTTACGGATTGAATGAAAGCATCAAGCTCAGCTGCACAGCTTTCAGCACCCATTCTGAAATCGCAACTGAAATTGTAAATATTTTCGTGGCCTATGTAATATGCAATTTCTTCCGAAATTTCAACTTCCTGTCTGTACATTGTATCTGTACGGTTTTCGATAAGATATGCATTGTTTTTATGGAGAGCATCTGTATAATCCTGATGAAGCTCATATGCGCTTGTACCGTCAGGATTGCAACGGAGTTTTTCAAAAAGAACAAGCATTTCTTCCGCTAGAACATCAGTTAAATAATCCGCATCGTCAAAAGCAAAAGCTCCGAGTCCGAGTCCGATATCGGCTATACGCACAAGTACTCTTTCAAGCACGTGATCGAAGTCAAGACCCCAGACAGCTTCGCCTGTTTCAAGGCTTTCGCCGTAGTAGAGGTTTGTTGAACTGTAGCCAGGGACAATGATTACGGGATAATCGCTGACTTTGCCCTCAACCTCGCCTATTGCCGATGCAAAAAAGCACGACGAAACAGCCAGCACTATACTGAGCACGATACATAAAAGCTTTTTCATAAAATCAATCCTTTCGGGAAGATATTATAATTTTATCACTTGTGTGTCGGTTTGTAAAGCAAAAAACAGGAGGCTGAGCCTCCTGTTTAAAATTTATTATTCTTTATCTGCCGTGAATTTTGCAACGAAGCAATTGAACTGATTGTCTGCCTTTGAACCGTGGAAGAAGCCGTCCTTGGAAGCTGATGAGCCTGCAACAACAACTGTTCCGTCCGCAAGAGTACAAACAGACTTTGCCAGGTCTTCGTTCTTGCCTTCAAGAACCAGCTTTGCACTTGTTTCGCCCTTTTCGTTAAGATACATAATGAATCCGTCGGACTTGCCGCCGATAACTTCTCCGCTGAAGTCGCCGTTAGATGACTCTGTTTTGCCGACAATTACAAATCCGCCGTCAATTTTTGTGATAGCGTTAATGTAATCTGCGCCTGCACCGCCAACAACTCTTGCCCAATGCACGTCACCGTTTTTGTCGTAACGGATAACATAACCGTCAGACTTACCGTATGTCATAGAGTAAATGCCGTCTGCTTTCTTGCTTACGCTGAACGAACCTGCAACAACGCATCCGCCGTCGTCTGTTGCGCAAACTGCTTCATACTGGCTGTTGCCTGAGCCCTGAAGATATTTTTTCCATTCAAGGTTACCGTTCTTATTAAGCTTCATAAGAACAGTATTCATTGCACCTGCCTTTGCGGGATAAAGCATTCCTGCGAAATCACCGTCGCTTGAAACTGTTACGCAAGTTGCAAAAATGTCACCGCTGTTATTTACATCAATTGCGGCAATGTTATTTGACATTGAGCCTGAAAGAATTCGACGCCATTTAAGGTTACAGTTCTTGTCAAACTTGAAGACGAAAGCCTTACGGGCCTGTCCTTCACCCTTGAAGAAGCCTGCATTTGATTCAGCCTTACCGCCGACTACGAAACCACCGTCAGGAGTTGCCGCAACGCTCTGAATGAATTCACCTGCGTATTCATCACTGCCGGGGAATACATATGTCCACATATGGTCGCCGTTTTTCTTAAGGCGGACAATAAGAGCTGAATGTGACTTTGATGTTTTCTTCGGCTCAGTATCTGTTGAAAGAGTACAGCCGACAGCAACAACAGATCCGTCCTCAAGCTCTGCAACATCGTAGAACCATACATCAAGGTCACCGCCGAGGTCATATCTCCAAAGAACGTTACCTGCCGTATCGTACTTAACAACAGCACTGTGTCCTGCCCAATCCTTGCTTACGCCTTCAAAATCAGCATCGTATGAATTTGAATAAACCGTTGCAACGTAACCGCCGTCCTCACACTCAGCAACTGCCATTGCATTATCCATACCCTTACCGCCGAGGAACTTGATATAGTCGCGCTTCATACCTGTGATTTTAACGTTTGACTCTTCCTTCAACGGTACTGTAACAGTCGTTGTCTGAGCTTCGGGTTTGTACGGATTCGGCTTGTTGTTTGATGTGTAGTCAGGTTTTTCTGTTGTTGCAGAAAGCACGAGCTTACCGTCAACATATTTTCCTGAATAATAAATAAGCTGGCCGAATGAGTTGACCATATTTTTTGTGTAAAGGATGTTACCCTTTGAATCGAGCTTACCCGTTGTGTAAATCGGGTTGCCTGCAGCATCCTTTTCGCCTGTATCATAAATGATATGGCCTTCCTTGTCTGTAACTCCCTTATTGTCTGTAACTGTGCCATCAGGCTTTGTTGCAGCTGTAATTGCAGTAACGTCTTCCTTCTTTACCTCATCACCGTCTTCAATGAGTGTGAGCGAATCGGGAGTAGCGTTAACTTCATCCTCGTTTTTCTTTCCGGGAACACTTGCGTTGCCCGTTGTAAGTGCAATAATTCCCGCAACGATGCCTGCAATTAAAACAAGAGCTGCTACTGCGATAATTATTACTTTTTTATTTACTTTTTTCATTTCGCAACCTCCGAAATTTAATACATAACATATCATAACATATTAAATCGTTTTTTTCAACGTAAAAAAGGCTACTGTTAAAATATTCTTTCAGAAAAATCTCCGTCGCCGAAGCAACGGAGATTAATGTTATTTCTGGTAAATCTTAACGTAATCAACGATGAACTCAGTCTTGTAGTCCTCGCCGTAACCCTCAAACTTTTGAATATCGGGAACACACATTGAAATAATCGGATTAAGCTCAGCTTTTGAAACACCGTTACCGAAGGTTGAACGTGTTGTTTCAACACCGTTGATGTAGAAAATATACTCATCCTCTGTCCATTCAAGGCCGTAAGTGTTGTATTCTTCGTGAATGTTTTTTCCCTTGAAGTCGCCGAGGTTTGCTGACTGGAAGCCTTCCTGTATACCGTCAACACCCGCACAGTGGATTGTTGAAGTGATGCAATCGCCGCCGAAAATCTGACCCGGTGAACTGAAGCATTCAAAGATATCAAGCTCGGCACCGCCGACACCGCCCTGTGAATACTCTGCCTCATACGGATGATGTGCCTGAAGCCAGAAAGCACTCCAGAAATTTGCGCCGTCACTGCAGATACAGCGGATTTCAAAATAACCGTTTACGTACCATTCATTAGTTGCTATGGAAGCGGCATACCACCCCGGACCGTAAGCACCGTCATCAAGGTATTCTCCCGTAATAACGAGGTTGCCGTCACGCAAAGAAACCTGCGACTTGTTTGAATAGCCGTCGCGCTGTTTACCGTCGCCTCTGTGGTACCATATGTCATAATCAAGAGTATCGCCCTCAAACTCGTCATATAAAACAAGCTCGTAACCCGTAAGGTCAAGCTCCTGCCCTCTCGGACTGACGGGCAAGCCGAAAAGAAGCATACCTATAAGCTCAATCACAGCCATAAAGCCTGCGAAAAAGCCTTTGATTGAAAATCCTGTAAACATATTGCCGAGATGTGTGAAGATTCCTCTCAGTGCCCATTCTTCGCGGTAAACAAGACCGAGAGCTTCAACGATTTTGTCAAGAAACATAAGCCTTACCTCCTCTTTTGATAATTTTAATTTAGCACATTAACACCATACTGTCAACAAAAAATCCGTCCGCAGATTTCTCTGCGAACGGATTTATAATTACTTGGAAACGTAATTTGACGGGTTAACCTTTTCGCCGTTTTTACGGATTTCAAAGTGGACGTGAGGTCCTGTTGAATAACCCGAAGTGCCGATGTAAGCAATAACCTGACCCTGCGAAACCTTCTGTCCGTTAGAAACAGCAAGTGACTTGCAGTGGGCATAGAGCGAAACATATCCTCCGCCGTGGTCAATCATAACATAGTTGCCGTAACCTGAATTACTGCGTACCGTACGGATAACCGTTCCCGGTTTGACAGCAACGAGCTTTTTACCCATTGCACCCGGCATCGAAATATCAATTCCTGCGTGGAATTTATATACACCCGAAATCGGGTCATGTCTGTAGCCGAACGGCGAAGTAATGTATGAGTTTGAGTAAGGAACAGGCCATACCCAACCCTTCGAATTGGGGTCCATCGGTTTGGTACTTGTCTGCGACTGAAGGAACTTGTCTATCTCAGCCTCAACCGCATCCATTTCTTTGTTATAGCTGTCAATGCTTACCTCAAGCTGTTTTGTCTGATAGTTAATCGCCTGAAGCTTTTTGTTAACCTCAGCAGACTTTGCCATAATTTCTGACTGAGTTGCCATAAGCTCGTTTTCTGCCACCTGAAGCTCTGCCTTCTTGACTTCAAGTGTCGCCTTTTCAGCCTCAATTTCAGCCTTGGAATCTTCAAGCTTCTGCTTCATTTCTTCAATTGCCTTGATTTCTTCGTTCAGCTGATTGACAATCTTCTGGTCATTCGCTGTAACTCGTTTGAACAGCTCAAGTCTGTTAAAGAAATTTGAAAGTGACGACGATGCTGTGAAAAGCTCAAGAACCGAGGTTTCACCCGCGATATAATTTGCTCTCAAACGCTCACAATAAAGCTGTACGAGATTATCTATTTCAATATCTTTCTGTGCAATTTCGATATCAAGCTGTCTGATTTCATCATCAAGCTTTTTAATCTTTGCTTCAATAGCGCGGACTTCATCATTGATAACCTTCTGCTGTGCGTTGATATTATCAAGCTGACCGTTGAGCTGACCGATCTGCTTGTTAAGCTCGTCGATTATTTTTTCCTGCTCAGCCTTTGCTGTTTCAAGCTCTTTGATTTTCTTTTCGCTTTCTTTTACCTTTTCCTTAAGCTCTGCCTGCTCAGCCTTCAGAGTATTAAGGCTTTTAGCGTGTGTTGACGGAGCAAAGCCGCCCAAGCCGACAACCACGAGTGCGAAGCACAGAAGAACAGAAAAGATCCTTTTGAAAAAATCAGTCTTCGTCATCATATACAACACCTCCACGCTCTTTAAGATAACGCTGAATTGATACAAAGCTTCCGAATCCGCCTGAAAGCACGCCGACTACAAAGAAGGCCGCAAGGATATACAACGCGTAAAGCTTGAAATCCACAGCTGTGAAGTCCCTGCTCATAAGACCTAAAAGCTCATAAATCAGCGATTCAAGCAACTTGTAAATTCCCCAGACTGCCCCGAGCGAAACGAATGCCGAAATCGCACCGAGAAGCATACCCTCAACAATGAAAGGCCAACGGATGAACCAATTCGTTGCACCGACAGATTTCATAATGTTGATTTCAAGACGTCTGTTGAACATTGTGATACGGATTGTGTTTGAAATTATGAAAAGTGAAATAAGGAGCAAAACTGCAATTATGCCGACGCTTACGTAAGAAACCGTTGAACGGATCTGGATAAGAATATTCGCAATATCCTTACTTCCGCGTACGACATCGACGTTATCGATTTTTTCAAGCTTTGCTATTGTTTCATCGAAAAGCTTCTCGTCTTCCATTGAAACTTCGTACATATCGGGCATCGGGTTTTCAATCCCCACGAAAAGCTCCGAATCCGCATCGAATTCATTCTTCTCAAGTGCTTCCTTGAACGCCACTTCCTTGCTGACAAATTCGCAGCGTGTAACATTCTGTGTTAAAAGGATGTCCTCCTTCACCTGCTGAACGTCCTCAAGGGATGTATCCATTTCAAGGTAAACGGAAACGATGTTTTCTTCTTCAACTATGTTGAGGATTTTTTCAACATTGACAAGCACCATAAACGCAGTACCCATCATAACAAGACACGCCATAAGAACAGCGATTGATGCGACTGACATCATACGGTTCACCCAGAGGTTTCTGAAGCCCTCTTTCGTAAGGTAACCTAAGCTTCCTCTCTTCTTTTTCATTCTGCGTCACCGCCTTCCGTTTTTTCGGCAGCAGCAGAATTTTCTGAAGAGTCATCCTCAACGTAAATTCTGTAAGTATCTGTATCCGAGATAATTGCATTGAGAAAATCGGTATCGGGATTTTCATCCGTCGTTTTCTCTTCAGGCTCTTCCTTCGGAACAGATACAAACTTCTGCGTAATTTTATTTTCTGTTTTTTGCTCTTTAACTTCGATATTAAGGTGAGATGACTGATGAACGGGAATTCCTTCCTCTTCAATAGCTCCGTCTGCAACAACCGCACCGCCGTCAAGCACGATAACACGGTTATCGAACATTCTGACAAGGTCGTGTGCGTGAGTAACCATTATGACAGTTGTACCTGTTTCGTTAAGTCTTTTAAGAAGCTCAACAATTTCAAGCGACATCTGCGGGTCAACGTTACCCGTCGGCTCGTCCGCGATAATTATATCAGCATTGTTTACAAGCGCTCTTGCAAGAGCAACTCTCTGCTGTTCACCGCCCGAAAGCTCGTTGGGATAGTTACGAGCCTTATGTGAAAGACCTACGATATTTATAACGTAAGGTACTCTTTTACGGATATCCTTTTCCCTTGCGCCGACAACTCGCATTGCAAACGCAACATTGTCGTAAACTGTCATGTTCGGAATAAGGCGGAAATCCTGAAAAACAATTCCGAGGTTTCTTCTAAAATACGGAATCTTGCGTTTTTTCATTTCGCCAAGATTATAGTTCTTGATAGTGATTGTGCCCGTTGACGGTACTTCTTCGCGCATCATAAGCTTCAGGAATGTACTTTTACCTGCGCCTGATGCGCCGACTACGAAAACGAACTCACCTTTATCAATATGGATATTGACGTTGTTGAGAGCCTTCGTGCCGTTATCGTACACCTTTGACACGTTTTTAAAGTCAATCATACTATTCCTCTGCTTTAAAATTAATATTTGATCGGATTGGCATCGAGATATTTCTTAACCATAAGAGCTACTTTGAACACGATAGCATCGTCAAACTCGCGAAGGTCAAGACCTGTGAGCTTCTTGATTTTCTCAAGACGGTAAACGAGAGTGTTACGGTGAACAAAGAGTTTTCTTGAAGTTTCACTTACGTTAAGGTTGTTTTCAAAAAACTTCTGGATTGTGAAAAGTGTTTCCTGGTCAAGGCTTTCGATCGAACCGCGCTTGAATACCTCGTGAAGGAACATTTCACAAAGAGTTGGGGGAAGCTGATAGATAAGACGTGCGATACCGAGGCTGTCGTATCTTACAATTGACTTTTCAGTATCAAACACCTTGCCGACTTCAAGAGAAACCTGAGCTTCCTTGAATGAACGTGCAAGCTCCTTGATACCGACAACTGCCGTTCCGATACCAACCTGTGCATGAACATAAAGCTCCGTTGAAAGAGAGTCAACAATTGAACGGGAAAGCTTTTCAAGGTCTTTTGATTCAACGTTGCTCTTGACTTCCTTAATAAGAGCGATATCTGTTTCACTTACGTTAACAATGAAGTCCTTGGACTTGTCCGGGAAAAGATTCTGGATAACATCGTATGCGGAAGCATCTGACTGCTCGGGAATTCTTATAAGAAGAACTACTCTTGAAGCATCGTTATTGAAACGAAGCTCACGAGCCTTGAGATAGATATCTCCCGGGAGAATGTTATCAAGAATAACATTCTTGATAAAGTTGTTTCTGTCGTATTTTTCGTCAAAATACTGCTTGAGGTTGCTGAGCGCAACTGCGCTGATATTAACATACTTCTCAGCAAGCTCATCGTCACCGTCAACAAAAACTGCGTATTCAGGATGCACCTGATTGCCGAAAGTCTTGTATGTACAACCGTTCACAACGCAGATTTCGGAATCCATAAAGGTTGTAGCCGCCGCAATTGAGTTAACCTCACCGATTCTTCCAAGCTCACTGCAGGAAATGATTGTACCCGACTCATCGATAATACCGATAGTTCTGTCAATGGCGCTCTTCATCTGATGTATAACGCCCTGGAAAAGTCTGTTTGACATAATAAAACTCCTCACTTATGAATAATTAACATCAATTAAACCTGTTGTTTGTGCAAAAAGACAAGAACAACAGACATTTATACAAAATGCCAATCTAAACATATACATTTTACACAATCAACAGGCTTTTTGCAAGTGTTTTGTGCAGTTTTTTGAAAAATTTTTTCAAAAATCGGTTTTTTACCCGATGATTTTATCAAAAAGTTACAAATATTACCTTGTTTTTCAGTAGGTTTTGTTTTGTGTAAAATCACCATGTATTGTGAAAAAACGGTGGAAAACTCGTTTTTTGCACAATATTTTGAGTTTGTATGTACAAATATCACAAACCGAGACAAAAAAATAATGATGCGGACTCTTTTTCTTTTTCCGCATCATTATCAAGCTGTTTTTACTGTAAATCTTTCTTTTTAAGCGGTGCTTTATTACCCTCGTCATCAACAACACGGATACTTTCAAGCGACGCTACGAGGTTTCTTTTAAACGCCGCAACATACTCTGCGCGAAGCTGTGCTCTTTCCTCTGCTTCCTCGGGTGTTAGCTCCTGCTCCCTTGCCTTGCGTGCAAGCTCGTTGATTCTGTCAATTTTCTTCTGATCCATAATTACCTCCGAAAGGACACACCTTCATACAGATTCCGCAGACTGCTCCCCTGCCGATGTGTTTGAATTTTTTCTTCATATACTCACTGCATTTTTCGGGATTAAACACTTCTTCGCGTTTCATCCCCTCTTGCCATAATGTGCCGCTGATTGCACCCGACGGGCATTTTTCAACGCAGAGATTGCACTCAACACAAGGTGAAACATATGGTTTTTCCTCACATTCAAACGGACAGTCCGTAAAAAGTGTGCCGAGTCTTACTCTTGCGCCGAATTTATTGTGAAGAAAAAGGCTGTTTTTTCCGATTCCGCCAAGGCCTGCGAGAGAAGCAACTTTTTTATGGGAATATCTTCCGTTATAATTCCAACCGTCCTTGTTTATGCTCTGCGATGCACCGACGGGAATATATTTATATCCGTTTTGTTCAAGCAGGAACCCTGCCTGAAGAATCACACGGTCAATGAACGCATTCACCGTGCGGTAGTGGTGAAAATAAGTGTGTGTCGGTTCATCCGCGATTTCATCGATAATTGCATCTGAAAGCTTCACGACTATACTCACGGCATAGCTTTTCTCACCGAAAGGGCCGTCGTTAACGCAGGTGAAGCCGACATCTGCGACACCGTTATCTTTAAAAAGCTTTACAAGCTCGTCCTGAATTTTCATAAACTTCATCACTCCTGCCCGTAAACAGCTGTTATCAATGCCGCATAATCGCCTATTTCATCACCGAGAAGAGCCGGCTTTACAGCGCAACATTCCGCTGTATACGAAAGAGCTTCTTTTCGTATTTCCTCTTCCATTGACGGACGTAGCAAATCCTCACTTCGTGCAAAAATACTGCCGATTACGATACATTCGGGATTGAGGATATCCATAAGTATTGACAACATTCTGCCGAGGTATTTCCCGCTTGTTCTGTAAATCTCTGCCGATTTTTCGTCACCGCTTCTTGCAGCTTCGGCAAGCTCCTTTGCCGTCTTATCAAGACCGCAAAGCTTTGCAAGATTTTTGATTCCGCCGCCGCTGCAGTAACCTTCTGCAGAGCCGTTTTTACCGTAACCCTCGGGGCCGTCTTCCGTTAATCGCACGTGACCGACCTCGCCAGCCATATCCGACTTACCGACATAAAGTCTGCCGTCAAGGATAAGTCCTGCACCGAAGCCTGTACCGAAAGTGAGAAAAATCATATTTTCGGTGCCCTTACCTGCACCGAGCTTCCATTCCGCAAGCGCGCAGGCATTTGCATCGTTCTGCAAAAACACAGGCACATTAAAACGTGTGGAAAGAAGTTCAACAATCGGTACATCAATCCACTTCGGAAGATTCGGCGGACAAAGTACAACACCCGACCTGCTGTCAAGCGGTCCTCCGCAGGAAATTCCGATTGCTTTGAAATCCTTTTCTTTTGAAATTATTTCGGAAAACTTTTCAATCACCAAGCAAGGCTCTTCATTAATATCCGTCGAAAAAGCCGTGCGGGAGATTATTTTAAGCCTTCCGTCTTCATATTCACCGATGATAACGGCACATTTCGTTCCGCCGATATCAATACCGATATATTTTTCCATAATATCACCGTTGCGATTATATCACAGCAAACCTGAAAAGTAAACCTGCGCGATGCTTTTCATAAAAACAAAAGCGGAGTTTTCACTCCGCTGTAAGTTTATGCTTTGTTCTGTGTTGCCACAATGTTACTACCGAACACGTCTTCGATAATAACATCGCCGATTGAAACGGGAAGTGTTGCAACCGCATTGTTGATAGCTTCCATACATTCAATCATTTTTTCTTTAGGAATCGGCTTGTCCGTCTTAACAGAAACAAGACTACCGTCGTTACACTTTACCGTTGAAGTAATGGTTCTTTGCGGATTTGTGCATTCACTTTCGGCATACTTCTTTCCTCGGGGACAGGTGTGACCCTGAACGTCAAGAACTTTTTTATCTTCAACCTGAACGGTAAGATCGCAGCCGAGCGGACATATAATACAAGTAAGCTTTCTTTCCATATTACATCTCCTCCAATGCAAAATGTAATTCTTTTGCGTTTTCAAAAATTTCCTTCTTCAATGTAACGGATTCCATTTCGCCCGGTGCAACCTTTACTCTCTTTTTGGATAAAATAACATCGTTACCGTCGCTGACTTTAACCGTTACGTTCTTGTAGATATTTGAAACTCTGAAATATACTGCTACGTCCTTTGCCTTAGTGATTCTCTGCGGAACGGTATAGCGGATTTTTCCGTCTGTTGTAATCGGGATAAGAACACTTTCGCCCTGATTGCCCTGGATATATTCTGCCGCAGCCTTACCTGCGATTTCTGCTTCGTCCGAAACGTAGTCAACAAGGTCGTGAACGTGAAGAACGTTACCGCAGGAGAATACACCTTCAACAGATGTCTGTCTGTCCTGGTCAACAACTGCACCGCTTGTAATATTTGAAAGGTCAACCTTTGCAGATTTTGAAAGCTCATTTTCAGGGATAAGACCGACGGAGAAAAGAATCGTATCGCAAGCGATATATTCTTCGCTTTCCTTGATAGGTCTTCTGTTTTCGTCTACCTTTGCGATTGTTACGCCTTCAACTCTGTCCTTGCCGTGGATTTTAACAATAGTATGACTGAGCTTGAGAGGAATGCCGAAATCGTTAAGGCACTGCTCAATATTTCTTGCAAGACCGCCTGAATACGGCATCAATTCGCAAACAGCATGAACCTTTGCGCCTTCGAGTGTCATTCTTCTTGCCATGATAAGACCGATGTCACCACTACCGAGAATAACAACGTTTTTACCGGGAAGGTAGCCCTTCATATTAACGAATTTCTGTGCTGTACCTGCGCTGTAAATGCCTGCAGGACGGCTGCCTGCGATATTCAAAGCACCCTTTGAACGCTCACGGCAACCCATTGCAAGGATAATCGCCTTTGCTTCAATCTGAAAAAGACCGTACTGTGTATTGGTTGCTGTTATAACCTTGTCCTCGGAAACGTCAAGCACCATTGTGTTGAGCTTGCATTCAATACCGAGTTCTTTGACTTTTGCTTCGTATTTCCAGGCATATTCGGGTCCTGTAAGCTCTTCGCCGAACTTATGAAGACCGAAGCCGTTGTGGATACACTGCTGTAAAATACCGCCAAGGTTTTCGTCACGTTCAAGGATAAGGATATCCCTGATTCCGCTTTCGTATGCCGCAATCGCTGCGCTCATACCTGCAGGGCCGCCACCTATAATTACCAAGTCTCTCATTATGCCTGCCCTCCTTTAGTCTTCCCTATGTTGATTATTGAATCTCCGCCAAATTTTGTTATGCTTTCATAGGGAACATCAAGCTCTTTTGCAAGAAGCTCCGTTATATACGGACCGCAGAAACCGCCCTGACAGCGTCCCATCTGTGCACGTGTTCTGCGCTTGACACCGTCGAGGTCACGGGGCTTCGGGTTGCGACGGATTGCATCAACAATCTCACCTTCCGTAACGCCCTCACATCTGCAGACGATTTTTCCGTAAGCAGGATTTTCTTTTATAACAGCATTCTTTTCTTCCTGAGAAGCCTCAGCGAATGCGTGATATGACTTTCTTATCGGGTTGAACTCCGGATTGATTTCCATTTCCAAGCCTTCGTCCTTGAGCATATCTGCGATATACTCTGCGATTGCAGGTGCAGATGTAAGGCCCGGAGATTCAATACCTGCAGTATTGATAAAGCCCTTCTTCGGTGAGTTGATAATGAAATCACCTGTGCTGCCTACAGAACGAAGACCGCAGAAGGATGTGATTGTTTTATTGAGTGCAACACCGCTTACTGTTTCGTGTGTGTTGCCGAGGATATTTGCAAAGCCTTCGGCTGTTGTATCCTTATCTTCCTTATCCTCCATATCAAAAGCTGTCGGACCGAGGAGAAGGTTACCGTGAACTGTCGGGGTTACAAGGATACCCTTACCCATCTTTGAAGGAGTTCTGAAGATTGTGCAGGAAACCGTGTCACCGCACTCCTTATCAAGAAGGATATATTCGCCTCTTCTCGGGTGAACGCTGAAAGAGTCGTCACCGACCATCTTTGCGATTTCGTCTGAATACACGCCTGCACAGTTGATAACATAGCGAGCCTCAACAGCATCGTTTTCAGACGATACCTTATATCCGTTTTCAATTTCATTGATGCCGATAACCTTAGAATTACACTTTAATTCTGCACCGTTGTCCATAGCGTTTCCGATAGCGGAAATTGCAAGAGTATACGGGCAGACAATGCCTGCCGTCGGAGCATACAAAGCACAGGTAACATTTTCCGAAAGATTCGGTTCAAGCTTTTTAAGCTCGTCCTTTTCAAGAATCTGCAATCTTTCAACGCCGTTTTTATTACCTCTTTCAAGAAGCTCATTAAGGACAGCTCTGTCCTCATCATTGAAGCCGACAACAAGAGAACCATTATTTTTGTAGCTTACGCCAAGCTCCTTGCAGACAGACTCCATCATTTTACAGCCGCGGACGTTAAGAAGAGCCTTAAGACTGCCTTCCTTGGCATCAAATCCGCCGTGAACAATTGCTGAATTCGCCTTGGTTGCACCCATTGCCACGTCGTTCTGTGCTTCAAGAATACAAACCTTCAACTTGTACTTCATCAGTGTACGAGCCACAAGACCGCCGACAACGCCTGCACCTATAACAGCGACATCATACATACTTCTCATCTCCCAATTTGATAAAATAACAATTCATATTTTTCAACCTTTTCATTATATCACAGTCAATTCAAAAAGTAAATTCATAAAAGTATAATTTTCTTTAAATCACAAACAATAGTATAAAAGTTGTAAATTAAGGAGAAATGAATATATGAAAGCAACAGGCATTGTACGCCGAATTGACGACCTCGGCCGTGTGGTTATCCCGAAGGAAATCCGCCGCACGATGCATATCCGCGAAGGTGCACCGCTTGAAATTTTTACAGACACCCAGGGCGGTGTCATATTCAAAAAATACTCGCCCGTCGGCGAGCTTTCCGACGTGACAGAGCATTACGCGGACGTGCTTTACAGAAGCGTCAATACACCAATCCTCATCTGCGACCGCGACCACGTTATTTCCTGCGCAGGTGTTTCGAAAAAGGATTTCCTTGAAAAACACATCAGCGAAGAGCTGGAAAACATTATGGAAGACAGAAAAATCTTTACGGGTGATGCGGACAATATGCTTTATCCCGTTGAGAGTGTCAGCTATGCCGCATCAATTGCCGCACCGATTATCAGCAACGGTGATGTGCTCGGTGCCGTCGTCTTCCTTTTCAGCGACGGTACAAAAACTTCGCCCACAGAAATCAAGCTTGCACAGGTTGCCGCTTCGTTTTTAGGAAGACAAATGGAAGAATAAGGAAAGCAGGTTTTCGCTTTGAAAACCTGCTTGTTTTTATTTTTCAGTTACAACCGAAACGATCTTCATATTTTCGGGAGCTGTCACGATTACACCGCAGTTCATCGTGCTTTCTGCAGAAATTGATTCACCTTCAATCACAACCGTATCGTTCTGCACTTCGCTTTCACAGTCCCAGCTCTTTATAATCTTTGCTTTTTCGCTGAGCTTGACTTTTGTTTCCCAGTTTCTGAGCCTTGAATCGTCAATGTTCTTCATAGTTACTTTAAGCTGATAGGAATATGTGCCGTCACCGTTTGACCAGCTGTTCTCAATCTGAACACTCGATTCCACTTTTTCATTCTTGAAAACAATTGAGTTTTCCTTGCGACTTTCTGTCTTATCTTCCTCGCCTTTGTACGGAAGTTTTTGAATCTGTCCTGTTGCATATTTCTGAATGAGCTCCATATCGAGTTCATCAAGCTTGCCGTCAAGGTTTACATCACCGTTTTTCTGCTGTGATTCAAAAAGCTCGCCGGTTCCGTTCAGATGCTTCTGGATAAGAAGATTGTCGCCCGAATTGATATATCCGTTTCCGTCAACGTCACCTATCGCACAATCCTTATATGAATCATCCGTAACTTTTGTTGAAAAATGCACTACAATTGCAATTGCCGCAAGCAAAACCGCAACACCGACAAGAAAGATTATTATTAACTTTTTATCTGTTATCTTCTTTTTATTTGAAACTTCTTTGTTCATAAAATTCCTCTGTTCTCTGATTTATGATAATATTATACCAAAAACCGACACTTTTTTCAATATGCAAATTATATTGAAAAAGGCAACATATTCAAAAGCATACATACAAGCGGTGCTAGGAAAATTGCAGGCATAAAATTAGCAACCTTAAACTTCGAAATACCGACAAGGTTAAGACCGAGAGCGATGATTATAACCGAGCCGACACAGGTCATTTCGTCGATTGCCTGAACAGTGAGAATTCCGTTAAGCTGTTGAGCAAGAAGAACTATTCCGCCCTGAATAACCAGTACGGAAAGCCCCGAAAAAGCAACACCGATTCCGCAGCTTGTCGCAATAACCGTACCCGAAACAAGGTCGAGAATCGCCTTTGTGTAAAGCATCTGATTATCGCCGCGGAGACCTGCATTGAGAGAACCGACAACGGTCATTGAGCCGACACAGAAAAGAAGCGTTGCAGTTACAAAACCTTCTGCAATCGAAATCTTTTTTTCGCCTTTGTTGAATTTCTTTTCAACAAAAAGACCGAGCCTGTTGATTTTATCGTCAATATCAATAAGTGAACCGATAAGCGTACCGACAAGCATTGAGATTATTAGAACGAGCGTGTTTTCACCCTTGAGTGCACCGTCGATACCGATATAAAGCACGCAAAGTCCGACGGCGACCATTACCGCTTTTGTGATTTTTTCGGGAATTCCTTTTTTGAAAAGTGCACCAAAAATTCCGCCGAGTACAGCTGTTGCAACATTAACCAGAACACCGAGCATTGCGTTTATCCATCCTTTAAATTCAAAATACAGACGTCATTTTAACACCACAAACCGACCGTGTCAAATTTAATGCAAAAATATTTGAATTATCTATAATTGTATGTTAGAATATAAAATGTAAAAATTTACATTTGGAGGAACACCACTATGTTTAAATTTGAACCGTATATCAAATACAAAGTCAACGGCACAACCTACGAAAACAGTAAGACTGAATGTGACCACTATGTACTCGACCTTGAAGTGAGCGAAAACGCTGTTAAATGTGTGCTCAAGCCTAAGGCTCCGTTGGAGATGCTTGAGTTCAGCCTCAATACAACAAAGAAGCTTGAGAAAAACGAAGTCTTCTTTGCAAACGGCTTCCAGTCATGGACTAAGTGCTATGAGTGCCATGCTGACGACAAAATCACAGGTCTCGGCAAAATCACTCATCTTAACAACTTCACAAAATTCTTTGCAGGTGTACAGGGTGACTACCACTTTGCTGAATACGACAAGGTTGGCTCCTTCCACTCCTATACATACACATATTTCAGAAACGGTGAAGACCTTGTTCTTTTCGGCTCTCGCAGCGAAAGAGAGGGCTATACTCTTTTTGAGCTTGAATGTTCAGAAAACCGTTTCAGCATTGCGAAAGACATCGTAGGCTGTACTCTTGAAAACGAAACAACGCTTGTTGACGTTGTCTGCTTCAGCGGAAAATACGATGATGTTTTCGATAAGTACTTCGGCTCAATGGAGCTCAGGAAGCCGAAGATTGATTACCTTTCAGGTTACACATCATGGTACAACTACTATCAGAAGATCAATGAAGATATCATCCTCCGAGACCTTGACGGACTTGACAGAGCAAAGGACAGCGTTTCAATCTTCCAGATTGACGACGGTTATGAAACATTCGTCGGCGACTGGCTTGACCCGAACCCTGCAAAATTCCCCAACGGTATGAAGTACGTTGCAGACAAGATTCACGACAAGGGCTATCTTGCAGGCATCTGGATTGCTCCGTTCAGCGCACAGAGAGTTTCTCGCGTTGCAAAAGAGCATCCCGACTGGCTTATCAAGGACGAAAAGGGCAAACCTCTCCTCGGCTGTCAGGGTTGGGGCGGTGCTTACACACTCGACTTCTACCATCCCGAAGCAAGAGAGTACATCAAGAACTTCTTTAACGTAATCGTTAATGAGTGGGGCTTTGATATGGTTAAGCTTGACTTCCTTTATTCCGAAGCAATGCTCCCGAGACACGGCAAAACACGCGGTACAATTATGTGCGAAGCTATGGACTTCCTTCGTGAATGCGTCGGCGAAGAAAAGCTCATCCTCGGTTGCGGTGTACCTCTCGGACCGTCATTCGGTGTTGTTGACGCTTGCCGTATCGGCTGTGACGTTTCACCTCACTTCGAGTTCAACTTCATCGACAAGCTTCTTCTTAACATGGAAATTGTTAACACAAGACACGCTATCAACAACACATTCCTCCGCCGTCATCTCGACCAGAGAGTTTTCTGCAACGACCCGGATGTTTTCTTCCTTCGTGACAACAACCTCAAGTTCACAAAGGATCAGAAGCTTCTTCTTGCAAAGGTGAACAACCTCTTCGGCAGCGTTCTCTTCGTTTCCGATAACGCTGGCGATTACGACGACGAAACAACAGAATACCTTAAGCTCTTCTTCAAGAGAAGCGAGGCCGAAATCCTTTCTGCTGAGTACGTTACAAAGGAAGATGTTAAAATCTGCTACATTGAAGACGGCAAAAAGAAGACTCTTCGTTTCAACATACGCACAGGTAAGAGCAACCTCAGGAACATCTTATAAGGTTATGTCAAATACGAGCTTACTCTTATGGTAGGCTACGACAATTTTTAAAAATTTTTCAAAAAACCTCTTGACACCAAAAATTTGTGGTGTTATAATGTGTCAAAACTTTAGGAGATTAAAGCAATGAAGCGAAACATTTTTGCAGCTGAATACTTTTACTTTTACTTTATTAACAAAAGTTAATAGGGTTTAGTTGGTTTTGCTGTAATTTGTTTTTTGAAAATGCTCTCAGAGTTCCGCAGTGAAATTAAACTGCGGAACTTTTTATTTTTTAGGAGGTTTTATTATGGTAGTAGTTATTAAAAACGGAATTGATAAAGATCAGCAGGAGCATCTTGTTGACTGGCTCAAATCAATGAACATTGACGTTCACGAAACCGTCGGTGAATTTGAAACCATTCTCGGCCTTATCGGTGACACAAGTCACGTTGACATTGACCTTATCAACAGTCTTGATATAGTTGAAAAGGTTACACGAATCAGCGAGCCTTTCAAAAATGCAAACAGAAAATTTCACCCCGACGATACGGTTATCGACATCGGCGGTTATAAAATCGGCGGCGGAAACTTCCAATATATCGCAGGTCCGTGCTCTGTTGAATCACCCGAACAGATTTGTTCAATCGCAAGAGAAACCAAGGAAGCAGGTGCTATGCTTCTTCGCGGCGGTGCTTTCAAGCCGAGAACCTCACCATATGCCTTCCAGGGTATGAGAGCTGAGGGTCTTAAGCTTCTTGAAAAAGCAAAGGCTGAAACAGGTATGCCGATTGTTACGGAAATTATGGATATCTCTCACCTTGACCTTTTCGAAAATGTTGACGTCATTCAGGTCGGTGCAAGAAATATGCAGAACTTCGAGCTTCTTAAGGAACTCGGACACACAGACAAACCGATTCTTCTTAAGCGCGGTCTTTCAAGCACAATGGAAGAGCTTCTTATGAGTGCCGAATATATTATGGCAGGCGGTAACGAAAAGGTTATACTTTGCGAAAGAGGAATCCGTACTTTCGAAAAATACACAAGAAATACAATGGACGTTTCAGCAATTGCACTTCTTAAAGAAAAATCACACCTTCCCGTTATTGCTGACCCGAGCCACGCGGCAGGACTTTCAAGGCTCGTCCGTCCCCTCGCCCTCTCAGCCGTTGCCGCAGGTGCAGACGGACTTATGATTGAGGTTCACAATGACCCTGCTCACGCACTCTGCGACGGTCCGCAGGCTCTTACTCCCGCACAGTTCGCTCAGGTTGTCAGAGAAGCTGAAGTTATCCGCAAGGTGCTTCATCAGAACGCAGAATAATTTAAAGAAAGGAACGATAGCAATGAAAATCGGAATAACAGGACTCGGCCTTATCGGCGGTTCAATGGCAAAGGCAATCAAAGAAACAAAGGAACACACCGTCTACGGTTATGACATTGACGAAAGCACAGTTCTTGCCGCTGAGCTTACAGGCGCAATTGACGGCATCCTCAGCGAAGAAAATCTTCCGGAATGTGATATTGTTATCGTTTCTCTTTACCCCGAAGCGACTGTTGATTATATAATTAAAAACGCTGATAGATTCAAAAAGGACTGCATTGTCTTTGATTGCAGCGGTGTTAAAAGAAGTGTTTGCGATAAAATAAACCCCGTTGCGAAGGAGCACGGCTTCACCTTCATCGGCGGCCACCCGATGGCAGGTACACAATTCTGGGGCTTCGGCTCTTCACGTGCAAGTCTTTTCAAGGGTGCTTCAATGATTCTTACTCCGCACGGAGTTTCAGACATCGCTGTTCTTGACAAGGCAAAACATTTCTTTTTATCTTTAGGATTTTCAGAAATAACCTTTTCTTCTCCCGAAGAACATGATAAAATTATTGCATACACTTCACAGCTTGCACACGTTGTTTCAAGTGCATATGTAAAAAGTCCGTCAGCTGAAGTAAGAAAAGGTTTTTCCGCAGGCAGTTACAAGGATATGACAAGGGTCGCAAAACTCAACGAAGAAATGTGGGCCGAGCTTTTCCTTGAAAACAAAGATAACCTTACGGCTGAGATTGATACTCTCATCAAAAATCTTCAGCAATACAAAGCCGCACTTGAAAAAGGTGACAGCGAAAAACTTTCTTCTTTGCTCGCAGAAGGTAAAGCGAAAAAGAAACAGGTAGGTTAATTATGGAAACTGTTAAAGTAAATGCCTCAAAAAAATATGACATTATAATAGGGCAGAAAACCGTTGCTCTTCTCGGCGAAAAAATCAAGGCTCTTTTCGGTAACGTAAAGGTCTGTATCGTTACGGACGATACGGTTGCCGGGCTTCACGCTGACAAGGCAAAAGAATATCTTTCCGAAGAGAAGCTTATGACCGAGATATTTGTTTTCCCTCACGGTGAAAAGTCAAAATCTCCCGAAGTTCTTTTCGAGCTTCTTGAATTTCTTGCTGACAAGCATTTTTCAAGAAACGATGTTATCGTTGCTCTCGGCGGCGGTGTTGTCGGTGACCTTGCAGGGCTTGCGGCGGCAATGTATATGAGAGGTATGCATCTTGTTCAGATTCCGACTACCCTTCTTGCTATGGTTGATTCTTCCGTCGGCGGAAAGACAGCGGTCAACCTTAAAGCAGGGAAAAACCTTGCAGGAGTTTTCAATCAGCCTGAGCTTGTGCTCTGCGACTTGCAGATGCTTCTCACTCTTCCGTCCGAAACATTCGCAGACGGTATGGCGGAAATCATAAAATACGGTGTTATTGCTGACAAGGCTCTCTTTGAAACTGTGAAAAACGGCGATATCGCAAGAAATCTTGAAACTATAATTGCCCGTTGCGTTTCGATCAAAAGTGAAATCGTGAACGAAGATGAATTTGACACAGGCAAACGTCAGCTTCTTAATTTCGGTCACACTCTCGCTCACTCAATTGAAAAGATGAGCAATTTCGAAATCTCGCACGGAAGCGCTGTTGCGATGGGGATGCTCCTCATTTCAGAAATCGCTTGGAAAAACGGTCTTTCAAAGGAAAAATGCCAGGACGAAATCATTGACGCTTTGCTTGAAAACAATCTTCCGGTTTCCTGTCCTTTCAAGAACAGCTCACTTTACTTTGCAACGGAAAACGACAAGAAAAGTTCTTCGGGCAGAATTTCGATAATCATCCCCGAAGAAACAGGAAAATGTAAAATTTTAAACCTGGCTCTCGCTGAATTTAAGGAGCTTTTAAGTAATGAAAATTAAAATAAATCCAAAAACTCTTTACGGAAAAATTGAAGCTCCCGCTTCAAAATCCGTTGCTCACAGAATATTAATCTGTGCGGCACTTGCAAAAGGAAAGAGTACCGTTAAACTGAACAAAACCTCCGACGATATCGAAGCAACTGCAGGTTGCCTCAAGGCTCTCGGAGTTACAATAGAAAAAAACGGCAACGAGTGGGTAGTCACTCCTCCTGCCGAATTTCCCCAAAAAGCAGAGTTGAATTGCAAAGAAAGCGGTTCAACACTTCGTTTTATGTTACCCGTTGTTTCAGCTCTCGGAATTGAAGCAACATTCACGGCTGAGGGCAGGCTCCCCGAGCGACCGATTGCACCGCTTCTTGACGAAATGAAAAATCACGGTATCGTTTGTAACGATACATTTCCGCTTCACATTTCAGGAAAGCTTACAGGCGGAAAATTCAGAATTGCAGGCAATATCAGCTCGCAATTCATTACAGGGCTTTTACTTTCACTTCCTCTTTGCGAAGGAGAAAGTGAAATAGAAATCATTCCTCCCGTTGAATCAAAGCCGTACATTGATATCACAACAAAAGCTCTTTCCGATTTCGGTGCGGATATCAAAGAAAACGGGAACGTTTATAAAGTCAGACACTCTGATTTACAGTCAGGTGATTTCCATGTTGAAGGCGACTGGTCAAATGCGGCATTCCTCCTTTCACTCGGTTCGGAGGTTTCGGGACTCGACCGCAATTCAGCTCAGGGTGACCGAAAAATCCTTGATGTGCTTCGTGCTTTCGGCGGTGAATTAATTGAAAATTACGGAACAATCCGTGTTTCACTTGCCAACCTTCACGGCACAGAGATTGACGCGTCCGATATTCCTGACCTTGTGCCCGTAATCTCTGCGGTCGCCGCAACAGCAGACGGTACAACAAAAATTTGCAATGCATCCCGTCTTCGTTTAAAAGAAAGCGACAGAATAAAATCGACTGTTGAAATGATTAATTCGCTCGGCGGTGAAGCTTACGAAACCGATGACGGCATCATAATAATCGGCAAAAAAAGTCTTTCAGACGGAACGGTTGACAGCTTCAACGATCACAGAATTGTTATGGCTGCCGCTGTGGCTTCACAAAAATGCGAAGACTGTGTTATAATAAAAAATGCTCAGGCAGTTAACAAATCCTACCCTGAGTTTTTCAAAGATTTCAACTCACTCGGAGGTGACGCAAATGTCATGTAGCTTTGGCGAAAAATTCAGAATTACCGTTTTCGGTCAGTCACATTCAGAGGCTATCGGAGTTGTGATTGACGGTATTCCCGCAGGCATAAAGCTTGATACGGAGAAAATCGGCAGATTTATGTCGCGCCGTGCTCCCGGCAACAATGCATATTCAACAAAGCGCAAGGAAGATGACATTCCTTCAATAATTTCAGGTGTTGTCAACGGCATCACCTGCGGTGCACCTCTTTGTGCTGTTATAAAAAACAATGACCAACATTCAAAGGATTATTCAAAGTTAAAGAATCTTCCACGTCCGTCACACTCGGACTTTGCGGCTTATGTAAAGCACAACGGTTTCAATGACATCCGCGGCGGCGGAAACTTTTCCGGCAGAATGACTGCGCCGATTTGCTTTGCAGGTGCGGTCGCAATGCAGATTTTAGAAAAAAAAGGAATCCGCATCGGCGCACATATTGAAAAAATCGCAGGAGTCAGTGACTCACGTTTTGACCCCGTTAACGTAACTGCAGATATTCTTGCTGACATTACAGGAAAAGATTTTCCGTTGATTGATGACGGTGTCAAAGAAAAAATTCTTGCAAAAATCGAAGAAGCAAGGCTTGACGGAGATTCCGTCGGCGGTGTTATCGAATGTGCGGTAACGGGTATGCCCGCAGGCATTGGTGAGCCGATGTTCGAGGGCGTTGAAAACGCAATCAGTCAGGCCGTTTTTGCAATCCCTGCAATAAAAGGAATCGAATTCGGTAACGGCTTCGACTGTGCAGACCTCAGAGGCAGTGAAAACAACGACTGCTTCATTGTAAAGGATGGCAAAATTACTACAAAGACAAATAATCACAGCGGAATCCTTGGCGGTATTACCTCTTCAATGCCGATCGTCTTCCGCGTTGCGGTCAAGCCGACTCCGTCAATTGCAAAACCGCAGATGACGGTTAACCTTGAAACAATGGCGGAGGAAGAGCTTATTATTGAAGGCCGACACGACCCGTGCATTGTACCAAGAGCTGTTCCCTGCATTGAGGCCGTTACGGCTCTTGCTTTAATTAATCTTATCTGAAGGTGTCCCTTATGAATATAAATAAACTCAGAAAAGAAATTGACACAATCGACGACGAGCTCGTCCGTCTTTTTGAAAGAAGGATGAAGACGGCCGCTTCGATTGCCGAATATAAAAAAGAAAACGGACTTCCCGTTTCGGACAGAGAACGTGAACGTCAGGTTATAAACAAAGTAACCTCAAAAGTTGCTCCCGAATTCAGCGAATATTCACGTGTTCTTTATCAGACTGTTTTTGATGTCAGCTGTTCTTATCAGAGAGGTCTTAACTCAAAAAAATCCAATCTTGTTGAAACAATTGAAAAGGTAACTGCTGAAACACCGAAAGAGCGTATCAACCGCGCTGTTGTTGCGTGTCAGGGTGTTGAGGGTGCTTACTCACAGCACGCGTGTGATAAAATGTTTGCATACCCCAGCATCATGTATTTCAGCGGATTTGAAGATGTTTTCAAGGCTGTTGATTCGGGTCTTTGCCGTTACGGAATTCTGCCCGTTGAAAACAGCACGGCAGGTTCTGTTAATCAGGTTTATGACCTTATGTCAAAATACAGTTTTTATATCACGCACAGTATGAAACTCTGTATTGAGCACAAGCTCCTCGCGAACAGCGGAACAAGTATCAACTCAATCAAGGAGATTTATTCACACGAGCAGGCACTCAACCAATGTTCAGCCTTCATCAGCCAACTCGGAGTAAAGGTTCACGTTTGCAAAAATACTGCTGCGGCGGCAAAAATCGTTGCCGAATCGGGTAGAACTGACATTGCGGCAATCGGAGCAAAAGAATGTGCTGAGCTTTACGACCTCAGAATCCTTTCAGGTAATATCCAGAACACACAGAATAACTATACAAGATTCATCTGTATTTCCAAAGAGCCTGAAATTTATCCGGGGGCGAACAAAACAAGTCTGATGCTTACCATTCCGCATACACCCGGTTCACTTTATAGCGTCATCGCACGTTTCGCTTCACGCGGACTTAACCTTACAAAGCTTGAAAGCCGACCCATCGCGGGCAGTAATTTCGAGTTTATGTTCTACTTTGACATCGATGCTTCCGTTTACTCCGAAGAATTAAAAAAGCTTATCACGGAGCTTGAAAACGACTGTGAAACCTTCGTTTATCTTGGAAGCTATACGGAGGAATAACGATGTACGGTTTACTCGGACGTAAGCTTTCGCACAGCCTCTCTCCGCAGATTCACGCTCATTTCGGCTCATATAATTACGAGCTTTTCTGCCGTGAGCCTGAGGAACTGGACGAGTTTTTCAAAGACAAAACCCTCAAAGCTTACAATGTTACAATTCCATATAAAATCGAAGCCTTCAACCGTTGCGATGAATTTTCCGAAACTGCGAAGAAAATCGGCAGTGTTAACACCGTTATCCGTCGTGATGACGGCACTCTTTACGGCGACAACACGGATTATTTCGGCTTTGACTTTATGTCGAAATCCTGCGGTGCCGATTACAACGGCAAAAAAGTGCTTGTCCTCGGTTCGGGCGGTGCAAGCCTGACGGTCTGTGCCGTTGCAAAAGACTGCGGTGCAAGGGAAATCATCGTTGTCAGCCGAAGCGGAGAAAACAATTACGGCAACATTGACAAACACTACGATGCCGACATCATTGTGAACACAACACCCGTCGGAATGTATCCGAATAACGGTGAACGGCTTGTTGACCTTAAACAATTCACCAATCTCGGCAACGTACTTGACCTGATTTATAATCCGTGCAGAACACGTTTGTTGCTTGATGCAGAGGAACTTGGAATTCCGTGTGCGAACGGACTTACCATGCTTGTTGCCCAGGGACTTCGCTCAGCCGAACAGTTTCCCGATATACAGCTTTGCAACAAAGACATAAACGCTGTCTGCACTGCAATGTTGAAAGAGCAGAAAAACGTCGTTCTCATCGGTATGCCCGGTTGCGGAAAGTCAACCGTCGGAAAAATCCTTGCAGAAAAACTACAGCGTGAACTGCTCGATACAGACGAAGAAATCATCAGAGCTGACGGACGGACGATTCCCGAAATTTTCGAAAATGACGGAGAAACGTTTTTCCGCGAGCTCGAAACAAAGGCGGTTGAACTCGTAGGAAAACAGCTTTCAAAAATCATCGCTACAGGCGGCGGTGCTGTTATAAAAAAAGAAAACCGTGATGCACTAAGGCAAAACGGCACGGTAATTTATCTGAAAAAAGATTTATCTCTTCTCTCGCTTGAGGGCAGACCTCTTTCAAAAAACGAGGATGCCGTAAGAAAAATCTACGAAGCAAGAAAAGACACATACGAAGCATTTGCAGACTTCACTGTTGAAGTCGATGCAGATGCAAAAATCACAGCGGAAAGGGTGATTGAATGCATATTTTAGTTATCAACGGACCAAACATCAATATGCTCGGAATCCGCGAGCCTGATATCTACGGCAAAAGTACATACGCTGACCTTTGCAGGATGATAACGGCAAAGGCTGAAGAAATGAACGTGACGGTTGAGCTTTTTCAATCGAATCACGAGGGCGCCATTGTTGATAAAATACAGGAAGCTTACGGTAAAGCCGACGGAATAGTCATCAATCCTGCCGCCTATACGCACACAAGCATCGCAATTCTTGACGCGCTCAAGGCTGTTGCCATCCCCACCTGCGAAGTGCATATTTCAGACGTGAATTCACGTGAAGATTTCCGCAAGATTTCTTACGTCGGAATGTATGCCGAAAAAACCTTTGCCGGCTACGGCTTTGACGGTTACGTAATGGCAGTGGAATATCTTAAAAACAGATAACAAAGGGGATGTAAAAAAAGAGCAGACCGCATAAAACAAGCAAAGAAAGGGTTTCTTCAAAGTCTTAACACATGAAGAAACCCTTAAAAACATAAAAAACAGGTAAATATATAAATTTTTAACGTTTTATGCTATAAACAAA